>NZ_SSMW01000070.1 GCF_004799405.1 Bradyrhizobium sp.
TGGTGAGCCTTATGCGAACCACCGACGTACCAGCCTCTTCCAGTGTGCCTTTCTGCTCAGGTGTCAGCATCTCGATAACCTTTCGCAGTGATCTTTCCGTGATATTGAGGATTACCAACCTATTTATCAACGACCCAAGAGCCTCCTCCAAATAGCATACATCGCGTAGCTGTCGAGCTTGCAATAGGCGCGCAGCGCGTCGGCAATAGTGGTTCGCTCACCGGCCTCGGTCCCGGCGGCAGTCATAGCCCACCACTGCTCCGACGCCGCAGTCCCCTCCTTAATTGCCATTCCGTCGTACGACAACTCCGGAACCACCACAGGCAACACGTCTTTAATCGACGTACTCCCCCGGAAATCCGGATGCACGTAGTGCTGCTTCGCAAAAATGTCGCGCAAGTCTCGCACCTGACCGTTGATACGTTCCATCTGGCTGGCGTATTCGCGCAGACGCTCGCCAATCTCCTTGTTCACTCCCCGCTCAAATGGGGCGTACCACACAATCACCGTCCCCTTAGGATCGATATATTGATCAAGCAATTGTGCGACCGCGCGGGTCGGGTCGCTCCGGTCGAGCTGCAAGAACTCAACGTGCTCAGGCTTCGTCTCAGCATCGCGCAGCGTGTGCAACGAAAATTGAAATGGAATTTTCACATACGGACCATACCCATCGAATGCTGGGATGGCTGGCGCATAGGTTTCGTAGTCGAAGAAGTACAGTGGGAACGTATATGAACCAAGTATCTGCTCAATCTCGCCTACGTCTATAATAGACTTCTGACTCTTATGTGCGCGCACTTGCATTAGTTGAGCGTCGCCGAGTTCATACTCGTCCGGCACCTCATCGATGACAAAAATACGCTCGTCCATCAAGTATTCAATCTTCTTCTTACTCTGCCCAATCCGCACAATGTCGTGCACCGAGTATTCCGGGATTTCAGGATGCGAGTAGGCGAAGGTCCGACAATGCCGGCTACGCCCACTCAAGTGGCAATCACATCCGATGTTGGGCTCAATAGCCTTGTTGAGATATTCTCGTGCAGCATGCATATCTTCAAGCAAACCTGCAGAAAGTGCATCGACCTGGTCGGTGCTGTCGGACACGGTAAAGAGGGCTTGAACGTCTAGATTTCCCGCCCGGATGTACTCTTTGTTGAGATGCACGATATTCGCGTGACCGACTGTTACGCCGGCAAACTCTAGCACGTGCTTTTGGAATCCCAGATCAGAGATGTGATCCCTGTCTTCATTCCCTTCCTTCTTAGAGTTGGTACCCTTTATCTCGAACAGGTCCCACGTTCCCGGCATGGCTCCGCGTTTGATCACGTCGCATTTTGCAAAAAATCCGCCAGCTAGAAAAGTCGCCTGAAAAATGGCATCCGTATCGCCGGCCATCAGCCGGCAAGTTTCGTTCACCGCTTGGTCGCCGGTCGCAGAGACCAATACTGCGCCGGGAAATAGCTTCCTCGCTTCGGCTTCCACCTCATTGCCCTGCTCCAGCAGATGCTTATCAAATTCGGTCAGCGTGAAGCTTTCGACCAGCTCAGGCTTGTGCAACCTCAACCAAGTGTCCTTGGGGCAGATTTGATATTGTAGAAATGTAGATTTTGAAATTGAAAGCATAATACATCCAACTACCTGGAAGAAGCTTCCTTCCAGAATACACCGTTCCTGGTGATCCTAAAAAGCTTGCTTTTATTCGCTGAATCAACATGGTAGACAAGATATAGAGAAGCACCGTGTGTGAGAGCTATACGGTTGAAAGAGAGTGCGATCGATTTCATGATCAATTACGATATCAAATACAGGCTCGCTAGCGCTGTTGGCAGAGCCTGATACGATGCTCGACAATCTCCCCCAGAGCGTCCGTTATGTGAAGATCGGCGCAGGCGGCAGATGGTGGGGAGCAGCGAAGGCTCGCGGGCAGCTTCACTGCGGATGGTGGTTCGTTCCCCGCGATCTGCTGCGTACAGCTGATTTAGCTCGTATCAAAGATTGTATTCAGCATCACGTCGCATACAAGCATCCGGGAACCGCCACTGCGGATTTCAATGCGCTGCGGGTGGTACTTGAGAGACCAAGCCAACACGTTTGGGTCACGTTTGAGGACGGCTGCCTGTGGTGGTGTACCGTTCGTGACGGAATAACAGTCAATGAGGATAGAGAAACAGAAAAGACAGAGGGAAGTTTCTGGCTGACCTGCGATCGTCCGTGGAGTAACCAATCGATTGGTGGGACACTCCTTGTGAGACGAGACCTACCGGGAAAAGTTGCGGCGGTAGCGGGATTTCGGGCGACGATATGCGAGCCGAAAGGCTCGCTAGAGATTCTGCGGATCATTCAGGATCGGAAAGACCCAGACTCAGTCGAGGCAACGCAGGCACGCGAAGCGTACACGGCCGCAGTAGCGAAATTAATCAAAAAGCTTCATGATCGCGATTTCGAGTTGCTTATCGATCTCATCCTTGCGCGCACTGGCTGGATAAGAATAGCGAAGCTGGGCGGGGTGAGCGAAGGGACCGACATTGAGGCCGAAAACGTGGCCACGAACGAAATCGCATTTGTGCAGGTAAAAAGTGAAGCCAATCAGATTACGCTTAACGACTATGTCAAAAGATTTCAGGCGCGAACAGAGTTCTATGACCGCATGATCTTCGCGGTTCATTCTCCGATTGGTGGAACCCTTGCGCCTCCGGAAGATGAACCGGCGGTGCAGGTCTGGGAAGGCAACCGGATTGCTGAACTCGCCGTGCGGCTTGGACTCGGTGAGTGGATTGCTGATCGTCTATGAAACTCGAAGTTAAGTCGCGGCAGATAGCCACGTCAAAAAACGTGAGCTAACAGGGCTGTTAGAGCCGCGATCACTGCCCCCACTGCGATTGCCATGAGAGAGTCTCTAAGCTTCGCGCCAAACTGAATAACTAGCGGCTTTAGAAGGATCGCGATCGCCTGCACTCTTACCAAAAACACAGACAGCAACCCACGGATCGCCTTCACCTCTGCAAGACGCTGCTCTCTCACATCGACATCGGCAAAATCGTTTGCTTCCGTAAGTACTCTCTCTAAATGCTCGACTGCCTCAATTGCTTCCTTATAGGACGCGCTATTGTGGTCCAGAGGCACAACACGATCGGCCGCCGGTACCGATTCTTCGGTTTTTTCATCTCCCACGCGTCGCAAGTAGCGGATAAGTTCTCGGCTCATCGGTCGGAATACTTGGTCGACGAACGCTTTCGAACTGTCGTTGATATTTCTACCCGATCCGGGAACGTACATTTTGCCTAGAGGGCCGATATCCACTTTACCGCCCGCAATAGAACGGAATAAGAGCAACTGCATTCCTAAACGCTGATCGTTCTCCGTTGGCCACTCCAGCGTCGGCACACCGGGTTTTTGATTTCGCCCCTGCATCGAAAACCAATGAGAGAAATCTTGGCTCGATTGAAGCTTCGCAATTGCCTTTGCTGCTCCCGGCTCACCGTCCAAGTAAGCGAACCATTCTTGTAAGCGCAGTGGTACGAATGCGTGCATCGCGAGCCTCACCTCGTCGGTCAACTCCTCGTAGGTCGCGTGAAAATTGGAAATGTGCTTCTCAATTACCATGGCGTATCCCATTTTCCCTACGTGCCATCCGGCGGAGTCGGCGCGGGTCCGGTAGTCAAACCAAATGCTCCAGTTTGCGGAATGTAATACAACGTATAATCAGTCAACGGCTCATTATCATTCATTCTCGCTTTAATCGTTTTGGGCGGATCGTAGCTTTGGATATAAATTTCGACGAACTGTCGAATAAAGTCGAACAGGTTTCCCGCTTTGCAATAGAGCGCATCGAACTCATTCCAAGGAATGACACGCGGCTGGCCTCCATTGCGTTTTCGGATGCGCAGCCCCTCTGCGGCAATGATGTAGTCAGCGTGGGCGATCGCGTTTCGCAGATCGGAATCAAATGCCTCCTTGAACACGTCAGACAATTCAAACAAGCCCAGGTCGTACGCATGGCCCATCATGTTTTTCATGATTTTATTGGCATTCGGATCGATTGCGCGTCCGGTTTTCTCATGTTTCGTTACAAGCGATTGGAACGGCCACAGATTGTTTCCCTTCCCCTCGACCGTTAACATCATTTTCTTTGGCATCTCATAAAAGCCAGCGCCCTCTGCGATCGTTAGATAGAACGCGAGCATGATACGGACGCGGACCAAGCTGTCCTTTGGCAGCGACTTTATATGTTCGGTGAATTGATCGAACGCACGGACCGCTTCTTCGCCCGTATTCCACCCGCCGTCCTGCATACCCCGAAACTCGGGCATCATAGCCATCACGAAGTGCAGCTCATTTTTCGCCTTTGCCTTCTCGAATAAGTCCTCAAGGGCACGCTTCGCCTTGTCGTAAAAAGCTTGATTTGGATCTGGTTCGGTCGGCGCCATCAGAACTCCCCCACGTGGGCAATCTCCAAATCGACACTACCAGTGCTTGCAAGTATGTTCGAGACCTACGGGCGAACTGACATGGAAAAGCCATTGACAGGAACTAATTGCAATCTGCCAGTAGCTTCACTGATTCGAGGCACGTCATGAGCGATGTAGCGCTGCCGCTTCCCGGGTCTGCCCCGGTTACGCCGTACAAGCTGTTTCTTTTGATCTTTGCGATCTTCGCAGTCTGCACGGCGATAAACCTCAGCCTCGTTGGCTCAAAGATCGAAGAAGAGAAATGCGATACTCGATCAGGGCCGTTCAGTTCTGGCTTCAACGCAGGATTCCAGACGAGTAGCTGTACCTGCAATCGCTATTTTAGTTTTGCCGAGGCCTGTCCGACACCGGCAACCCTGTTGCCGCTGGATTTCACGACAGGCCTGTAGGTTTTTGCTTCTTGGTCTAGCTAAGCGTTGCCACCCTGGCTGGCCGCCCGCTTCAATCTGTTTGACCGTCTCGCGGATGGCTCTCATTTGAACGTCAATCCATCCAGTTGACCGGCAGATTGCCCTCCAGTTCGACATCGCCGAATTTCCGCACCGCGCGCGCGTCGTTCGACGGCCACTTCTGCAATACGTCGAGGGCTAATCGCTAGAAATTTCGGGGTACAAAAGACCCATCACTCGAAAGGACGTTTGGAGAAGGCCATGTACTGACTCTGGGGGAAGCGCCGCGGTCAGGATGTAGCCCAAAATGGCCCCGACAAAAACGGTGAGCCAATCTTTCCGGCCGAGTCGATTGGAAGCGTCGATAAGATAGTCAAGCTTTGCGTCCAGGGCCTTTGTTTGCACTGGCGAGAGCGGGTACGTTTCTTTCTCATACTTCGCAAGCTCTTGGAGTCGCGCTGCAATCTCTCTTTGCTCTTTTGGAGTGAACGGTCTGTTCTCCGTGACAGCATTAGAACCGGCTTCGAGCAGCTTGGCCTCGCGCTGAAACTCAGCCCATAAATCGGGCGTTTCAAGGTCTCGTTTGACTTCTTCAAGCCACCTACTGACCCGTGGCATCAAAGACTCCCAGCCACCGGGACTGTATGGCCAAGCCGAGGCGTCCCCCACCACGTATTGCCCGACGTAGTAGCCTGACTCACGCCTCACGATAAAACACGACGCGGACGATTTGTGTTTGATTTGGACTTCGGTGCCGGAATCACTTAGATCAAAGTTTCCGGGGTCGAGACCCACGGTCTGGATAGCTTTAAAAATTTCGTTCCTGTGCCACTTCTGCAGTAGTGGGGTAAGTGATTCCTTTTTCGGTTTTTTAGCCGATTTAACCATGGTTCCATGCCTACCGGCGCGCTCTTTGGGGAAAAGGCGAGCCTACTACCTACGTCGCTGGGGGAAAATGGGAAACATGCAGACCCTTGTGTGGGCATCCGAGTGCATTTCGCAGCGGTCACCGAGCTCGGCCGCTAATACTTCGCAAAATGTATATTGCACTAAACCGCTATGGCGGTAGGGAGTCTGCGGATCGGGGAGTGCCCGGCTTATTCGATCACCTCGTCGGCGCTTGCGAGCAGCGTCGGCGGCACGTCGAGGCCCAGCGCCTTCGCGGTCTTGAGATTGATGACCAGCTCGAACTTGGTCGGATTCTGTACCGGAAGATCGCTCGGCTTGGCTCCACGCAGGATGCGATCGACGTAGGCAGCGCCCCTCTGAAACAGGTCGACGACATCAATCCCGTACGACATCAGACCCCCGTTCATGGCCATCCAAAATCGGAATGGAAAGATGCACGGCAGGCGGTGGAGAGCAGCCAATGCCGCGATCCGATCATGGTTCGGTCCCATGACCGGGGCTGGCAGTACAATTAGGCCACCGTTCGGCTCCTGCGCAAACGTCTCGATTGCCTGCTCTATCTCCGCCGTATTGTGCACATCGGCTGCTGTCACGTTGATCTGCAATGAAGGTGCGGTAGCTTCGGCTGCACGCAAGAATGCGACATTCGCGGCGATGTCTTGATGAAGGAGGGCCAGTGCACGCGTGACGCGGGGCGCAATCTTCTTGATAAGCTCCAGCCATTTGCCCCCAATTTCGGCTTCGAAATTGGTGAAGCCGGTCAGGTTGCCGCCAGGACGCGCCAGGCTATCGACGAAACGGCTACCGACCGGGTCGCCCACCTGGATAAAGACGATCGGTATCGTGCGGTTCACTTGCCGAAGTGCGGATAAAAACGCATTACTGTGCACCACGATGACGTCCGGACGGAGCTCGACGATCTCCGCCGCATATACGCCCATGCGCTCGACCTCGGGACTGATGCGATAGTCAAAGCGGACGTTGCGACCCTCGGCCCAGCCAAACTCGAGCAATTTTTCCACGAGCGCCTCGATACGGCGCTTCGTTTCCGGATCGGTCTGCGGAGCGCCCATCAGCACGCCGATCCGCCGCATTCGCTCGGGCTGCTGTGCACGCGCGGCAAGCGGCCACGCCGCCGCGCCGCCACCGAGCAGTGTGATGAACTCGCGTCGCCTCATGTGCCCTCAAATCGAGAGCCAAGCGTATCACATTTTCGAGGGGCCGAAATCGCGTTATGCGGCACAGCAAAGTCGAAGGTCGAATAGTACAAATGGGTCAAAAGCCGAAGTCTCTGAAAGAACCGAAGTTTTTCGCTTTACCCCAAGCCGACATTGCTGGGCACCGCCGAAACCCACAAGGCGTTGCCGGGCGCGGTTGGGAGTACGCGGATAGGGAAGCGGCTAGGTTTTGGTGCGCCGCCGCCGGCGCAAGGGCCCGTACCAATCGTGGCGGCCGGTATCTTCGATCGCCGCCATCCATCCGAAGTCGAATGCGCTCTTCGAGACGTCGAAGCTCACGCATTGCTGCGCTACGCAACTCATCCTTTGTCAAGAACTTCGGCTGGTTGTTTTGCATGAACGGCACGAGCCAGTCGCGGCTTCGCTGCCATTGCTCTGCAAATTTCTCCGAAAGTTCCTGCTGTCGGGTCTTTGTCATCGCAGCATCACATCTCAACACGCTAAACTGATCGGTCAATGCCGGTCGGGGAATATGGCTCCGTAGAGCCATTCCTCAAGCGCCGCAAAATATCTGTTTTCCGACCCTTGCGAATGGCTGATGATGGGGAAGTGCTCGTGGCCGTTGAACATCCTGTCTGAGAAGATTGCACGTTCGTGCAGTTCAACAGACAGGAGTATCCGATGTCCGAGCAAATCTCAGCGCTGCGGCAACGCATGATTGATGACATGACGATCCGCAACATGTCGCCATTAACCCAGAAGGCATATGTCCGCGCAGTCAAGAACTTCAGTAAACATTTTGGCAAGTCACCGGACCAGCTCACGTTCGAGCACGTGCGCGATTATCGATTGCATCTCGGTTCCCGCGGCCTCGGAGTACAGGCCATCAATCAAAATATGTGTGCCCTGCGGTTCTTTTACGGAACGACGCTCGGCAAAGCCGCAGTGTCCGAACAGATACCACTGGGGCGCAGGCCCGATGCATTGCCACCCGTTCTTGCGCGAGATGAAGTCGAACGCTTCTTGAAGGCCGTGAGCGACCTTGAGTTCCGAACCGCGTTTGTGACGATCTATGCTGCCGGCCTGCGCGTGTCGGAAGCGGTCGCGCTCACCATCAAGGACATCGACAGCGCCCGGATGGTGATCCACGTCCGCAGCGGAAAGGGCCGGAAGGATCGCTATGTCATGTTGTCCGAGCAGCTGCTCGGCATTCTTCGTGCCTATTGGAGGTGCACCCGTCCTCAACACTTCCTGTTCCCTGGCCCCGACCCGGCCCGTCCCATCACGGTGCGTTCCCTGCAACGCGCCTGCCGCCTTGCCGCCGAGACTGCCGGCTTGGATAAGATGGTCACCGTCCACACGTTGCGGCACAGCTTCGCCACGCACCTGCTGGAGCAAGGGGTGGACATCCGCGTCATCCAGGACCTGCTGGGACACCGGCATGTCGACTCCACCGCTCGGTATGCCCGGGTCGCGGTCAATACGATCCGACAGGTAAAAAGTCCCCTTGACGCCCTGAACATCGGCAAGCCGCCTCCCGCATAAGTCGCCGGACATGTCCCGGCCGAAGCTGGAGGTGGCGGATATCTTCCGCCGCCACAGTGAAGCCTGGCGCAGGGACAGCGCCGGGCATGTGAACTGTGCCCAGCTACGCGTCATGTCGGCGATCGAGGCCTGCCGTACCGCCGCGCTCGGCGGTCATGTCGAGCGCTGCGAGGACTGTGCCCACACGCGCATTGCCTACAATTCTTGTCGCAACCGGCATTGTCCCAAATGCCAGTGGGCTGCCGCCGCCCAATGGCTCGCGGCGCGCCAAGCCGAGCTGTTGCCGGTCCCCTATTATCATGTGGTGTTCACCCTGCCGGCGCAGATCGGTGCCATCGCGTATCAGAACAAGGCCAAGGTCTATGGCCTGCTGTTCACAGCAGCGGCCGAGACGCTCATCACCATCGCGGCCGATCCCAAACACCTCGGTGCCAAGATCGGCTTAACGGCCGTGCTCCATACGTGGGGGCAGAATCTCGATCACCATCCCCATGTCCATTGCATCGTACCGGGCGGCGGAATATCCCCTGATGGCAAGCGTTGGATTGGCTGCAGATCGGGTTTCTTCCTGCCAGTGCGCGTGCTGTCGCGCCTGTTCCGGCGGTTGTTTCTGCAATATCTCGACGCGGCATTCGTTGCCGGCGAGCTTCAGTTCTTCTCCGATCTCACGGCACTCAAAGCTCCTTCTGCATTCAAACAGTATCTCGCGCCGCTGCGCCGGAGCGAATGGGTGGTCTTTGCCAAGCGTCCATTCGCAGGCCCCGAGCAGGTGCTCGCCTATCTTGCCCGTTACACTCATCGCGTCGCCATTGCCAACAGCCGTTTGATCTCACTGTCCGACGGCAAAGTCTGCTTCCGCTGGAAGGATTATCGCCAGGACGGCAAGGGCAAAGCAATGATGCTCCAAGCCGGTGAGTTCATCCGGCGCTTTCTGATGCACACCCTGCCGGACGGCTTCCATCGCATCCGTCACTACGGCCTATTCGCCAACGGTCATCGCGCCGACAAGATCGAACTATGCCGCAAGCTGCTGGCGGCGCCTTCTGCGCTCATGAATCGCGACACCGATGATTGTGAGAAGGTCGCTCCGGCCAACGAACCGCCACCCTGTCCATGCTGCGGCGGCCGAATGAAGATCATCGAGACGTTCGAAAGAACTCACGGAAGCCGAGCTGAGTCTCATGGTGCAAGAAGGTTCGACAGCTCATGACCGTAGCATTCCGCCGCTCGCGCATGCTTGCCGTTCCTTACCCACGCCGCAGAGCCCTGGACGCTCCGGTGAGCGTCGGACTTCGCGCCTCCTCGGATCGGCTAAGCTCTCGGGCACTCAAACCCGCCAAACTTCGTGCTCGCTGTCACTGTCAAACGCTGCGGGCCAACGCCAATCCCCGTGCACGGCACCTATCGCCCTCGCAAACGACAACCATCACGGCGCGCCGAGAGGCAAAATCCCCATAGCGGCAGCACCGTGGCGCTCCGCGGTTTCGTGCAAGATGGTTTCTGTAACGGCTGTCCTTGACGAGATCAAAGCTGCGATAGCGCTTGCCATCAGCCATCACAGAAACCTAAATATTGTGCGAAGTTAGATGCATAGCTTCGACGAGGTGCCGTTAATTTCTCCCGGTCTCTCAGCATCACAGTCCGCGAGCCGACGTAGATAGGGGCCAAAAATGCTCGTGATTATTTTATTTCTGTTTTTTCTCCTACTATTGCTAGGGGCGGCGCTAACATTCACCAACCGTACTATTCTCCGACAGAATATCTTTGAGATGCTTATCCTGTTCGCGGTCTCCGTAGCATTTATGCCTTCTTTAAATGGAAGACCCTTTATGGGTCTAGAATATGAAGATGCGTATATGTTCGCCGCGAACTCCCATTACCTCCTTTTTAATCAGGAGTTTTCAGTCGACCCGCTCGAAACTCATGCGTGCGCATTTGGCAGCTCATCAGACTGCAAGACAGAAGTGATCTTCGGGGGCCATTTTATTACAGTGCCGTCGTTAGCCTACTTTACCCACAAGTTGGTCGGATATCATCCTTATGCCGTGTGTTGGATCAACTATGTAGCTTCAGTGATTTCAGCATTTTTGCTTTACTTTCTTTGTCTCAACCTCGTAAGAGATAGAGCGTGCTCCCTTTTGGCGGCGCTTGTGTACGCCTTGTGTCCTGCAATCTTCTTATTTCATAGTAGCGGCTTAGCTGAAACGACCTCCTCATTCTTTCTTGTCATATATGTTTTTTGTTTTATTAGTCTATTCATCAACAAGAAAAGCTATCCCGAAATCATAAGCTGGCTGCTCTGGGGCCTACTCGGCATTTCCCTTTGCCTAGCACTGCTGACTAAGCGTGAAAATCTAGTACTGCTGGCATTGCCCTTATTTGCGCTTCCCGCGACCTCTCTAAGGTGGTCACGAGAAGTAAGAAATCTTACTCTATGGGCTGGGATTACAATCCCTCTGGCAATCGTGCTTACAATTGGATTCAAAATATTTCAGATTGAAACTGGAGAGTCCGGTGATATAGGCGCGCCAACTTTTTCTGTTCAATACAGCGCCATCCTCATACCATTATTCTGTAGGGCATTTCTAACATTCAAGTGGTTTGGCATATCGACACTCATTCTTCTCTGTGGAATTGCCGCAATGCTCCGACCATCTGTAAGACGTTCTGGTTGGCCGGTCGTGCTTGGCTTATTTTTTGCTTATTTGATTGTTTATACCAGCCATTATCGAAGCTATTATTTTGTAAAGTACGGTTCTGTTACAGAATTCGGTTCGCTCCGATATATAACAAATTTCTTGCCGTTCTTTGCCGCATTGACTGCGTTGGGCCTAAACGAAATCCAAGTCTTGGCTAAAGATATTGGAGGCCGTTGGGATGGATGTGGCAAGCTGGTAGTTAATGGAATCGCAGCGGTTTGGGTTCTCAGCTCTGTGGGAATGATACACTCTTTACACACGGAATGGGGGGATGAAGAATGGGATAACCGAATTTCTCCGGTTTTAAATACACTCCAGAAGGTTAGTCCGCGTGAGGATTACATTTTAACGAATCTATCTGTGATCTTTCAGGTGTTTGCTGGTTCGAACGTAAGGATTGTTGATTCATATTCGGTTGGCACCGCGCTTCCTGTAGATTCATTGATCAAAGACCTAAAGACAGCGCACACGATTTGGTGGTTACGCCCTAACGATGCTGATGTTGAAGATACAAAACGTTACCCGGAATTCTATCAATTCGTCCAGCAGTATGAGGTGACGGAGTGCGCAAGTGGATTCGGGCCATATTCATTATGTCATCTGATAGTACGATAGGGTTATGGTCAGGCCCGGCTCTTTCACCGCCTCTTGAATCAGGATATAGGCGCGGCCCCGAATTTCCAGGTTAGGCAGCATCGATCCAATCTACCATAGACCCGCGCGCGCGGCCCGAATTGTCTTGTCATTGCACCATCTGCGAACTTGAGACCCCGCCCTACCCTATTGGCGGGGCGTAAGGCGGGGTATCCATCAACTTGGTTCGCGACTAGTCGTGACCGGTCGAACCTCTTCGATGTAGGCAATATGCTTCGCGACGGATGTGGGGGTGATCATGTATTTTACGCCGAACTGGGTTTCCCTCCGGCGGCAATCGAGGTCGCCTTTGGCGCAATAGCGTTGGATCGCACGGGTGGTCCGGGGGTGGCCGGCGTGGTCGTAGCGCTCGGCCGCTTCGTCCACGGAGAGGGAATACTCGCTGTCGTCAGTAGTCGCGACCTGTCGCGACAAGTCGTCGGTCATGGCTTTGATGATAACCCGCTCGTCCCTACCTCTCGTCGGGTTATCCCCATATCGACCGTCAGTCATGCCAGGTGATGTCAACGATTAATGGAAATGAGGAAAGATGAGAGATTTCGATAGGTTTAACCCGTGCTAGTATCCAGCACGCGAATGTTGCCCAAATGGACCTACGATCAAGAGCATAACTTGGAAAACCTGATTACGCGGCGCGTACAGATAGAAAAGGATCTGTTTTTTGAGTATGAGGTCAGCCCCCATCGCGCAATATTGGCGCGGATGTCTGGGGTGTCGCCTAATGATCTAACCGAAGCAACCTCCTCACCCCAGGAGCTAGCTGAGCCTGCGAGCAAAGTCTCGGATTTGGCGCTGCCAACAGATACAACAAAAGCGCCGGTTGGCATGCGCATTCCGTTTAGGCAAGTTCGTCTGAAGGGACAAATCAATCCCTTGAAGCCCCCGCTCCATGTGGAGACTGTGTTGATTGGGCGGGCGCTGGGACAGCAGACGGGGTATCTATTCGGGGTGGGTTTTCGAATCCGCGATGATGGATATGTCGAAGGCGAATTTGTCGAGGGGGCTCAAAAATTCACCTCTTTCGAGAAGTTTCGAGAAGAAGTAGGTTGCCGACTGGCAAAAACTTCGATCTGAATCCTTCGATTGAAATGATGGCCGAGTTGGTGGGCACCCAAGGTAGGCTGGTGCGCTCGAATAGCTCGTCGGCGAAGCCGACGATCTCAGGAATTTCACCAATCAAAATAACGCCTAACCTTTGGGAGATGGAATATGAACAGACAACTTGTCATCATGTGCGTTGCCGCCTTGGGCTTTTCTTCGCTGCCGTCTCAATCTTGGGCTCAGGCAAAGACAGCTAAGGCCTGTACGGAAGAGTGGAGAGCCGATAAGGCCGGCTTCCAGGCTAAAGGTATAACCGAGAAGGCGTACGTTGCAGAGTGTCGCGGCGGCGGAGCCGCGACCCCGACTGCAGCTCCAGCGCCCTCTGCACCGCCTCCAAAGCCGGTGATTGCAGCACCTGCTCCGGCGCCCTCAAGTGCCGGCCAGGCGAAAACCGCTAAAGTGTGCATCGAGGAATGGCGGGCTGATAAAGCCGGCTTTCAAGCGAAAGGAATAACTCAAAAAGCCTATGTCGCGGAATGCCGCGGCGGACCCGCGGCGGTTCCCACCGCAGCTCCGGCTCCAGCGCCCGCACCCGCCGCTCCGGCACCGAAGCCTACGGTTACCGCGCCTGCTCCGGCGCCTGCTCAAGCTCCAGTCGCAAGAGCACCTTCTAACGGCACCCCGTCGGGAGCAGGTCAGTTCGCAACCGAAGCTCAAGCGAAAGCGAACTGTCCAGTCGACACCGTCGTTTGGGTAAATTTGCGTTCGAAAATCTATCACTTCAGCGGCACTCGCAACTACGGGACGACGAAGAACGGCGCGTATATGTGTGAGAGAGACACCGCCGCTCAAGGAATGCGCGCCGCTAAAAACGAGCAACATCCCTAAGTTACCAAGGACAACGCGGCTGCTCTGCCGCGTTGTCCCTTGTATGCTCGGTAGGAGTGAGTTGCGAAAGCCGTGAGGCACTTTAGACGATGGCGGCTTTGGGTGCGCTGCAACAGCGTATGCACTAGGTCGCTTGGGATTTCCCAAGGGATCCAGCGGCATAAGCATCTTTTGCCTTATCAAAAATTGTTTTTCATCTGTATTGCAACTTATCCAAAACTTGGGTCTACTTATCCGATTGTGGCAAGGGGGTAGAGAATCATGCCGGGTCGGTCGAAAACTATATTTTCGCTAGGTGCCGCTCTCGCGTCTCTCGCTGGTGCGCAGGTCGTTAGCACTGAAGCGCAAGCGACAGGTACCAGTACTGACGCAATTGCTCCGACGAATGAGGCTGCAAGTGCGGACGCGCAAATGAAGGCGAGCGGACATTTTCAGGTCGGAGAAGATCTTCTCGGGTTCGTAATGACCCGGCAGGCCGATGGGACACTGGTGGCGCAGCATGCCTCTCATGCTTCTCATGCCTCCCACGCATCACATGTCTCAAGTCGCTAACGAAAAACGCGCTGCGACGATCACGATTGACGTAGATTTTGATGCAAGCATTCAAACGCTGAGTGCGTTGGAGGCTGCTGCGTATCGTCTGATTGGAGTAGCAACCTGCCAAATCGAAAAAACCGGCGGCCGATTTGTCTGTCATCTTGCCGCGCAAAATGACCGGGCAAGTGGGGGCTTCGCGGTAACCGACGCCGATGCGCTAAAAGTACGTTTCCTCGACCTTGTTACAGACGAAAACCTGAGGACGCGCGTGTCGGAAAAAACTGACGGCGTTCGCAACGTCATCTTGGCGCTTGCCTTTGGATCATTGGCCGCATCCCAAAACGACTAACGCACAGCATTGGCTGACCATGGCTCGTTTTCTCGCAGCCGAAGCATTTAGCTCGCCAAGCGAAGAACTCGCCTTGTTGCCGTTCAACTTTGAGCGAACAGGTACTGAGCAGTTCCTAGTTTCAAACATGGTGGGCGATTTCATCCGACTAACAGAGGATGAGATCAACAAGTTGATTGATCTGAAAGTGACGCCCGGTGACGGCCTATACGAGAGGGCCTATGCAGCTCACTTGATTACCGGCTCACGTCAGAAGAGTCAGCAACAGCTCCTGGCCCTGCGCCTTCGAAGCCGAATGTCATTCCTGCGCGAGGTGACGCCACTTCATATGTTTGTCGTGACTCTGCGTTGCGAGCACTCGTGCCCCTACTGCCAAGTCTCGCGGCAAAGCACCGACCGCTCACGATTTGACATGAGCGAAGCGACGGCACAACGGGGACTCGATATCGCGTTCGAAAGCAAATCGTCGCGGATAAAAATCGAATTCCAAGGTGGCGAACCGCTTCTCAATTTTGGTCTGATCAAGATGATCGTCTCGGCCGCGCAAGCAAAGTCGGCTGTCCTGAGCAAAAAAGTTGATTTCGTAGTCGCGACGAACCTCGCGCTGCTGGACGACACGATCCTTGCTTTCTGTAAAGCCAATGAAATTCTTCTTTCAACCTCGCTGGATGGTCCGGCGGACCTGCACAATAAGAATCGACCACGACCGGGCGGGAACAGTTATGAGTTGGCGGTTAGTGGCATCCGCCGCGCGCGCGAAGCGCTTGGACCGGATCGGGTCGGGGCGCTTATGACGACCACCGAAGCCAGCTTGGGTCGAGTAGATGAGATAATCGACGAATACCTGAAACTAGGTCTGGACGGCATTTTTCTTCGACCGCTGTCTCCGTTCGGTTTTGCGATCAAAACCAAACAATATCATCGTTACACTGCAGAGAGTTGGCTTGATTTCTACAGGCGCGGTCTTCGGCGAGTTCTGGATATCAATCATCAAGGGACTCCGTTTCGGGAGTTTTATTCGTCCTTGGTTCTGACGCGCATGTTGACCGACAGACCGATCGGCTACGTGGACCTACGAAGTCCAGCCGGGATCGGAATAGGCGCTCTGGTCTACAACTACGACGGTGGCGTGTTTGCTTCCGATGAAGGGCGCATGCTCGCTGAGACGGGCGACAATGCCTTTCGACTCGGACATGTCGATGAAGACAACTATCGATCCCTTGTCCTTTCGGACAAGCTGGTCGACGCAATTTCCATGTCGCTGACGCAATGTGCGCCCGAGTGCTCGACCTGTGTGTTCGAAAGTCACTGTGGCGCAAATCCCGTGCATCACCATGCCACCCAGGGCGATGCCTTGGGCATTAAACCTCTTTCGGATTTTTGTGCGAGGCAGAAAGGAATTATGCGTCATTTGCTGCGGATAATGGACGAGTCACCGCGAGACGCGGCGATATTGCGTCGCTGGGCCGGCTCATGACCCTTGCTTTATCTGGAACAGCTGACCGTTGTCGCGGGTTTGAACAGCATACGAGGTCGGTTATCCGCCTAAAGGCGCTTGGCGATGCGCGATCCAGCGCGGGAGCCGACTTTACCGTCGTGCGGACAAGCGATGACCTGAAGCGCGTAATTCAGGATAGTCACGAAGCGATCTTCGCTATCGACGATGGTACTGGTTGTTTTCTGTCGAGTGAAGGCCTGCCCCGTCGCGCGATCACGGTCCCGGCTCAATTTTCTTATCTCGCCCCGGGAGACGTAATCGGCATTCATACTCCGTCACGAAAATTCCGAACTCTTTACCGGCATAACTCCCGTCATAACTCGTTTTTGGTTACGGAGCGTTGCAATAACTACTGCTTGATGTGTTCGCAGCCGCCGAAAGATATTGATGATCGGTGGATTTTGGATGAGATACGACAGAGCCTGCCTCTCCTAGACAAGGAAACGCGTACCTTGACGTTTACTGGTGGAGAGCCGCTTTCTGATTCGGTCGAGTTCATTGGCCTTCTTGCTGATTGCCGCGATCAGCTTCCGAAAACGGCCGTACAGGTATTGACGAACGGCCGCGCGTTCGCAAAGTCGGAAATTGTCGATGCCTGGCGAAAAGTGAACCATCCCAGCTTGATCGCAGCTATTCCAGTCTATGCGGCGGTTGATCATGTGCACGACTATGTAGTGCAAGCCAAAGGCGCCTTTGACGAAACTATCCTTGGAATATTGAAGCTTAAAGACAGAGGTCAGCGCGTCGAGGTGCGTGTCGTTTTGCATGCGCAGACTGCGCCAATAATTTTAGATACGTGTCGGTGGATTGCGCGAAACCTCTCATTTGTTGACCACGTTGCGCTGATGGGGCTCGAAAACACGGGCTTCGCCATCGCAAATGAGGCGCAGCTCTGGATCGATCCGATCGATTATCGGGCTGCACTAGCGGATGCAGTCGATGTTCTCGTCGCGGCTGAAGTCAACGTGTCGGTCTACAATCTGCAACGCTGCGTGCTTGCGCAGTCCGTGTGGCCGTACGCAGTCCAATCAATCTCTGATTGGAAGAATGCGTTTATTTCCGAATGCGAGCCATGTACCGAGAAGTCGAGATGTGCTGGATTTTTCAGCTCCGGTAGGCCACGGCGAAGCAAAGCGATAAGTCCGATTCTCTGACGGATTGTGACCTGAGATTAGATTACGAGGTGAACATGAGAGGGTGGTGGAGAGCCCTTCTTGTAGTTGTGCTATTACTCCCGACGCCAATGATCGCGTTGGCGTTCGAAAATAGTGTACAACTGTTTGCGGCCGAGACCGAAGCGCAAAAGCACTGCCCGGCTGATGTAGTGGTGTGGGTGAACACACCTACCGGCATTTATCATCTCAAGGGGATGCGGTGGTACGGAAACACGAATCATGGTGCGTACGTGTGCCAGAAGGAAGGTGATCAGGCAGGATATCGCGCGACAAGAAATGGGCAATAAAACAGAATACGCCGATCTGCCGGTGCCTGCACAACTATTTCAACGCAAGTACATCACTAGCCGCGTAGCACTGACGCGATAAGGCTGTATGGCCTGCCGAACAATAAGACAGGTTTCTAAGGGCATCACATGAGACAACAAACGTGGTTCGCCACAGTCGTATGCACAATCGCGGTACTGCCGGGCTTCGCTGTTGGTGCGCTATTCAAAGCTTTCTTGTACGTTTTCGGCGGCTGGGCAGAAGGCTCCGACTTCCTCTATCTGCGCGCAATCTTTGGCCTTGAAACTCCGGGCAAAATCTATGGATGGATATTTACCCAGGCGTTACCGGATACGGTTCAGGCGGTGCTTGCGGGCTATATCGCGGTGATGATTACCGAGAGAATATGCAAGGGTGCCGACAATGTTCTAGCTGTCAGGATTACAGGTGGAATCTACACGGGCTTTCTGATCTGTCTCGTTCTTTTCATCCTTGTGAAGATAGCGTCACCAAAGAAATGTTACAAAGCGCGTTGCAGTGCGCCGGATTGTGGGTGGGACTCAACACCGGCAGCCCACCATGGCCGCCTCGAAAAGCTACGGTCTAACTTAGGCAGATTCCGAGATTTGTATTTTGAAAAGTTCGGTTCAGTGGATTTTCTGACAACTCCAGCGTTGGCCGCTGAAGGGGTCAAATCGGAACTGTCACCAATATTCCCTTATGGGCTGTCGCTGTCTTGAGTTTGATGGGTGTATCGTTTCTTATCGCTCTCGTGACGAGCTTGTGGCTGAAGGACACGAGTGAAAATCAGGCACGCATACAAGCAGCCGACAATATCGTTAAGACATTTGGTGGGTTCTTTACCGGGTTGGCGACAACTTTGCTGCACTGAAGAAGGAGAAACCGGCCTAAGCGGGGTCAGTTGTCCGCCATTTCAGCGGCTGGCTCATCTCGCGTGTGACACTGCCCGAAGTAGGCTGGGCACGGTGCGCTTGCCCCTCACTTCAGCTTCCTCGAACTCGGCGGCGGCAATCGCCCGGTCGAGAGCGGCGCGCAGCTCCTTTGCTGTCTCCAGCGTCAGTTCAATCCCAGCCCGCGCCCCGGGTTCGAGGCTCGTATTGATGAAGTCGAGCGTGATGACGTCGCCCAGCGGTGCATGGCGCGCGTGGTCATAGGCAACCACCGCCTGCGAGAGCGGGAACCATTCGTCGCCGCGCTTTGCCATGCCCTCCGCACGTGCGATCTCGATAATGGACGTACACATGTCCGGGCCTCCTACTTCGCCAGATGCTTGCCGAAGAAGGCAAACACCTTGCTCCAGCCATCCATTGCCTGCTCAGGCCGGTAGAGCGGCCGGTGCCAATAGAAGATGCCGTGGCCAGCACCGTCGTAGCGGTAGAACTCGTGCACCTTGCCATGCTTCTTGAGCTCGGCCTCGTGCTGGTTCACTTGTTCGGGGCTCGGCGCGCGGTCGTCGTTGCCGAAGATGCCAATCAGCGGGCAAGAGAGCTCCTTGGTCATGTCAATCGGCGCGACGGGCGTCTTGGCATTGAGCTCCTCCTTGCCCATCACCACCCGGCCACCCCAGAGCTCGGCGCAGGCGTCGACGTCCTTCCTCTGGCAGGCATAGATGAAGGCGTGGCGGCCGCCGGAGCAGGAGCCGAAAATGCCGACCTTGCCGTTGTGATTGGACTGGGCGCGCATCCACTTCACGGCGGCCTCGGTATCGCCGACCATCTGGGCGTCGGAAATGCCGCCGTCCGCGCGCACTTTGGCGGCGACGTCATCCGGGTTGCCTTGGCCCGCACGCTCATAGAGGTTAGCGCAGATCGCGAGATAGCCGTGATGCGCGAACCGACGCGTCGTCTCAATGTAGAACTCGCTCCAGCCCGGGAGATGGTGGACAAGCACTACGCCAGGAAAGGGGCCCGGACCAGACGGCTTGGCCACATAAGCGGTAATCGAGGTTCCTTTGTCGCCTTGGATGGTCACGTTCTCGCAGGTCATGCCTCGGTAGAATAACATCAGTCCTCCTCCATGGGCGTCAGCCTTAGTCGTCCGTCGGTGCATCGCAGAGCCGCGCCGTCATCGATAACTGGCGTCGTCCAGATCGACGCTCAATCGAACTATTTTTTCATTTTAGCCGCAGCACGTCGAACCGCTTCCTCACTAACCTTGCCGGTTCTTTCTCTCATCGTGCCAAGCGTGGCATTCGGCGAAAACTGAGGAATGGGTTTGGGAAGATTTTTGTTGAGTGTATCGCTGCGTTTTTGTTGAATCTCACCCGCCTTAGGGGAATTCTTATCGCGATGACGGCCGTCTAGTCCAGGTTCTTTCATAGTCGAGACTCCTTGTTGGTACTAATGCCGAAACGTTGAAGGGTGAAGACCTCCTTTTGCTGACTACGAATTTGGAGGCGCAGACTTTCGATCTCAGCGTAGATGAATTGAAGAGTCATAGCGCACTCAAATCATCCGGCACGTCGCCGAATTTTCTTATCACCTTGGCATCGCTGAAATCGCCGGTAGCAGGGTCACCAGTGCGGCTAAAGGCGACTGCGCCGACGTGACCTTCTTTGCGGGATAACGCGTCAGCGCGCATCACAGCGGCGTTTGGATTGAAGCATTCCGTAGGCTCGCCAGCGGCAACGCCGTCATCGGCAGCGAGGAACGGCAGCGCGACGTAATAGGTGACTTCGGCCATGGCCTGACTCCAACCACTTGACCTGACCGGCGAACAATGTTCTCTATATGTTCTTTTGTCAACAGACCCTCGTTTCTGTAGGTAGCGAGGAGCGTAGCGGAACCTTTTTGGTTGTGTCAGTCTCTTCCTACCCGCACGTGTTGGGGGAGCATGGCAGTTCAAAAAATTGAGGTGGCGGCCCTAAATATCGTGGCTTCGCCGCATCCGAAGGGGGTCTACCGCGAAATCCTTTCGGCTATTGCGAACAAGGAGGTCACTCTTTGGGGCAGCGACCGTGGCAAGATTACCGAGTTCCAAGAAATGGAGGACAAACCGAACCTGCTATATGGTCGCGTATTGGTTTGGGGAGAGATTGATAAAGACGGAAAATGGCTGAACAAAAACAAAAACATCGAAGCCACTCCTGAAGAGAAGCAAAAAATTGCGAAGGCAATACCTGAGGATTACGAACCCAACTTCCGATCTTTCTATTTCGTTTTTATCGAGGATAAACATCGGTTGATCTTTGAATCAAAAAACGAATTGGATCAGCACTTCGCACCTTCCCGCGCAGAAAGAATGTTTCAGCGCCTGTTCGACAGGCACCTTCCAGATTCCGCCTCTGCGGTGGATGTAACCGCAATACCGGAGGACGAAACTTTAGAAGCTATCTTCGCGATTCCAAAGTTGAGGCGTTTGGAGATTTTCGTGAAGAGACCTAATGCTGACGATTCTGCTGACGCTGAACAGCGTATTCTGAATCGGATGGAGAGGCAGTCTGCGGGCGGCCTCAAGACAGAACTAACGAAGGCACCAAAGAAGAAATCGCTTACTCCCGATAACGGTACCAAGAGCATGGCCGCAGTGGCGGCGGCGGGGAATGGTCATGTCACCGGCGAGGGCAAGGATGCCAAGGGCAAAAAAGTTTTTGAGTCAACTAAGGAGCATCCAAAAATCCGCCCAGTCGAGGTTGAAGGCGCGTCTTCGTTCGCTGCGTTCCTATCTGCGCTCCGTTTCTTTTCTTAGGCAGTGGGTTGGTCTACTAGGTGCCCTTCAACGATATTGGAATATCTACGGCGGTTGGTGGGCACTTTTTACGTCGCCATACGTGCATCTCGCGCTGATTCTGACAATTCTGTGCCTGCCATTTTGGCATGATAAAGAAACCAGGGCCGCCGATATTACGTTAAGCGCGGTTCCAAATTTGCTTGGATTTTCGGTAGGTGCCTTAGCAATTGTTTTGGCGTTCTCGTCAGCCGATATTTTTTCGACACTTGCAGAAGATGGAAGGCCAAAGTCGTTTTTTATGACACTTACGACGAGCCTTCTCCATTTTATTTTGGTGCAGGTAGCCGCATTATGTGTGGGCGCTCTTGCCAAAATCACAAACACAGGATGGCTGGATGTCGTGAGCCTATTCCTTTTGTTTTACGCTGTTTTGTCAACTTTTGCCGCAGGCGTTCACTTGTTTCGAACTGCGGTGATCTACAACACCAAGGCAGGACTTGACCTCAAAGGCAAATCTAATGGAAGAAAAAAGGAAAACAGCGGTTTGATTTGACCAACTCTTGCAGACGATGGTGACCCAACCCGTTCCTTCGGAAAAGACCCCCACAGTTATCCCACAGAAACTCCATGCGTGGACGTGCGAAGACACCGCTGCTTATCAGCAAAAATGGCTGATTTTGATGGGTTTCTCTGCTAGATCACTGCGCTCATAACGGTCTGGTTCCTGGTTCGAGTCCAGGCATGCCCACCAATGTTTTCAGGGGTTTTTGGTGCCCCTTCCCGCTTGGCTTTTTCCTCAACCAGCGAAACAACCAACGCTACCTTCTTCGGCGGGGTTGGCCGCGATCCCATAGCTTCCGCAGCCCCGCGTAAATGGTCGGGGTGGTGATGACCATAGGTGTCCCGAAGGGTCTTCTCGCTCATACCCAGAAAGCCCGCCGCTTCCCAAATAGGAGCCGCACGCTGCATCAACCATGTGGCTGCGGTATGTCGCAGGGTGTGCGGCTTCACGTTACCCAAGGTTAAATCGGTACAGTCTGGCCATGAAAATCAACATGGCGCAGGTGCGGGCCGCGCGGGCTTTGCTCGATTGGACTCAGGCCGACTTGGCCGCAGCGGCAAAAATCGCTCTACCGACCGTTAAGCGGTATGAGACTGGTTTACGCACACCAATTCCGGCTATCATGGCCGCTATCCGACGCGCTCTAGAAGCGGCAGGCGTTGAGTTCATCCCGGCCCGAAACGGCAGGGGCGTTGGCGTGCGGTTGCGAGAGGATAAAGAGAAATGACTCCTGAACAATCCAAAAAGCTAAAGGTTGGTACCCGTGTTTGCTTCAATGGCATCCAAGCGGATGGCGGCAAGGTAATGGCGACAAATGCGAACTACGTCACGATCAAATGGGACGATGGCCACGAGAGCCATTCGGGCCATAGCGGAATGCAGCGGGTTGAATTGGCGAAGCAATGACCGGCGATCAGTCGCGCAAACTCCTAGTAGGCGACCGTGTTTGTTGGGGGGAACAATTCGGCACGGTCACTGAAAAGAATTGGGCGGGCGTAACCATCAAATGGGATAACAGCAAAGAGCAGTCCATTATCCACAACGACATGGTACCGGTTGAGTACGTGCCGATGAAATTGGTGTGATCGCGTTGGTTGCCCCGCTAAAGGCCCGGTCCGATCATTTTTGCGATACCTTCATTTCCGCCGTTCATCAAATCCAACAAGCTTTTGCTGCCAATTGATGGCAGGTTCATCATAGGCGCGATCAAACATCCGCTCGCGTGATTATCGGTGCTGCCCAAACTACGGCTGACAATTCCCTTCGTTATGATACCTCCGCCAACCAAAATAGGGCTGCCGCTCATTTTGCCCGGAATTTTAGCGTTGAATTCGAAATTGGGTCCCGGCGTGGCGTTTTGCTTCTCGGTGATGTTGTCAGGATAAATGGTTGTTACGGAGCCTACGGAAACAATTAATTCAGGCTGATAGTCGTCGCCACCGGCTAATCGAATATTCCTCATTTCGGGATAACCGATCGCCACGGCACGGTCACCAAGCTTGAGACTATACAAGCCAATGTTCAGCGGCTGGTAGGGGCCAATCGCGGCTCGTTCTCTAACCTTGCAAACCGCGATATCGAGGTCGGGCTTATACTCAGGCTTTTTATGCAGAAGCGGGCTCTCAACATCTTTGCCCCAAAAATACGCCCACTCAAATGGGCACATGAACCATTTTGCTTCCCGCACTTCCGGATGAATTTCGAAGGGTGCATTCTTCATGGCCGGGTTGGCGGGGAGCAAAACGCCAAAATGCAAGTCTTCGCCAAACTTATGCGCATTCTTACCGACTTGACTAACGGTGGCATAATCTTCATCGACTGGATCACGGATGACGTGAGCAGCGGTCATCAACAAACCTGAAGCGCTGATAAAAAAACCGGTGCCAATGCATCGAATCTCTTCATCGCCGTCATTCCACGCAATGACGGGCACGATGCTTTGACGCACTAGAAATTCAGTCGTTCCAAAGGTGGCGAAGAAATTGTTGATGACAGGGCCGGGGCTTTGGGTCATGAGGTTCACTTCGCTTTTGATTTTGAAATAGTCCTTTGAACACCCCTCTCGTGGTTTCAGGTCGATGCCCTTAAGATCGTGACCGGTCCAAACGCCCGCCTCGTTCTTTCTCCAGATAGATTTTAAGATTCCGATTGTGTCTTTTGGCGTTTGTTTCATATGCTTAACCTAGTGCCGCGTGGCACCGTCATCGTCTACAAAGCCGTTCAGTAGCCGTGGCGGGTTGTCCTGATCGCTTGCACTACAGTCGGGACAGCGCATACCAGCGCCGCCGCACTCGCACGCGGGCCAAGGACGCTGCGGATGGTTCTCGCAAACCCAAAGCGAATCTTCGCACCGCGTGCATTTCTTCAATGCATCCTGTGAAACGTGACGAAGCTATCATCAGGCCGGGCATTCCGTCAGCGGGTTTCTTACGGCGTTTTCCCAAATCTTCCCACCTCTTCATATCTTTTCATACTTTTTCCGGGGGAACATAGAACATACGCAGCGAGTTATATTCTTCACAAACCACGAGGAAACGATATGAAACTCTCAACAATTGCGCTGGCTGGAGCGCTTGCAATGTCGAGCACCTTCGCATTTGCCCAAGGCGGCAAAGCTATTGGTGCAGAGAAAAACGCCCACCGGGGCACGGAACACAGGACCATCGGTATGGGCCGGGGTCCTGTTTATAGCCGGAACCCCAGTGGCGACCCGAACGGCCCGGCTTCACTGAGCGGAAGCGGACCATCAACATTCGGCGGGAACTCACCCGGCGTCATAAGGTAAAAGTGAAAGCCCCGGACAATGCGGGGGCTTTTTATGTGGGAATGAAACTATCAACCTGCAACTCGCCTACTTATCGTGCCGGAACATAAGACATTCCTGGCGATTGATATTCCTAAACGTCACAGAGGAATGAACAATGAAACTTACAACAATAACATTGGCCGCAGTCTTAGCCTTGAGTTCAGCGGCGGCGCTCGCTGCCGGTGCGGGAGCAGGCGGCGGTGGGACTGGCACCGGGAGCGCTGGCGCAAGCCCGACCAACAGCAATCTAGGTGGCTTGGGTGGAAGCCCGACCAACGACAATCTCGGTGGCACCACGGGAACCGGGTCGGCTTCGACCACGCAGTCAAAGCAGCCCCGCAGCAACCCGTCACAGGACACTCAACCAAGAGTAGGCAAATAGAAAGAAAAGCCCCGCTGTTATGCAAGGCTTTTTTCGTTATCTACTCTTAGCTCTCATTGGCGTTGCGTAACGCGTCTTCATGACCTTATCCAAACCACCGCCCGCCGCGTGTTGATCCACAGCGGAAATAATGATGCTGTGAATATCTACGCCGCCTTCGCTGCGCTTCGACGTGGTCGCCTTCTTAAGTGTCTCGGCTGCGCGAGCGTTGCGCGGGTCGTCTGGATATTGTTTTGCCTTCCGCGAACGAAAATCGCTGGTCTTGGTGAGGCCGACAACAATAGATTCGACGCAAGCGCGTCGGTGGTCTTCTTCAAAGTTCATAATACTCTTCTTGAATGGCCGGTGGAAATACCGGCGGGAATGCCCACGAAAAACACCGCTCGTGGGCGTGCGGTAGATAGATTCATTTCTGTTAAAATTGGCGTTGCGAGTAACCTTCAAAAGCAAGGTTAAAAGGCGGGTCAGATTGCGCTCCAACTTGCAAGTTGTATGGCTCGTATATGTCCACGTCGTTTCACAACGCAGACAAACGCACCCACCGGAAGGTTATGCTCGTGGGCTTGCTGTTTTGCGCGGTCTTTGTGGCCGTCAGCTTCTTTGCGAGAGAGCAGCCGGAGAATACTTACGTTCTGCAAAAGGCTGATAAGCTGGTTCGTACCGCAGGCGCACCGCAGCCTACACCCTAGTAACGTTTAGATGGGCAATCATGCCGCACTGGCGAGAGACGACACCCATAGCCGACGCGATACACGGCACGAATGAAGCGGCCTACGCAGCGGGTTGGATAATCAGCGGTCTGGTCACGTTGGGCGTGATCTTAGCCGTTTGGGTGTTTGCGATTTAGTCAAATGGCGGTCGTGCTGGTCACGCTCATGTTCTTGTCGCACGGCGGGCAGCTTTAGCCGGTGCAGGGCCAACCAACTTATAACCAACGCTACCCGTGAACAAACGAGCACGAACGCGATTGCATGTCGCGCTATTCGTCAATGTTTTCAGGGTTTTCCGGTGAACCATCGCCGCTCATAACGGTTCTCTTGCAGGTCGCCGAGCTAGGAACTCTTGGCACAGGATGCTGCTAGCTGCTCCGCAGCTTCGTCAAATTGCGCTTCGAGCCATACGTTTGTTCCACGCAGCCCCCTTGCAACTGCTAAGGCCCAATCAAGATATTCCCGCCGTCGTTGGACGCTCCAGTCGTCCGGCGGACTTTTTACGAGGGATCTCAAATTCGCAGTCTTATCGGCGAGCTTGATGAATTTGGCCCGCTTGGAGTTTGCTGCGGCATGTTCAACTTGGAGCTTCTTGCGTACGGCCTTGTCCAGGCTCTTATCATCGGTAACTTCCATGACCAGACTAGCAATGTCGTCATTAAAGACCGATGCCAATTCTGCAGGAAGCGTAACCGTATCCTCGACCGTGTCATGCAACACCGCGGCTGCCACTAAATTTGCATCGAGACCTCCGGTGGCAGTAGCGACAAGCTCGGCGACCTCGGCGAGATGGTTGACGTAGGGCTCTTGCGCTTTGCCCTTGCGTTTCTGTGAGGTGTGGCGTTGCGCAGCAAAATGCCAAGCCCGACTTAACAGCAAGATATCTCTCATGGACCGCTTCCTTTCGTCGGCTCATCTCTTTGGCTAATCCAATTCGGCTTCTAACCGAAGTATCCGAGCTTTGATTTCGGAATTGAATTCTTTGCCGTCTTTTCCATGGGTCACCCTGCTATGACAATTCGGACAAACGGCCGCTGCGTTTGCCGGATGATCACTCCCGCCAATTCCAACCGTCCGCTTGGGTAAGAAGCCTCTCACGTAACATCAGATCCGACTCAGATTCGGCTTCTCGTCGAAATTTAGCTTCCATCGATTGGTAATATTTGATGGGGCGCATCAGATCATCACGAGTTTGATGTCGCCGTCTTCAAAGGTTCGCGTCGCAAGAACGTCGCGCGCCATCTTTTCGATGATCGTCCAATTTGCGAGAAGGTACTTCTGCGCCTGTACTTTCGTTGGAAATTTGGTTTGAAGAATGCAGCGCTGCCGCGCGTTACCGTTCGCTATTTGAAAAGATACCGTTTGAGGTCCCTCACTGATCTCTTGTTCGGTTGGCTTGGCAAGTTTCCGCATAAGCTGTTCCTTTATGAATCTTTGGTAACGCCAAGCTATCGGGATGAGCTAGCTCATAGTCCCTTGGTGCGGCTTTACTATGACGCATTGCGCCGGGCGGCTTGTGATGGTCGCGGCGATACGATACTTTTTGAGAACTATACTCGCGGTTCCCGGGCGTCGGGCGCGGGAACAATTGAGCGAATTCCAGAAGCTTGGCGGCGGCCATCATTGCGGCCCGCGCCAAGGGTACAGGTCTCAAGCCGATCGCTCGCGAACTGGGAGTGGGCGTGGGCACGGTGCTGCGTGTAACCGGTGAAGCTAAGGCTGCATGATGACGACCTCGAACCGTTGTGTGCGTTGCGACTGTCCTATCGACGGAAGCAACGATTCCGAAGAGCACGTGATCCAGAACTCGGTTGGCGGCCGTCTGAAGGTGCGTGGGTTCATTTGCCGCGGCTGCAACAACCGAACAGGCGAGACCTGGGATGCGGTGTTTGCCGAGCAAACTAATTTTTTCTGCCACTTCTTCGGCGTCGTCCGGGAGCGGGGCGAACCCCCGCCGCAGCCGATTGTGACCACGGCTGGCGAGCAGCTGCTGATGCAGCCTGGCGGTGGGTTCAAAATGCAGAACCCCGTCTTTAAGGAAATCCCCACGGAGGGCGGTAAGCAGGTCCAGATCAAGGCGCGCGATCGACGCGAGGCCACGACCATGCTCGAGGGCCTGGCACGGAAATACCCTAAGGTCGACGTCGCTGCTGAAATGGCCAAGGCCACAGCGGACCACACCTATCCTGAGGGCGTGATGCGTCTGGATATACACTTCGGCGGTCCCTCGGCCGGACGCTCGGTCGTCAAAACCGCGACCGCGTTCGCCTTCCACTGTGGGGTGCCGATTGAGCAATGCGATCTGGCAGTCGCGTATCTGCGCGACGAAGTCGCCGAACCGGCCTTTGGAGATTATTTTGAACGGGATTTGGTCACCGGTCGGCCAGTCGGCGTGCCCATCCATTGCGTGGCGGTGACCGGAGATCCTGAAACCGGCATGTTGCTGGGGTATGTCGAGTTTTTCGGGGTGCAGCGCGTCGTCGTCTGTCTCTCGCAATCGTACGCCGGGCCGCTGCTCGCGCGGGCGTATGGGCTGGACCCGACGACCGGCAAGATGATGCCTTTGCAGGTCGAACTGGCCTTCTCCGCTACCGACGTCAAGGCGATCTACAACTATGAGCGAGTTCCGGATGGATCGAGGGAGCGCGCCTTCGATGCGGTTGTGCCGACAGCTATGAAACGCAACTTCGACCGCGCGATCGCTCACGAAAGCGCGCGCGCGACACAATATGCATTCGAAAACTGCGGCGCGAAGCCGGGGGACAAGATTACACCAGAACTAGCAAAGAAAATAGCCGAGCTTGCGACGGAAAGAATGATGCCGTTCATCCAGCGGCATGCTCGCCGCCGGTGACGTGGCGACGGTCGGATGACGGTGCCGGCCGCCTCTGGCATGCGGTGGTTCGCGGGATGCCAGCCTGCGCCAATTGGCGTACCCGCCGCGGGATAAATTAGATGTCTCTGGGTGCGGGCGGCGACGTCGGTCGAAAACATATTCCGGCCGCCGTACCTAACTGCCGCTCCACCCGGGCCACGACTAACTCAAATGCTTCAATATGGTCTGCGATCTGATCAACCAGCGTATTCATGTCGCTCAAGCTTGTTGGCTGCGGACCCATCACAATTCTTTTTCGTGCCGAAATCTCCAACCGATAGGGATTTCCGGTTTCCCTGTCCCAGTTCCAGGAGTCGTGGACAGCGCGGTTTCTCTTGTCGCCCAGTCCGCGGGTCTTTTCGGCAAACTGGTTGATGGTTTTGATCAGGGCGTCGTCACCGCCGTGCATGCGGACGAGCGAAACGAACGCGTCTAACGCCCGACCAGGACCCGGAATCTGAGATGTCAGGCACGCGCCCGCCTCATCGCCTACCTTTGCGAAAACCCACAAACTGCTGTGCAGCATGTGTTCGAACGCCGCCCAATTCGAAGCAACCTTGCCGACGGCGGCGTACAGGTGCTGCCGGTCGGCATCGTCTTTGATGAACTTGCGCAAGCTTTCTTCATCGTTGATGGGCATCAGGCGAGGTCACTCCGTCACTCTCGGGCCCCATACCGCCAGCGGCGCCGGCGGGACGCAACGGCGATCTTATGCTGAATGGCCGACCACCAACGGCGCCGAAAGCGTGCTCGCCTGGCTCATCGTGCGAAGAAAACTGCACTGGTTCATCCTAAGGATTAAGGACGTTGGTGTCAGAACAAATAACGAGTGTACGGCTGCCGCGCGTCATCGCGACGTATAGGTGGTTATGGTCCATGACTTCGGGGTTCACGATCACCGCGACATCCGCTTCCAGACCCTTTAGCAGAAGCGTGCTGCCAACGGTGCGTTTTGCCAAGGGTCTGCCAATGAGCCGCGATTGTTCCCGGACCTGAACCGCGGCGTCATAAATGGATGGTCCATCCGCCGAACCGCATAGCTGAAACATCTTGTGACATCCCCGCAGAACCGGCGGGCGATGGGCACGCACGCCTCCGTCCTTGTTGATGGCAGCCAGCAACGCAGACGCTCCGGCATAACTGGGTTTGTCCGCGAATGCCAAGGCCGCCTGTTCGGTCTCGGTCGGATCCTTCCTAGCTTTGCCGGATTGAAGGCTGCCGACGCGGGCGAGCAAGTCGTCGGGTCCCACGTTCACCATTACCTGAGACGCGAATTGGACAAGGCGATAGAGGGCGTTGCTGGCGCTCAGATCGAATGCGCGCGCAAAATCCACAAGGTCGCGCAGGTCCACGCTTTCCGCAGCGACAGCGCCGGGAGTTTGCCTAGCGAAACGCCGTTGCTCCGTCGGCTTGGTGGAATCGGCGATAATGAGAATCGATCCATCGGCAGTCGGCGCTTTCGTCAAGCACGCCTTGAGGCGCAGCGCGTGATCGTCCGATCCGTCGAGCGCCATGTGAATTACATTCTTTGGCGCTGAAGCCAAATCAATGCTGCCGCCGGCCAAAAGCGTTTTGCGAACGCCAAGCAGCCATTGTCCAAACGCCTTTTCCCCGGCATTGATCCAACGCCAAGGCGTCTTCAACTCGCCCGCATCACCGAAGCTGGCGAGGACGTCAGTATCCCAGTCGACGAGCGCGTTGCCCTTGAAGCCGAAGATCGCTTGCATGGGATCGCCCAGTACGCAGCAGCGCAGCGGATCGGCAAGGAAAACCACCATCTTATGTTGGACCTGCGAACAGTCCTGATATTCATCGACAAACAGCCGGTCATACGTTGCCGCTAGAATTTCATCGAGATGCTCTTCATTGAGCAATCTCACCGCGGCATCGCGGATAGTCGGATAGTCGGTCGCGGGATGGGCTAGCTCAAGTATTGCGGTATCGTGGCCACTGCGCTTCGGAAACATTGATATCAACCGCATGGCGAAGCCATCGAGCGTGGCCAAGCGATACTTGGATGGCGCAACGCCCGCACAATCAAGCCGGCCTCGAAGCGCGGCCACGCCAGCATTCGTATGTGTCAGGACGAGGACAGGCTTGGGTCCTTCATGCCGCGACAAGGCGCTTGCGATCAGCTGTGTCTTGCCGCATCCCGCAGGAGCGGTGATCGCGCCTTTCTCAATGCTAAGCAGATCGATTTCAGGATCGGCCATCTTCGATCCACGCGAACACGCCCTCGACGATCGCGCGGAACTCGGCACCGCATTTCGCCAAAGCTGGCCCGACGATTTCCCGGCCGCAATGCTCCATCGCCGTCACGTTTTTGAACCACGCAGCGCTTTTTGTCGCGCATGCCTTCGTCAGGCAGGCGCGGATATCCTTGGTGATACTTGCCCGGCAATCTTTGAGGGTCAATTTCCCGGCAGAGATCGATTTGATGTGTTCGCCGACCAGATCCTCGCCGTGCAGTGTGACGGCATATTCCAGCAGCTTCGTCACGGCATCGGAGGGCAGGGCGTCGAATAATTCATCTTCGAGCGCGCGTCCCGCGCTCCATTTAAATATCGCTCCGACGACCTTAACGAAGATACCTTCTGCTGTTTTATCGGGCTGCACGTCATCGTCACGCAAGACGTTTGTGCGGTAGCCCAGGCTTCGGAACGCTTTGGCGCGCGGATAAATGTTGTCGCAGCCCTTGGCGTCGACAAGCGCGAGGCCAAGCGCCTCGATGGTGACTTTGCCTTGCGACGCCCGGAACTGATCGATGCCGCGCACAAGGCCAACTTCGCTTGCGCCTTCGCACACCAAGACCGATGAGCTCAAGAATGCCTCCGGGCACATCCGAACCGTGCCTTGGATGGTAGGTTTCGATCCGACGAGTACGGCTTTATGCCCATCTTTGCCATGTCGAAGTACCGTCAGCTGGTTCGCCGACAATTCGCGGACGGTTACGGGCGAATGCGTCGTCAAGAACCCTTGCAGCGGCGGTGGCTCTTCCTTTGAACCAATGGAATGAAGCAGCCGGATAAGCCGGTGTGGCTCCAACCCATGTTCCACCTCGTCAATCAGGATGACGGTCGCATCCTTAGCGGCTTTTCGTTGCAGGCCGGCGACCAGCAATCGTGCCGAGCCCGTGCCGAGCCCGCGAAGCGGAATGCCGTCTTCGTTGTGAAGGGCAATTGTGCCGCCACTAAATGACACGGAATGCGCATCAAGCAATGCCTTGGGATGCGCGCCAATGTCAATCCCGAGGTCGCGGGCCGTGTCGCCAACGATCCCGAGCGTTACGGAGAGCTGCTTTTCGGCCATGTCGCCGAAGGTCGCTCGGGCTTGCCGTGCTGCCTCGGCCATCGCGCCAGAAGTCTCCGCCTTTTCATCGGAAAGCTTGGTCAGTACTGAACCACGCCGCCACGCCAAATCGTTCTCGGCATAAGCGCCGATCCGGGTCGCGCAAAGCCTGATGCGATCACTCCATGTGAGGTAGCGGGTTTGGCCCTGTGCCTCGGCGCGCTCGGACACCAGCGTCCATACCGGCTCAAGATCGCTTTTGACGGTCAGGTTCAGGGTGAGAACCGTCTCCGCGCCGTGCTCCGGTTCGTCATCGATCACGCCCGTCTCGGCATTAAATGATCGCAGGTAGTTGCCATAGGTCTCCATGCTCTTGAGACCGTCATCCAGCTCACCGATGGTGATCGAGATCGAGACCGGCTCGGTTACATCAAGGCCGTGGAAATCCGCATCCGAGAAAGAAAGGTTACGCCGCGCGCCAACACAAAAGTCAATCGCATTGAGAACGGAGGACTTGCCCGCATCACCGGGACCGATGAGGCAGTTCAAACCTTCTGCCGGTCGCCATGTAAATGTCTTTAGGCAGCGAAAATTTCGGATGTCGATGAAGCGAATGCGGGCCAAGGGTAAACCACTCGGTCATGGGAATGTGTGCAATAGTACAATTCAACAGCCTTTACTTGCCATGGAAAAGGGATGCAACCCAAGGAAAGAAGGCACGGCCGACAACAGGTCGTCGCGCGCCGGTTGGTGCTGTTTTGCTGCCGTCGCTGAAAGTCCGGGGAAGATGTTTGTACAAAAGGTACGAAGGAAGCTTCTTATGTCGAGAAACGCCGGCGGGGCCAATCTTGCATACCGGATCCCGCATCGCGAAATGTCAACAACAGACGTTTCAAAAGGTGGGGCGGAAGGTGGGGCGGTCGATAAAAAGAAACCAAATTCTGGGCAAAAAAGCAGGGCGCGGCCGGCATCACCACAGCCGCGCCCTACGTCGCCGGTCAATGGGGCAGGGGGGATAACCGGCTCCCGAAAGAACGCACGGCGCCCCAAAGTCGTTCCCGGAGCCCCAATTATTTTTTACACGGTTAATTGATATTCACCCGGAGAACCGCCGCCGGTTCCGTCGCGTTGTCGGTTAGTCGCTACAAACGACAGGGCAGGCCGAACATGCCGCAGATATCAAGAGGAATTTTCGGAGTGATCGCGCTCCCGCTGATGTTCGGCGCCGTTCAGTTGGCCTCGGGGCGCGATCTTGCGGGAACAAGTTGGACCCCATCGGGAACCACCGAAGCCGCCATCAACCGCGCCGCCAAGGCCGACCGGATCGCCGGCGTCGCATCGCCGCCGTCGCAGATGCGGACAATCTCGCTTCGGCTGGCCAGCCTTCCCGATACTTCGGTGGTTTTCCGGGTGCCGCTGACCGAGGCAGCGCGCAACGGCCCGACGGCTCCGGCAAAACCGGGAAGGTGGAAGATGACGCTGGCCTGCGAGCCCGTCGTCAGCGTATTGACCGAAGTCGCCAGACAGCTTCAGCCCGGCCGCTGCGTGACCTGAAACGGACGCGGTTTTTTGCAAACTGACCGGCTTGTTCCGTCAAGCCTTTAGTCATGCCCGGACTTGATCCGGGCATCCATCAAAGCTTCGGCGGCGCCTCTACATTACTCCGCCGGCGCTTCGCCGCTCGGGGGCGCGTGGCGGCTTGCCAGCAGGCCCAGCGCCAGTCCGCCGACTGCCAGGATCGGGATCAACTTCTTGACGCCGATGGCGCGGATCAACTGGATGCCGGTCGCAACCAGCATCGGATCGGCAAGCGCGGTCTGCAGGGCCGACTTCTCATTCTCCCTGGCGTGGGTCTTGACCTGATTTTTGCGCACCGCGTAGCAGGCCGCCACGACCAGCGCGACCACAAAGAATATGGCGGCGCCAGTCAGGCAGGCTTCAATCAGGCCAAAATTCTGCAGCACGTAGATGAACGCCGCCGCGCACAGGAAGCATAACGTGATGAACAGCGCCAACGCCGCCACCGCGCCCAGCTCGGTCAGCCGCAACGCGGTGCCGGTCGACTCCTTGAAATCATCGATCATGCGCGCAAACATCGGATGCCTCTCTCGGGCCAAACGCTACTGCAGCCAAAACTAAAACTACCTGCGCCAATCTTTACCTGCGCCAGGTTGCGCCGATCAGGAAACCGAGGCCGAGCGCGATCCCGACGGTTGCCAGCGGACGCTGCGTTATGACGTCTTCCAGGGTTTCCTCGATCGAATAGGCGGCGTCCTGAGCTGCATCCATCATGGCACCGCCGCGCTCGGACAAGTCATCCACCGCCGCATCGGCATTGGCGCGGACCTGCTTGTAGCCGCGGCGCGCCTGCTTCTGGGCGGTACCAGCGAATGAATTGAGCGCGTCGGTGATCTGGTCGGTCAGGGCTGAAATATCGTTTTTCACGGCTGTTACATCCTTTTCGAGGCGTTCATAGGTCGCTTTATCCGTCATGTTTCTCATTCCGATCTCGCCATCCGTGCTCGACATCAAAAGCTCCCAGGTATCGAAATTGCGTAAGGCACAAACGCGCCGCATACCCCGAAGTTCCCGGCATGAAACCGGATTAGTCATTGGATTAGTCTTGCGGCAGCTGCGGCGAATCGACCGGCAGCAGATGTTCCTTGAGAATGAGCGCGACGATCAGCAGTGGCGAGGAAAGAAAGCCGCCCATCGGTCCCCACAGCCAGGTCCAGAATGCCAGTGCCATGAACACGGCGAGCGCATTCAATTCCAGCCTGCGGCCGATGATGGTCGGGGTGACAAAATGACCTTCGAGGAAAGTGACGCCGACAAACGCCAGGGCCGCGATCAGGCCGGCGCCGAGCGTGGAGAACGCGATCACGCCGACCACCGTCAGAATCGCGAACATCGCGACCGGGCCGATGATCGGAAAGAAATTCAGCACCGTGGCCAGCGCGCCCAACCCGGCCGGATTGGGCATGCCGGTGATGGCGCAGATGATGCCGGTGGCGGCGCCGACGCCGAGATTGATCGCGGTCACCGTCAGCAAATAACCGCCGAGCTGCAGTTCGATCTCGTTGAGGATCCGCAAGGTGCGCAAACGCGCCGCATGGTCGGCGAAGGTCATGATCAGGCCGCGGCGAAGGTCCTTCCAGCTCGCGATGAACAGGATCAATGTTGCCAGGAACAGCAGGAATTCGGTGAAAGTCGGCGACAGGAATTCGAGCGTGGGCTGCACCCATTCGAATTTCGGCATCTGGAACGGTGCGGCTGAAGCCGTGTCGCCGCCCAGCGTGCCCTGGAGTTGCTGCCACAGCGCCAGCGGGCGGTCGAAGATGTGCAGCTTGTCCCGCAGCAGCGATCCCAATTCGGGAAGGCGCGTGCTCCATTCCATCAGCGGCGAGGAGATCAGGCCGACGATGAATGCCGCGGCAGCGCCAGCCGCGGCCACGATCAAGACCGCCGACACCGCGCGCGGAATGCGATGCCGCTCGAGCCAGCCGGCGGCCGGCGACAACATGGTGCCGACCACGAACGCCGTCACCACGGGAAGAAAGAAAGCCTTGGCGGCATAGAGCACGACGGCGACGCAGATCACCAGCAGCGCAACCAGCGCGAAGGCAACCACTTCGGCGCGGCGAATGACCGGCGGCTGTTCAACTTTACTGTCGGGCAAGGGCGAACCGGGCGCCTCGACGGGAAGGACGCGCATTCACTCTCCCCCGCGCTACGAACCTCTGCACCACAACCCGCATAACCTCCAAAGGTTCCGTCGCGGAAACGTGAGGGGACCACCGGCTTGACAGAGTTCGTTCATCGCGAAGCGGCGGTGGAACCTTTGGCGCCTCGGTCGCGTTTGTTGTGCAGTCAGCATCCCGCGTGATGCGTATCGAACGGGGCAGGTCATGACACAGGTTTTTAGTCAAAATCGCAGGTATTCACCGCGCGCGGGCCGCGCGCTGATCGTCGCCGGCACGCTGTTGCTGGCGCCCGTAATTCTCCCAAGCGGAGCTAGCGCACAGGCTCTCGGTTATGCCTCGGCGCCGCAAAATTACTTTCCCTCGGATAATATGGCGGTCGCGCCGGCCGAGCCGGCGCTGACCGATGAGGGAGATGGTTCGTCGAGCGTGCTGCCGGAGCGGCTGCGGCGGACGGTTGTCGCTTTCGACACTCGTGAAATGCCGGGCACGGTAATCATCGATACCGGCAATACCGCGCTTTACTATGTGCTCGGCCAGGGCCGCGCCATCCGCTACGGCGTCGGCGTCGGCCGTGAGGGTTTTACCTGGTCCGGCGTGCAGACCATCAGCCGCAAGGCGGAATGGCCGGACTGGCATCCGCCGGCGGAAATGATCGCGCGCCAGCCTTATCTGCCGCGGTTCATGGCCGGAGGCTCGGGTAACCCGCTGGGTGCGCGCGCGATGTATCTCGGCTCCAGCGAATATCGCATTCACGGCACCAACGATCCCTCGACGATCGGAAAATTCGTCTCCAGCGGCTGCATCCGGCTGACCAATGAAGATGTCGCCGACCTGTTCAGCCGCGTCGATATCGGCACCAGGGTCGTGGTGCTGCCGAAGAATGCGCCGCATATCGAGGCTAGAACCACGACCGGCATTCGCCCGGTAACGGCGCGATCGCGTCCCGTGGTGACCCCATCATCCCCGGGCCGCCAGGCCCTGAACCTTTCGGCCTCGTCGCTGTATTGAAGGTTGCGGATTCTGCGGAGGCGAACATGAACAGGAGATCATCCAGGCGGATAGCGTTGGGCGCGGCGATGGCGCTGGGCGCGCTGACGATCGCTCCCGCCGCGCAAGCCGGGGACTTTCTCTCCACCCTGTTCGGGGCGTTCGGAGTTCGGCGGCCCGAGCCGCCGCCTTCGATGCCGCTGCCGTTTGCCAGCGAAGGCAACCCGTTCGCGCCGCAAACTGACGCGCGTCCGCGCGCGGCCTATTCCGGCGGCGGCCAGGCCTATTGCGTGCGCACCTGCGACGGGCGCTATTTCCCGATATCGGCATCCGCCGGGGAGAGCCGGGCGGCCTCCTGCAACAGTTTTTGCCCGGCCAGCGAAACCAAGGTGGTCTACGGCAGCAATATCGACCGCGCCGCAACGGAGGCCGGAAAGCCTTATTCCGAACTGCCGAATGCATTTCGTTATCGTAACGAGTTGGTTGCGGGATGCACCTGCAACGGCAAGGACCAGCTCGGTCTGGCGCCGGTCAAAATCGAGAACGACCCGACCTTGCGCAAGGGCGACATCGTCGCCGAGCCCGGTGGCCTGATGGTCGCCGGCCGCGCCCCCGACAAGCGCGGCGCGTCGCTGAATTTCTCGCCGGTCCCGGAATCGGTGCGCGCGCGCTATCAGCACGCGCCGGTGGTTGCCGCGGAGTGAGATGCTGAATAGCCGGGGAAATCAGCCCGACGATGGTGCTTCCGCGCTGGACCAAACAACCTGTTGCGCGTTAAGGGTGAAAGCGCTGTGACTTTCACGATATTTTCGGGGGAATTCCGATGCTGGTGGGTGCGCTGATAACATTTCTCGTCGTTATCCTCATTCTCTACCTGATCAACCTATTGCCGCTCGACGGCCGCGCCAAGCAAATCGCCCGCGTGGTGGTGATCATCCTTGGGGTGATTTCACTGCTGAAATCCATCGCGGTGTTTTGACGGGCAGCTATTCGCGTTTTATCCCGCAGCCTTGGCTTCCCGGCGCCGCGCGGTGAGGATGTATTCGGTGTAGCCGTTCGGCTGCTCGCGTCCCCGGAAGATTAAGTCGCAGGCGGCCTTGAAGGCGATGCCGTTGAAGCCGGGCGCCATCGGGCGATAGAGCGGATCGCCCTCGTTCTGCTTGTCCACGACTTCGGCCATGCGCTTGAGCGATTCCATCACTTGCTCCCTGGTGATGACGCCCTGATGCAGCCAGTTCGCCAGATGCTGGCTCGAGATGCGCAAAGTGGCGCGGTCTTCCATCAGGCCGACGTCGTGGATGTCGGGCACCTTGGAGCAGCCGACGCCCTGATCGATCCAGCGCACGACATAGCCGAGAATGCCCTGGCAGTTGTTGTCGATCTCCTGCCGCACATCGTCGGGCGCCCAGTTCGATTGCGACACCGGAATGGTGAGGATATCCGCAAGTTTGGCGCGCGGGCCGCCCTTAGCCAGTTCCTGCTGCCGCGCCAGCACGTTGACCTGGTGATAGTGCAGCGCGTGCAGCGTCGCTGCGGTCGGTGAAGGCACCCAGGCGGTGGTGGCGCCGGCCTTCGGGTGCGCGATCTTCTGCGCCAGCATGTCCGCCATCTTGTCCGGGGCGGCCCACATGCCCTTGCCGATCTGGGCATGGCCGGGCAATCCGTCGATCAGTCCGATGTCGACGTTCCAGTCCTCATAGGCCTTGATCCAGGGCTGCGCCTTCATCTCATCCTTGCGGATCATCGGGCCCGCTTCCATCGAGGTGTGGATTTCGTCGCCGGTCCGGTCGAGGAAGCCGGTGTTGATAAAACAGATCCGCTTCAACGCGTTCTGGATGCAGGCCTTGAGGTTGACCGTGGTTCGGCGCTCCTCGTCCATGATGCCGATCTTCATGGTGTTGTCGGGCAGCGACAGCATGTTCTCGACCCGGGCGAATATCTCGCAGGTCAGCGCCACCTCGTCGGGGCCGTGCATCTTCGGCTTGACGATATAGATCGATCCGGTGCGGCTGTTGCGGGTCTTTGAGCCGCACCTGAGATCGTGGATCGCGAGCAATCCCGCGACCGCGGCATCGAGAATGCCTTCCGGAATTTCCTCGCCGCCAGGGTCGAGCACGGCGTCGGTGAACATGTGATGGCCGACATTGCGCATCAACAGCAGGCTGCGGCCATGCAGCCTGATCTGGTTGCCGTCCGGCGAGGTGTAGACCCGGTCGGGATTGAGCGCGCGCTTGAGCGTCTTGCCGCCCTTCTCGAAATCGGCCGACAGCGTGCCGTTCATCAGGCCCAGCGTGTTGCGATAGATCAGCACCTTGTCCTCGGCATCGACGGCAGCGACGCTGTCTTCCATGTCGAGGATGGTGCTGACCGCCGATTCCAGGATGATGTCGGCGACCCCGGCCGGATCGTCCTTGCCGATCATGCGGCTGCGATCGATCTGGATCTCGATATGCATGCCGTTGTTGACGAGCAGGATCGCGGTCGGTGCGGCCGCATCGCCCTTATAGCCGGCGAACTGCTCGTTCGATTTCAGCGCGGTGGCGTTGCCGCTCAGCTTGACGGCGAGCTGGCCGGCGATGACGCCGTAGGAGATGACATCGGTGTGGCTACCGGTCGCCAGCGGCACAGCCAGATCGAGAAAGGTCTTTGCCTTCGCGACCACCTTGGCGCCACGGGCCTTGTTGAAGCCCTTGCCGTCTTCGCCGGCCTCGTGCGGGATCGCATCGGTGCCGTAAAATGCATCGTACAGGCTGCCCCAGCGCGCATTGGCGGCGTTCAGCGCGTAACGCGCGTTGGTGAGAGGCACCACCAGTTGCGGTCCGCAGATCCTGCCGATCTCTTCGTCGACGTTCGATGTCTCGACCTCTTGGGTCGCCGGCTCCGGCAGCAGGTAGCCGATCTCCTTCAGGAACGCCGTGTATGCATTCATGTCGAACGGCTTGCCCTTGTGGGCGCGGTGCCAGCCGTCGATTTTCGATTGCAGAGCGTCGCGCACCGCGAGCAGTTCGCGGTTTTTCGGCCCCAATTCCCTGACAATGGCGGCGAGCCCCGCCCAGAATGCGTCCGGCGAAATTCCGGTCTTGGGCGTGGCCTCGTTGGCGATAAAATCGAACAGAACGGGAGCGATCTTCAGTCCGTGGGCGTCGATACGATTCATCATAAAACTTTCGTCAGAAGGCGATCACATGCGGTTTTCACTGCAAAAACAAAGAGCGCCGCAAGGGCGGCGTTCGCGGTCCTTTTAGCGTCAAAGCCGGTGCCAAGAGAAGGCCTTTTGCAAGCCCTGATTGCGCAAACAATGGCCGCCGGATGGCTCAGTTATCGGCAGCGAAGTCGACCGGTTCGTCGAACACAACGCCTGATTTTATCAGCATCTGCATGGTCTCGGCGGTCGCTTCGCCAACCCGGCGCGTTGAATCATCGATCGTGAACTCGCGCGGTCGGCGATTGGCAACCGTTGTTGCTCGGCGTGACCTGCGCCAACGCCGCAAGCCCTCAATCGGTTCTGTCGGCTGCAAGATGCATCTCTGCCGCTTGGTGTTTGAGGGCAAAAATTCTATAGTTGCAGCGCAATAAGAAAGAAATACTTTTCTATTTGTAGGTCTGGATTGCGGTATATATAGAAAATAATTCTAGTCAACCCGGAAAGCCGGGGCAGCGAGTGTCGAATGCGATTCCTGCCGGTGTTTCTCGATCTTCAGGCCGGTCCGATCATGCTTGCAGGGCGTGGCGAGTTGGCGCTGGCGAAGTTGCGCCTGCTGCTGGCGGCGGGTGCGCGCATTCGCTGGTTCGCGACCGATGGCCATCATGACGTCGGCGGTATCGACGCCACTGATCTGGCGCGGATCGAGTTTGGCGAAGGAGATCCGCTGGTGGCGGATCTGCGTGGCGTGATTGCAATCCTGTGTGCGGGCGCAGGCGATATCGGGATTGCGATGTCGGTGCGGGCAAGATCGGTCGGCCTGCCCGTCAATGTGATGGATGACCCGTCGCATTCGACCTTCATTTTTCCGGCCATCGTCGACCGCGGCGATGTCGTGGTGGCGGTCGGTACCGGCGGCGCCTCGCCGGTGGTGGCGCGCCGCGTGCGCGAGCGCATCGAAGCTGTGCTGCCGGCGCGGATCGGCGATCTCGCCGCGTTCATCGGCCGCTGGCGCAAACCGATCCACGGCCGCATTCCGCAGTTTCCGCTGCGTCGCCGTTTCTGGGAACGCTTGGTCGATGGCCCGATTGGCGCGCTGGTTCTTGCCGGCCGCAGCGATGAAGCGGAAAAAGCCTTGAGGGCTATTTCCGATCCATCTGCCTTTGCCGGCGCGCAAGGGTCAAGTCAGCTCGAAGGGCAGGTAACGCTGGTCGGCGCCGGTCCGGGCGATCCGGATTTGCTCACGATCAAGGCGCTGCGCGCTTTGCAGGATGCCGACGTTATTTTTTACGACGAACTGGTTTCGCCCGAGATTCTCGATCGCGCGCGCCGCGATGCCGCGCGCGTGCCGGTCGGCCGTCGCGTCGGCAAGCCCGGCATCGGCCAGGACGCGATCAACAAATTGCTGATCGAGGCGGCGAAGTCGGGACAGCGCGCGGTGCGCCTCAAGGGCGGCGATCCCTTCGTGTTCGGCCGCGGCGGCGAGGAAGTCGAAGCGTTGCGTGCGGCCGGCGTCGCCTATTCGGTGGTGCCGGGAATTACCGCGGGGCTCGGCGCCGCTGCGCAATTCGAAGTGCCGCTGACCTTCCGTCGCGAGGCGCTGCGCATCACCTTCCTGACCGCACACAAGGCCAGGGACGCCGGGAACGTCGACTGGTCGGTGCTGACCGACCGCAGGATGACCGTGGTCGTCTACATGGGCATGACCGCGGCGCCGTCGATCCGCGCCGGTCTGCTGGCGGCGGGACGTTTCCCGCAAACGCCGGTCGGCGTGTTTGCCCGGGTGACGCGGCCCGACGCCCAGGCGGTGGTCGGAACGCTGGATGAACTGCCGGCGCTGATCCGGAAGATCGACGGCGGTCCCGCCATTCTCATCATCGGCGACGTGGTCGCGCGTTCCGCGCCGTGGCGCCATCAGAACCTCAATCATGTGATCTCAGAACTGCTGGAAGCTGCCGAATGACCTCTCCGCTCGAACAGAAGAAAATCAGGATCGCCGGTCCGTCTGTGGTGACCGCCAACCGCACCTGGGATGGTGTGGTGATCTACCGCTCCCCGCAGCACGGCTGGTCGGTCGAACTGTCGGATGCGGCGATCGTTCGTACCTCCGACGAAGCCCGCGCACTGTTGGCCGAATCGGCGGCCGACGATGTCGGCGCAATCGGCGCCTATATCGCGCCGGTCGAAATCAGTGACACCGGCAAGATCAAGCCCGGCAACCTGCGCGAACGCATCCGTTCCAAGGGCATCACCATCGATCTGCCGGTTCCGGCATAAGGCCACCCGCTCATGTACGCATACGACGAACTCGACCGCACGCTGATCAACGAACGCGTTTCGGAATTTCGCGACCAGGTGAAACGCCGGCTCTCCGGCGAACTCACCGAGGACGAATTCAAGATGCTGCGGTTGCAGAACGGCGTCTATCTGCAACTGCACGCCTATATGCTCCGGGTCGCGATTCCCTACGGCACGCTGTCGTCGAAGCAATTGCGCCGCCTGGCGCATGTCGCGCGCCGCTACGATCGCGGCTATGGGCATTTCACCACCCGGCAGAACATCCAGTTCAACTGGATCAAGCTCGCCGAATTGCCGGACGCGCTGGCCGATCTTGCCGAGGTCGGCATCCACGCCATGCAGACCTCGGGCAATAACACCCGCAACGTCACCTCGGATCAATGGGCTGGCGTGGCGCCCGGCGAGATCGAGGATCCCCGTATCTGGTCCGAACTGTTGCGGCAATACACCACGCTGCACCCGGAATTCTCGTTCCTGCCGCGCAAATTCAAGTTCGCGATCACAGCCTCTGCGCACGATCGCGCCGCGATCAAGGTCCACGACATCGGCCTGCGCCTGCACAAGAACGCCGAAGGCGAAACCGGCTTCGAGGTGCTGGTCGGCGGCGGCCTCGGCCGTACCCCGTTCATCGGCAAAACCATAAAACCGTTCGTGCCGGGCCGCGATCTCCTGAGCTACGTCGAGGCGATCCTGCGCGTCTACAATCAGTACGGCCGCCGCGACAACATCTACAAGGCCCGCATCAAGATCCTGGTGCACGAGCTCGGTATCGAGAAATTTGCGCAGGAAGTCGAGCAGGAGTGGCTGGCGACGCGCGACAGCGCGTTGACGCTGGACGACGCCGTGGTCGAGGAAATCCGCTCGCGCTTCACCTATCCGGCTTACGAAAAACTGCCGCATATGCCGGACGAGTTGAAGAAAGCGGCGCACGACCCTGATTTCGAGACGTGGCGCAAGAACTCGGTAGCACCGCACAAAGTGCCGGGTTATGCGATCGTGACGCTGTCGCTCAAGCCGGTAGGCGGACCGCCCGGCGACGCCACCGCCGACCAGATGGACGCGGTCGCCGATCTGGCCGACAAATATTCGTTCGGCGAAATCCGTGTCGGCCACGAGCAGAATCTCGCGCTGCCGCATGTCGCACGGCGCGACCTGCCGGTGCTGTGGCGGGCGCTGGACAAAGTCGGCCTGGCGACGCCGAACGTCAATCTGGTCACGGATATCATCGCCTGCCCCGGGCTGGATTATTGTTCGCTGGCCAATGCGCGCTCGATACCGATCGCGCAGGAATTGACGCGGCGCTTTGCCAATCACGATACCGCCAACCTGATCGGCAGGCTGCACGTCAACATTTCCGGCTGCATCAACGCCTGCGGCCATCATCACGTCGGCCATATCGGCATTCTCGGCGTCGAGAAGAACGGCGAGGAATTCTATCAGATCACGATCGGCGGTCGTGCCGACGAACATGCCGCGGTCGGCACCCTGATCGGGCCCGCGGTGCCCTATGGCGAGGTCGCCGACGTGGTCGAGGATATTGTCGAGGCCTATCTGGCGCTACGCGAGCGCCCGGACGAGCTTTTCATTGACGCCGTCAAACGGCTTGGCGTCGAACCCTTCAGGGAGCGGGTCTATGCCACTCGTTAAAAACGGAAAAATCGCCACCGACACGTTCGTCCGCGTGGCGGACGACGATCCGCTTCCGGGCGATGGCGCCATCCTGATTTCCGCGGCGCGATTTCTTGAAGATACGGAGGCCGTTTCGCGCCGTCTCGGAAAGACCGGCGTGATCTGGCCGAACAACCGCGATGTCGACGATCTGGTGCCGTATCTTGACCGGCTCGCGGCGGTGGCTCTGGTGTTTCCGACCTTCCGCGACGGCCGCGCCTACAGCCAGGCGCGTCTGTTGCGGGAGCGCCACGGCTATCGCGGCGAACTGCGCGCCACCGGGCAGGTATTGCGCGACCAGTTCATGTTCATGCTGCGCGCCGGGTTCGACGCGTTCGAAGTGAAGAAGGAAAGCGATGCGGTGGCGTTCACCAGTACCGCCAAACGCTACTCGGTGTTCTACCAGCCAACGGGCGATGGCCGCGTCACCGCGCTGCATCGGCGGATGCAGCAGCGCCATTCGGAGAGTGCCGGCCGGTAAATGTCTTCGCCCATCCGGGCGGACCTCGCCAAATCCTCAGGCTGCGGTTCGTTGCGCGCCTTGGAATGACGGTCGAATCTAGCCCCGCGTTCACCATTCAGCCACGGTTGGTATGCAACAACCACCTGTCATTTTGGGGGCGAATCATGCGCATGGCGGTTGCCATTCTCGGGCTTTTGGCGCTGGCCGGCTGCACGGCGGAGGCTCCGATCGAACAGCCGAGCATGTATGTCAGCATGGCCAACGGCGACGCCAAGCTCGATCCGCTGGCTGCGGCCTCGATGATCTCGCTGTACCGGCAGAACAACGGCCTCGGCGGGGTGACCGTCGATCCCGAACTGATGAAGCTCGCCGAACAGCAGTCGCAGGCGATGGCCAGCCGCAACAAGCTCGACCACGATGTGAAAGCGCCGCTGGCGCAGCGCCTGAACGCGTCCGGATATCCCGCGACGCTGGCGGTACAGAATGTGTCCGCCGGATATCACACCCTGGCCGAGGCATTTTCAGGCTGGCGCGATTCACCCCCGCATCGGGCCAATATGCTGAAAAACGGTGTCACAAAATTAGGCATCGCGGCGAGCTATGCTCCGAACACCAAATACAAGGTGTTCTGGACGCTCATTATGGCGTCATCGGAAGTGCGATAACTGCGGCGTGAATACGGGTTCGTTGGCTCGCTGATTGACGCCGCCGCGAAGGGACGCCACGGTACAACCTCATTTTATTGGTCGACCCATCTCGATGTCGGATTCCGCCAACTCAGCACCAGCCAGTACGCCTGCGAATGCGCAGCGTGTGCTTGTCCTGCAGGGCGGCGGCGCGCTCGGCTCCTACCAGGCCGGCGCCTATCAGGCCTTGTGTCGCAACGATTTCGAACCGGAATGGGTGGCCGGCATTTCGATCGGCGCCATCAACGCCGCGATCATCGCCGGCAATCCGCCAGAGAAGCGGCTGGAGCGCCTCAAGGAATTCTGGGAACAGGTTTCTTCCCCGGTGTCCTGGAATCCGCTCACCCCGGGCACTCGTGAGCGCTCCTATTTCAATGAGACCAGTGCCGCATGGGTCGCAACTTTCGGCGTGCCCGGGTTCTTCACGCCGCGATTTCCCCCGGCGCCGCTGTGGCCGCAGGGCAGTCCGCAGTCGCAGAGCTATTACGACACCACGCCGCTGCGTGCGACGCTGGAGCGGCTGGTCGATTTCGATCTGATCAACAACGGCAAAACCCGGCTCAGTGTCGGGGCGGTCGGCGTGACATCCGGCAATTTCAGGTATTTCGACAGTGTCGAGTTCAGGAAACTGGGCAAGAAGATCGGCCCCGAACACATCATGGCGTCCGGCGCGCTACCGCCGGGATTTCCTTCCGTCGTCATCGAGGGCGAGCATTACTGGGACGGCGGCATCGCCTCGAACACGCCGCTCGATTATGTGCTGGATGAAGGTGTCAACAACGACCTGCTGATCTTCCAGGTCGACCTGTTCAGCGCGCGAGGCCCGCTGCCGACATCGCTGCTTGAAGCCGCAGAGCGCGAAAAGGACATCCGTTATTCCAGCCGCACCCGCATGAATACCGACAAGAACAAGCAGGTTCACAACATCCGCAAGGCGCTGCGCGACCTGATCGGCCGGTTGCCCGACGACCTCAGGCAGGATCCGTCGGTTGAAATCCTGCGCCAGGCCGCCAGGGAAAACACCGTCACGGTGGTGCACCTGATCTACCGCAGCAAGAACCACGAATCGTCGTCCAGGGATTACGATTTTTCGCATGTCGGCATGGTCGAACACTGGAGCGCCGGGGAGCGCGACGTTCATCTGTCGATGCAGTACAGGGACTGGCTGGAACGGCCACAGTCCGGCGAAACCATGGTGACTTACGATCTCACGGGGGATGACAGCGAATTCCCCATTGAAAAGCAGGAGAAATAAAATGGCTACGTTGACAGGCAAGACCGCGGTTGTGACCGGCTCGACCAGTGGCATCGGACTGGCTTACGCGCGCGCCTTTGCGGGCGCCGGCGCCAACATCGTCATCAACGGGATGGGCGCGCCCGCCGACATCGAGAAGGAACGCGCCGCCATCGAGACCGACTTCAAGGTCAAGGCGGTCCATTCCCCCGCCGACATGACCAAGCCCGCCGAAATTGCCGGCATGATCGCGCTCGGCGAAACCACGTTCGGTTCGGTCGACATTCTGGTCAACAATGCCGGCATCCAGTTCGTATCGCCGATCGAGGAATTTCCGATCGACAAATGGGACGCGATCATCGCGATCAACTTGTCGGCAGCCTTTCACGGCATCCGCGCCGTCATTCCCGGCATGAAGAAGCGCGGCTGGGGCCGCATCATCAACACCGCCTCGGCGCATTCGCTGGTGGCCTCGCCGTTCAAGTCGGCCTATGTCTCGGCCAAGCACGGCATCGCCGGATTGACCAAGACCGCGGCGCTCGAGCTTGCGACCTTCAAGATCACCTGCAACTGCATCAGCCCCGGCTATGTCTGGACCCCGCTGGTGGAGAAGCAGATTCCCGATACCATGAAGGCGCGCAACCTGACCAAGGAGCAGGTCATTCACGACGTGCTATTGGCGGCGCAGCCGACCAAGGAGTTCGTCACCTCCGAGCAGGTCGCGGCACTGGCGCTGTTTCTCTGCGGCGACGATGCCGCGCAAATCACCGGCGCCAATCTGTCGATCGACGGCGGCTGGACCGCGGCGTAGGGACATTCGTCATGCCCCGCCACCGGGTCTCGCCTTCGGCGAGCCCGATGACAGGCTCCAGCCGGGGCATCCAGTATTCCGTGACGGCCAGGCTGAACGCTGTCGCTTGGCTACTTGCCGAACGCCAGCACGTGCAGGCCGAGCCGCTGCCGCACGATCCAGAACAACAGGATGGTCTCGAACGTCAGCGAGATCGAGGTCGCGGCCGCAGCGCCGTAGCCGCCGAACCGCGGTACCAGCGCGACGCAGAGCGCCACGTTCATGACAAAGGCCAGGCCATAGGCCATCGCGCAAATGTGCTGGTGGCCGAGCATGTTGAGCAGCCGCTCGACCGGGCCGATCGCCGAGCGCACCACGAGGCCAACCGCCGCGATGAACATGATGTCGTAACCGGCGACGAATTGCGGTCCGAACAGCCACAACAGCGGCTTGCCCAGCGCCAGCAGCATGACGGTCGCGGCCAATGACGGCCAGAACGTCCACTGGATCGCATGCGCCACGTAGGCCGACAGCCGCGCCTTGTCGCCGCTGGCGTGATATTCGGCAAAACGGTGCGCCGTCGTCGCCGCCATCGCGTAGTGAATAAAGGACACCAGCGCTAGCGTCTTCACTACGGCGAAATACAGACCGACCTCTTCGGAGGGCCGAAACTGCTGCAGCACCAGCACGTCGGTATAGGACAGCAACAGGTAGAATCCCTCGACCATCAGGATCGGCAGCGAGACCGCGAGCCATCCGCGGAAATCGTAGGCCTTCGGACCGGGCTCGATCTGGTCGCCAAGCCGGCGGTTCAGCACCATCATCTGCCCGATCATGGCGATCCACACCGCGGCCGCACTGGCGAGCATCGCAAGCGTCGCGCCGAGATGGAAGCCGAGCGCGAAGGCGCCGGCGGTAAAGCCGATGATCAGCGACTGCCGGACGATGAATTGTGGCATCAGTCCGAGCCGCATCCAGTCGTGCGAACGCGCGATGCCGTCCTGGGTGTTGGCGACCACGAAAGCCGGCAGCGTGACGCAGCCTATATACAAAGGAACGATCTCGCTCGCGCCCATCCACGGCGACAGCAGCTTGACGACGCAAGCCAGCAGCGCTGCCACCACGGTCGACACGATAAAGGTGATCCAGCGGCTGCCGGACAGAAAGCCGCGCAGCAGCGCATGCTGGCCGCCGGCACGATATTCCGGAATGATCTTTTGCGCCGACGCCGAGATGCCGAAATCCATCATGCTGCCGAGCAGCAGCACCCAGGTCCAGACATAGACATAGACGCCATAGTCGGAGCCGCCCATCCAGCGCGCCAGCAGGATTTGCGAAAGATAGGCCATCGCCGCGCTGACGATGCGGATGATGAAAACCGTGCCGGCGAGGCGTTTGGTCACCGACGCTTCGCTGGAGCCGCCCAGCACCGATCGCAGCCGCGCGATCATGCCGATGGGTGAAGCTGGTGCGGATTGAGCGTCCATCGCGGCCACGGCGGGAAATTCCTCGAAGCCGCCAGGGTGCGGCGATCGTCGGGCTTATCAACGATTCCTTAAGATTCGGTCTCTCGGGGCGGGTTCCGGCAAACGCCGGAACCGGTAGTCGCAGCCGTTTTTCGGTATTCGCCGCTGCCGCAGCGGGTCAATTCAAATTGATATTGAATTCGTAGGAGCGCTCGCCGCCGACCAGCGTCAATTTGAGCGCGGCCCCTTCGGGGTTGGCGCCCGGAGGCAAGCCGTCAAGCTCGAAAGCGAAGCGCTTGACCCCGGGCGGGCCATGTTCGACCGGGGCCGGAACCGGCAGCGCCCAGTCGGGCGTGGGCCCTTCGACGAACAGGTTGACCTCTTTGGCGTCAGGCGTGACCACATCGACGAGCACGGTGGATTTGCCGTCGCGCTTGACGTCGCGGACGGTCAGTGGGTTGGGATCGCCGACATTGGCCGGCTTTGGCACGGTGTCGAGGGCTGCGAACAGCGCGCTGTCCTCGGTGCTCGCCACGCTGGTGAAGGCGAGTTCGGCATTGGCTTCGACGGGAATGCAGAGCTTGTCGCAGACCGCATAATTGATGTCGGCGCGGAGCGTCACCGGCTTGTCGGCATTCCTGGCGACAATCCGCAACGGCAGCACGATCTGGTCGTGATAGCCCATGGAGTGACCGCCGGCGCCGTCATCGAACTTCGCCGGCGCCGGCCACAAAACGGTCACGGCCTCGATATTTTCCGATTTGGAGAAGTCGAAACGCGGCGGCACGCCGGAATCGCCGGGCGTCCGCCAGTAGGTCTTCCATCCCGGCTCAAGCTGAAATCCGATGCCGCCGAGCAACACCGCGCCGCTGCGCGATCCCGCCAGCAACCGCACCGCCGAGTGTCCATCTTTCTGCCATGGCGAGGCGTCCTGGGCGCGCGCTCCGATCGCCGGCAAGGTCGCAAGCAGGATTACTGCGAAGCCGAGCGCGGCGCGCATGGGAACTATGACGGTCATGAGACGTCTTTACAGGCAAGCCAAGGCACAAACCATTGAATTGCTTGTGATGTAATTCTTGACGCGGCGCGAAGCTTGATTGACAGAACCGGCACCCAATATCAGGATGTGGATCAACACGAAAGTCTCTGTGCGGATGGATCCTGAAAGCAAAAGACCGAGGATTGCTCGCCGCAAGGCCGCCGGCAGCGGCGACGATGCGGCCGGTCGCGGTTACCTGGACGGTCAGCTCTTGATCGCGATGCCGGTGATGGGAGATCCGCGCTTTGCGCGTTCGGTGATCTATCTCTGTGCGCATTCCTCCGAAGGCGCCATGGGCATCATCGTCAACCATCCCGCCGGCACCATCGATTTTCCGGAACTGCTGGTGCAGCTCGATATCATCGAGAAAGCCGACCAGATCAAATTGCCGGAAAACGCCGAGACCATGAAAGTGCTCAAGGGCGGCCCGGTCGAAACCGGCCGCGGCTTCGTGCTGCATTCGAGCGACTTTTTCATCAAGGATGCGACACTGCCGATCGACGACGTGATTTGCCTGACCGCAACCGTCGATATTCTCAAGGCGATCGCGAAGGGTGCGGGGCCGAAACACGCGGTGCTGGCGCTCGGCTATGCGCATTGGGCGCCGGGCCAGCTGGAAAGCGAAATTCAGGAAAACGACTGGCTGCACTGCGCGGCCGATCCGGACCTGATCTTCGGCGGCAACGTCGAGGAAAAATACCAGCAGGCGTTGCGCAAGATCGGGATCGATCCGGGCATGCTGTCGAACGAAGCGGGACATGCCTGAATCGTCATGCCCCGCGAAGACGGGGCATCCAGTAATCACCGACAGTAATTATTGACACCTGCGTTTACTGGATCGCCCGCCGGAGCTTGTCATCGCGCTCGCCGAAGGCGAGTCCCGGTGGCGGGCGATGACGGATGAGTAACTACTCCGCCGCCTGCTGCGCCACCGTCGGCGCGGTGCCGGCCACCGTGGCGCGGCGCATGTCGCGCGGTTGCGACTGGTCGTAGCGGCGCACGCGGTGCATGGTCTGGCGGTTGTCCCACATCACGAGGTCGTGCAGCGACCATTGGTGGACGTGGACGAATTCGCGTTGCGTGGCGTGCTCGGTGAGGTCGCGCAGCAGCACCCGCGCCTCCGGCACCGTCATGCCCTTGATGGCGCCGGCATGCGACGACAGATACAGCGACTTGCGGCCGTGCACCGGATGGGTGCGCACCAGACGCTGCAGCACCGGCTTGAACAGCTGCTTTTCTTCCTCGCTGTAATCCAGGAATCCCAGCGAGCCCCGCGAATACATCAGCGAATGCTCGCATATCAGGTCCTCGATCTCGGTCTTGGTCTCGTCGTCGAGCGCGTCATAGGCCGCGCGCATGTCGGCGAATTCGGTGTTGCCGCCCTTGAGGTTCACCACGCGCGCCGACAGCAACGAAAATTTCGCCGGGATCGGACGGAACGAACTGTCGGAATGCCACAGGCAATTGCCGAGGTTGAACAGATGGACGCGGCTGTCGCGCGGCAGCGGCTTGCCGTCCCTGTCGAGGTTGGAGACGTCATTGAGACCGGTCTTGGCGAGGCGCGAATCTTCCGGCTTGACGACATTGCCGCCGCGCGGATTTTCGCGCTCGCCGAAATTCAGTGCGAAGGCCAGTTGCTGCTCGTCGGTAATGTCCTGGCCGCGGAACAGCAGCACGGCATATTTGTCCATGCCGGCCTCGATATCGGCGGCTTGCTGCGGCGTCAGTGGCTTCCTCAAGTCGACGCCGGAGACCTCGCCGAAAAAATGCGGGTGAAGCTGCCGGATCGCGATCGTCATGGCGTTCCTCCTGATCGGGGCGAGCGGTTGCCCCCGCTCGATTGGCTAAAAAACTACTCCCTGACCGTGCGATGTCAACGGATAGCGAGCATGGTTATTACTTCCGCTGCGGTCGTGCGCTGCAGGATTGACAAGGTTCGCCCCGATCCCCAGAGAGGTCGAACCGGATGAAGGGATGATCGGGCCATGAACGAACTCGATTTCAGCGCCAAGCAGGTTCTCGTGGTCGGCGGCTCCAGCGGCATCGGCAACGGCATCGCGCAGGCGTTCCGGACCAGGGGCGCGCGGGTGCAGGTCTGCGGCACGCGCGGCGCCGCCGCCGATTATTCGGCGAGCGAGGGATCGAATCTCGAGGGCCTCGACTATATCCGCCTCGACGTCAGCGATGCGAAGGCGATCGAGGATTTCAAGCCGCCGTTCGAACGGCTCGATGTGCTGGTGCTGGCGCAGGGAGCCGTGATCTACCGGCGCGGCGAATTCGAGATGCCCGGATTTCGTCAGGTGCTGGAGGTCAACCTGGTCAGCCTGATGGCCTGCGCCATCAAATTCCATCGGATGCTGAGCGCCGCCAAGGGCTCGCTCATCATCGTCAGTTCGACCGCCGCCTATCATTCGACCAGGGGCAATCCGGCCTACAATGCCTCGAAGAGCGGCGCCGTCGGGTTGACGCGGACGCTGGCCGAAGCCTGGGCCGAGGATGGCATTCGCGTCAACGGCATCGCGCCCGGCCTTGTCGACACCAAGATGACCAGGGTGACGACATCCAATCCGAAGCGGCTGCAGGGCGCGATCGAGCGGATTCCGCTGAAGCGATTGGGAACGCCGGCCGACATGGCCGGCGCCGCGCTGTTTCTGGCGTCGCCGCTGGCATCCTACATCGTCGGCCAGACCCTGGTGGTCGACGGCGGGCTGATTCTGTAGGAACCGGAATTGGTCTCATCGGTTACATCCTGCGACAATCATCTCCGAGGAGTGACCGTGATGGACAAGGATCGAATTGCCGGCTCGGCAAAGGATATCGCCGGTAAAGCCGAAGATGCCGCCGGCGATGTCGTCGCTGACGCGAGACTGCAGGCCGCGGGCCGGGCGCGAGAGGCGGCCGGCACCGTGCAGAACCTGTACGGCCAGGCCAAGGATGCCGCGCGCGACGCGACCGATGCGGCCGTGAATTATGCCAAGGACACCTACAAGAACGCCTACGAGAACAGCGGCGATACACTGCGCGACGGCTCGCAGGCGGTGTCGAAAAAAGTGCGGGATAATCCGCTCGGTGCGCTGATGATCGCAGGCGGCATCGGTTTTGCGCTGGCGCTGTTGATGACGCGCCAGCCGCGCCGGCCGCCGCCGCAGCGCTGGCGGTATTATGGTTGACCTGGCTCGTCATTTCCGGGTTCGCGCTTGCGCGCGCCGGCGAATGACGGGTTACCGCGTGAACAATCCCGGCACCGACGCCGAGCGTCCGACATTGGCCGGCGGGCGCGGCGCGGTGGGCGCACGCTGCGCGGGCTGCTGCTGCTGGGGCTGAGGTTGGGCCTGCGGCTGTCGCGGCCCGGCGCCGAGGCCAAAGAAGTCCCGCAACGATGGCGAGCCCTGACGAAGCTTTTTCGGTTTCGGCGGCGTCCCCGGAGCGAAAGGCGTTCCATCGGGTCCCACCGCTGCGACCGGCGTTTCTCCCTTGGCCTGTTCGCGTCCGACTTCGCGGCGCGGCCAGGCGAAATCATCGGCGCGGCCGGCCGGTGGCGCCAGCGGTTCGCCCTTGACCAGGGTTCGCGCCGCCAGCGCATCGACCGCCGCGGGGCGTGAGCCGGGTCCGCCGAGCAATTGATCGGTGCCGACGGAAGATGCCACCAGCGGCAGGATCGGTCCCGCCAGCGGACGCGGCGCGGGCTGGCCGGGCAGCGCGTTGGCGTCGGGCGTGGCCGGCTCGGTCGGCAGCGCGATCGGCGCCGAACGAGCTGCCATTAACCGGGTGACTTCACGTTCCACGTAATGCGCAAGCTTGCGCGCGCCCGGCGGGGTAAAGAACACGCCATCGTAGGAGCGCAGGTTGCGGGGCTGGCCTTCGAAGTCCGGGCCCCTTTGCAGGAAGCGGCCGGCTTCGTCGACGAACCCGTCCCAGACGTCGACATAGGTAATGCCGGCCTTGCCGGCGGCATCGCGATACAGCGAATCCAGGAATAGCATGTCCGCCGTACCCTTGATGCCGCGCACCGCGGGAAGGCCGACCCACAGCACCGGCACGCCCTTGGATTTCAGGACGGCGATCATCTCTTCGATTTTCTTGGTGTAGAGTTCGACCCAGCGTTCCTCGCGAAACTGATAAATGCCGTTCGGCGAGCGTGTGCTTTTCTCCGGCACGATGGCGGGCGGGGCATCGTCGGCATCGTCCGGCGACAATTCGGTATCGACGATTTTTTCGTCGGGCTTGGCGGCGGCGTCGGTCTCGCCATCCGGCTTGGCAGCGGGTTTGGCCTCCGCGGGCTTCGCATCCGGTTTGGCGCGGGCGTCTTTCTTGTCGCTCTTCTTGTCGGCCGGCTTGCTGTCGGATTTCTCGGCCGCCGGCTCCCGCATCGGGATGCGGTCGTTGAGGCCGAGCATGACCACGATGGCGTCCGGCTTTTCGGCAGCGAGAATGCCCTTGGCGGCGGCCGCCCAGTCGACCGGATCGCCCTTGGGCTGATATCGGATGAGGCCCGAGACGGTCTTGTGCCGGCGGATCACGCCCATTTCGGGCTGTTCGACATAGGCTTCCTCGAGACCGTAGGCGAGCCAGTCGGCCATGCCGTCGCCGAGCACCAGCACATTGCGTTCCGGTACGGTCTCGCGTTTTTCGGGTGGCGGCGCCTTGGAGTCGTCGTGGATGACCCGCCTCGGCGCCTGCTGCTGGAACGGCGCGAACAGGTCGCCGCCGAACCATCCGCCGCCGCGGGATTGCGGCTGCGGCCGCGCCGGTCCGCCGAAATTGAAGAACTGCGCCGATGCCGGCGCGATGACGCCGACCAGCAGTGCTGTCGCCAGCGCGATCAGCGGGCCGCGCTCGGTCAACACGCCCAGAAAGGATTTCGGCTTTGGCATGCGCTCGGTTCGCAAGGTAAATCTTGGGCCATCATAATAGTGGAATCGGGCCGCAAGCGGGCAGATTCGGCAAGCCATAAACCGGGCATCGGCCACCGCCGTCAAGGGCGGTGCGAAAATGTCGCCTTCAGGGTTACTTTTGGCGCGTTTTCAAGCGAAAGCCTGCCCCGGACACGATCCGGGGTAGCGACTGGAACCGGCGTTTACCGCCCCCTGAGCCGCTCCAGCACGTCGGAGGAGGCAAATCCGTCCGCCGGCGCGCCGATCGAGGCCTGGAAACCGCGCAAGGCATCCCGGGTCTGTCCGCCAAGCTGGCCGTCGGGGGTGCCGCGATAGAAGCCGCGCTGGGCCAGGAGCTGCTGCAATTCAAGCCGCTCGGCCTTCGACAATTCCCGCTCCTGCCGCGGCCAGGGCTGCACGAACGGCGCGCCGCCGCGCAGCCGGTCGGCGAAGTGGCCGATCGCCAGCGCATAGGCCTCCGCCGGGTTGTATTTCATGATCACCCTGAAATTCTGCAGCATCAGGAAGCCCGGACCCTCGGCCCCGGCGGGCGCCAGCAGGTAGGCTTTTTCGGCCGGATGCGGGAACGGCTTGCCGCCGGCATGGGTGAGGCCGAGGTGCTCCCACTGTGCAATCGTCATCGCCTTGGCGCGATCCGCCAGCATGTAATTGAAGCCTGCGGGCACCACGACCTCATAGCCCCAGGTCTGGCCGGTCTGCCAGCCGTCTTTCCTGAGGTTATTGGCGGTGGAAGCGATCAGGTCGGCCGGATCGTCGACCACGTCGCGGCGGCCGTCGCCGTCGGCATCCACCGCGTAGCGCTTGAACGCGGTCGGCATGAACTGCGTGGGACCGAACGCGCCGGCCCAGGAGCCGCGCATCTGCTCGGGGCGCAAATCGCCATGGTTCAGGATTTCCAGCGCCGAGAGAAATTCATCCCGGAAATATTTCTGGCGGCGGCCGATGCAGGACAGCGTCGCGGTGGACTGCAGCACGCTGCGGTCGCCCATCTGGGTGGAATAATTCGACTCGATGCCCCAGATCGCCGCGATCGCATAGCGATCGACGCCATAGGCTTTTTCCGTTGCGTCGAATTGCGGTTTGTATTTGGCCAGGATCTCGCGGCCCTTGGCCAACCTGTTGTCGTTCACCAGGATGTCGAGATAATCCCAGATCGACTTGGTGAACTCCGGCTGCGAATCCATCAGGTCCATGATGCGCAGATCGGGCGTAAGCCCCGCGGTGAAGCGCTCGAAGTTCGCTTGCGAGATGCCGCGGCGGGCAGCGTCGGGCCACATGCCGGCGACGCAATTGTCGAAATTTGCCGCCGCCTCGCGGATCGCGGCGGCGGTCATCAGAGGATGGCCGGAGGCGCCGTCCTCGCCGCTCCATGGCAGCGCGGCGCTGCCGGCCTGGACCGGTTGCGCCTGGGCGGTGGTGCCGGGCGAGGGCCGCGTGCTCCGGCTGCCTTGCGAAAGCGAGCCGGTGAAGATGCCGTCGAACAGGCTGAAGCGGCCGCCGCCGGACGACTGTGCGCGGGCCTCGCCGCACGCCAGCAGCGCCGCGCCAAAGGTCAGGCCGAGAATCGCCGCACCGGTTCTTATCCTCGCCAATCCAGCCGTCCGTCTCGTCATGTCGCACCCGCACCCCGAAAAAAACATCCGGCTTTCAGGAGGCCTCGTTGCGGTTTCCAATAGCTTAACAAAGGCGAGATTTTATGGCTGGAAAAGAAGCGCAAATAACGCAAAGGACAAGGTCCGCTCTCTCCCCCCTTGTGGGGGAGAGTTGGAGAGGGGGGTGAGCCGCAAATTCGGTGCTTGCAGCTTACCCCTCTCCCTAACCCTCCCCCACAAGGGGGGAGCGAACAGAATTGTAAATCGCCGCTGCCCCCCACGCATGCGGCTTTGTTCCCGGCTGCAAACCGGCTACCAACGTGCCATTAAAGGCGCAGTTTCCGACAGTCTCTCAAGGCACGACGTTCCCATGAAAATCCGCAAAGCCGTCTTCCCGGTCGCCGGTCTCGGCACCCGCGTCCTGCCCGCCACCAAGGCGATGCCGAAGGAAATGCTGACCATCGTCGACCGGCCGCTGATCCAGTATGTGGTCGACGAGGCGAGGGAAGCCGGGATCGAACATTTCATCTTCGTCACCGGCCGCAACAAGGGCGTGATCGAGGATCATTTCGACCGGATGTATGAACTCGACGCTACGCTGGCCGCGCGCGGCAAGCAGGCCGAGATGGACGCCCTGGCGCGCGACCAGCCCGACGCCGGGGCGGTGAGTTTCACCCGGCAGCAGGCGCCGCTCGGCCTCGGCCATGCGGTGTGGTGCGCCCGCGACATCGTCGGCAACGAGCCGTTCGCGGTGCTGCTGCCGGACGAGCTGGTGTTGAACACGCCGGGCTGCCTTGCGCAGATGATCGAGGCTGCGGCCAAGCTTGGTGAAAAATCCAACCTGATCGCGGTGGAAGCGGTGCCGACGCATCGCACGCATCAATATGGCATCTGCGGCGTCGGCAAGCGGCACGGCAAGATGTTCGAGGTCGACGGCATGGTGGAAAAACCGCCGCAGGGCACCGCGCCTTCGAATCTGTCGATCACCGGCCGCTATATCCTGCAGCCGGAGATCTTCGATATCCTGAAGACGCAGGCAAGCGGGGCCGGCGGCGAGATTCAGCTCACCGACGCCATGATCGGCCTGGCAAGGACCCAGCGTTTCTACGGCGTCGAATTCGAGGGTGAGCGGCACGATTGCGGCTCCAAGGCGGGATTCCTGCGCGCCAACATCGCCTTCGGCATGGCCCGCGCGGAGCTTCGCGCCGAGCTGCGCGCGGAGATGAAGAAGTATCTGGATCGCAAGTGAACGACTACGACGCGCTGCGCGATTATCTGAAGAAGCAGACGCTTCCCGAATTCGTGCTGAGCTTTGAAAAGATTGAGGAGATCATCGACGCGGCACTGCCGCGCGCGGCGCACCGGGCGTCGTGGTGGGAGACCTTGCGCAGTCCGCAGGAAAAGATGCCGCAGCGCGAGGCCTGCATCGCCGGCGGCTACATCGCGACCCGGCTGGCGGACGGCAAGAGCGTGCGGTTCAAGAGGATGAAGTAGCGCGAACTTTACGCGTCGTCCCCGCGAACGCGGGGACCCATACGCCGTGCCGCCAAGGTTTTGAAAGATGCCGATCGACCCGCCGTCGGACAAAAACCGCCGCGGATTGTGGGTCCCTGCTTTCGCAGGGACGACGACTAGCTCGCCGCCTCGAGTCGTTCTTCGGTGAGCAGCCGCATCGCGGCGTCGGCGTCCATCGGTTCGCCGAACGCAAAACCTTGCGCGTATTCGCAGCCCAGCTGATAGAGCTCGACCGCGTCCGAATCGGTCTCGGCGCCCTCGGCGACCACGTCCATGCCGAGGTCGTGCGCCAGCGCGATGATCGATTTCAGGATCACCGGCCTGGTGCCGCGGCTGGTGGTGCGGACAAAGGACTGGTCGATCTTGATGGTGTCGAACGGAAAGCGCTGCAGATAGGCCAGCGACGAATGACCGGTGCCGAAATCGTCCAGCGACAATCCGGTGCCGAGTTCGCGGATCCGCGTCAGCATCTGGGCGGCGTGTTCCGGGTTCTCCATCACCAGGGATTCCGTCAATTCAAGCTTCAGCGTGCCGCGCGCCACCGAGGAGCGCGACAGCACGGTACGGATATCGTGGATCAGGTCGTGCCGCAGCAATTGCCGCGAGGAGACGTTGACGCTGGCGAAGATCGGATCGCGCGAGCGCATCGCGCGCTGCCAGATCGCGAGCTGCTTTGCGGTCTGGTCCATCACGAACATGCCGAGATCGACGATCAGGCCGATTTCCTCGGCGATGGTGATGAATTCCACCGGCGACATCCGGCCCAGTTTGGGATGATCCCAGCGCGCCAGCGCCTCGAAGCCGGCGATCGAGCGATCCTCCAGCCGCACGATCGGCTGGTACAGAATGGTGATTTCCTCGCGCTCGATGGCGCGGCGCAATTCGGATTCCAGCGTCAGCCGGTCGGTCTTGCGCGCGCGCATCGCCGGCTTGTAGACGTCGATGCGGTCGCCGCCGATGCGCTTGGAATGGTACATCGCAAGCTCGGCGTCCTTGATGATCTCTTCGGACAGTTGCGTCTGCGGGTCGCTGAGCGCCAGCCCGATCGAGGCGGTGAGGAAAATCTCGCGGTCATTGAAGGCGATCGGCGCGCGGATGGTCTTGCGTATGGTCTCGGCGAAGGCGGTGATGCGCGCCGGATCCTGTTCCGACATCAGGATCAGACCGAACTGGTCGCCGGCGAGCCGCGCCAGCGTGTCCTGCGGTTTCAGGATGCGGGTCAGACGCCGCGCCAGCGTCAGCAGGATCGAATCGCCGACCGCGATGCCGACGGAATCGTTGACCTGCTTGAAGCGATCGAGATCGATCACCATCAGCGTCGGCCGCAGGTTCGGCATGGTCTTGGCGAAATTGGCCACCGCGCCCAGGCGGTCGATGAACAATTTGCGGTTCGGCAGGCCGGTGAGGTTGTCATGCACGGAATCGTGCAGCAGCCGTTCCTCGGCGTTCTTGGCCTCGGTCACGTCGGTCAGCGTGCCGACCACGCGCGAGACTTCGCCGTCGGAGCCGACCACCGGGCGCGCTTTAAGCGCGAACCACATGAAGTGGCCGTCGGGCGTGCGCAGCCGGAAATCCTGCACCAGGCGGCCGCGGCGCTGATCGAGCACGCTGTCTAGCGCCGCACGGAAGCGATCCTGATCGAGCGGATGCAGCACCTCGAGCCATTTCGCGGCGGGGCCTTCCAGCGTGCCGCGCTTGAGGCCGAGCAGGCTTTCGGTCTCGGGGCTGGTGAACACCTTGTCGGCGGAGACGTCCCAGTCCCAGATCAGGTCGCCGGAACCGGTCAGCGCCAGTGCGCGGCGCTCGACGTCGGAGACGATGCCGGTGGTCGCGCCGCCGCCGGCAAAGGCGTGCTGCATCACCGTGAACCCGATCAGCATCACGATCAGCACCAGGCCGCCGAGCAGCGCCGGGCCGACGATGTCGTTGGTGACGTTGCCGGCCACCGCCATGCCGGCCGCGACCACCCAGACCACCAGCAGGAACCAGGTCGGGATCAGCAGCACCGCGCGGTCGAAATTGTGGGTCGATAGGTACACGATCAGCGCAAAGCCCGCGAACGCGATCAGCACCAGCGACATCCGCGCGATGCCCGAGGCCACCGCGGGATCGAACAAGGCCAGCGCCACCAGCGAGCCCAGGAAGGCCAACCAGCCGATGGTGATGTGGGAATAACGCACATGCCAGCGGCTGAGATTGAGATAGGCAAACAGAAACACCAGCAGCGTCGCCGCCAGGATCGCTTCGCCGGCCGCGCGCCAGACCCGCTCGGCGTTGTTCGACATGTCGAGCACCTTGCCCCAGAAGCCGAAATCGACGCCGATATAGACCAGCACCGCCCACGCCAGCGCCGCGGCGGCCGGAAACATGATGCTGCCCTTGACCACGAACAGGATGGTCAGCACCAATGCCAGCAGTCCGGAAATGCCGATCACGATGCCCTGGTACAGCGTGAACGAGTTGACCTTGTCCTTGTAGGCGTCGGGTTCCCACAGATAGAGCTGCGGCAATTTATCGGTGCGCAGTTCGGCGACAAAGGTGACGACGGAGCCGGGATCGAGCGTGATGCGGAAAATGTCGGCGGTGGCGCTTTCCTGGCGTTCCGGACGGTCGCCGGTCGACGGCGTGATGGTGGCGATCCGCGACAATCCGAGATCGGGCCACAGCAGTCCCGACGAGACGATGCGATAGTGCGGCGCCACGATCAGGCGATCGAGCTGGTCGTCGGTGTTGTTGGCGAGGGCGAACACCACCCAGTTCTGTCCGCCTTCGCGGGCGCGGACCTCGATGCGGCGGACGATGCCGTCGGTGCCGGGCGCGGTGGAGACCTGGATGCGGTCGGTGTCGCTGCGCCGATGATCGAGTATCGCTGTGAGGTCGATCGCGGGCGCGTCGCCGCGGACGCTGACGGCGTCGATGGCGCGCGCCGGTGGCGCGGCGACAAACATCATGAGGCCCAGCGCAAGCGGCGCGAGGCACCTGATCAGGCGCAAAGTCGGTTCTCCGCAATCAACGATGTTTCCGGACGAAATCCCCGCCCGGCGTCGCGCGATAAATGACATGAATGTAAGGGAAATCAAAGGGTTTCCCGCCGGCCATCGCTCACCAGCGTTAAGCGACCAACACAATTTTGCCAATATGTTCACTGGTCTCCATGCGCCGGTGCGCATCGGCGGCCTTTTCCAGCGGGAATGTGCTGTCCATCAGCGGCTTGACGCGACCATCGCGCAACAGCGGCATCACGTTGGCTTCGATGGCCGCGACCATCGCCGCCTTGTCGGCATTGCTGCGGGGCCGCAAGGTCGAGCCAGTGTGGTGCAGCCTCTTCACCATCAGCTTGGCGAAATTAACGTTTGCCTTGGGTCCGCCGAGAAACGCGATCTGGATCACGCGACCGTCGATCGCGGCCGCGTCGTAGTTGCGTTCGATGTATTCGCCACCGACCATGTCGAGAATGACATCGGCGCCCGCGCCCGATGTCGCGGTCTTGACCTCGGCGACGAAGTCTTCGGTCCTGTAGTTGATCGCTCTGATAGCGCCGAGCTTGAGGCAGGCATCGGCTTTTTCCTTCGATCCGACGGTGACGATCACCTTGGAGCCGAAGGCCTTGGCCAGTTGAATGGCCATGGTGCCGATGCCGGACGAGCCGCCATGGACCAGCAGCGTCTCGCCCGATTTCAGCGCGCCACGCTCGAACACATTGTGCCAGACCGTCATCAGCGTTTCGGGAACAGCACCGGCTTCTTGCATCGACAGCGCCGGCGGCACCGCCATCGCCTGGGCATCCTGCGCGATGCAATATTGCGCATAGCCGCCGCCGGCCACCAGCGACATCACCTTGTCGCCGAGCCTGTGTCTGGTGACGCCTGCGCCGACCGCGACGACCTCGCCCGCCACTTCAAGCCCGGGCAGGTCGCTGGCGCCGGGCGGCGGCGGGTAGGAGCCGGATCGCTGCGCGACGTCGGGCCGGTTGACGCCGGCCGCGGCGACCTTGATCAGGATCTCGTTTGCACCCGGCACAGGGACGCTGCGGGTCTCCGGCACCAGCACCTCCGGACCGCCGGGCTTGCTGATGCCGATGACGGTCATTTGCGCGGGCAGCTTTTCCATGATTTGTCCTTGCGAAACGCGGGATCATTGAACAGGCATCTGCTTAGCCAGCCGCGCCCGGGCTGGCAACCGTTTCACCGACCGTCGAGCACCGGAGGGAGCGCATGGCCATCGAGGACGACGACAAGCCAAGGAAGAAAGTCACCCACGAGATCGGGCAGGACCTGTCGCTGCTGTCGGTCGAGGAACTGACCGAGCGCATCGCGCTGATGACGGCGGAAATCGAGCGACTGCAGGTCGCCATGACCAAAAAGCGCGCGTCAAAGGATGCCGCCGACAGCTTTTTCAAATCGTGAGCGAGGCACGCGCCCCTCCCACGCAAGCGGGAGAGGGGGTGCATCGCGCGTTGGTCCGCCTCCATGTTCTCTCGGTCGTCATGGCCGGGCTTGTCCCGGCCATCCACGCCTTTCGCGGTTGCGGCAAAGACGTGGATGCCCGGCACAGGGCCGGGCATGACGCGGAGAGACGTCGCGACCCTCGGCCAATGCCACGGCAAATGAAAGCTGAAGAAAATCGTTCGTTTACGATTGATTAAGCTTTCTTGTTTATGACCGGAATTGTCCTCGTTTGGACACCGAGTGGCTCCTGTCCACTCTGTTTGACGCCTCCCTGTTATCAACTTCAAAAGCCGCCGGAAACGGCGGCTCTTTTTTTGGGGCCGCCGGCACCTCGCTGGAAACCATAACAACGCTTGTGGCTGGACTCGCGCTCCCGGGCGCGCAATGATTTGTTCATCATAAGCCGGAGCGCTTTTTCGCCGGCTGCGTAAACAGTGGCGTGAGGCGTTAACCATGTCGGACCGTTCGCAAGGCGAAACCGCGCTCGTGCAACTCAGCGAGCGGCTGACCAATTCGGCGGCATTCGGCACCTTGTTCCGCGACGGCATGGACTTGGTCGAGGAGACCGCCGCCTATCTCGATGGCGTCGGCCGCACCGAGGCCAAGGCGCTCGATCGCTCCGTCAGCCTCACTTATGCGACCGAAAGCATGCGGCTGACCACGCGCCTGATGCAACTGGCCTCATGGCTGTTGCTGCACCGCGCGGTCAAGGAAGGCGAGATGACGCTGTCGCAGGCCAATCGCGAAAAGACCAAGGTCAAGCTCAGCGCCGCCGATCCCGGCCCGGACGAGATGCTCGAGAAGCTGCCGAAGCAATTGCAGGACCTGATCGCCCGCTCGATGAGCCTGCAAACCAAGGTTCGCCGCCTCGACGCCACCATCCACGCGCCGCCGGCCGAACGCGCTGCGATCGGCAATCCGCTGGTGCCGCAGCTCAATCGCCTGAAGGCGGCGTTCGAGCGATAACGCCGGATCACTGATCGGATGTGCGCCAGTCCGCACGTCGACACGAGAATCATCCGCTTTTGCTAGCTCCCTTTGCCATCGTGCTGATTCTGTCGGCCGCGTTCCTGCACGCGAGCTGGAACGCGCTGCTGCGCGGAGGTGCGGATCGCGCGCAAACCATGCTGATGATCAATGTCACCATCGGTCTCGCCGGTGCCGCCATGATGGCGTTCGCCGGCCTGCCGTCTGCGGCAAGCGCCGTCTACGTGCTCGCCTCGGGGACGATTCACCTGATCTACAATGCGCTGCTGGTGCGGATGTATCGCAGCGGCGATCTCGGCGAGACCTATCCGATTGCGCGCGGCTCGTCGCCGGCGCTGGTCGCGCTCGGCGGCAGCCTGTTTGCCGGCGAGTGGATGCCCCCGATCAACAGCATCGGCATTGGGCTCGTCTGCATCGGCATCTTCATGCTGGCCTCGGCGAGAGCCAGATCGCTGCGGGCGATGAATTTGCCATGGTCGCTGGCGACCGGCGTCAGCATTGCCGCCTACACGGTGGTCGATGGCATCGGCGTGCGGGTCTCCGGTAACTGGGTCGCGTTCACCGGCGGCATGTTCGCGTGTTTTCTCGTGGTGCCGCTATGGTACCTGGCGCGAGGCCGGCGGGCGATGTTTGCGATACCGATGGCGGAAGCCGGCAAGGCGGCCGGCGGCGGACTGATTGCGCTTGCGGCCTATGGCGCCATCATCTGGGCCATGCAGGCCAACCCGATGGGGGCGGTATCGGCATTGCGTGAAACCAGCGTGGTGTTCGCCGCCCTGCTCGGGGCCATCTTCCTCAAGGAGCGATTGACCGGCTTGCGGATCGCGGCATGCTGCATCATCGCTGCTGGCGCCGTCTGCGTCGGCTGGCGGTTCTAACCGCTGGCGCGCCAAACAAAAACGCCCCGGGAGCGGGGCGTTTCGGCGCTTTGCTTCGAATGAGAAGCCTTGAAAAGGCTCACTCCTTCTTGAGGAAGCCCGAGAACTTCTTCTGGAACCGGGACACGCGGCCGCCGCGGTCCAGCAACTGCTGGGCGCCGCCGATCCAGGCCGGGTGCGACTTGGAGTCGATATCGAGGTTCAGCTTGTCGCCTGCCTTGCCCCAGGTCGAGCGCGTCTGGTATTCGGTGCCATCGGTCATGACGACCGTAATCATATGATATTCCGGATGAATTTCGGCTTTCATGGCAGATCCTTTGGCGCGCCGGCGCCTGTCTTTCAAGTGGCTGTGGGGACGGATTTGGGCCGCTCTATAACGCAGCAAGTCCGCCAAAACAAGCCACGTATCCGGCCGGATGTGACGACTATCTGAATTGCCAGCGGTGGCGGCGGAGCCTATCTGGGGATGGCAAAGCGATGGGTCTGGTCTGATGAGTGCAGTGGAACGGCTTGAAGACCCCGCAGGCGATAAGCCGCCGATTCCGCGCGTCGATCCGCGTCCCGGAGCATCACCGGTCGAAGCGCCATTGACGCCATCGCCGGTCGAAGCGCGCGCCAGGCTGCGTCCGCTGCTGGCGCTGGCGCCCTATGTGGCGCGCTACCGCGGACGCGCCATTCTGGCGCTGATCGCGCTGACGGTTGCCGCGGTCACCACCCTGATCGTGCCGGTCGCGGTGCGCCGCATGATCGACTTCGGGTTCACGCCCGAGGGCATCGCCATGATCAACAGCTATTTCAGCGTGATGATCGCGGTGGTCGCCGTGCTCGCCGCCGCCAGCGCGTCGCGGTTCTATCTGGTGATGACGATCGGCGAGCGCATCGTCGCCGATCTGCGGCGCGACGTGTTCGCGCATCTGATCTCGCTGTCGCCGGCGTTCTTCGATTCGGCGCGCAGCGGCGAATTGATCTCGCGCCTCACCGCCGACACCACCCAGATCAAATCCGCGGTCGGCGCTTCGGTCTCGATTGCGCTGCGCAATTTCATGCTGTTCATCGGCGCCGCCGCGATGATGGTGTTTACCAGCCCGCGGCTGTCGGGCTTCGTGCTGTTAGCGATACCGGCGATCGTGCTTCCGCTGGTGGCGTTCGGACGCTGGGTGCGGCGGCTGTCGCGCAACGCCCAGGATACGCTGGCGAATGCCACGGCGTACGCTTCCGAACTTGTCGGCGCGATCAGGACCGTGCAGGCCTATACCAGCGAGCGGCTGGCCGAGGCGCGCTTCGGCGGCGAAGTCGAACAGGCCTATGACGCCGCGCGCAGTTCGACCCGCGCGCGCGCGGTGCTCACCGCCGTCATCATCTTCATCGTCTTTACCAGTGTGGTATTGATCCTCTGGATCGGATCGCACGATGTGCTGACCGGCGCCATCACGCCGGGCCGGCTCGGCCAGTTCCTGTTGTATGCGGCTTTCGCCGCGGCCGCGCTCGGCCAGCTCAGCGAAGTCTGGGGCGAGGTTTCGGCGGCCTCCGGCGCATCGGAACGGTTGTTCGAAATCCTGCGCGTCAGGTCGGCCATCGCCGCCCCGGTTTCGCCGCGCCCGATGCCGGTGCCGGCGCGCGGCGATGTCAGTTTCGACAACGTCAGCTTCGCCTATCCGACGCGGCCGGATACACCGGCGATCGACGGCGTCTCGCTGTCGGTGCGCGCCGGCGAGAAGGTGGCGATCGTCGGCCCCTCGGGTGCGGGCAAGAGCACGCTGTTTCATTTGCTGTTGCGGTTCTACGATCCCCAGGGCGGCATGATTTCGTTCGACGGGACGCCGATCCGCGCCGCCGATCCGCGCGAACTGCGCTCGCGCATCGCGCTGGTGCCGCAGGATTCGGTGGCATTCGCCACCACCGCGCGCGAGAACATCCGCTTCGGCCGCCCCGATGCGACCGATGCCGAGGTCGAGCGCGCCGCCGATCTCGCTCACGCCAGCGAATTCATTCGCCGCCTGCCCGGCGGATTCGAGGCGCAGCTCGGCGAGCGCGGCGTCACGCTGTCGGGAGGCCAGCGCCAGCGCATCGCGATCGCGCGCGCGATCCTGCGCGATGCGCCATTGCTGCTGCTCGATGAAGCCACTTCATCGCTCGATGCCGAATCCGAAACGCTGGTGCAGACCGCGCTGGAGGAACTGATGCGTCACCGCACCACGCTGGTGATCGCCCATCGCCTTGCCACCGTATTGTCCTGCGACCGCATCATGGTGATGGACCAGGGCCGCATCGTCGAGCAGGGCACCCACGCCTCGCTGGTCGCCGCGGGCGGCCTCTATGCACGGCTGGCAAGGCTGCAGTTCGAGGGGGTGTGATAATTTTCCCTTCTCCCACAAGGGGAGAAGGGAAGAATAGCGCTACGGTTTCCACGCCATCCGCAGCACAGGCCTTCCCGAGGTCGGGTTCACATCTTCGCCGGCATGAATAAAACCGTTGCGCTCGTAGAAGCCGATGGCTCGGACATTGTCGGTATTGACCATCAGCGTGATCCGGCCGGGCGACAGCCGCTTGGCCTCGTCGAGTAATGCGCTGCCGAGGCGCGAACCCCAGCAATTGGGAGCGACGACCAACTGGTCGAGATAGCCGGACCTGTCGATCGTGACGAATCCGGTCAGCGTTCCCGCCCGTTCAGCCACGATGATATTGGCATTCGGCACCAGCTCGTTGCGCCAGCGTTCGCGCCACCATGCCAGGCGCGCGTTAAAATCGATGTCCGGATACGCCTGCCGCCACGTCGCAAGCCATAGCGCGATCGCAGCGTCTTCGTCACCGGCGCGATAGGGACGAAGCTGGAAGGGGGCGCTCAAGATAAAGCCGTCACCGTTCCGTCAGTTTCAGTTCGATGCGGCGGTTGCGCTTGTAGGCCTCTTCGGTATTGGCGGTGTCGAGCGGCTGGAATTCGGCAAAACCGGCCGCGACCAGCCGCTGTGCCGGCACGCCGAGCGAGATCAGATATTGCACTACCGAAATCGCGCGCGCCGACGACAATTCCCAGTTCGACTTGAACACCGGGCTGTTGATCGGCCGCACGTCGGTGTGGCCGTCGACCCGCAGCACCCAGGCGATCTCGGCTGGAATCTGCTTGTCGAGATCGATCAGCGCCTGCGCCAGCTTGTCGAGTTCGGCGCGGCCTTCGGGCAGCAGCAACGCCTGTCCGGTGTCGAAGAACACTTCGGACTGGAACACGAAGCGGTCGCCGACGATCCGGATGTCCGGCCGGTTGCCAAGAATCGCACGCAGCCGGCCGAAGAATTCGGAACGGTAGCGCGACAGTTCCTGCACCCGCTGCGCCAACGCGACGTTCAGCCGTTGCCCGAGGTCGACGATGCGGTTCTGGGATTCCTTGTCGCGCTTCTCCGAGGCGTCGAGCGCTTCTTCCAGCGCGGCAAGCTGGCGGCGCAGCGCGCTGATCTGCTGGTTCAGCACCTCGATCTGCGCCAGGGCGCGCGACGATATCTGCTTTTCGGAATCGAGCGCCTTGTTGAGCTCGCTGGTGCGGCCGGCGGCGTCGCTGCCGGCACCGGCCATGCCGTCATAGAGTCCCTTGATGCGGTCGCGCTCGGCCTCCGCCGAGGCGAGGCCGGCCCGCAGCTGCGAAAGCTGGTCTTCGAGATTGAGCTTGCCGAGTTTTTCCAGCGACAACAGGTCGTTCAACTGCGCCAGCTTGGCGTTGAGCGCCTCCAGCGCCTTGTCCTTGCCGGTGACCTCCTGCGACAGGAAGAACTGCACCACCAGGAACACCGACAGCAGGAACACGATCGAGAGCACCAGCGTCGACAGCGCGTCGACGAAGCCCGGCCAGTAGTTGAACGCAGATTCGCTGCGGCGGGTACGGGCGAGGGCCATTACGGGAGTCTCTGCGATACGACGTTCACCTCTCCCATCGGGAGAGGTCGGCGCGTAGCGCCGGGTGAGGGGTTACAGTTTATCGAGAGACCGTAACCCCTTACCCGGATCGCCGAAGCAGCGATCCGACCTCTTCCGATGAGAGAAGTAAGGCTGCAGCCGCCGCTCATTTCCAAAATCCGCATCAACTGTCTCGTACTAATTCTTCTCGGGCTGGCGCGCGATCCGCTCCAGCAATTTCTTGATCTCGCGGTTTTGCTCGCCCTGGCCGTCGGCCCATTCGCGGATCATCTGCTGCTCGGTCCGCATATGCGCGACCAGGCCCTGAATGGCTTCGGCGAGATTGGCCATCGCCGCCGTGGTGCCGCGGTTGCCGCCGCCTTCCGCCATGCTGGCGCGCAGGCGCTCGATCGCGTTCTGCAGGTCGCCGCTGGCGCCGGCGGCGGTCTCGCCGGAATATTCGCGCACCGTGGTGGCGAGCCAGTCTTCGAGATCGGTGTAGAACCGGTTCTGCGCCTGGCTCGATTGCAGATCGAGAAAGCCGAGGATCAGCGAGCCGGCCAGGCCAAACAGCGACGACGAAAATGAAATGCCCATGCCGCCGAGCGGCGCGGCCAAGCCTTCCTTGAGGGTGTCGAACAATGCGCCGGCGTCGCCGCCGACCTTAAGGCCGTCGATCACCTTGCCGACCGAGCCCACGGTTTCGATCAAGCCCCAGAAGGTGCCGAGCAGTCCGAGGAACACCAACAGGCCGGTCATGTAGCGGGAAATGTCGCGGGCCTCGTCGAGTCGCGTGGCGATGGAATCCAGCAGATGCCGCATGGTCTGCTGCGAGATCGTCATCCGTCCGGTGCGCTCGCCGCCGAGGATCGCCGCCATCGGCGCCAGCAGCGTGGGGTGGCGGTCGACCGCGAGGCCGGGATCGGCGATGCGGAAATTGTTGACCCAGGCCACTTCCGGATAGAGCCGGATCACCTGGCGGAACGACAGGATGATGCCGATCAGCAGCACCAGGCCGATCAGCGTGTTCAGTCCGGGATTGGCGAAGAACGCGGTGATGATCTGCCTGTACAGCACCACCATCACCAGGGCGCACAGCACCAGGAACACCAGCATCCGCACCAGAAAGATTCTGGGCGAGGACAGCTTGCTCAGTTCGAGCTCCATCGCGGAGGGGGAGGAGGGACCTGACGCCATCGGATGAGTTGTCACCTGTTGGGAGGGAAGACGATTTCGGACCCCAATATGGCACAGCGGGGCCGGGAAAAAAGGCCGGTTACAGCCCGTTTGAGGTCGGAATGAGGAACTTCGGCCTGAAACCCGGGTTGATCCCTCACGTATTTCCCAAAGGTTTTGACGCGTGAGGCTGTGAGCGGAATTTCGCATGCTCGTTTTGTACCTTGAGGCCCTGGCTGCGATCGCACTGTCCCTGTCGGTGCTGATGGCGGGCGCGTGGCTGGTGCAGCAGCGCACCGGCAATTCAGGCTGGGTCGATACCATCTGGACGTTCTCGCTCGGCATCGTCGGCTCCGGCAGCGCGCTGTGGCCGGTTGCGGGTTCGGCGCCCGACGCCAGGCAATGGCTGGTCGCGGCCCTGGTGGCGATCTGGTCGCTTCGGCTTGGCTTGCACATCGCGATGCGCACCGCCGGAATATCGGACGATCCGCGCTATGCCGCCTTCGCCAAAGAGTGGGGCGTCGATTCGCCGCGCAAGATGTTCATCTTTCTGCAGAACCAGGGGTTCGGGTCGATCCCGCTGGTGTTTGCCATTTTCGTCGCGGCGCGGTTTCCGCAACCTCTGTTGCGCCCGCAGGATTGTCTCGGCGCATTAATCCTGTTGGCGGGAATCGCCGGCGAAGCGCTGGCCGATGCGCAGCTCCAGCGTTTCCGGAGCCATGCCGCCAACCAGGGAAGGGTCTGCGACGCCGGGCTGTGGCGCTGGTCGCGGCACCCGAATTATTTCTTCCAATGGTTCGGCTGGCTGGCCTATCCGGTGATCGCGATCTCGCCTTCTTATCCTCTGTTTTATCCTTGGGGCTGGGCGACGCTGCTGGCGCCGCTCTTCATGTACTGGATCCTGGTGCACGTCACCGGCATTCCGCCGCTGGAGGCGCAGATGCTGCGCTCGCGCGGCGAGCGCTATCGCGACTATCAGTCGCGTACCAGCATGTTTTTTCCGCTGCCACCGCACAAGGACATGGTCACATGAGCTTCGTATCCACGATGATCGGCGCCGCCGAACGGGTGCCGCTGCCCGATCTCTTGATCCGCGCCGCCGTCCAGCGATTGTGCTCGCGCACCGCGGCCCGGCTCGCCTCGGGCAGTGCCGCAAGCGACGCCCTGTTTGCCGAGGAGATGGCGGCACGCGCCATCGCCGAACACACCGAGGAGGCCAACGCCCAGCATTACGAAGTGCCTGCCGCCTTCTTTGCCCGCGTGCTTGGTCCGAACCGCAAATATTCATCGTGCTTCTACAACGATCCAAGATCGACGCTGCAGGAGGCAGAGGAAGAAGCGCTGCGCCAGACCGTCGCGCATGCGGACCTCGCCGACGGGCAATCGATTCTCGAACTCGGCTGCGGCTGGGGTTCGCTGTCGCTGTGGATGGCGCGGCAGTTTCCGAACAGCGAAGTGACCGCGGTATCCAATTCGCATTCGCAGCGGCTCTATATTGAGGGCGAGGCCGCGGCGCGCGGTTTGACCAACCTTGGCGCGATCACGCAGGACATGAACGTGTTCGACCCCCGGCGACAGTTCGACCGCATCGTCTCGGTCGAAATGTTCGAGCACATCATGAACTGGCGTGAGTTGATTGCTCGGGTGAGATCATGGCTGGCGCCGGATGGCCGCTTCTTCATGCATGTCTTCACCCACCGCTCCGGCGCCTATCTGTTCGATCGCGCCGACAGTGAAGACTGGATCGCGCGGCATTTTTTCACCGGCGGGGTGATGCCGAGCCATTATCTGATCCGGCAATACGCCGATTTGTTCGAGGTCGAGAAGGAATGGCGCTGGAGCGGCACGCACTACCAGCGCACCGCGCTGGACTGGCTCGCCAATTTCGACGCGCACCGCGACGAGATCGAAGCCATCCTGCGCGAGGTCTATGGCGACGACACCGAACTGTGGATGCGGCGCTGGCGCTGGTTCTTCCTCGCCACATCAGGACTGTTCGGCTACGCCGACGGCAGCGAATGGGGCGTCAGTCATTTCAGGATGAAGGGAGCCTGACGGCGAACATCCGGCTTACCGCAGTGAAAGCTCGTCATCCCCGGGCTGGTCCCGGGCATCCATAGCCGCGCGATTTACCGCCTATTAACCATGATGACCCAGTTTGAACCCGGTCGAATCCGGGAAGCGGCAAGCATGCTCCGATATGTCCTGATAGCCGTCCTGGCAGGCGTGGTTTCCGGATGTGCGTCGGATCGCGCTGCGCTCTACAGTCAGTCGCAGACGCCGCACAGACATCATGCGACACAGGTGGCCGTTAAAACCGCCAACCCTGTCATCATCCTGGGCTCGGCCTATTGATTGCCTGAAACCTGCTTCCCCAGCGGCTTCAGAATCTTCACCAGTTCGGCATGGATGAATTCGTTGCCGCAGACGACGTTGCCGGTCTTGAGCGGGTCGTCGTCGCCTTCGATGCCGCTGACGATGCCGCCGGCCTCGCGCACGATGATCTGCCCCGCCGCCATGTCCCACGGCTGCAGGTTGCGCTCCCAATAGCCGTCGAGGCGGCCCGAGGCGACGAAGGCCATGTCGAGCGCGGCGGCGCCGAACCGGCGCAGACCCGCCACCTGGTTCTGGATTTCGGTCATCTCGAGGCGCGACAATTCGTGGTCGCCGCGGCCGATATGTGGCAGGCCGCAGGCGATCACGCATTCATTGAGCTTGCGCCGGCCGGCGACGCGCAGCCGCTGGTCGTTGAGGAAGGCGCCCTTGCCGCGCTCGGCGAGGTAGAGGTCGTCATTGGCCGGATTGTAGATCAGGCCGGCGATCATGGTGCCTTCGCGCTGCAAGCCGATCGAGATCGCAAATTGTGGGATGCCGTGCAGGAAGTTGGTGGTGCCGTCGAGCGGATCGACGATCCAGGTGTGGCTCTTGTCGGCGCCTTCGCGCACTCCGCCTTCCTCGCCGATGAAGCCGTAACCCGGCCGCGCCTTGTCAAGGTCGCTGTACAGCATCTCCTCGGCGCGCTTGTCGGCCATGGTGACGAAATTGGCCGGCCCCTTCAGCGATACCTGGAGATTCTCGACCTCGCCGAGGTCGCGCTTGAGACTGCGGCCGGCGCGGCGCGCGGCTTTGACCATGACGTTGATAGTGGCTGAATGCAGCATGATCCCGGTCTGTCTGTGACGCTTCTGTGGAGAAGGTGGCTGAGCAACAGTGGGTGCCCTGCGGCCGGGGTGGCGTCAAGGCGGATCATTTGGCGCCAAGCCATCTGCGCGCGCCTTCCTCGGCCTTGGCGCGATCCGCCGGACTGAGATCGGCCAGCGCCTCGTCGAGCATCGGGTCGCCCTTGCCGGCGGTCTTCGCGACGAGGTGCCATTTCAGGCCCTCGATCTTGTCTTTCGGCACGCCCATCCCCTCGACTAGCACATGCGCGAGCCGGTTCTGTGCGATCGGACTGTTTTGCCGGGCCGCCTTGGTCAGCAGCGCCACGGCGGCGGCCTGGTTCTTCGGCGTGCCGGTGCCGTTGAAAAGCGCGATGGCGTATTCGACTTCGGCGTCGACATTGTCGGCGAGCGAAGCCGCCTGCAGCAGCCGCACCGCCTTTTCCGGGTCCTTCTCGACGCCGGTGCCTTCCTTGTAGAAGGTTGCCAGCGCGTATTGCGCTTCCGCATTGCCGGCGTCGGCGGCGACGCGAAGCAGTTCGGCGGCGCGCTTGAGATCCTGCGGCAGCGTCTGTCCATCGATATAGAGCAGCGCGAGATTATACGCGGCCTTCGGCTCGCCGAGCTTGGCGGAGGACGCCAGCAACCTGGCGGCCTCCTCGCGGTCGACCGGGCCGCCACGCCCGGCGATGCGAAGCATGGCCAGCGCGAACATGCCCTCGCGATCGCCGAGATCGGAGGCGCGCTTGTACCAGTCGGCCGCCTTGGCGTAATCGCGCTTGACGCCCATCGCGTTGGCGTAGAGTTCGCCGAGCATCGTCATCGCCTTCGGATCGTTGTTGTCCCTGGCACGCTGGCTCGCAAGATCGAATGCGGTCTTGTATTGGCCGCGCTGATAGGCGCCGAACACCAGATCGACATTGGGATCGTTCGGCGCGGGCGCAGGTGCCGGCGTCGCGGTTGCGGCGGGTGCGACCGGAGCCGGCGCCGGCTTTGCCGTCTCGGCGGCGGGCTTCCTGGCCGGGGCGGGTGATTTCGCCTTGGCCTTTGCCGCGGGCTTGCTGGTTGTCGCCGGCGGCGTTTGCGCGCCGGGCGGCGTCAGCGAGATTTGCGCGGCCGCGTTGGCCGTCAACATCAGCCAACCCGCCAGGATCGATATCGGACGCAGGCGCTTCATTCCGGCGCTATCCCTGCTCGGCTTTGATTTCTTTGGGCGTCGCGGCCCAGGCCTGCTTGATCGCCTGCTCCGCATCCATCAGCGCCACTTTGGCGCCGCGCGAATCCTGCCAGATGAAATCGCCGACCAGGATGAAATCGGCGCCGGCCGCGGCAAATTCGGCGGCTTCCCCGCACGATGCGGCAAAGCCGACGCAAGGCGGCTCGAACAATTCGGTCCACCATTGCAGGCGCTCGGCGATGGCTTCGGCCGAAGGCCGCAGCCCGCGCATATCGGGCTCGCCGAACAGCACATAATCGGCGCCGGCTTCACCTGCGGCCATCGAATCGTGACGGGTCACGAGGCCGCCGACCCCGGCGATGCGGTCGGGCTTCAATGTCGGCAGCGCCTCGATCATGGCTTCGATGCCGTTGAGATGCGCGCCGTCGGCGCCGGCGCGGGCCACCAGTTCGACATGACCGTCGAGCAAAAGTGCGGCGCCATGGTCCTGGATCGCCGGCGCCAATGCCTTGACGCGCGCGATCATGGTGCGCGGGTCGGCCGGCTTGAGCCGCACCAGCACCGCGGCGACATCGGCGCCTGCGAGCAGGCCGGGAAGGCTTGCCACCAGCGCCGACGGGTCGTCCACGTCGGGCGTCGCGAGATACAGGCGCGGCGCGGGGCGGGGCGGAACAGGTTTAGCGGCCATGATGTCGGCTAGATGCCCCCGGACTGCGGCCAAAAAAGGGGCGGGATGTATCCCGGCGCTCCCCGCTCATGCGACCTTCGGATCGAGCTCGCCCTTGGCGTAACGCATCGCCATCTGCGCGGTGGTCAGCACCTTCTTGATCTTGCTGGCCTGCCCCGCGGCATTGAATTCCTGCAGGCGCTGCTTGCACAGCTTGGCCATCGCTTCCATCGCCGGCTTGAGATATTTGCGCGGATCGAACTCGCTGGGGTCTTCGTTGAGCACTTTGCGGATCTGGCCGGTCATCGCCATCCGGTTGTCGGTGTCGATGTTGATCTTGCGCACGCCGTGCTTGATGCCGCGCTGGATCTCGGACACCGGCACGCCCCAGGTCGGTTTCATCTTGCCGCCATTGGCGTTGATGATGTCCTGCAGGTCCTGCGGCACCGAGGATGAGCCGTGCATCACCAGATGGGTGTTCGGCAGCTTGCGATGGATTTCCTCGATCACGTTCATGGCCAGAATGTTGCCGTCCGGCTTGCGGGTGAACTTGTAGGCGCCGTGCGAGGTGCCCATCGCGATCGCCAGCGCGTCGACCTTGGTCTGTTTGACGAACTTCACGGCCTCGTCGGGGTTGGTGAGCAACTGGTCGTGGGACAGCTTGCCTTCGGCGCCGTGGCCGTCTTCCTTGTCGCCCATGCCGGTCTCGAGCGAACCCAGTACGCCAAGCTCGCCTTCCACCGAGATGCCGCCGAGATGGGCCATGTCGGTGACGGTCCTGGTGACGCCGACATTATAGTCCCAGTCGGCGGCGGTCTTGCCGTCGGTCTTCAGCGAGCCGTCCATCATCACCGAGGTAAAGCCGGCCTGGATCGCGGTCATGCAGGTCGCCGGTCCGTTGCCGTGGTCGAGATGCACGCAGACCGGAATCTGCGGATAGATTTCAGTGACCGCATCCATCATGTGCCGCAGCATGATGTCGTTGGCGTAGGACCGCGCGCCGCGCGAGGCCTGGATGATCACCGGCGCATCGAGGCTGGAGGCGGCGTCCATGATGGCGAGCGCCTGCTCCATGTTGTTGATGTTGAAGGCCGGCACGCCGTAGTCCTGTTCCGCCGCGTGATCGAGCAATTGACGCAACGTGATGCGAGCCATGTGTCCTGTTCTCCGCGTTAGGGGTCGTCCGGTGCCGGATTCGCCTCTTCTCTAGCGTATCTTCAAAACCTCGACGCCCGGCAAGGGTTTCCCCTCCATCCATTCAAGAAATGCGCCACCGGCGGTCGAAACATAGCTGAAATCGCCGGCCACGCCGGCCTGGTTGAGGGCTGCGACCGTGTCGCCGCCGCCGGCGACTGAAATCAGTTTTTTCGCCTTGGTGCGCTCGGCGGCGTGCTTTGCCGCCGCCACGGTGCCGCGGTCGAACGGCGTCATCTCGAACGCGCCGAGCGGGCCGTTCCAGACCAAAGTGGCGGCATCGTCGATCGCCGCGTGAATCCGGGCAATTGATTGCGGGCCGACGTCGAGGATCATGCCGTCGGCCGGGATGGCGTCGAGGCCGTAGGCATGGGACGGCGAATTGGCCGCGAAATGAAACGCCACGATGGCATCCACCGGCAGTATGATGGCGCATTGGGCGGCTTCGGCCTTGTCGAAGATGCGCAGCGCGGTGGCGGCGAGGTCTTTCTCCGCCAGCGATTTGCCGATGCCGACGCCCTGCGCATGCAGGAAGGTGTTGGCCATGCCGCCGCCGATCACCAGCGCATCGACCTTGCTGACGAGGTTTTCCAGAAGGTCGATCTTGGTGGAGACCTTGGCGCCGCCGATGATCGCGATCACCGGCTTGGCCGGCGCTTCCAGCGCCTTGGTCAGCGCGTCGAGTTCGGCCTGCATGGTGCGTCCGGCATAGGCCGGCAGTTTGTGCCCGAGGCCCTCGGTCGAAGCGTGCGCCCGATGCGCCGCCGAGAAGGCGTCGTTGACCCAGATATCGCCGAGCTTGGCTAACTCGGCCACGAACGCCGGATCGTTCGCCTCTTCTTGCTTGTGGAAACGGGTATTCTCCAGGCACAGGATGTCGCCGTCCTTTAACGCGGCGACCGCCTTGGCGGCGACCTCGCCGACGCAATCCTCGGCGAACGCCACCGGCCGGTCGATGACCCTGGCAAGTTCGGCCGCGACCGGCTTTAGCGAATCCTTGGCGTCGCGCCCCTTGGGCCGGCCGAAATGCGCCAGCAATATTACTTTGCCGCCCTTGCCGGAAATCTCGGTGATGGTCGGCGCCACCCGCTCGAGCCGGGTCAGGTCGGTGACGCGCCCCTGCTCCATCGGCACGTTGAGATCGACGCGCAGCAGCACGCGCTTGCCCTTCACGTCGACGTCATCGAGGGTGCGGAAGCTAGGCATGTATTACTCCGGATCGTCACCCTGACGTGCGAGCGGCGCGGCCGCGAGCCTCGAAGGGTGGTCGTGTCGCTATCCTTCGAGGCGCGCCAAGCGGCGCGCACCTCAGGATGACGGCGAGCTAACTCAGAGCAGCTTCCCCATCGCCACGGCGGTGTCCGACATGCGGTTGGAGAAGCCCCATTCATTGTCGTACCACGACATCACCCGCACCAGCGTGCCGTTCAGCACCTTGGTCTGGTCCATGTGGAAGGTGGACGAATGCGGGTCGTGGTTGAAGTCGATCGAAACGTTGGGCGCGGTGGTGTAGCCGAGAATGCCCTTCATCTGCTGCTCGCTGGCGCGCTTCATCGCCTCGTTGATTTCCTTCACGTCGGTCTTGCGCGAAGCCACGATCTTGAGATCGATCACCGAGACGTTCGGCGTCGGCACCCGGATCGCGACGCCGTCGAGCTTGCCCATCAATTCCGGCAATACCAGCCCGATCGCCTTGGCAGCACCGGTCGAGGTCGGGATCATCGACATCGCCGCGGCCCGGCCGCGATAGAGGTCCTTGTGCAGGGTATCGAGCGTCGGCTGGTCGCCGGTATAGGCATGGATCGTGGTCATGAAGCCGGTCTCGATGCCGACGGTGTCGTTCAGCACTTTTGCAATCGGCGCGAGGCAATTGGTGGTGCACGAACCATTGGAAACCACCATGTGCTCCCGGGTCAGCTTGTGGTGGTTGACGCCGTAGACGATGGTGGCATCGGCGTTTTCGGCCGGCGCCGATACCAGCACGCGCTTGGCGCCGGCGGTCAGATGCAGCGCCGCCTTGTCCCTGGCGGTGAAGATGCCGACGCATTCCATCGCGATGTCGACGCCGAGTTCCTTCCACGGCAATTTGGCGGGATCGCGCTCGGCGGAGACCTTGATCTTGCCGTTGCCGACGCTGATGGAATCGCCATCGACGGTCACGGTGCCGGGAAAACGGCCGTGAACCGAATCGAAGCGCAACAGGTGGGCATTGGTCTCGACCGGGCCGAGATCGTTGATGCCGACTACCTCGATGTCCTTACGGCCGGATTCGGCGATGGCCCGCAGCACGTTGCGGCCGATCCGGCCAAACCCGTTGATCGCGACCCGGACTGCCATTCAACTTCTCCTCAAGGTTGGAAAATTTCCGTCGTTTGGGGCTGTTTTGACCGATTCCAGGGCAGCTTCACGTCCCGAACGATCCTACGCTGCATTGCATCATAATTCCCGATATTCCGATAGTGGTTACCTATGCATTCAGGCGCTTTGACGCAGCGTTCACCACCGCCTCAGTGGTGATCCCGAAATGCTTGAAAAGGTCCTTGGCCGGCGCGCTGGCGCCGAAACCGTGCATGCCGACGAATACGCCGTCCTGCCCGATCACCGCATCCCAGCCCCATCGCACCGCGGCTTCGACCGCGATCTTGACCGGCGCGTGGCCGATGATCGCCCGCTGCTTCTCCAGGGGCTGCGCCAGCAACAACTCCAGCGACGGCACCGACACCACGCGCGTTGCGATGCCGCGCTCGGCCAATTGCTTCTGCGCGGCCACCGCGATCTGGACTTCCGAGCCGGTCGCGAAAATCGAAACCCTGGCCTCGCCTTGCGCTGCGACCAGTTCATAGCCGCCATGGCTGCACGGATTGTCTGCAGGTGCGGTGGTGCGCAATTGCGGAAGGTTCTGCCGGGTCAGTGCCAGCACCGTCGGGCCGCTGTTGCGGTTGAGCGCCAGTTCCCAGCATTCGGCGACCTCGACCGCGTCGCAGGGGCGGAACACGCGCATGTTGGGAATGGCGCGCAATGCGGAAAGATGCTCGACCGGTTGATGGGTCGGCCCGTCTTCGCCAAGGCCGATCGAATCGTGGGTCATCACATAGACCACGCCGGTGCCCATCAAGGCGGCAAGCCGCATCGCCGGACGGGCATAGTCGGTGAACACCAGGAAGGTCGCGCCGTTCGGGGCGAAGCCGCCATGCAGGAAGATGCCGTTCAGCGCGGCCGCCATACCGTGCTCGCGGATGCCGTAATGTATGAAGCGGCCCTTCGGCGTCTTGGCCGAAAAATTGGTGGCGGATTTCGCCTTGTTGTTGTTGGAGCCGGTGAGATCGGCCGAGCCCGCAAGGAATTCCATCGGCATCGCGGTCGCGATGGCGTCGATGATGGATTCGGACGATTTGCGGGTGGCGATATTCTGCGGCGTCTCGAGCAGCGCCTCCTTGTGCGCCTTGAACGTCTTGGCGAGCGCCGCCGGCCGCTCGTGGCGCAGGCGGCGGTCGAATTCGGCGCGCTTGCGGTTGGACAAGGTCGCAAAGCGCTGCTGCCATTCCTTGCGCGCGGCCGCGCCGCGGCTGCCCGCTTCGCGCCAGCCTTTCAGCACGTCGTCGGGTACCGAGAACGGCTCCAGCGAAATGCCGAGGTTTTCCTTGGCGCCCTTGAGTTCCTCGGCGCCGAGCGCCTCGCCATGGGCCTTGTTGGTGCCGGCCTTGGTCGGCGCGCCGAAGCCGATGGTGGTCTTGCAGGCGATCAGCGAGGGCTTGTTGGATTTCTGCGCCCGGGTGATCGCCGCGGCAATCGCCTGCTGATCCTGGCCGTCGATCAGTTCGGCCTGCCAGCCGGCGGACTTGAATCGTTTCACCTGGTCGACGGAGTCGGAAAGCGAGGTCGGGCCGTCGATCGAAATGCCGTTGTCGTCATACAGCACGATCAGCTTGTGCAGCTTCCAGTGACCGGCGAGCGCAATCGCTTCCTGCGAGACGCCCTCCATCAGGTCGCCGTCGGAAGCCAGCACATAGGTATGGTGATCGACGATCTTCTTGCCGAATTCGGCGGCCAGCATCTTCTCGGCGACCGCCATGCCGACCGCGGTCGCAAGACCCTGGCCCAGCGGACCCGTGGTGGTCTCGATTCCCTTGGTGTGGAAATTCTCCGGATGTCCCGGGGTCAGCGATCCCAACTGGCGGAAATGCTTGATCTCGTCGAGCGTCATGTCGATGTTGCCGGTCAGATACAACAGCGCATAGAGCAGCATCGAGCCGTGGCCGGCCGACAGCACGAAGCGGTCGCGGTCCGGCCATTTGGGGTCGGCGGCGTCGAATTTCAGGAATTGCGTGAACAGCACGGTGGCGACATCGGCGGCCCCCATCGGCAGGCCGGGATGGCCGGAATTGGCCTTTTCGACCGCATCCATCGCCAGCCCGCGAATCGCATTGGCCATACGGAAATGATCGACGCTCGCCATGTTCGGGAATCCGTTGAGAGGGTGTGGCTATGAACGTTCAACGCCGGGATTCGATGCATTCCGGCGACAGAAAACCTTGGAGGAAAAGGGTGGATAGCATCTGCATTCCCCCAAGTCCAAGGCCGGGAACCCGGAATGCACCATTCCATGCGGCTTTGCGGTGCATAGCTCCGCAGCGGCGTTGCGCTGGGCTCGCTTGCCACGTAAATTTCGCGACCTAAACGCTTGGCCCGGCCGCAGATTCTGCTGTCCGGCCGGCTCACCGAAAGGTCCGCGAAGCCCGTCATGAGCGACCGTCCTGCCAGCGTTTCCGGCAATGCCGATCAGGCTTCGGCCGATATCGAAGCTGCGACCCGGCGGCTGATCACGGCCCTGGATGCGCTGGAAAGTGCGGTCGAGCGGCGGCGCGAAGCCGACCGCGACGAGAATGAACTGGCGATCCGGATCCAGGCCCTCGGCACCGACCGATCCCGGCTGGCCGACGAACTCGACGGCTCGCTGGTGAAATCGCGCAAGCTGGAGCGCGTCAATCGCGAGATCGCCGAGCGGCTGGACGCGGCGATCGGCACCATCCGCTCGGTGCTCGATGCGGGAGAGATCTCATGAACCATATCAACGTCACCATCAACGGCCGGCAATACCGCATGGCCTGCGAGGAAGGGCAGGAGGAGCGGCTGTTGCAACTGGCCGAAGATTTCGAGTCTCGGATCGGAAGCCTGCGCGGCAAGTTCGGCGAAATCGGCGATGCCCGCCTGACCGTGATGGCGGCGTTGATGGTGTGCGACGAATTGCTTGACGCGGGCGTTCGCGTCAGCGGCCTTGAAGAAGAACTCCGCGCGTTGCGCGATGCCCGCGCGGCGGCGGCGGAGCGGGCGAAATCGACCCAGGTCGCGGTCGCCAATGCGCTGAATTCGGCCGCCGACCGGATCGAGAAAACCACGCAGGTGCTCAACGGCACCATCGGCGGCGGCGTCGCGATCGGGTAGGGCGTTTCGGCTCTCTCTTACGCTCCCCTTGAGGGGGAGGGTGAAGGTGTCGATGCTTCGGCACCGACGCTTTACTCTGATTCATTCAACCAGACGCATTACCCCGCGTTAACGCTGGCGGTTCGCGCTCATAGCGCTTACATTGGGAGTGCGAAGCTGCGTCGCGCGTCAGGAGCCATATATCCCCGGGGCCTTATCGATCCTTCCGGGAACTGTCCCTGGCCAGGTCCGTGGACTTGGTCACATGGTGCCCACCTACTTTCGTAGGGAACTCCGGGATCGAGCGCTCCAACGGCCATCGCGGCTTCGCACTTTTGTTTGTTTCCGCCTCCACAGCCGTCATACTCCGCGCGGGCGGAGTATCCAGTATGCCGCGGCCGCGCGGTTCTATCGTCGGCGCCCGTGAATACTGGATCACCCGCCTTCGCGGGTGATGACAGCGAATATAACGTCGCACGTCGAGGATTCCCGTGAGTTCTTCGAAGGGCACTCTCCGCGCTGCCGCGCTGGCGCGGCGCGATGCGCTGGGCAGCGAGGATCGCGCCGCCGCCGCACTGGCGATTGCCGCGCACGGACTGCCTCTCGACATCAAGCCCGGCACGGTCGTCGCCGGCTATTCGCCGATCCGCAGCGAAATCGATCCGGGTCCCCTGATGCGAAAGCTCGCAGCCGCCGGCGCGCGACTGGCGCTGCCGGTCATCGTCGCGCGCGAGCAGCCGCTGCAATTTCGCCTGTGGTCCATCGATGACAAATTGCAGCGCGGCGCGCTCGGCATTCCCGAGCCGTCGCCCGATGCCGCCGAAACCATTCCGGACATCCTGCTGGTTCCGCTGGCGGCGTTCGATCGCGCCGGCCACCGCATCGGCTATGGCGCCGGACATTATGACTGCACGCTCGGTCAATTGCGCGCCGCAAAGAACATCGTCGCCATCGGCCTTGCTTTTGCTGCACAGGAAATCCCCGATAGCGCCGCTTCCGCCCACGACGCCCGCCTCGATCTTGTGCTAACGGAAGAGCAGGCGATCGATTTCCGGAGTCCGTGATTTGCGCATTCTGTTCGTCGGTGACGTGGTCGGCAAGACCGGCCGCACCGCCATATCGGAGCATCTGCCCGGCATGATCCGCGACTGGGCGCTCGATCTCGTCATCGTCAATGGCGAGAACGCCGCCGGCGGCTTCGGCATCACCGAGGCGATCTACCAGGAATTCATCGATGCCGGCGCGGACGCGGTCACGCTCGGCAACCATGCCTGGAATCAGAAAGAGGCGCTGGTGTTCATCGAGCGCGCGCCGCGCCTCATTCGCCCCTTGAATTTTCCGCGCCATACGCCGGGCCGCGGCGCCGCATTGATCGACACCAAGGATGGCCGCCGCGCCCTGGTGATCAATGCCATGGCCCGCGTGTTCATGGAGCCCCTCAACGATCCCTTCAGCGCGGTCGACCGCGAACTCGAGGCCTGCCCGTTGCGGCAGGCGGCCGACGCCATCGTGGTCGATTTCCACGGCGAGGCCTCCAGCGAAAAGCAGGGCATGGGGTTCTTCTGTGACGGCCGCGTCAGCCTCGTGGTCGGTACCCACACCCATGTGCCGACCGCCGACCATCAGATTCTTTCGGGCGGCACCGCCTACATGACCGACGCCGGCATGACCGGTGATTACGATTCGATCATCGGCATGCAAAGGGAAGAGCCGCTGCGGCGTTTCACGACCGGCATTCCGTCGGGGCGGTTCGAACCGGCGCAGGGCGTGGCCACGCTGTGCGGCGTCGCGGTCGAGACCGACGATGCAACGGGTCTGGCGCTGCGAATCGCGCCGGTGCGAACCGGTGGACGGCTGGAGCCGGCGCTGCCTGGATTTTGGGCGGGGTAGAGCGTTTTCGAGCGAAGTGGATACCGGTTCGCGTAAAGAAAACGCGTCAAAAAATCTCGAGCCCCGTTTCGATTCCATCGAAACGGAAACGGCTCTAGCCCAACATCCGGGCAGCCGACGCCATCGCCGTCAAAGACGGTTCAAGCGTCGACAAATCGCAGCGGTCGATCAGACTCCGCCCGGCGCGACATAGCAGTAGACGTAGTCGCCCCTGCTCAGGAAAATGATGCCGTGCCCGGTTGGATTCGATTGATCGAACTTCAGCTTGTGGTTCGGCACCACGATCCTGGTTCCAATTTCCAGATGCTTGCGGCGCAACGGCTCATCCGGTCGCGGATCGGTGATGATGGCGACGTATTGATCGCCGGCGACCTCGTAGGAATCCGCCCAATAGGCGTCGGCCTCGCCGCAACATGACGCCGACGGAATATCGGGCTGCATCAGGGCTTGATACCACTCCCGGATTGCGGGATCCGCCGATTCCCATTGTCCGAGGTCGCGAGCCCTGACGACGCCAATCACGCAACCGAACACCAGAACAAGGACAATGCGCTTCATGTCGCACACTCCCGAGTTTTTCCAGCCGGTTTTACCTCAAGCAATGTTCGTGCCGCGAATCACGGTCGTATGATATTCTGCCGGCGATAGAAGAGACAGTGGGTTCCCGCCGGAACTCGCCGCGTGGTTTTGCGGCCACGAGCTTCCGTTGCCGCCAAGGGCGGCTTCTGCGGTTCAACCCTGTGACCGGCACCCACTGATCTACCCGACGGGCAAATCAGTGAAATTGGCTGTCAAGGCCCATTAGCAAAAATATTCTGATTTTCAGAATAACCAAATCAGGCGTATATCTCTCCCATCCCGTCCCAGTCAGAGGGGCGTTTCGCGATCGTCACGGACGTTGGCGGCGGGATGCGGTGGACGCGAGGCGGTGCGCTGACGAGGCGCTGCTCTCGCGGACGGCGAAGTCGTGTGGTCCTGACACCCCGACGCTGGTGTCAAGTCGGCGGAGTTATCCGCCGGCGACGGTGGCAAGAAAGCCCGGTCACCGGGGAGAGCGCGAAATAAGCCGTAAAACCATTGTGCGGGGAATGCCGGGTGATTTCCGGTGTGACCGTGGTGA
>NZ_SSMW01000071.1 GCF_004799405.1 Bradyrhizobium sp.
GCACCTCCGGTTGGTTTTGTGTCGACATTCCGTCAACACCGGCGTTCGCAACGCTCATGCCGGTCGCCTCATGGATGACGTCCTGCCACGTCTCGCCGTCGGTGATGAGCACCTGGTTTGTTGTCGACGCGCCGACAGTTACGAGTTCGACCGACGAGAGAGGGCCGTGGACGCCGCGCAGCCCGTATTGATCCCGGGTATAGGTGACCGTGCTCGATGGCTGGTACGCCGTCTGCCGGAACGTGTAGGAAACGTTGATCTTATTGTTCGGCAGGACGTACGGTACGAACCAGTTTCCGAACGACAATTCGAAGACCAGGACTACAACCAGCAGAACCGCCAGGTTGACGCCAACCAGGACGGCGGCGCCGCCGAGCTTTGAACGCGTTATCCGCACCTCTTACCCCTCGTCCTCATCGATGCGCTGAAAATGGATGATCCAAGGCAAGCGCGCAAGGGCAAAAGACGGTCGACTTTTATCCGCGGCCAAACGGCGGAACTAACGTTATCAACTACCTGGAAGCGCGACTTACCCTTTTGACGGCAGCGCGTCACGGCGCATGTGAACCGCCAAAATTAATGCCACCACGATTGCCGCCCAAACAAAGTTTCCGGCGGCCTGGGGATAGCGTGGCTGGATGACGTTGATGCCACTTATCAGAAGCACCACCGAGAATCCGATCGCGGCAATTGTCGCCCGCGCCAGCCTGCGATCCGGCTCGCTCGCCAACCTGTGGGCGAGCACCGTGTACGGAAAAAGCAGCCATATGTAGTAATAAGAACGGACCAGCGGCGTCGCGATCACGATCAGCAACAGAAGGATGCCCCATTCGGCAGCGTCCGAGCGAGGGCTTCGCCGGGAATAGGCCGGAAGTGCGGCGACGAAAATCAGGCCTATGACGATCGCCGTCGCCCAATATATCTTGTTGACCGTCCGGTAATCCAGATTCAGCAGATTGACATAGAGTGGCGGAGACTTCCGGTCGGTAATGGATTCCGCGTCCACCGGACGAAGCAGACGATGCTCGACGGCGTACAGGGACTGGTTCTTCCAGCTGAACGTGTCGGCGCGCTGGGCGAACTCGCGGTCATCGCCCGATAACAACATTTCGTGTACCCAAAAATCGAGTTCGTTCAGGTTGCGCTCGAACCCGCGAATCGTCCCGGGCAAGACGACGAGAAACAGCATCATGAACGCCGCCATGCTGGCCGCGGTGCGCCACTGCCGCCGCCACAGCAGATAGGGAACGATCATGACAGGAAACGCCTTGATGGCGGCAGCGGCCGCGAATGGCAGGCCGGCGAGCCAGCCGCGGTCGGCGCGAAGCAGCAAGAATCCACCGAGCATCAGGGTCAGCAGAAAAAGGTTGGGCTGCCCGAGATGAAACTGGTCATAGACGAAAGGGAGCGTCACGACCACGGGCAGCGCAACGCTCCAGGGCGACAACCTGTCGCCGTTCCCGGCCAGACGGTTCGCAAGACAGATGGCGATCCACCAGCTCGCAAGCGTTCCGCAGGCCAGCGTCACCACCAGCGCCGTCTTGCCGAAATAGCTCGGGATCGCCATCAGCAGGGCCGCGAAAGGCGTGTAGAGAAAACCGAGATGACCCTCCGCGACGAGGTAGGTGGGACCTCCCCGCAGCATGCGCTGACCGGCAGAAAACCATTGCAGGTAGTCCATGCCCTTGCCGTGACCGAACAGCTCCGGCACGATCGGCTCGGCCAGCAAAGCAACGCTGGCAGCGAGAAATGAGCCCACCAGCACATAACGTTCCCACGAGACCAAAGGTCTCAAGCAGCAGACATCGGCGAGGAATCGCATTCGAGTTCGCATTTCTCGTTTTTCCAGGAGTTGTGAAGGGACTAGGACAATTGCGGCTGGTTTAGAAGGGCTAGTGCTCCCTGAACCGCAGAAGCCGCCCACGGTCCGGGCGGAACCGGGGGCGAGCATAGTTTCATATAAACCTCGGCGTGCGGGCCGCAGCGGTGCTCTGGATGCTGCTTTCGTTCGCGCTTTTAAGTTGGAGCATACAGGAGCGGGCGCGCTTACTGGTGGGGAAGCGGTCCGTTTCTGGATCAATTAGGACGCGGCAAGATCAGATGATCGAACCGCTTCGCATCGCGTTGAACGGTCATCGGCATTGCGTCCAGCTTTTCAACACGAAAGGAGCCGGTCTGACGGATGAAGCGCCCTTGTTCCAAGGCAATGCGGATCGCATCGGGTATGGTCTTAAGCATTTCCGGCACGTTGGATTCTTGATGGGAATAGGACGCAAGCTTATCGCGGATCGCATCATCGTCGCCGATGAAAGAGAAATGCCAGGCGCCCCCGCGGACGACGTTTGGGATACCATAGAAGTTCAGCTTTTTCCTTGCACGAAGCGCGTCCCACGCCTTGGCGATGGCAGTCGGAATTTTCCGGTATCCGGTACGCGGCCAGAACGCACGAAGGTGCTGCGCGGAGCGGAAATATCTGCGGGTTACGATGACCGGTCCGAGGTGATGGATGTCGCTGTCGGGAAGCATGCGCAGATTGAGGCGCATGCGATATTGATCGCATCCGAGGCAATGGATAGTTCGGCCGCGTGGCATCGCGACGATCTTTCTAAGCTCTTCAGGCTTCGGGATCTCGTCGACGTCGGAGACGATGACCAGATCGGCCGGATCGGCATCGATCAAGCCCCGCTCGATCGCATCGCGCTGGAATATCTCCCGTTGCCATATCGCGGTCCCATCGGGAGGGTCGGCGACGACGTGAATGATCTTGTCCAGGAACGGGGCAAAGCGCTCTCGATGCTCGCCAAAAAATAACGGCTTGTTGCGCCCGCTAAACGTCTTGTGGCTCTCGACCAGGACGAATTTGTCCACCAGGTCGTGAAGTTCGCGCAACCTGATTTCGAGAATGTCGAGCTCCTTGAAGAACGGAAAACAATCGTAAACCGCCATCCTCGTGGTCCTTCTCGACGCAATACGCGTCACCGGCACTCCTGCCTCTTGCCTTGATCGATAAGCCAAAAAAATGCATGATCCGGGACAGGCACGCAAGGATTATCGGCGGTAAAGATAAACCGGTGCTCTCATCACAAAAGTGCGGACTTTTTTCTGTCGCGGCTGTGCCGTTGGGTGGTTGCTGCCGCGGTTTTAAGCTGTTATCTGTCCGCAAACTTAAATGGATCAAAAAGTCTTGCAGCAACATCACCACGAATTCGGCGCGGCCCATTCGGAAGCGAAGTCCTCCAGCGACCGTTCATTCGGCATGGTGTTCGCCGTGGTGTTCCTGCTCATCGCGTTCGTGCGTTACTGGCATGGAACCCACACTTGGCCGCTATACGCGGCGATCGGGCTCGGGTTTGCCGGCGTCGGCCTGTTTCGCCCGGCGCTGCTTGCCCCGCTCAATCGGCTATGGGCCAAGCTCGGCTTGCTATTGGGCAAGATCGTGTCGCCCATTGTGTTGGGCGGGTTGTTCTTCCTGGTCATCGCCCCGGCGGCGATGATCTTGCGCTGGATGGGAAAAGACCTTCTGAATCTGCGGCGCGAGCCCAAGGCCGCGACTTACTGGCTGGTCAGGGTTCCCCCGGGACCTTCGCCCGAAAGCATCAACGATCAGTTCTGAGAGGAGCTTCAATGTCCTTTATTGCCGAGTTTTGGCGCTTCATGCGGGTGCGGAAGAAATATTGGCTTCTGCCGATCATGCTCATGATGCTTGTTTTCGGAGGACTTCTGGTTCTGACGCAGGGCAGCGCGGTGGCTCCTTTCATCTATACCTTGTTCTAATCGGCCGATGCGCATTCTCGGTATCTCGGCGCTGTATCATGACAGCGCCGCCGCAATCGTCACCGATGGCAATGTGATTGCTGCAGCCCAGGAAGAACGCTTCACCCGCAAGAAGCACGATCCCGGCTTTCCGCGCCACGCCATCGAATATTGCCTGAAGGAAGCCGGCTGCGGGCTCGCCGACCTCGACGCCGTGGTGTTTTACGACAAGCCGTTCCTGAAATTCGAGCGACTGCTGCAGACCTATGTCGCGTTTGCCCCGCGCGGAATGCGCTCATTCCAGATGGCCATTCCGATCTGGCTGCGCGAGAAACTGTTTCAGAAGAAATGGCTTGCCGACGAACTCGCCAAGCTGGCGCCCGATTTCGATCCGTCCGGCATCATGTTTACCGAACATCATCTAGCGCACGCGGCCTCGGCATTCTATCCGTCGCCGTTTCAAGATGCCGCCGTGCTGGTCATGGACGGGGTCGGCGAATGGGCGACGACGTCGCTTGCGATTGGATCTGGAGCCGATCTCAAGATCCATAAGGAGTTGCACTTTCCGCACTCGCTCGGGCTGCTCTATTCGGCCTTCACCTATTATACCGGGTTCCGAGTCAATTCAGGCGAATACAAGCTGATGGGACTTGCGCCGTACGGCGAGCCAAAATTCACAAAGCTGATCCTCGACAATCTGGTCGACCTCAAGGACGATGGCACTTTCCGGCTCGACCAGAGCTATTTCGATTACTGCACCGGCCTGACCATGACCAATCCGCGCTTCGACGCGCTGTTTGGCAAGCCCGCGCGCACGCCCGAACAGCTGCTGACGCCGTTTCACATGGACGTCGCGGCCTCGATCCAGGCCGTGACCGAGGAAGTGATCCTGCGGCTGGCCCGTTCGATCCGGGCCGAGACTGGTCTTCCCAATCTGTGTCTGGCCGGCGGCGTCGCCCTGAACTGCGTCGCCAACGGCAAGATCCATCGCGCAAAAATATTCGACCGGATGTGGATCCAGCCGGCGGCGGGCGATGCCGGGGGCGCGGTGGGGGCGGCCCTGGCGGCTTACCATCTGCGTAATGGCAAGCCCCGCGTGGCGCTTGCCGACGCGACCGATGGCATGAACGGCGCGTATCTGGGGCCGGCCTTGCTGCCCGACCAAACCGAGGCTGAACTGACCGCCGCGGGCGCAAAATATGTCGTGCTGAGCGAGACGGAGATGATCGACCGCGCCGCCAACGCGCTGGCCGAGGGCAAGGCGCTGGGGTGGGTGCAGGGGCGAATGGAGTTCGGGCCGCGCGCATTGGGCGGCCGGTCCATTCTCGGCGATCCGCGTTCGCCGGCGATGCAAAAGACGCTGAACCTGCGCGTAAAATACCGCGAGAGTTTTCGGCCGTTCGCGCCGTCGGTGCTGGAGGAAGACCTGTCGCAATGGTTCGATCTCGACGAGGAATCGCCCTACATGCTTCTGGTGGCCAATGTGCGCGAGGCGCGATGCATCGCGATGACGGAAGCGCAAAAGCTTCTGTTCGGGATCGACAAGCTGAACGTACCGCGCTCCGAGATTCCGGCCGTTACCCATATCGATTATTCGGCGCGGGTCCAGACCGTGAGCAAGCGGACCAATCCGCTCTACCATGCCTTGATCAGCCGGTTTCGCGACCTGACCGGGTGTCCCGTCGTCGTCAACACCAGCTTCAACGTTCGCGGCGAGCCTATCGTTTGCACGGCCGGCGACGCGTTTCGTTGCTTCATGGGATCGGAGATTGAAACGCTGGTGATTGGCAATTGCTTCCTGCAGAAGCAAGACCAGGACCCCGCGCTGAAACTCGACTACAAGGCGGCGTTCGATCTGGATTGAGCCTGGCGGGTAACTCCGCTCGGTGGCTCCGCGCCCGCGTCGCCGCACCGCGTCCCGGATTGATGGTGGCCCACCTGCCATTTTTTTGGTCAAGTTGGATTATTAGGTTGTATCTTGTGTCGCGGAAGATTTACGCATCCAAGTCGGTTCGTTATGACGAGGCGTACGGTCGTAACACAATCGATTGGGCGAGAAGGACCATGAGACCGACAAGGTGATGAAAATAACTTGAACAAGAACCTGATTTATTCCGCAATACTGTGCGTTGCTTCGACGGCTGTGGCGTTGGGCGCGGCGGAATTGCTGCTGCGAATCAAGAACAGCACGATGAGGAATTACGACATTGAGATGTGGCGGTATGCAAAGGAACTGAAGGTCCCGAGCCCGGACCCGAGCCTCGGCCATGAGCATGTCAGGAACGCCTCGGCGCTTCTGGAGTCCGTCGACATCCGATTGAACGAATGGGGCTTGCGTGGCGGACCGGTGATGGTGCCCGCGCCAAAGCGCCGCATTCTTTTTCTGGGTGGCTCGATCACTTTGGGATGGGGCGTCCCCGAGCAGGATACGATTTCGGCGCGTTTGCAACAGCGTCTGCGAGAAGAGGGCGAAGACGTCGAGGTGCTGAATGGCGGCGTGGGGAATTACAACGCCGAGCGTTACATCGAGAGATTTTTCACTCAGCTTGAGGGGTTGAATCCCACCGATATCGTAGTGCAGTATTTTCTGCGCGACGCGGAGAAACTGGACCCCGGCGGCGGCAACATCCTGTTGCGAAACAGCGAGCTTGCTGTGATCACCTGGACCGCCCTTTCGCGGCTGGCAAACAAGTCAGGCGAGCAAAGTCTTGTCGATCACTATAAGGAGGTCTATCGCGAGGACCAGCCGGGCTATATCGAAATGAAGAAGCGACTAAAGATGCTGGCTGATTATGCCAAAGCGCACGACATAAGATTATATATGGCTATGACGCCCGACGTTCATGATCTCACCAATTATCCGTTTGGCTTTATTCACGACCGCATGCGGTCAATTGCGGATGATGATGGTTACCGGTACGTCGACTTTCTTCCGGCGCTGGGAACGCTTTCGCCGCAGGAGGTTTGGGCCATGCCGGGTGATCCGCATCCGAATGCGATCGCTCACGGATTGATGGCAAATGCAATGCTGCCGGTGATCCGCCTGCCCTCCAGCGCGCCGTCCCGGTAACCGGGTCACACATTGTTATTCAGCGAATTCCCATTTCTCGTATTTTTTCTGGGATACCTGACGCTTCATCTTTTGCTGCCCGGTTCGTGGCGACTTTATCTCATCATCGCCGGAAGCACGGTGTTCTATGCGTGGTGGCGCGTCGATTATGTCTGGCTGCCGTACCTACTCACGCTGATCGCCTGGTCGGGGGCGATCTGGATCGATCGGGGAGTCGGGGCGCCTGCCCGCAAACAGCGTCTCGCCGCAGTGATTGCAGCGCTTTTTGCACCGTTGCTGGTCGTGAAGTACGCGCATTTTTTCCTGGCCAACATCCTCGCGATCCTGCCGGCGACACTTCAAGCCCAAGGTCAAGCCGATGCCTATCGGTTTGCGCTGCCGCTTGGCATCTCGTTCATCACCTTTACGGCCACGGCATACGTTGTGGATACTTACCGATCGAAATTCCCCGTTGAAAAGAGCCTGCGAAAACTCCTCGCCTATGTGATGTTTTTTCCTCACTTGATTGCGGGACCAATTCTTCGTCCGAACGAGTTGTTGCCGCAGTTTTCGCGCTGGGAGCGCGCGACTGGCGCACGGTTCACGCTCGGCATCGCCCTATTCGCAATCGGCCTGACCAAGAAACTGGTGTTCGCCGATATGATCGCCGGTTCGGTCGATCATGTGTTCAGTTCAGCCGCTCAACAGCCGAGCGGCTGGGAATACCTGCTCGCGATCCACGGGTTTTCCATGCAGATCTACTGCGATTTCAGCGGCTATACAGACATGGCCATCGGCATCGCCTACTTGCTTCGCATTCGATTGCCGACGAACTTTCGACAGCCGTACACCGCCCGCTCGATCGTGGAATTCTGGCGCCGCTGGCACATCACCCTGTCCTTCTGGCTTCGCGACTATTTGTATATCCCGCTCGGCGGAAACAGGCGCGGCGAAGGACGTCGCCGTCTCAATCTGATGACGACCATGATCCTCGGGGGACTGTGGCACGGCGCCGCCTGGACCTTCGTGATTTGGGGAGCCCTGCACGGTGCGGCGCTGGTCGTCGTTCACGTGCTGCGGGCGTATTTGGCGCAATGGAAAACTTCGGTACCGCGGTGGGTGGGTGTTCTCGCTACCTT
>NZ_SSMW01000072.1 GCF_004799405.1 Bradyrhizobium sp.
TCTTTGGCCAGGAAGGCCTCACCAACACCTATGCGATCGATGCCGGCGGCTCCATCACCATGCCCCTGATCGGCGCGGTGCCGGCGCGCGGGCGGACGCCGGCGGGACTTGCTGCTGAAATCACCGGCAAGCTGCGCAACGGCTATATCCGGGATCCCTCGGTGGCGGTGGAGATCGAATCCTACCGGCCGTTCTTCATCCTGGGCGAAGTTGCAGCCCCCGGCCAATATCCCTACGTGCCCAACATGAGCGTCGAAAGCGCGGTCGCGATTGCCGGCGGCTTCTCGCCGCGCGCCCGGCGCGACCGCGTCACGCTGACCCACACCGATGGGTCCGGTTCGATGCGCATCGTGGTGCCGCTTGGCACTCCGATCAGCCCCGGCGATACCGTCCTCGTCGGCGAACGCTGGTTCTGAACATGTCCCCTGTTCCGGATCAGCCGCTTCGGATCCTGCACGCGGTGCGCGCGCCAGTCGGCGGAATCATCCGCCACATCCTGGACCTCGCCAACGGACAGGCCGACCGCGGCCACCAGGTCGGCATCATCGCCGACAGCCTGACCGGCGGCCAGCGCGCCGATGCCGCGCTGGCGGAAATCGCGCCGCGGCTCAAGCTTGGTGTCTATCGTGTCGCCATTCACCGCGAACCTCATCCCGCAGACTTTCTGGTATGGGCGCGTTTCATGTACCTGATCCGGCGACTGAAGCCGGATGTCCTGCACGGACACGGCGCCAAGGCCGGCGCCTTCATTCGCCTGCGCGGCCGTTCGAAACGCGCCATCCGGGTTTACACGCCGCATGGCGGCTCGCTGCATTATCCGCTGAACACGCTCAAGGGTGCATTCTACAGCCGCCTCGAACGCGCGCTGATGAACAACACCGATCTGTTCCTGTTCGAAAGCGCCTTCGCTCGCGACACCTACCAGCGCACCATCGGTACGCCTGCCGGGCTGGTGCGCTGCGTGTTCAATGGCGTGACCGCCGACGAGTTCGATCCCGTCGAGTTGGCGGCGGATGCCACCGACGTCGCCTATGTCGGCGAATTCCGGCACATAAAGGGGGCCGACCTCCTGATCGACGCGGTGGCGCGGCTGCGCAGCGGCGGCAAGCCGTTCACCCTGACGCTTGGCGGCGACGGCGAAGAAATCGGCGCGCTCAAGGCTCAGATCCACAAGCTTGGTCTGACCGAGGCGGTGCGCTTCATCGGCCACGTCAAGGCGCGATACGGCTTTTCAAAGGGCAGGCTGCTGGTCGTTCCGTCGCGCGGCGACTCGATGCCCTATGTGGTGATCGAGGCCGGAGCGGCGGGTGTTCCGATGGTGGCCGCGAATGTCGGCGGCATCCCCGAGATTTTCGGGTTCCATACCGAGGCGCTGTTCGCTCCCAGCAACGCCGACGCCATGGCCGCCGCGATCCAGACCGCACTCGGCGATCCCGCCGCCGCAAAGGCGCGTGCAACTTCGCTTCGCGAAAGAATCTCCGAGCATTTTTCGCAGAAGGCGATGGTCGAGGGGGTGCTGGCGGGCTACCGCGACGCGTTTGCCAATCGTTAACCGTTGTTTACCAACGATAACAGTTTCTTCCGATTTGTCCTTTAAGCCGTGAAGCGGGGCATTCCGCCCCGGTGCGGGCATCACTAGATGCCCGCACAAGAACGGATTTAGCGACAGTGGAACCGATCAACGCACGCTCCATCCTGGCCGCCGCGGCCGCAGACGCCGCCATGACGGACCGGCCACCGGTCGAACGGCGACAACGATTGTCGCAGGCAGCCCTTGCCGTCGCCAACCAGAAAGTGCGCAGGGCCTATTCGCCGGTCGTGATCGCCGGCGCCGTGCGTCTCGCCGATTTTGCGCTGTTGAGTTTCGTCGGTATCGCGCTTTATCTCGGATATGTGGCACGTCTCGCCGGGCTTCATTGGGAATATATCGCGGCCATTTTCGGCATGACCACCACCGCGGTGGTCTGCTTCCAGGCCGCCGACATCTACGAAGTGCAGATATTCCGCGGCCAGCTCCGGCAGATGACGCGGATGATCTCGTCATGGGCATTCGTATTCCTGCTGTTCATCGGCGCATCGTTCTTCGCCAAGCTCGGCGGCGAAGTATCGCGGCTGTGGCTCTCCGCGTTTTTCTTCGTCGGTCTCGCCGCGCTTGTCGCCGAACGCCTGTTCCTGCGGGCGATGGTGCGGGCGTGGGCGCATGACGGCCGGCTCGACCGCCGCACCATCATCGTCGGCTCCGACCAAAACGGCGAAAAGCTGGTCGAGGCGCTCAACGAGCAGGACGATTCGGACATCGATATCCTCGGCGTGTTCGACGACCGCAACGACACCCGCGCGCTCGACACCTGCGCCGGCAGCCCGAAACTCGGCAAAGTCGACGACATCATCGAATTTGCCCGGCGCACCCGCGTCGACCTGGTGCTGTTCGCGCTGCCGATTTCGGCGGAGACGCGGATTCTCGAAATGCTGAAGAAACTGTGGGTGCTGCCGGTGGACATCCGGCTTTCGGCCCACACTAACAAGCTGCGCTTCCGGCCCCGCTCCTATTCCTATCTCGGCAAGGTCCCGACCCTCGACGTTTTCGAGGCGCCGATCACCGACTGGGATCTGGTGATGAAGTGGCTGTTCGACCGTGTCGGCGGCGCCGTCATCCTGCTGCTGGCCGCACCGGTCATGGCGCTGGTCACGCTCGCGATCAAGCTCGACAGTCCGGGCCCGGTGCTGTTCCGCCAGAAGCGGTTCGGCTTCAACAACGAGCGTATCGACGTCTTCAAGTTTCGCTCGCTGTATCACGACCAGGCCGATCCGCTGGCCTCCAGGGTCGTGACCAAGAACGACAGCCGCGTCACCCGCGTCGGGCGCTTCATCCGCAAGACCAGCCTCGACGAACTGCCGCAGCTGTTCAATGTGGTATTCAAGGGCAATCTTTCGCTGGTCGGCCCGCGCCCGCATGCCGTGCAGGGCAAACTGCAGAGCCGGCTGTTCGACGAAGCGGTGGACGGATATTTCGCGCGTCATCGCGTCAAGCCCGGCATCACCGGCTGGGCGCAGATCAACGGCTGGCGCGGCGAAGTCGACAGCGAGGAGAAAATCCAGAAGCGCGTCGAATTCGATCTCTATTACATCGAGAACTGGTCCGTGCTGTTCGATCTCTACATTCTTCTCAAGACGCCGCTGGCGCTGATGACGAAGAACGAGAACGCCTATTGAGTATCGAATAGACGTCATTGCGAGCGAAGCGAAGCAATCCATCATGAGGCAAGCTGGATTGCTTCGTCGCTAACGCTCCTCGCAATGACGGGAAGAAACGTATCGTTGCGTAAATGCATGAGTACCAAATGGCGTATGCGGCGACAGCCCAAAGGTCTGTTCCACGAGGATCTGTTCCAGAGGGGTCTTTTCCATCAGTAACGGCCGCGTCAGGCGTGTTGGCGCTGCAGCGCGCGCTGGTGTGGCTGGTCGGCGCGTCCGGCGCGATCGTTTTCATCGAGCCCAGCCCCTATGAACTGGTGACGCTCGCCGCCGCCGTGCTTTTCTTTGCGACGGGCTTGCGGCTGCGGCTGGTCTTTATGTCGCTGTTGCTGCTGCTGTTGCTGATCAATGTCGGCTACTCCATCGGCGCCATCCCGTTCCTGAACGCGCCTGAGGTCGCCAACTGGATCGCGACCTCCTGGTACATGGCGGTGACGGTGATCTTCTTCGCGATGGTGATTTCCGAAGACACCGCCGCGCGGCTCGACATGCTTCGCCGCGGCCTGATCGTGGGCGCCCTGATCGCCGCGACCACCGGCATCGCCGGCTATTTCAACCTCGTGCCCGGCGGACATGATTTGCTGACGCTGTACGAGCGCGCGCGCGGCACCTTCAAGGACCCGAACGTGCTCGGCGCGTTCCTGATCCTGCCGGCGCTGTTCGCGCTGCAGAGCGTGGTCTCCGACCGGTTCGGGAAGTCGTTCCGCAGCACGATCGCATTCGGCATCATGGCGCTGGCGATCCTGCTGGCATTTTCGCGCGCAGCCTGGGGCGGCCTTATCATCACCGCCGCCTTCATGCTGGCATTGATGGTCCTGACCAGCCAGTCGCGTGCGCAGCGCTCGCGCATCATCGTGATGGCGGTGGTCGCGGTTATCGCAGCAGCGGTGCTGCTGGTCGTGCTGTTATCGTTCGACTCCGTCAGCGAGATGTTCAAACAGCGCGCCAGCTTCGATCAAAGCTATGATGAAGGCCGCTTCGGCCGGTTCGGGCGGCATATTCTCGGCGCCGACATGGCGCTCGACCTTCCCTTCGGCATCGGCCCGCTGCAATTCCACAACTACTTTCCCGAAGACACCCACAACTCCTACCTGAACGCCTTCATGTCCGGCGGCTGGCTCGCGGGCATCTGCTATCCGGCGCTGGTATTGATCACCGTCATCATGGGATTTCGGCACGCCTTCGTCCGCGTGCCCTGGCAACGGCCATATCTTGCGATCTTCGCAGCCTTTCTCGGCACCGTCGGCGAGAGCTTCGTGATCGATACCGACCACTGGCGGCACTTCTGGATGATGCTGGGCGCGATGTGGGGCATGTTCGCCGCCGCACAGCGTTACAAGGCTTCCAGCGATGCGAATGCCTCACCCGGGCCGTAAGGCCCCGGGACGCGGGCTAAACCCGAACGAACACGCCCCAGAGCAGCGCAATCGCGGCCCCCGCAGCCAGCCACGACGGGTGGTCACAAAAGACACCGCCGTAGACACACAGCGGATTGGCCCAAAGCCCGTCAGTGGCCGCGGAATAAAACATGCCGGCGGAAACCGCCAAAATAAATGCGACGATGTACACCTGGGTGATCCCTTTGCAGGTATTTCGACTGCACGTATTTTTAATGCGAAGAATCAAGCACCGGCTTATGGAATTGTTGCGCCTTTGATTCAAATCCGCGGGTCCTGGCTTTCGGCGTCTCCGGTTCGTGTCCTCGATGGCGGGAATTACCTCTCGACCTCGAATTTGAGGCCGGCATGATCGACCAGCCGCTTGATCAGGCGATCGCCCAAGGCGGCGCCGGGCGTCCAGATGCCGCCGGGAACATCCGTCGCGTCGCGCAACAGGCAGACCGCGCATTCGCCGATCATTTTCGACGTCGATCCGTAGCCGGGATCGCGATCGCCCTTCACCGCGACTCGGACCTGACGGCCATCCGGAGCGAGACCGACGAACAGGAGATCGTAGAGGCCGGACTCGCGCTCCTGTTTCGAAGGTCCCTCGCCTGGCTTCGGCCCGTCCACGGCCCCCATCCGCTCGGCGTTGGCGGCCACGACCACACGCCTGGCGTTGGCTTCGCCCTGTTCGCCGGGACCGGTCAGGATCATTTCGTCGTAGACGAAATCTTTACCGTAGGGAAAGTTCATCAACATATTGGAACGATGCACGTTGCGGGTGTTGATGCTCGCCATCACGAAGGGGGCGGTCCAGGAGCCCAGATCCTCGTCCAGCACCGGCTTGTTGCCCCGCGGCTGTTTGGGACCCTCAAAGCCGGGCGTCAGCACGAACGGGTTTTGCAGCATCGCGACCAGGTTCAAATCCTTCGCCGCTGCCGCAAATGTTGCCCTGGCGCTGGCGAAGGTACCGCCGGAGAAGGTGCCCTTCATAGCGCGGACCCGGCCCTTGACGCGATTGACGGGCGCGCCGAGAACTTTCTTCGCGGTTTGTTCGAGAAAGAACACGCCAAGCTCGAATGGAATCGAATCGAAGCCGCATGAAAACAGGATTCGCGCGCCGCTCGATTGCGCGGTCGCTTCATGCGCGTCGATCATCTGCCGCATCCAGACCGGTTCGCCGCACAGATCGAGATAATGCGTACCCGTCGCCGCGCACGCCGCAACCAGGTCGGAGCCGTAGAGCTGATAGGGACCGACGGTCGATATGACCGACTTGGTCTGGCCGATCATGGCTTTCAGCGACGCCGGATCGCCGGCATCGGCGACGATCAGGGGCGTATCGGCAGGCGCGCCGATCGCGTCGCGCACGGAGCCGAGCTTGTCGAGGCTGCGCCCGGCCATCGCCCATTTCAGGTTGCCGTCGGCCTTATATTGCGCAGCCAGATATTCGGCGATGAGCTGGCCGGTGAAACCGGTGGCGCCATAGACGACGATGTCGAATTTCGACGAGGCCATTCTGTTTTCCTGAGGTGAGTTCGGGTTCTTCCGTCATTGCGAGCCACCGGGTCGCGCGAACGCGCGCCCGATGATAAACTCCGCGAAGCAATTCAGCTTCAGCGCGGCAAGCTCGATTGCTTCGTCGCTTCGCTCCCCGCAATGACGATCTGGTTCATTTGCACTTATTTCCTGGCGTAGGACACGCCCATGCCGGCGCGCACGTCGCTCTGGATGCCGTAGGGCGCGATCGGATAACGCAGCCCGTTTTTTGCCAGCGACTTCATTCCAGCGATGGCCTTGGCCAGATGCGCCGGTGACAACGCCATCAGCATCTCCTCATCCGGCACGCCACCATAGCGCCGCTCCGCATAGCACGGCAACGACAGGCTCGGCTCGCCGGTCTTGAGCGCCCGTCCCCAGGAGTCGGCGCAGGCGGTTTCGCCGACCACGCTCCATTCGAATTTCTTGTAGCCGGTATATTGCAGGCCGTTGATCAGGATGATCATCTGGCCGGGCGTCGCATAGACCAGGCAGATATCGGGCGGATTGAGCCGGCCGCTGGCCAGCGGACTTACGACCAGCGCCTGGTATCGGCCGTGGGGGACGACATCCAGCGCTTCCTGGCGCTTGCGCGCGTCCTCGGCATTCTCGTGCCAGACCCCGACGTAAGCCTCGCCGGCAAGCCACTTCTCATCCTGCGGGGCAAGGCCGATCACGGCGCGGCATTGCGCGCCCACCAGATCGGCTGCCGTGATGCCGACCGTCCAGCCCAGCCGCGAGGCCATGCTGACGATCTGGTCGGTGGTGTGAACCGCCGATGGCCGCCTGATTTTCGGAACCGCCAACATGTCCTCCACGCTTGCGAACATCTTCATGCCGATCACGGTGGTCTTCAGGCGAAGCAGATTGTTCAGGTCGGCGACCATGGTCGCCAGATCGAACTGTTCCGGCGGTGTTTGCTGCTGCATGGCGTAAACTCCCAAATTCGCGGGCCGAGCGGCGCGCGCCTGTTGCATCTATCCTAGTCCGATTGCCTGCCAGTTGCGACCGGTGCGTCTATTCCGGTCCGGGCAGCCACGCATCGATCTTGCCGGTGGCCCGATAGGCGAAAAGGCCGATCCATTCGCGGATGGCGATATCGGTGCGGGCCAGTCCATCGAGCCCTACGGCCGAAAACAGCAGAAGATCCGAGCGGCCGCCCACCCGCCAGTCCACCGGATACGGCTCGACCGCAAATCCGGCCTTGCGAAACAGGCCGACCGATCGCGGCATATGGAAGGCCGACGTCACCAGCAGCCATCGCTCGCCGGGTTTTGGAGCCGCGACCGCCTTGGCGAATTCGGCGTTTTCCTGGGTGTTGCGCGAACGCCGCTCCACCGTGATGCGCGCCTTGGCAATGCCGAGACTTTCGAACAGCGCGCCCGCGTAATCGGCTTCCCTGGCATCGTTCGATATCAGGTTCGGGCTGCCCCCGGTAAAAACGATGCGGGCGTTCGGATAGCGATGCGCCAATGCCGCCGCGGCGATCACGCGGTCGGGCGTGCTTCGGACCACCGCGCCGCCATGCGCGACAGATAGATCCGAATCGATCGAGGCGCCGAGCACGATCATGCCGTCCGGCTCGCCGCGCGCGGCGTCCCATGGCGGAAACCGCTGCTCCAGCGGATAGAGCAGCCAATATCCAAGCGGCGAAAACGCCGATATCGCCAGCAACACGATCGAGGCGATCAGAAGCCTGCGGCCGAGCCGCGCCAATCGCGTGGCCAGCAGGATCGCGCCGAGCAGGCCAACGCCGATCAGAAAGTTGATCGGCAGCAGCAGGACGCCGAGGGTTTTGGAGAGGATGAAGAACACGACTATTCCCGGATGTCTCGGAGCGTCATACGCGGGCCTGACCCGCGTATCCATCTATCTTCACAAAAATTATTGTTCGAGAATGATGGATTGCCGGCAATGACGCGTAGAGTGATAAGAAAGCTCGGCAAGGAAGCCCGTTTATGACGCATCATCACCTGAACTCCAGCCCCGAGACCTGCCACTGGGGGTTCTTCGAAGCCAGGCTGAAACCGATCCTCACTGTCGCAAGCGGCGATGAGGTGACCATCGATACCATCACCGGCGGCCCCGAGGTGATGCCGGACAAGAGCCGGTTTCACGTTCCGCCCGAACTGTTCGAGGTGCATGCCAAAAACGAGCGGATGGTGCCGGGTCATATCCTGACCGGACCGGTCGCCGTCGAAGGCGCGCAGCCCGGCGACGTGCTGGAGGTTGAAATTCTCGACGTCAGGCTCCGGCAGGACTGGGGCTACAATCTGATCCGGCCACTGGCGGGCACGCTGCCCGACGATTTTCACCAGACGCGGCTTCTGAACATTCCGCTCGATGCAAAACGGATGGTGGGCCGGCTGCCATGGGGGCTCGACCTGCCGCTGAGGCCATTTTTCGGGGTGATGGGTGTGGCGCCGCCGCCGGCCTGGGGACGCATCACCTCGCTGATCCCGCGCGCGATGGGCGGCAACCTCGACAACAAGGAATTGATACCGGGCGCCAAACTTTATTTGCCGGTATTCGTGCCGGGCGCGCACTTTTCCTGCGGCGACGGCCACGGCGTCCAGGGCGACGGCGAGGTCTGCGTCACCGCCATCGAGACCGCATTGCAGGGCCGTTTCAAGCTGACCCTGCGCAAGGATTTGCGGCTCGACTATCCCCGCGCCGAGACGCCAGATCACTACATGACAATGGCGATGGATCCCGACCTCGACCAATGCGTGGTTCGGGCGCTGCGCGACATGATCGTGCTGCTCGGCGAAAAGCGCAATCTGTCGCGCGAGGACGCCTATACGCTCTGCAGCCTGGCCGCCGACCTGCGCGTGACCCAGACCGTCAACGGCTCCAAGGGGATTCACTGCATGATCGCGAAGTCGGTGGTGCATGGGTAGCTTCAGCCGCAGGCCGGCAACATTCGGCCGCCGGCACCTGTTTTCGCACCTACCAAAGCCTTGGTTGGGCCGATACGATAATGACCTGCTCAAGACGGGGGCGAAAATGCCGCGGTGGAAGTTTCTAACAGATTTTTCAGGGTGCGACGGTGCAAAGTGCGTGGATACCGGCCTTTTCAGACTCGATAACAG
>NZ_SSMW01000073.1 GCF_004799405.1 Bradyrhizobium sp.
ATTACGCCGGCCACGGCATCGAGGTGGACGGCACCAATTACCTGATTCCGGTGGACGCGAAGCTGGAACGCGACAGCGACGTCTATGACGAAGCGTTTTCGCTGGACCGGGTGCTGCTGGCGATCGAACCCGCCAGACAGTTGCGGCTGGTGATCCTCGATGCCTGCCGCGACAATCCGTTTGCCAAGACCATGAAACGAACCCTGGCATCGCGCGCGATTGGACAGGGCCTTGCCAAGATCGAACCGAACAGTCCGAACATGCTGATCGCCTATTCGGCCAAGGCCGGCTCAACCGCGCTGGATGGCGACAAGAACAGTCCGTTCACGGCAGCGCTGGTCAGGCATATCGCCACACCCGGCCTTGATGTGCGCAAGGCGCTGGGCTTCGTGCGCGACGATGTGCTGAAGAACACGAGCTACAAGCAGGAACCTTACGTTTATGGCTCACTTGGCGGTGACGATGTGCCGCTGGTGCCCGCCAAGCCTGCACCATCTGTGTCCGGTCCATCCACCCCCGTTTCCGGTGCCCAGGCCGAGGCGCGCCAGGATTACGAACTGGCGATGCAGGTCGGCAACAAGGAGGCATTTAACGCCTTCCTCGTACAGCATCCGGATGGTTTCTACGCGAGCCTTGCCAAAATCCAGATCGACAAGATTGCCGCCGAGGAGGCGCGTGTCGCGGCGACCGAGAAGGCACGGCTGGCCGAACAGGAGCACGCCCGCCTCGTCGCCGAGGGCGCGCAGAAGGCTCAGCAGTTGAAGGCCGAGGCCGACGCCAAGGCGGCGGAGCAGGCCCGTATCGCCGCCGAAAAAGCCAAGCAAGTCGCCCAGGAGCAAGCCGCCGAGGCCGAACGCAAACGTGCCGCCACCGAAGCGCCCGCGGCCGGTACGCCGGCTGAAACCAAGGTTGCCGACACGACGGTCACAGCCGGCCCTTCGGCGCCCGCGAAGGGCCGGGAGACCAAGCAAGAGACCACGCAGGAGACGAAACCGGACACCAGCGTCGCTTCGCTCGACGCCGGGCCGTCGCAGCCCGATATTGCCAAGCAGGTGCAGATCGAACTGCGCCGCGTCGGCTGCCTCACCGGCGCGGCCGATGGCGACTGGAACGCCGCGTCGCAGCGCTCGCTGGCGCAGTTCAACCGGCGCGCCGGCACCAAACTCGACGTCAAGCTTGCCAGCCGCGATGCGCTCGATGCGATCAAGCTCAAGCCATCGCGGGTCTGTCCGCTGATCTGCGAACACGGTTTCGAGGCCGACGGCGACCACTGCAACAAAATCGTCTGCGCGGAAGGATCGTTCCTCAATGATGACAATGAATGTGAAAAGCGGCGCGAGAAGAAGCCGATCGCAAAGCGCGATCGCGATGAGCACCAGGAACGTCCCGAGCGTCCAGAACGTCCCGAGCGCGCTGTTCAGGAACGGCCTGGTCCGGGCGCCGGCGCGGCAGCCAAGCCACAGGCATCCGGTCAGATCGTTTGCGATACCGGAGGCTGCCGTCCCGTCCAGCGAGGATGTCATCTTGAGTACAGGACGTTTTCGCAAGGCGGCCCGTACGAGGGCCAGGGCGGCAACGTGCAGATTTGCAAGTGACCAGCGCGCTGGCGCGACCCGCGACAACGACGTTTTCCGGAATTCAGATCGCGCTGGCGGCGATATTGACCATCAGCGCGACCAGCGCGGTATTGAAGACGAAAGAGATGATGCCGTGCGCGGTCGCGGTGCGGCGGATGATCCTGTCGGTGATGCCGACGTCGGAGACCTGCGCGGTCATGCCGATCACGAACGAGAAATAGACGAAGTCCCAGTAGTCGGCGCTTTCGCGCTGGTCGCCGTTGGGAAACTGCAAGCCGCCTGGTTTGGCGCCGCGGTAGAACTCATGGGCGTAATGCAGCGCGAACGTGGTGTGCACCGCCGCCCAGGAGAGCGCGATCGTCACCGTCGCCAGGGTCAGGTCGGGAACGCTGCGATGCGAGCCGCCGAGTTCGAACACGATCGCGGCGATGCTGGCGAATGCGCCGAGCGCCGTCACCAGCAGGATCAGAAAACGGCCATCGTCCTGCAGCACCGCGTTGCGCCTGATATGCGCCAGTCCACAACGTGCCATCATGGTGTACACGAGCAGCAGATACGGCGCGATCAACGCGTCCCAGCCGATCAGCAGCCGCGTCACCAGCCGCCAGGTCTCCGGCAATACGAAGAACGTCACGATACCGATCGCAATAGAAAGGAAAGTGCGCGGCCGTGCATAGACCACGCGGACCGGCTTCGACATTTTCCGGAACCGGACAAGATGAAGGTCTTCGGGTTCCTTGTCCGCCATCGGCGTCTTCAATTCTTGCGTTCGGCGACGAATCGCGCGGCGGCGCGCAGCACGTCGCCCTTGGCGCCGAAGATCGAGAGCGCGGTGTCGGCGCGCGCCAGCAGATCGCGCACGCGCTGCTTGGCGCCGTCGATCCCGAGCTGGGTCACGAAGGTGGTCTTGCCCAATGCCGCATCCTGGCCGGTCTGTTTGCCGAGCGCCGCGGCGTCGCCCTCGACGTCGAGCAGATCGTCGGCGATCTGAAACGCCTCGCCGAGCGCGCGGCCGTAGTCGTCGAGCGCCTGATATTGCTTTGCCGTGGACTGGCCGAGGATCGCGCCGGCGATGCAGCCATAACGCAACAGCGCGCCGGTCTTCATCTGCTGCAGCCGCGCGACGTCGACCGGCTCGCGGTCGCCGAACCGGCCTTCGCCGGCAAGATCGAGCATCTGGCCGCCGACCATGCCGCCAATCCCGGCTGCGCGAGCCAGGGCGCGCGTGAGCAGGAGGCGGACGTTGGCGTCGCGGCTAATCTCGTCGCGGGTGATGATGTCGAAGGCCAGCGTCAGCAGCCCGTCGCCGGCCAGGATCGCTGTGGCATCGTCGGTCTTCTTGTGAAGCGTCGGCCGGCCGCGGCGCAGATCGCTGTTGTCCATCGCCGGCAGATCGTCATGGATCAGCGAATAGCAGTGGATGCATTCGAGTGCTGCGCCGGCCAACAGAGCAGCCTCGCGCGCGACGCCGAATATGGCGGAACTCTCGACCACCAGGAACGGCCGCAACCTTTTTCCGCCGCCAAGGCTCGAATACCGCATGGCATCCATCAGCCGTTTCGGCCGTGCGATCTCGTCGGGCAAAAGCGCGTCGGACAAAAGCCCTGCAAGCAGGGCCTCGGTGTCTTCCGCGGTCTGGTCCAGTCGTTTTCCAAAGTCGGACAGGGTATTGCCGGTCGTCATCAAAAACAGCTCCAGATCGAGTTGGCCGGACAATCGGGTATGACATCGCCTTCGTCAATTCCGGCGCCGGCTTCACGGCGCCTTAAAACCGCTGGAAAACCCCGGATAGTCATGCACGGATCATTCGCTGGCGTCCCGTTGGTCCGACCGCCCAACGCCTTGAACCAGAAACATCGAATTTGCGCGTTGCCCGAAATTTATTGCTGATCGTGCTGGCGCTGTTGCTGCTGCCGTATCTGCTGGCGCCACTCTATCGGGTCGGCCATCCCTATTCGGCGCTGATGGCCTGGCGCCGGATGGCCGGGGCTCCGGTATCGCGGCAGTGGATCGACTTTCGCGCGATTTCGCCTTTCCTGCCGCGTTCGGTGGTGGCATCCGAGGACGCACGATTCTGCAGCCATCACGGCATCGACTGGGATGCGTTGCGCGATGTGATCGACGACGCCGAAGATGGTGAAGTGGCCCGCGGCGGCTCGACCATCACTCAGCAGGTGGCGAAAAACCTCTTCCTGTGGCCGGGCCGCAGCGTGGTCCGCAAGGCGCTGGAGTTTCCGCTCGCGCTGTGGATCGACCTGGTGCTGTCGAAACAGCGGATCCTGGAAATCTATCTCAATATCGCGGAAATGGGGCCGTCCGGTCAGTTCGGGGCCGAAGCCGGCGCGGCGTACGCCTTTGGCCGCCCGGCCACCAGCCTGTCGCCTCGCGAGGCGGCGTTGCTGGCGGCGATCCTGCCCAATCCGGTCAAGCGCAGCGCCCGCAATCCCGGCCCCGGGGTGCGCCGTCTGGCCGGCATCTACATGGCACGGGCCCAGGCTTCGGGCATGTCGCGATGCTGGAGCGAAAATCGCGGTTTTTGAGACATTTGGGCCTATTTTGAACCTAGCCTTGCGCGATTCCATCCTCTATAAGCGCGGCCTTATCGGCATCTCAGCTCACGCCAACAATGGCGGGCCGCCCGCCCGGGACGATGCCTCGAACGACACCCCCTAGAGGATACCGACATGGCCGTTCCCCGAAGAAAAACATCACCGTCGCGGCGTGGCATGCGCCGCTCGGCGGACGCGCTGAAGAAGCCGACCTATGCCGAGGACAAGGATTCGGGCGAACTGCGCCGTCCGCACCACCTCGACCTGAAGACCGGCATGTACAAGGGCCGGCAGGTTCTGAAGGCCAAAAAGGAATCCTGACGGCGGCAACGGCCGGGACGCCGCGATTGGCGATGCCGCCTGAATTTGGCCAACGAGTGAGGTAAGACGGTTTCCCAAAGCGGCCTGAACAAGGTTCGCCGGGAATGCCTTGGTTCTCTTGCTTGAAAAAGAAGGCCTCGCCGATGTCCATGGTCGGTTTTCCGCTGCTTCTGATTCCGCTCGCGATCTACAACATCATCGCCTTCCTGATGCGCGACGTCTCGTTCGCGGCACCGCTCATCACATTGCCGCTGACGTCGGGTACCGCCTGGCCGGTGACGCTGAGCGATATCCTGCTGGCGCTTGGCATCCTGCTGTTGCTTTGCGAGGTCATTAAAGGCGCCCGCCCCGGCGCAAAGTATCTCACCGACCATCTGCTTTCATTGCTGGTGCTGTGTGGCGCCGGCGCGGAATTCGCGCTGCTGCCGCAATTCGGCACCTCGACCTATTTCCTGCTGACGACGCTGGCGCTGGCGGATTTCCTCTCGGGCATCGCGTTGCGCGTGCGGCGCGGGATGCCGGTTGCGCCGGCCGCCACTGTGTCCAGCCGAGGCCGGGGAAGGCCCGACATGGCGGCGCCCGAACCGCGATTTGATCCCGTGCCGGCGGCGCCGGCACCGGCAATACCTTCAGTCGGAGAAACCGCCACCTCGGATCGCACGGAGCCGAAGATTGTGCATTCCGACGTCGCATCCAGTGAACCCTCGCCGGAGGTCCCGTCCCCCGGACTGCAGCCCAGCAACGGCTCGGCGCCGCCGCCGGACGTGCCGCCGCGATGAGCCGCGGGATCAGCTGTTCTGCTGTGTTCGAAGGCCGGTGGTTACGGGGTGGTTGTGATCTTTCACCGACCGGTAGGCCGCCTGTGCATCGGCAGGCGTTGCCCGCCGCAGCGAGCAGGTTTGCGGGACGTGCTCGGCGGTCGCGATCAGATGCGTGACAAAGCCCGGATCGGCCCGGGACAGTTGCAGGTCCGGCGGAGGGGACCATTGCGCGGATGCGACCACCGGCACCAGCGCGACGCAAGCGGGCTTGGCTTCTGCACCGTTTTCCGTCTCTGATGGGCCGAACTCGATATCCGACATCGCAAACCCAAACCGGCAAATTGTCTCGTTCCGGGACATGGCGCCCCCGTGCCATCCGGACATCGCAAGAGCTATGCCGGACGCCCCTGGGTTGTTCCCGGCGACGCACAACGTGGTTTCCATATTATTTATGAACTTCGCCTAGGGTGGTTGGCGCGGGACGCAGTATTCTGCCGGTGAGAATCACTTCAGGTGACGTCCCGAAACGAGGCGATTTTGACACCTCCTGTGCCGCAAGCTTCGACCATTCTCGCTTCGCTCGGCCAGGCGGCCTTTGAGTGGGACATTGCCAGCGACGCGATGGTCTGGAGCGAGCAGCTGGCTGCGGTTTTCCCGGACATCCCGGCGGCGGCGCTGGCAAGTGGCGCCGGGTTTTCCAAACTGATCGAGCCGGTGCGCTCGGTTCGGTCCGATGCGCTGGGCCTTTCGCCGCCCGCAGGCCGCGGCGTTGGCGCGCCTTACCGCATCGAATATGGCGTGCGGGCCAGCACGTCCGCTCCGGTGCTTTGGATCGAGGAAAGCGGTTGCTGGTTTGCCGGAGCCGACGGCAGGCCGGCGCGGGTCCAGGGCATCGTCCGCATCAATAACGAACGCCACGCCCGCGACGAGCAGCTTGTCAGGCTGTCCCGGCACGATCCGCTGACCGGCGAGCTCAATCGCACCCTGCTCGTCGCGTCGCTGGCGGAGGCCATCGAGGAAGCCGCACGCTTCCGTTCATCCTTCGGCTTCATGCTGATCGGCATCGATCATCTGGCGCGCATCAACGACGCCTTCGGTTTCGACGTGGCGGACGCCGGGATCTCCGATGTCGCCAAGCGGATTCGCGTCCGATTGCGCGGTGGGGACGTGCTCGGCCGGTTTTCTGGCAACAAGTTCGGACTGATCCTGAAAAACTGTACCGTCGAGGACATCAACATCGCCGCCGAACGGTTTCTGGCAGGCATTCGCGACGACGTGGTGCCGACCAAGTCGGGCCCGGTGTCGGTCACCGCGTCGATCGGCGCGGTCAGCGTGCCGCGTCACGCGCGCACCGCCGACGAGGCGATCAACCGCGCCCATGAGACGCTCGATATGGCGAAGCGCCGCCGCGCCGGTTCGTTTTCGCTGTGGCGGCCCAATGTCGAGCGCGACGCCCAGCGCCGCGTCAATATCCGCGTGACCGACGAGATCGTCACCGCGCTCAACGAGCGCCGGATCGTGATGGCGTTCGAGCCGGTGGTGGAGGCGCGCTCGCGGCAGGCGGCATTCTACGAATGCCTGGTCCGCATGGAGCAGGATGACGGGCAGATACTGCTGGCGCCCGACATCGTTCCCGTCGCCGAGAAGCTCGGTTTGATACGCCTGGTCGATCATCGCGTGCTGGAACTGGTGGTCGCCGAACTTGCGGCGTCGTCTAACGTGCAGCTCAGCCTCAACATCTCGCCCGACACTACGATGGACCCGGACTGGTGGGCCTCGATTGAATCGGTGATGCGCGCGCATCCCGGGGTGGCCGAGCGGCTGATCGTGGAAATCACCGAAACCGTCGCGATCCAGGACATCGACGACGTCCGCGGCTTCGTCACCCGGCTGAAAGATTTCGGCAGCCGGATCGCGATCGACGATTTCGGCGCCGGCTACACCTCGTTTCGGAATTTGCGCAAGCTCGGTGTCGATATCGTCAAGATCGATGGCGCATTCGTGCAGAACATCGCGCGCTCGGCCGACGATCGCGCCTTCGTGCAGACGCTGATCGATCTGGCGCGGCGGCTCGGAATCAAGACGGTCGCCGAATGGGTTCAGGACGAGGAGGCCGCAGGCCTGTTGCGCGACTGGGGCTGCGACTACATCCAGGGACGGCTGATCGGGCTCGCTTCGTCGCAACGGCCCTGGGACAAGGCCGAAACGGCATTGCCGGCGGCAGGTTGAACTGTTCGCGTCAAAAAATCTCTGCGTCGTTCCGGCGAACGCCGGAACCCATACGCCGTGTCCTGTCGACGAGGCGATGGCGTTAGAGACTTCCTTAAACGATAACCGCCGGTGGCTACAGCTCCCGGCTCAAGGCCGGGACGACGCGGATCACTCGTCCTTCTTCGGCTCTTTCGACATGCGCTCAAGGCGCTCCTGCATGTCTTTCATCTGACGGCGCAGATCGTCGATATTGTCGTCTTCGGCGGCAGGCTCCGGGGTTTTTTCCGGCTCGGCTGTGCTAGCCGTACCGGCGCGCGGCGGCACGAATGGCTTGAACATCGCGAAGGTCTGCTGAAACAATTCCATGTTGCGGCGGACGTGCTCTTCCAGCGGTGCGAACGGCGTTCCGCTGAAGGTGTTGGTAAGCTGCTTGCGGAATTTTTCCTGCTCGCGGGTCAGCGTGTCGATGGATTGCTCGAGATATTTCGGCACCACCATCTGCATGCTGTCGCCATAGAACCGGATCAACTGGCGCAGGAAGGTGGTCGGCAGCAAATTCTGGCCCGCCTTGTTTTCCTGTTCGAAGATGATCTGTGCCAGCACCGAGCGGGTGATGTCATCGCCGGTCTTGGCGTCATAGACGAGGAAATCCTCGCCCTCCTTCACCATTGCCGCGAGATCCTCGAGCGTCACATAGGTGCTGGTGCCGGTATTATAGAGCCGCCGGTTCGCATACTTCTTGATCGTGGTGGGTTGGTCTGTTTTCGCCATGGGCTCACACATAGACACCGAGGACGGGAACCCGACGGCATCGCCGAGGGGGTTAACGAACAACGCAACGCAACAAAGTAAGCATTTTCAACCGGCTTCGGCTACCGTTTTGTGCGCCACGGTTAATTCTAAAGCATAGGCACTGCTCAGCAAACTGCCAGAGACGCTATTTTGGATGCGCTGCGATGTGATTTCGCCCTCTGGCCGGTTGACACTTGATGCCTAGGTTAACAGGATAGGCAGAGAGACAGGCCCGCCATCCGGCCGCCCGCCATCCCGGCCTCGAGCCCCCGGAACTTCAAACCTTAGGAGATGTCCATGTCAGACGATGTCGTCATCGTCAGCGCCGCCCGCACCCCGGTCGGAAGCTTCAACGGTGCATTCGCCACCCTGCCGGCCCACGATCTCGGCGCCATTGCAATCAAGGCGGCCCTGGAGCGCGCCGGCATCGAGCCGGCGCGGGTGTCCGAGGTGATCATGGGTCAGATCCTGACCGCGGCGCAGGGCCAGAACCCCGCCCGCCAGGCCTCGATCGCCGCCGGCATTCCGGTGGAAAGCCCCGCTTGGGGCGTCAATCAGCTCTGCGGCTCGGGCTTGCGTACGGTGGCGCTGGGCTATCAGGCGCTGTTGAACGGCGATTCCGAAATCGTCGTCGCCGGCGGCCAGGAATCCATGAGCATGGCTCCCCACGCGCAATATCTGCGCGGCGGCGTCAAGATGGGGCCGGTCGAATTCGTCGATACCATGATCAAGGACGGATTGTGGGATGCCTTCAACGGCTACCACATGGGCAACACCGCCGAGAACGTCGCCAAGCAATACCAGATCACGCGCGCGCAGCAGGACGAGTTCGCGGTCGGTTCGCAGAACAAGGCCGAGGCCGCCCAGAAGGCCGGCAGGTTCAAGGACGAGATCGTCCCGGTCACGATCAAGTCGCGCAAGGGCGACATTATCGTCAGCGACGACGAATATCCGCGGCATGGCGCCACCCTCGAAGCGATGGCCAAGCTCAAGCCGGCGTTCGAGAAGGACGGCACCGTGACCGCCGGCAGCGCCTCGGGCATCAATGACGGCGCCGCCGCGGTGGTGCTGATGACCGCCAAGCAGGCGGCCAAGGAAGGCCGCACCGTGCTCGGACGCATCGTGTCGTGGGGCCAGGCCGGCGTCGATCCCAAGATCATGGGGACCGGGCCGATCCCGGCCTCGCGCGCCGCGCTGAAGAAGGCCGGCTGGAAGATCGGCGATCTCGACCTGATCGAGGCCAATGAGGCCTTCGCGGCGCAGGCCTGCGCGGTCAACAAGGACCTCGGCTGGGATACTTCCAAGGTCAATGTCAATGGCGGCGCGATCGCGATCGGCCATCCGGTCGGTGCTTCCGGCGCGCGCGTTCTGGTGACGTTGCTGCATGAGATGCAGAAGCGCAACGCCAAGAAGGGCCTCGCCACGTTGTGCATCGGTGGCGGCATGGGTATCGCCATGTGCATCGCACGCGACTGAACCGAAGGCAGCGGGACGCGTTGAGTGATGAAAAGATCATCTGTCAACTTCGGCCCGCGCTGATAGAAATGGAATGCCCGGTCTCGCGCCGGGCATTTTTATCTTCAGGCGAGCCAGACGTCGTCAAAGACCGGAATTCCGGCTCATAAAAAAGACCACCAGGGAGGAATCGAACATGGCACGTGTTGCATTGGTGACGGGGGGTACCAGGGGTATCGGGGCTGCGATCAGCAAGGCGCTGAAGGCAGCGGGCTACAAGGTCGCGGCGAGCTATGCCGGCAATGACGCCGCTGCGGAAAAATTCAAGGCCGAGACCGGCATTCCCGTCTACAAATGGGACGTGAGTTCGTTCGACGCCTGCGCCGCCGGCGTCAAGAAGGTCGAGGCCGATCTCGGCCCGATCGACGTGCTCGTCAACAATGCCGGCATCACCAAGGATACCGCGTTTCACAAGATGACGCTCGATCAATGGAACGCGGTCATCAACACCAATCTCGGCTCGCTGTTCAACATGACGCGCCAGGTCATCGAGGGCATGCGCGCCCGCAAGTTCGGCCGCGTCATCAACATCTCCTCGGTCAACGGACAGAAGGGCCAGTTCGGCCAGGTCAATTATTCGGCGGCCAAGGCCGGCGATATCGGCTTCACCAAGGCGCTGGCGTTGGAGAACGCCAAGGGCGGCATCACCGTGAATGTGATCTGCCCCGGCTACATCAACACCGAGATGGTGCAGGCGGTGCCGAAGGAGATTCTCGACAAGAACATCCTGCCGCAGATTCCGGTCAACCGCCTCGGCGAGCCCGAGGAAATCGGGCGCAGCGTGGTATTCCTCGCCGCCGACGAGGCCGGCTTCATCACGGGATCGACGCTGACCGTCAATGGCGGGCAGTATCAGGTTTGAATTAAGGGCCGTATGAGGCCGTCATGTCCGGGACGAGCCCGGCCATGACGGAACACCAATGACCCCCCGCACCGCCACGCTGATCGGACTGACGGCGATCCTGATGTGGTCGCTGCTGGCGGTGCTGACGGTGGCGACCGGGAAAATTCCAGCGTTTCAACTGGCGGCGATGACGTTCGCAATCGGCGCGCTGGTGGGGCCCTTGACCTGGATTGGGCGGCCCAGCGCCATCCGCGCCCTGTGGCAGCCGCCGGTGGCGTGGATCGTAGGCGTCGGCGGTCTGTTTGGTTATCACGCGCTGTATTTTCTGGCGCTGCGGTCGGCGCCGCCTGCCGAAGCGGGGTTGCTGAATTATCTCTGGCCGCTGTTGATCGTGCTGTTTTCGTCGCTGCTGCCGGGCGAGCGGCTGGCGTTGCACCACGTCGTCGGCGCGGTGCTTGGACTTGCCGGCACGGTCCTGCTGTTCGCCGGCAATTCAGCCGCGCATTTCGAATCCGGACACGTCGCCGGACTGGTCGCGGCGTTCGTTGCGGCGTTTGTCTGGGCAACCTATTCGGTGCTGTCGCGCAGGCTGAAATCGGTGCCGACGGATGCGGTGGCCGGCTTCTGTTTTGCAACGGCGCTGCTCGCCGCGTTGGTGCATGGAACGGCCGAGGTCACGGTCTGGCCCGATACCGCTGCACAATGGCTGGCGATTATTGCACTCGGCATCGGACCGGTCGGGGCCGCGTTCTATGCCTGGGATATCGGGATGAAGCGCGGCGACATTCGTGTGCTGGGAGCCGCTTCCTACGCGACGCCGCTGCTTTCGACGGCGTTTCTGATTCTGGCCGGGTTTGCCGAACCCAGCGCGGGCATCGTGATCGCGGCGGTCCTGATCGCCGGCGGTGGTTTGATCGCCGCCAAGGACATGATTGGGAAGCGAAGCTAGAGCGTTTTCAAGCGAAGTGGGTATCGGTTCGCGTAAAGAAAACGCGTCAAAACAAGAATCTTGAGCTCCGTTCCGATTCCATCGGAACGGAGTTCTAGCTCGAAGGCGTCCACCCCTTGGGCGCCAGTTCGAACGTCGCAAAATCGAATCCAGGCGCCACCGTGCATCCGGCCAGCGTCCAGTCGCCGGTGCTTTCGGCGGCCTGCCACGCCAGCGCGGGCACGATGGCCTGCGGCACTTCGCCGGCGGCAAGATCGTGACCGAGCCTGATGCGGCGCCGGCCCTCGCCATCGGCGATTTCCAGCGTCAGCGCGCTGCCGGCGTAATAGTGCCAGACCTCCGCCGCATCGATGCGGTGCCAATGCGAGCGCTCGCCGCGCGCCAAGAGAAAATAGATCGCAGTCGAAACCGGGCGCCCGCCTGCATCGAGCCGCGGATCGCGAAACGTCTCGCGAAAGTGGCCGCCTTCCGGATGCGGCTTCAACTCAAGCCGCGCGATCATGTCGGCGACAGAAGGCAACCCGATCATCAGGATTGGCCCGTCACGACTTGTTCTTGCGTTCCCGCAATTCGCCGAACACGTCGGCAGCGCTCCTGTCCTTCATCCGTACGCTGGCCGCGACCGAGGGCTGGTCGGCGCGCAGGAATACGTTGGCTTTCTTTTCTTCGCCAAGCAGCGTCGGGATCGTCGGCTTGTTCTCCGCGCGCAGCCGCGTCACTTCCGCCGCGCGTGCTTTCAGGGCCGCATTGTCGGGCTCGATCGTGAGCGCAAACTTGACGTTGGCGGCGGTATATTCATGACCGCAATAGAGTTTGAAGTCGTCGGGCAGCGCGCGCAGCTTCAAGAGCGAATTCCACATCAGCGGATAGTTGCCCTCGAACACCCGCCCGCATCCGATCGAGAACAGCGTATCGGCGGCAAACAGCGCTTTGTCGGCGTCGAACACGTAGCTGATGTGGTCGAGCGTATGGCCCGGCGTTTCCAGCACCCGCGCCATCAGATTGCCGACTTTCACGACGTCGCCCTGGCCGGTGCGCAGGTCGACATCGGCGATCTTCGCCGACTTGTCGTGCGGTGCGACCACGCGACATTTGTATTTTCGCTTCAGTTCGGCGACGCCGCCGACATGGTCGTGATGATGATGGGTGATTAGAATATCGGTCAGCGTCCAGCCTTCGCGCTCCAGTGCCTTGATGATGGGAGCGGCCTCCGGCGCGTCGACCGAGGCGGTCGCCCCGGTCGCGGGATCGTGGATCAGGTAACCGAAATTATCGGTGAGGCAGGGGAACAGGCGAATTTCGGCAGCCATGATATCTCCGTGACCAGGACAATGGGCAAACGCTAGCACAGCCCTATATAGGGGGAAATATGGCGTTAACGCTTCGGGAGGCAATGCGATATTCGGCGCGCCGATCAGCCGGGCGACGTGTTAGATTGGGCTCATGACCATCGATGTCATCGATCTCAGGGATTTCTATTCGCAGCGCCTCGGCATCGTGGCGCGGCGGCTGATCAATCGCGGCATCCAGGCGTGCTGGCCGAATGCGACGGGCCAGCGGGTGCTCGGTCTCGGCTATCCGACGCCGTATCTGGGGTTGTTCCGCGAAGACGCCGAACGCTGCATCGCCTTCATGCCGGCGGCGCAGGGTGTCTTGAAATGGCCGACCGCGCGGCCGGCGCTGGCGACGCTGGTCGATGAATTCTCGCTGCCGTTGCCGGATGCCGCGGTCGATCGCATCCTGATCGTCCATGCGCTGGAGATGTCCGATGATCCGGAAGGGTTGCTGCGCGAGGTGTGGCGGGTGCTGGCGCCGTCGGGCCGCGTGATGGCCATCATTCCCAACCGGCGCGGGGTGTGGACGCGCACCGACGTCACGCCGTTCGGTCACGGCCGGCCATATTCGCGCTCGCAGATCACGCAATTGCTGCGGCAGACCTGGTTCACGCCGACGGCGTGGGGCGAAGCGCTGTTCATGCCGCCGATCGCCGGCGGCTGGTTCCTGCGCTCGGCGGTCGCGTGGGAGAGGGTCGGGGCGGCGTTGTCGCTGCCGTTCGCGGGCGTCCATATCGTGGAAGCGACCAAGCAGGTCTACCGCGCAATTCCGGCGCACCGCGAACGCACCCGGCTGATCCCGGCGCTCGAGCCGGTGCTGATACCGTCATCGCTGCAGCGGGACGATAGTTAGTCTAGCCGCGATTGGCGAGACCGGGGAGAGCGCCGCTTACTCGTTTCCCGGATTGAAATCATCGCCCGGCGTTACCGGAGCGGGCATACCCTCGGGGCGCGGGCCGTGCGGCCGGCGGCGGCGACGTGGAAAGCGATCGCTACCGTTGCTCTCGAACCCGCCACCCGGGACGCCATTGATCTGCGGCTGTGGTCCGGTGATGAATGACGGCAAACGATCGACGCTGACATTGTCTGCAATAACCGGCTGCGGCTGTGGTTGGGGCTGCGGCTGGAATTGCGGCTGCGGGCGATGGTCTCGTTGTTCGCGGTGCTGGTCGCGCGGCTGATAAGGCTGGCCCTCGCGCTGGTGGTGGTCGCGCTGCTGATGCTGATTGTTGTCGCGCGGCACGAACGGTTGCGGCTGCGCCGGGACGAAGCCGGGCTCCTGGCCGAAATTCGAAAAGCTCTCGCTCTCGTCGTCGCCATCCTCCGAGGGCATTTCATTCTCGGTGCGCGGCTGCGGCTGGTTCTGACGGAACTGCTCCTGGGCGGCGGCGATCAGCCGGAAATAATGCTCGGCATGCTGATAATAATTCTCGGCGGCTACCGGATCGCCGGAAGAGCGCGCGTCGCGCGCCAGTTGCACGTATTTTTCGGCGACATGGGACGCGGTGCCGCGGATCTTGATGTCAGGTCCGTTCGATTCGAATACCCGGGTCATCGGGTTCTGGCCGCGCCGGTTATTATTGTTGTTATTATTATTATTATTGTTGTTATTCCGGTTGCGCATCCGCTTGTTGTTCTGACCGTTTCTCATGTCTTGCCTTTGTTCCAGCCCTGAAGTTGCCAGTTTGAAATTGTTAGCCTTGAAGTTACCAATCCTTGGATTGCCGTCATCGTTTCGTCATACGGCATGCGTCACGCGCACCGACTCTCTAGCGTAGTTCACTTCCTCACAGATTTTGCCGTACGTCGCGGTCAACAAAGACGCGCTCCCCTACAGTCCGGCGTATACCGCCGGCTGCACCAATTCATTCAGCCTGCCAAAACAAGCACAGGTTTCTCGCGTGAGTTTTCAAGCGCAATATCAGGCTTTCGTTCGCTTTGCGGTCGGAAGCAGCGCAGCTCTCTAAAGCCATCGCGCTCAATTGGACCTGCGTTTTGGAACCTTTCACTCGGGGCGGGCTCTCGCTTTGAGAACTCTGGCCTACACCCGCGATATCCCCAAAGGGCACCTACGGGGCCAGCAACCCTGGACCGATGTTGTAGCCGGAACGTAGCCGCTCCCGGGGGATATTCCAAGTGGTTTTTTTGCGTTCCAATCGGGCTTTCTCAGGGCCGGCGGCGGCCGGCGACGGCGCGGGGGATGCCTGCCAGGTCGGGTTTTGGAGGCCCCTCAATCGTTAACCCTTCCGCCATCATCAGCCGCTCGACATCGGCACTTTGGCCATATCCGACTTCCACGGCGAGAATGCCACCCGGCGCCAGCAGTTTTGCGGCCTGCGGAATGAGCGCGCGATAGGCGGCAAAGCCATCGGCGCCACCATCCAGCGCGCGATGCAGATCGTGGTCGCGGACCTCGGGTGCAAGACCGGCGATATCGGCCGAGCGAATGTAGGGCGGGTTGGATACGATCAGCTCGAACCGGCCCGACAGCGCCATCGCATAGTCGCAGGCGACGAACGTGGCGCGATTGGCCAGCCCGAGCTGCACCGCGTTGCCGTGTGCCGTTTGTAACGCAGCCTCGCTGATATCGGTGCCCATGCCATGGGCATCCGGCAATTCGGACAACAGCGCCAGCAGAATCGCGCCGGAGCCGGTGCCGATATCGGCGATGCGCAAGTAGCCATTCGGAGCGGGCCGGCCGCGCAGCATTTCCAGGGCCAGTTCGACCACCGTTTCGGTATCGGGCCGCGGCACCAGCGTTTCGGCCGACAGTTGCAACGGCAATCCCCAGAATTCCCTGGCGCCCAGAATCCGCGCCAGCGGCTCGCCGTTGAGGCGGCGGCGCACCCGTTCCGCAAGCCCCGCTGTTTCATCCGAAGTGAGAAGCCGGTTCGACGCGGCGATCGTGCCGGTCAGATCGAGACCCAGCGCCGCGCCCAGCAGAATCCGCGCCTCGATCTCGGCGGAGTCGATTGCTTCTGATTTGAATCGCGCGGTCAGCGCGCGCCGTGCGGTCTCGACGGTTTGTCCTGCGAAAGATTCGATCACGCCGCCGCGCCCTGGGCGGCGAGTTGTGCGGCCTGATGCTCCGTGGTCAAGGCGTCGATCAGTTCTCCCAGCGCTTCGCCGGACATCACCTGCGGCAGTTTATAGAGCGTAAGGTTGATGCGGTGATCGGTGACCCGGCCTTGCGGAAAATTATAGGTGCGGATGCGCTCGGAGCGATCTCCGGAGCCGACTTTTTCACGGCGATCCGCCGAACGCGCCGCATCGATGCGCCGGCGCTCGGCGTCGTAGATGCGCGAGCGCAGGATGTTCATCGCCGAGGCGCGGTTCTTGTGCTGCGAACGGCTGTCCTGCATCATCACCACGATGCCGGTCGGCAAGTGCGTGATCCGGATCGCCGATTCGGTCTTGTTGACGTGCTGGCCGCCGGCGCCTTGCGATCGCATGGTCTCGATGCGCAGGTCGTCGCTCTTGATGTCGACGTCGACCTCCTCGACTTCCGGCAGCACGGCCACCGTCGCCGCCGAGGTATGGATGCGGCCCTGGGTCTCGGTGTCGGGCACGCGCTGCACCCGGTGCACGCCGGATTCGAACTTCAGCTTGGCGAACGCACCGCGGCCCTGTACTTCGGCGATGATTTCCTTGAATCCACCCACGGTGCCTTCGCTGGCCGAGATCACCTCGACCTTCCAGCCCTGCAGGGCCGCAAAGCGCTCGTACATCCGGAACAGGTCGCCCGCGAACAGCGATGCCTCGTCGCCGCCGGTGCCGGCGCGGATTTCCAGCACCACGTTGCGGGCATCCATGGCGTCCTTGGGCAACAGCGCGACGCGGATCCGCTGCGCCAGATCGAGGCTGCGTGCAGCAAGCGTTTCGCGCTCGGCCTCGGCCATCGCGCGCATCTCGGGTTCGGTCGCCCGATCCGAGATCAGCGCATCGATGCCCGCGATCTCGGCGTTGGCGGCGCGGTAGGCTTTCACCGCGTCGATCAGCGGATTGAGTTCGGCGAGTTCGCGCGTGATCCGCACGTAGTTCTCGGAATTCACCTGGCCGAGCAGTTCGGCCTCGAGAGAGGCGTGGTGCGCCAGCAGGATATCAAGTTTGGCTTCAGGCAGCATGGTTGGTCTCAAATGCGAAGAGGCGGCGGCGGCGTTGTGCGGACCGGGCACCGCTACAACGACAACCCCTCGGCCTCGGCGAACTCCGTCAGTTTCTGCCGGATTGACACGCTGCCGGACGGCGCGTCGAGCAGCGGCGTCATCACGGCTTCGGCTTTCCTGGCATCGAGGTCGAGGATCATCGCCTTGACCGGGCCGTGTCCGGTGGCCGACATCGACAGCGAGCGGTAACCCAATGCGATCAGCGCCAGCGCGCCGAGCGGCTTGGATGCCATTTCGCCGCACAGCGAAGCGGATTTTTTCGCTGCATCCGCCTTGCGAACGATCTGGCGAAGCGCCCGCAGGATCGGCGCCGACATGGTGTCGAAGCGTTCGGAAACCTTGGCGTTGCCGCGATCGACTGCGAACATGAACTGGAACAGGTCGTTGGATCCGACCGAGACAAAATCGACTTTCTTGAGGAGCTCGTCGAGCTGATAGAGCAGCGCGGGTACCTCCACCATGGTGCCGACATCGACGCGTTCCGGCAGCGCGTGGCCGTGCTGACGCAAGTAGGTCAGTTCGCGCTCGACGATGCCCTTGGCCTGGTCGAATTCGGCGACCTCGCTGATCATCGGAAACATGATGCGCAGCGCGCGGCCGCCGCCGGCGCGCAGCAGCGCGCGAATTTGTCCGCGTAACAGGCCGGGACGGTCGAGGCCGAGCCGGATCGCGCGCCAGCCCAGCGCGGGATTTTCCTCGATCACGGTTTCCATATAGGGCAGCGCCTTGTCGCCGCCGATGTCGAGGGTCCGGAAGGTCACAGGCTTGGGGCCGGCGGCGTCCAGCACCGCGCGGTACAGCGCCAATTGATCGCTGGTGCGCGGCAGGCTCTGGCCGACCATGAATTGCAGCTCGGTGCGAAACAGGCCGATGCCGGCGCTGCCGGTATCGTCGATATGCGGCAGGTCGATGGCCAGCCCGGCATTGATCATCAGTTCGATCGGCTGGCCATCCTTGGTCACGCAAGGTTTGTCGCGCAGCGCCGAATACTGCGCCTGCCGCCGCGCGCGAAACCGTACCCGCTCCGCATAGGCCGATTCGACTTCCGACGAGGGGCGGACATAGATCGAGCCGGAGGTGCCGTCGACGATGATGGCGTCGCCGGGATCGGCGATGCCCGGCGCGTTCGGCACTTCGCCGATCGCCGGAATTCCGAGCGCGCGCGCCACGATCGCGACATGCGAGTTGGCGGTGCCTTCCTCCAGCACCAGCCCGCGCAAGCGCTTGCGGTCGTAGTCGAGCAAGGCCGCGGGGCCCATCGCGCGCGCGATTAAGATGGCGTTGTCGGGCAACTGCTCGCGGGACGGCGCGTGATCCTGCCCGACCAATTGCCGCATCAACCGATGGCCGAGATCCTCGAGGTCGTGCAGGCGCTCGCGCAGGTACGGATCGGTGGAGCGCAGCATGCGCGCGCGGGTGTCGGACTGCACGCGTTCGACCGCGGCTTCCGCGGTCAGGCCGGTGGCGACCGCCTCGTACAGCTTGTGCGACCAGCCGTGATCGTTGGCGAACATCCGGTAGGCTTCCAGCACGTCGCGGTGCTCGCCACCGTCAGCGACGTCGCCGCGCTCCAGCATGCGGTCGAGGTCGGCGCGCAATTTGGCCAAGGCCGTATCGAGCCGCTTGATTTCCTTCGGCAGATCTTCGGCGATGTAATTGGTGATGACGACGCGCGGCTCGTGCAGCACCACGTGGCCGAGCGCGATGCCGTCGGACAGGATCGCCCCGGTCTTGTGCAAAGGATGCCGCGCCGCGGGCTCGGCGCCGGGCTGCGCCAGTGCCGATAATTCGCCCGAAGCGATCATCTCCGCCAGCACCATGGCGGTGGTCTGCAGCGCCTCGACCTCTTCCTCGACATAGGTGCGCTTGGCGCGGTTCTGCACCACTAGCACGCCGAGCGTGTTGCCGGCGCGCAGGATCGGGACGCCGAGGAACGAGTGGTAGATTTCCTCGCCGGTCTCGGGGCGGAACGAGAATGCCGGATGGCTTTGCGCGTCGCTGAGATTGAGCGGGGTCGCTTCGCTTGCGACGAGGCCGACGAGGCCCTCATGGGCGCTCAGCACGGTGCGGTGGACCGCGTCGCGATTGAGGCCTTCGGTGGCGTAGAGCTCGAGCGTGTTGTCGACGCGCAGCACGTAGGTCGAGCAGACCTCCGCCACCATATTGGCGGCGATCAGCACCACGATCTTGTCAAGGCGTTCCTGCGCGGAGACTTGCTCCGCCATGGTTTCGCGGAGCCGTCTCAGCAAGACGCGAGGGCCTCCCGACGCGCTCCGCATGTGTCAAAATCCTCCCCCGCCAAGCCAGCCCGCCGGGTGGCCGGCAGCTGGCGTTAAACTCCAGAAAAACAACAATTTTATACATTCGGCGCCGCCGCAAGCCCTGGATACCGGCCGAATCGGATCGCCAAAACTGTGGCACAGTTTGCGGCAGCCCGCCTATCAGGCCGTATAGCGAATTGAGGCTTGGTTTGCCAAGCAAAACGCCTGCCAGACTCGGTCACGTCTCGGCTAGCCCAATGCTGCGAACGCTAAGAGAAAGTCCTTCTAGGCTCGGTCGAGGCCGTAGAGGGTGTGCAGCGTGCGGACCGCCAGCTCGGTATAGGCGGCATCGATCAGCACCGAAAACTTGATCTCCGAGGTGGTGATGGCGCGGATGTTGATGTTGCGCGCGGCAAGTGCTGCAAACGCCTTGGCGGCGACGCCGGCATGGCTGCGCATGCCGCTGCCGATCACCGAGACCTTGGCGACATCGGTGGCGCTATCGAGGCGGGCATAGCCGATCTTGGCCTGGGCATTGCTGATGGTGTCGCGGGCGCGGTTGTAATCCGAGGCCGGGACGGTGAAGGTGAGGTCGGTGGTGGCGCCGTCCTCGGAGACGTTCTGCACGATCATGTCGACATTGATGTTGGCGTCCGCCAATGGTCCGAAGATCGAGGCGGCGACGCCCGGCTTGTCCTGGATCTGGCGGACCGAAATCTGGGCTTCGTCCTTGGAAAAGGCGATGCCGGTCACGACGTGGCTTTCCATGATTTCCTCCTCGCTGCAGATCAGCGTGCCCGGCGGCGTGCCGTGCGGGTCGATATCTTCGGGCTTGTCGAAACTGGAACGCACGAACACCGGCATGTTGTGCACCATGCCGAGTTCCACCGAGCGGACCTGCAGCACCTTGGCGCCCTGCGACGCCAGTTCCAGCATGTCCTCGAATGCGATCTTTTCAAGCCGGCGCGCCTTCGGCACCACGCGCGGGTCGGTGGTGTAGACGCCGTCGACGTCGGTGTAGATATCGCAGCGCTCGGCATGAATGGCGGCGGCGATCGCCACCGCCGAGGTATCGGAACCGCCGCGCCCGAGCGTGGTGATTCGCTGGGTCTGCGGATTGATGCCCTGGAAGCCGGCAATCACCGCGACCTCCTTGCGCTCCCTGAAACGGTTGGTCAGCTCGGTGCCGTCGATCTCGAGAATCCGCGCCGAGGCGTGGGCATCGCTGGTCTTGATCGGGATTTGCCAGCCTTGCCAGGACCGCGCCTGGATGCCGATCGCCTGCAGCACGATCGCGAGCAGCCCGGCCGTGACCTGTTCGCCGGAGGCCACCACCGCGTCATATTCGCGCGCGTCATGCATCGGCGAAGCTTCGCGGCACCATTCCACCAGTTCATTGGTCTTGCCCGCCATCGCCGACACCACCACGGCGACGTCGTGGCCGGCGTCGACCTCACGCTTCACATGCCGCGCGACGTTGCGGATGCGTTCGATATTGGCGACGGACGTACCGCCGAATTTCATCACGAGGCGGCCCATGACGACTGGTGCATTCCCTGGCGAGGATAGGTATATGACCTCTGCGCAAAACCGGAGCGCGCGGGCCAAAAGGGGCGTATACATAGCGGTGCGGTGGGGGGCAAGCAACCGGGTTCCGGTGGTCCCGAAACCGGGCGGAACACCGTCGCACAGGGTTAATTGAGGCTGATCGATGGGGCGTTATATCGACGATATCCTGCAGCCGGGCGAGAAGGTGCTGTATTCGACCAACGCGCACTGGATATTTTACCTGCCGGCCATCGCCGGCTGGATCGTGGCGCTGGCGTTTGTCGTCCTGTCGCGCATGGCCGGCACCGATACGCCGGCATTGTTCTGCCTGTCGCTGGCAGCCATCGCGGCGATTGCGGCGCTGTATTGGACCTTCAAGGCCTGGTTCCATCGCTGGACCACCGAGACCGATGTCACCAATCTGCGCGTCGTGCACAAGACCGGCTTCATCAAGCGCCGCACCTTCGAGATGAGTCTCGACAAGGTCGAAAGCGTCGACGTCAACCAGAGTATTCTCGGCCGGCTGTTGAATTACGGCAATGTCACGGTGCGCGGCGTCGGCGAGGGAGCCGAGACGATTGAGACCATCGCGTCGCCGCTCGAGTTCCGCAATCACATCACCGCGCGATAGGAGCCACGCGCAGACATGGCCATCCAGCAAGATTCTCCCGCGAATGCCAGAACCACGCTTTCATCGAGCACGCCTGCATCGACGGTCGATCCCGCCGAAATCGCAAAATTCTCGAAACTGTCGAACGAATGGTGGGACCCCAACGGCAAGATGGCGCCGTTGCACAAGATCAATCCGCTGCGGCTGACCTATATCCGCGACGCCGCCTGCCGCAAGTTCGAGCGCAACGTCAAAAGCCTGAATTGCCTGTCGGGCTTGCGGATTCTCGATATCGGCTGCGGCGCCGGACTGCTGTGCGAACCGTTCACGCGGCTTGGCGCCCAGGTGATCGGCGTCGATCCGTCCGCCAGCAACATCGCGGCGGCGCGGCTGCATGCCGACAAGGGACACCTGTCGATCGATTATCGCTGCACCACCGTCGAGGAGATGGATGTACGCGAACGTTTCGACATCGTGCTGGCGATGGAAGTCATCGAACACGTCAGCGACGTCGGCACGTTCCTCAATCGCTGCGCCGCCATGCTCAAGCCCGGCGGGCTGATGGTGCTCTCGACGCTGAACCGCAACTGGAAGAGCTTTGCGCTGGCCATCGTCGGCGCGGAATATGTCCTGCGCTGGCTGCCGCGCGGCACCCACCGATGGGACAAATTCGTCACCCCCGACGAACTGGCGCATCACCTGCGGGACAACAAGCTCGCCATCACCGAGCAGGCCGGCGTGGTCTACAGCCCGTTCACCGACCGCTGGAGCCTGTCCTCCGACATGGATGTGAATTACATGGTGGTGGCGGAAGGGATGTAAACACCATCGTCGTCCCTGCGTTCGCAGGGACGACGATAGTTTGGTGTTCTGCATCGCTGTCATGACGCCCGTCCGGTTGACCGCGCCCGTCGCGCGCGGCACGGTGGCCGCGATTTCCCGGCCCGCCAACCGAATCCCCTTCATGTTCAGCATCGCCACGCTCTGGATTCCCTTCACCATCACTGCTGCGCTGGGACAAGTCGCGCGCAACGCGATGCAGCGCCAGTTGACGGGGCCGCTCGGCACCTGGGGCGCCACCAATATCCGCTTCCTGTTCGGTTTTCCGTTCTCGGTGATCTTTTTCGTCGTGGTGCTGGTCGCGACCGGAGATCATCCGCCGTCGCCGACCGCGGCGTTCTGGCCGTGGCTGTTGCTCGGCGCGCTAAGCCAGATCGTCGGCACCGGCATGATGTTGCTCGCCATGAACGACCGTTCCTTCGTGGTGACGACGGCGTATCTGAAGACCGAGGCGATCCAGACTGCGATCTTCGGTTTTGTCTTTCTTGGCGATCATCTGACGGTGCTGAAGGTGATCGCGATCCTGATCGCGACCGCCGGCGTGGTGATCGCGGCGCTGCGGCCGGGCGCCGAGAAGGGTTTTGCGGATTTGAAGCCGACGCTGCTGGGCCTCAGCGCCGCGGCGGCATTTGCGCTGTCGGCGGTCGGCTTTCGCGGAGCGGTGATCGTGGTGCCCGGCGTGTCGTTTGTGACCGCGGCCTCCTACACGCTGGTGTTCGGACTGTTCGTGCAGACGCTGGTGTTGACGATTTATCTGCTGGCGCGTGCGCCGGACGTGCTGCAGAAAATCCTGGGCCTGTGGAAACCCTCGCTGTTCGCCGGCTTCATGGGCGCGTTCGCCTCGCAGTTCTGGTTCCTGGCGTTCGCGCTCACGGCGGCCGCCAATGTGCGCACGCTGGCGCTGGTCGAGGTGCTGTTCGCGCAAGCCGTGGCGTATTATTCGTTCAAGCAGCCGATTTCGGCGCGCGAACTTTCCGGCATTGCGCTGATCGTGGTGGGTGTGGCGCTATTGGTGGCGGTATAAGGTCCTCATCCTGAGGAGCGGCCTGTTTTGGCCGCATCTCGAAGGATGGGCGTCGAATCCCCATGGTTCGAGACGCGCGCAAGAGCGCGCTCCTCACCATGAGGGAGATCGGGGATGTCGAGCTTAGTTCCGGTCGTCGGGCAGTATCGGCAGCGGCGACACTTCGACGCCTTCGTCGATCAGGGAGCGGGCTTCCTCGGGCGACGCCTCGCCATAGATCGGACGATGCTCGATATCGCCGTAATGCATCTTGCGGGCCTCATTGGGGAAGCGCTCGCCGACATTGTCGGCGTTTTTCACGATATGATCGCGCAATTCCTTGAGCTTGGTACGCAGCTCGCGGTCCTGCGCCATCATCAGGGGTGTCGATGCGGGTGCGGTGACTTCCGTGGCGGCAACGGGTGCGGCGGGCGCGGGATCGCGGCCTTTCTTGCTGACGATCTGCGGGGCCATGATGGCGCGCTCGACCTTGGCCGAGCCGCAGGCGGGGCAGCTCACCAGCCTGCGCTTTTCCTGCGCTTCATAAGCGGCCGAGCTCTGGAACCAGCTTTCGAACGCGTGGCCGCGCTCGCAGCGTAAATTGTATCGGATCATACCGATCCCCGCACCAGGTGCAGATGCTCGGGGCCGGCCTTGGGATCGGCGACGCTGAAGCGGCGGCCGTGCTGCAGCGACGGCACCGTCTTGCGCGCGGTCGCGACCCTGGCGGGGTCGATCCTGGCGAGGAAAACGCCGGTCTCGGTGCCGCCGCCCTCGGCAAGGATCTCGCCCCAGGGTGCGACGATCAGCGAATGTCCATAGCTCTGGCGCTTGCTCTCATGCGTGCCGGCCTGGGCGGCGGCGAACACGAAGCAGCCATTCTCGATGGCGCGGGCGCGCAGCAGCGTGTGCCAGTGCGCCTCGCCGGTCCTCACTGTGAACGCGGAGGGCGCGGTAAGAAACGAGGCACCGCTCTCGGCCAGCGCGCGATACAGCGCCGGAAAGCGCATGTCGTAGCAGATCGTCAGTCCGATGCGGCCCCACGGCAGATCCGAGATCACCGCAGTCTCGCCGGGCTGATAGTTGGCGGATTCGCGATAGCTTTCGCCGCCGGGCAGGTCGATATCGAACATGTGGATCTTGTCGTAGCTGGCAAGCACATTGCCATCCGGACCGATCAGGAACGAGCGGTTGACCGCCTTGTCGGGTGAAAACCGCAGCGCCAGCGAGCCGATATGGAGATGGATTTTCAGTTCCGCCGCAAGCGCGCGATAGGCTTTCAGCGAAAGATCGTCTTCCTCGGTGGCGAGATGTTCGAACATCGCCTTGCGGTTGGCCTGAATCATGTTGCTGACCTCGGGGGTCTGCACATAGTCCGCGCCTTCCGCGGCTGCCTGCCGGATCAGCTTGGTTCCCTGCTCCAGATTGGCCTCGGGCAACAACCCGCTGCACATCTGCACCATGGCGGCGGTGAAGGTGAGGTCGGCGTCGCTCATGAACTGGCCTTTTCGTCCGCGAGCATCGAATCAAGCTTGCCTTCGCGGTCGAGGGCGTAAAGCTCGTCGCAGCCGCCGACATGGGTCTTGCCGATGAAGATCTGCGGGAAGGTCGAGCCGGCGCCGGCGCGATCCCACATTTTCTGGCGCAGCGTCGGATCGGTGGCGACGTCCAATTCGGTGAACGCGGCCTTCTTGCGCGTCAGCAACGACTTGGCGGCGCTGCAATAGCCGCAGCCCGGACGGGTGTAGATTTCAATGGCAGCGGGCATGTCGCGCTCTGATTTGGAAGCGTCTGATTATATGGGAGCTTTGTGGGTGTCCACAACCCGCGCGAATACCAGCACGTCGACGGAAGCGGCCCTGGCGCGCAACAGCGCCCGTGCGCAGGCATCGACGGTGGCGCCGGAGGTCAGGACATCGTCGATCAGGACGATGCGGCGGCCTTGAATCTCGGACTGCCGGTCGGGCGCGACCTTGAACGCGCCTTGCACGTTGGTTGCCCGCTGCGGCCGCGACAGGCCGATCTGCTGCTGGGTCGGCCGTACCCGGCGCAGCGCTTCCGATGCCAGCCTGACGCCGCTTTGCCGTTCGATGACCCGCGCCAGCGCGCCGGACTGGTTGTAGCGCCGGCTCCAACCGCGGCGCCAGTGCAGCGGCACCGGAACCAGCAAGTCGGCTTCGCCGAGCAATTCGTTGCCGGCCCGCGCCATCCAGCGGCCCATCGCCGGCGCCAGATCGGTGCGGTCCTGGTATTTCAGCGCATGCACCAGGGTGCGCGCGACGTCGTCATAGCGTACCGCGGCGCGGGCACGCGCATAGGCCGGCGGATTGGCGATCGCTTCCATCGACAACAGTCCGGGGCCGGGATCGTAGATGAAGGGAATGCCGAGCCGCGGACAATAAGGCTGCGCGATGAACGACAGCTTGGCCCAGCACTCGGCACAGACGCCGTCGCCGTCGACCGGCTCGCGGCAGGCGACGCACAGCGTCGGCAGCGCGATGTCGAGCGCCAGCCGCGCGGTATGCCGCCACGCGCCGCGGCACGCGTTCAACGCCCCGCGCAGATGGGTGGAGACGGAACGGGATGGCGACGGCTGGGCGTCCATCGGCGGAGGCTAGCGCCGGCATGCGCGGGGCTCAAGCGGGGCGCCACTGGATTTTGGTGTCATTGCGAAGCCTACGGGCCGGCGCGGAGTGCCGCCCGATACAGGCTCAGCGAAGCACCGACCTCATCCTCGCGCGACGCGCTGGCGAGAGCCCGGCCGGTAGGCTATCCTTGTGTGACCTGCACAATAGGGCAAGCCTTCGACCGGCGGATTGCCGCAAAAACGGAAATCGTCAGCGCCCGGCGTGCTGATCGGCCAGCGGCATCTTTCCTTGCTCAACTCAAGCAACGAACAGCACTGTCCGTTGTGGATCGGCTCGTGGTCCGCCGCCGGCTCCGCGTACAGGGCCTGCAGCATCCGGTATTGCAGCCTTGGTACCGATTTCGGGCGCTTTGCCTTGGCGGGATCCTTTCGCGTCGGGCGCGGCGCATCGCTGGTTTTTTCGCGCGTCAGATTGAGCCGCGACAGTTTGCCGATCACGGCGTTGCGGCTCACGCCGATGTCGCAAGCGATTTCGCGGCAGGATAGTCCGGCTTCGAAGCGGTTTTTCAGGCGTTCGATGCGTTCTTCAGTCCAGGTGGGGGCGGTGGCGGGCATGCTGATCGTTCCAGGCTTTACGGCGTCTTGCCATTGTCGCGGATGGAAAGAAGCCCATCCTTGATGGCCAGCCGAATGCCCTCCTCGACCAGCGTTCTCGCGACGCCGGGAACGCTGGTGCCGTGGGTGCCCTGTTTCACCAGCTTTTCGAGATAGCCGATGGTGGAAAGCGCCAACGTGATCGGAACACGGTCGGTTTCGGCTTTTTCGGTGGCCATGCCCAAAAGCTAGCCGGTAACTCGTGTACTGAAAAGTACCTTTTTAGAGTCTATTTCGGTTCATTTTCCGGTAAAATCTGGGGCCGGCGCCTTGGGGCCACCTCAGGGGCGTGCAGGGCCGCTGGATTGCCAGATATCGGGCGACCGGCGTACCAACCGGCATGGCCCCGAACCCGAGCACCGCGCCCATTTTGTTCGACCGCGCCCTGCTGCGGACGCGGCAATCGCGGGCAGTGCGATTGGGTCCGGCCACGTTCCTGCTCGACCGGGTTGCCGCGGACATCGAAGAACGCCTGCGCGCGGTGTTGCGGGAATTCAAGGACGGAGCCGATATCGGCACGTCGGGCGATCAGGTCCGCGACGCGCTGGCCGCGCGCGTCGGTCGATTGGCGCGCGTCGATCTGCCTGATGCCGAATCCGAGCCGCTGCCGCTTGCGCCCGAGACGCTCGACCTCGCCGTTTCCGCGCTGGCGTTTCAGTTCGTCAACGATCTGCCCGGCGTACTGGCGCAAATCCGCCGCGCGCTGAGACCCGACGGGCTGTTGCTGGCGGCGATGATCGGCGGCGATACGCTGACCGAGTTGCGGCAATCCTTTGCGGCGGCGGAAGCCGAACGCGAAGGCGGGGTGTCGCCGCGTGTCGCGCCGTTTGCCGATCTGCGCGATGTCGGCGCGCTGTTGCAGCGTGCCGGCTTTGCACTCCCGGTCACCGACGTCGATCGCGTCATGGTGCGCTACGACAACGCTTTCGCGCTGATGGCCGATCTGAGAAGGATGGGCGCCACCAACATCCTGGTCGAGCGGCGGCGGACGGCGACCCGCCGCGCCACGCTGCTGCGGATGGCGCAGATTTACAGCGAGCGCTTTGCCGATCCCGACGGCCGCATCCGCGTCACCTTCGACGTGATCTGGCTGTCGGGCTGGGCCCCGCATGACAGCCAGCAGAAGCCGCTGCGACCGGGGTCGGCCAAAGCGAGCCTGGCGGAGGCGGTGAGGAAGCCACTTTCACCCTCCCCTGGAGGGGGAGGGTCGACGCGAATGAAATGAGCGGCGGGGTGGGGTGACAGTCTGTCGTTTTGAACAGTGCGCGAGTTGAGAGACTGTCACCCCACCCCGTCTCTCATCTCACGGAGTTTATCATCGGGCGGCGCTTCGCGCCGACCCGTTGGCTCGATGCGAGCCGACCCTCCCCCTCTAGGGGAGGGTGAAGTGTCCTCGCTCGGCTTCACATCAGCAAATCGATCAGGTGCGGAATCAGCGGAATGTCGGCTGGCGGCATCGGGTAGTCGCGCAGTTTGTTGGCGCGGACCCAGGCCAGGTTCTGGCCTTCGCGCGCGGTCACGACGCCATCCCAGCGCCGGCAGATATAGAGCGGCATCAACAGATGGAAATCGTCATAGGCGTGGCTCGCAAAGGTGAGCGGCGCCAAACAGGCCTCGCTCACGGTGATGCCGATCTCCTCGGAGAGTTCGCGGATCAGCGTCTGTTCAGGCCGCTCGTCCGGCTCGACCTTGCCGCCGGGAAATTCCCACAGCCCGGCAAGTGTCTTGCCCGGCGGGCGCTGTGCGATCAGCACGCGCTTGTCGGCGTCGACCAGCGCGCAGGCGACCACGAGGGTGAGTTTGATACTTGGCATGCGGTCGCGGTGCTTGGGGGATTCCGTTCGGAAGGATTTCATTAACCACTAAACGGCATCGCGCCAAACTGTTTGTTCGCCGGCCGCTAGCCGGCGGCAATAAGTCAACTTTAATGCATGGCCGTTAACGTTAACGCGATCTGAGCCCAGAACAGGCATCGTCCCATGCGCGCGCTTTTCCGCGAAGTCGGCCGTTTTCGCCGCGACAAGTCCGGCAATATCGCGGTGATTTTCACGCTGGCGTTGCTTCCCATCCTGTCGGCCATCGGTTGCGCGGTCGACTACAGCCGGGCGACGCAGCTACGCTCCAAGTTGCAGGCCGCCGCCGACGCCGCCAGCGTCGGATCGATTTCGAAAACGTCGCCCGCCTTCATCGCCGCGGGCTCGATGACGACGGATGGCGCGATCCCGGTCGGCGTCACCGACGCGGCCAACATCTTCAACGGCAATATGTCCGGCGTGAGCGGCTACACGCTCAACAGCGTCACCCCCACTGTGACCAAGTCCGGCAGCGCCATCACCTCCAACGTGCAGTTCTCCGCCAATATGGCCACGATGTTTCTCGGTGTGATGGGCAAGAGCACCATGACCGTCACCGGCAGTTCGACCTCCACCGCCAATATGCCGCTCTATATCGATTTTTACCTGCTGCTGGACAATTCGCCGTCAATGGGCGTGGGCGCCACGCCAACCGATGTCGCCACCATGGTGGCCAATACGTCGGATCAGTGCGCGTTCGCCTGCCATGACGTCTCCGATTCGAATAATTATTACAAGCTCGCAAAATCCCTCGGGGTGACGATGCGGATCGACGTGCTGCGCACCGCAACCCAGCAACTGATGGATACCGCAGCGGCGACGCAAACCTATTCGACGCAGTTCCGGATGGCGATCTACGATCTGGGATCCACCGCGGACACCGCCGCATTGACCACGATCTTCTCGCTGTCATCCAGCCTGAGCAGCGCCAAAACCGCCGCCGGCACCATCGACCTGATGACCGTCAACGGCCAGAACGACAACAACGATCAGGATACGAATTACGATACCCTTCTCACGCAAATGAATTCCGCGATCGCCTCGCCGGGGGCCGGAACCTCATCCGCGCCGCTGAAGTATCTGTTCTTTGTCACCGACGGCGTCGCCGACGAGGTCAACGCGTCCTGCCTCTATACGATGTCGAATTCGACCTGGGGAAATATTGCGCCAAGGTGCCAGGAGCCGATCAATACGGCGCTGTGCACGACCATCAAGAACCGCGGCATCAAGATCGCGGTGCTGTACACCACCTATCTCGCGCTCCCTACCAACTCCTGGTACAATTCCTGGATCGGGCCGTTCAACGCCGGACCCTGGGGCCCTTCGCCGAACAGCCAGATCGCGCTGAACATGCAAAGCTGCGCCTCGCCGGGGCTTTATTTCGAAGTCAGCCCGACCCAGGGGATTTCGGCGGCGATGACCTCGCTGTTCCAGAAAGCGGTCGCCGACGCCCGTATCAGCAACTAGCGCTACCGCCTACGACCGGTAGTCGCCGTTGATCGCGACGTATTCCTTGGTGAGATCGCAGGTCAGCACGCGGTCGCGGCCCTTGCCCAGGCCCAGCGCGATCCTGATCTGGATTTTCGGATTCTTCATCGCCGCCGAGACTTCCGCCTCGTCATAGGACGGATCGCGCGCGCCACGACTGGCGACGCGGATGCCGTTGAACGAGATCGCGAGCTTGTCGCGGTTGGCGGGTTCGCCGGCCTTGCCGACTGCCATCACCACGCGGCCCCAATTGGCATCCTCGCCGGCGATCGCGGTCTTGACCAGCGGTGAATTCGCCACCGACATCGCGATTTTGCGCGCCGACGCTTTCGAGGTCGCGCCCTCGACGATGATCTCGACCAGCTTGCGCGCGCCTTCGCCGTCCCGCGCCACCTGCTCGGCGAGATCGGCGAGCACGGCGCCGAACGCCTTGGTAAAGGCCTTCAGGCGCGGGTCGCCGGCGCGGCTGATCTTGGGCGCGCCGGATGCGGCCGCCGCACCGGTGGCGAAGGCGAGCAAAGTGTCGGATGTCGAGGTATCGCCGTCGATGGTGACCGCGTTGAAAGTGTCTGCGACGCCGCTCCGGAGCAGCGATTGCAGCGCGCCTGCCGCGATCGGCGCGTCGGTGAACACGAACGCCAGCATGGTCGCCATGTCGGGTGCGATCATGCCGGCACCCTTCGCCATGCCGTTGATGGTGACGGTGGCCTTGCCGAGTTTCGCGGTCGCGGTCGCGACTTTGGGAAAGGTGTCGGTGGTCATGATCGCCCTGGCCGCGCCGATCCAGTCTCCCGGCGCCGCCTTCTGCGCCAGCGTGCCGAGCACGCCGTTGAATTTGCTGGCGTCGAGCGGTTCGCCGATCACGCCGGTGGAAGCGAGAAACACTTCGCCCGGCTTGCATGCAACAGCCTTGGCGGCGATGTCAGCCGTCAACGCCGTGGCCTGTCGTCCGGTCTTGCCGGTGAAAGCATTGGCGTTGCCGGAATTGACCACCAGCGCCCGGGCGAGGCCTCCGCTGGATGATTTGCCGCCGCCGAGTTTGGCGCGACACCATTCCACCGGCGCGGAGGGGCACTTCGATTGGGTGAAGACGCCAGCCACCGTCGTGCCCTTGTCCATGATCGCCAGCAGCACGTCGGTGCGGCCGGCATAGCGGATGCCCGCGGCAGCCGTCGCGAACGTGACGCCCGCAATCACGGGCATGTCGGGGACGTGGGTAGGCGCAAGGGGCGAGATAGCGGACATCGGTTAAATCCGGGCGGGGACGGGATAGAGGTCGTCATGGCCGGGCTTGTCCCGGCCATCCACGTCTCTTCTGCTCGGGGAGGCTTCAAGACGTAGATGGCCGGGACAAGCCCGGCCATGACGCCTCTAGATACTACCGGCTTCGAGGAAGCGACAGCAGATTTTTACTTCTTGGCAGGGGCCATCTTGGAGTCGGCGGGCTTGGCAGCCTCCGGCTTCGGCGTCGCATCGGCCTGGTCCATGCGCTCGACCTTGGCGGTTTCGCGCAGCTTGGCCACGTAATCGGCCTGCGCCTTGCGCGTCACATAGGTTTCGATCTGGGTCTTGACCTGATCGAACTCCGGCGGCTTGCGGTCGCGCTTTTCCTCGACCTTGATGACATGCCAGCCGAACTGCGACTTCACCGGATCGGAGATCTTGCCCGGCTCCAGCGCGAAGGCGACGGCCGAGAATTCCGGCACCATCTGGTCCTTGGTGAAGAAGCCGAGGTCGCCGCCATCGGACGCGCCTGGATCCTTGGATTTCTTCTTGGCTAGTTCGGCGAAGTCGGCGCCCTTCTTGAGTTCGTCCTCGACCGCCTTGGCCTCGTCCTCGGTGTCGACCAGGATATGGCGGGCGTGAACTTCCTGTTCGCTGCTGATCTGCTTGGAGGCCTCCTCGTAGACCTTCTTCATGGCTTCGTCGGTGGTCGCGGCCTTACCTTCCATCGCCAGCAGATTGTCCATCAGGAGCCGGCTGCGCGTGAAGGCGAGACGGGCCTTGAAGTCGTCGCGGTCCTCGATTTTCTTGGCTTCCGCAGCCTTGGCGACGATCTTCATGTCGATCAGGAACGACAGCACGTTTTCCTTCTTGGTCGCGGGGTCCATCTGGGCGAGGCTGGGACCGAGCTCGTCTTCCGCGAGGCTAAGGTCGCTTTGGCGGATCTCGGCGCCATTCACCTTGGCCAGCACCGGGTTGGCGTCTTCAGCACGTACCGCGGGACTTGCGAACAGAACCATCGCAAGACAGCCCGTCGCGGCGGCTGCGGCAAGGCCAAAGCGCAGGCCGGTTTTCGTTTCCTGGAACGAAGTGGTCATGGAAAATCCTTATCCTGAAAGATGGGCTGCTCGGAGCGGCGGGACACTCGCCCAATCGTGTGGCCTTGGCAACGCGAAAAGTCTGTCAAAATGATGAAATCCTTGACGGTTCGCGCCGTTGACAAGCCTCCGGCCCAGCCATATCTCTGCGCGACCTAAGTCAATGGCGATGGCGTGTTTTTGGCTGCGTTTTGGCCGTTGAACCTCGGATTGCGCAATTCCCACTCATTTGGCGGATACCCCCGGTCGGGGCCGGTGCCGCAATGCGTCACGATGAGTTGATAGGCAGACTGGTGGAATACGTCATGGCTGCAACGCCGAACCGCAAAGACAGGAATCTGGCATGATCGGCGCGCTCGCCCGCAAGTTTTTCGGCTCTCCCAACGATCGCCGGATCAAGGGCTATCAGCCCCGCGTCGACGCCATCAATGCGCTGGAGCCGGAGGTCGCGGCACTTTCGGACGAAGCGCTGAAGGCGCGCACCGGCGAATTCCGAAAGCAGCTGGCCGACGGCAAAACCCTCGATGACATCCTGGTGCCCGCTTTCGCCACCGTGCGCGAGGCGGCCAAACGCACGCTCGGCCAGCGGCATTTCGACGTGCAATTGATCGGTGGCATGGTGCTGCACGAAGGCGACATCGCCGAGATGAAGACCGGCGAAGGCAAGACGCTGGTCGCGACGCTGGCGGTCTATCTCAACGCGCTGGCTGGCAAGGGCGTTCACGTCGTCACCGTCAACGACTACCTCGCCCGGCGCGACTCCGAATGGATGGGGCAGATCTACAGCTTTCTCGGCATGACCACCGGCGTGATCGTCCACGGCCTCGACGACGCCGAGCGCAAGGATGCCTATGCGCGCGATATCACCTACGGCACCAACAACGAATACGGTTTCGATTATCTGCGCGACAACATGAAGTACCGGCTGGAGGACATGGTCCAGCGCGGCCATTTCTACGCCATCGTCGACGAAGTCGATTCGATCCTGATCGACGAGGCGCGCACGCCGCTGATTATTTCCGGCCCGCTCGACGACCGTTCGGAATTCTACAACACCATCGACACCTTCATGCCGAAGCTCGAGAAGATCACCGATTACGAGGTCGACGAGAAGCAGCGCGCGGTGTCGCTGACCGAAGCCGGCATGGAGAAGATCGAAACCCTGCTGCGCGATGCCGGCCAGCTCAAGGGCGACTCGCTTTACGACGTCGAGAACGTCTCGGTCGTTCACCACATCAACCAGGCGCTGCGCGCGCACTCGCTGTTCCAGCGCGACAAGGACTACATCGTCCGTGACGGCGAGGTCATCATCATCGACGAATTCACCGGCCGCATGATGCCGGGCCGGCGCTACTCGGAAGGCCTGCATCAGGCGCTGGAAGCCAAGGAGCACCAGCCGGTGCAGCCGGAAAACCAGACGCTGGCTTCGATCACGTTCCAGAATTATTTCCGGATGTACGAGAAGCTCGCCGGCATGACCGGCACCGCGGCGACCGAAGCCGACGAACTGTTCGACATCTACAAGCTCGAAGTGGTGGAAATTCCGACCAACGTGGCGGTGGCGCGGCTCGACGAGGACGACGAGGTCTATCGCACCCAGGACGAAAAACATGCCGCCATCATGGCCGAGGTCGAGCGCGCCAACCAGCGGCTACAGCCGGTGCTGGTCGGCACCGCCTCGATCGAGAAGTCCGAATTGCTCGGCGAATACCTGAAGAAGCATGGCTACAAGCAAATCGATTTTGGCAACGAAAATGCGATGGAGAAACTCTACGCCGCAGCCCGCGTGGGCAAGCCTGCCAAGCTGTTCGCGGTGCTGAACGCGCGCTTCCATGAACAGGAAGCCTATATCGTCGCGGAAGCCGGCGTGCCCGGCGCGATCACGATCGCGACCAACATGGCGGGCCGCGGCACCGACATCAAGCTCGGCGGCTCGCTCGAAATGCGGATCCAGCACGAAACCGCGGGAATTACCGACGAAGCCGAGAGGGCTGCAAAGATCGAGCGCATCAAAGCCGACGTCGAGCGTTTCCGCGACATCGTGCTGAAGGCGGAAGACCTCATCGAGGTCGAGCCGGCGAAAGGCAACAAACCGGCCAAGACCGTGACCCGGCCGGGCGGGCTCTACATCATCGGGTCCGAGCGCCATGAATCGCGTCGCATCGACAACCAGTTGCGCGGCCGGTCCGGACGCCAGGGCGACCCCGGACGTTCGAAATTCTTCCTGTCGCTGGAAGACGATTTGATGCGGATTTTCGGCTCCGACCGGCTCGATACCATGCTGACCCGGCTTGGCCTCAAAGAGGGCGAGGCCATCATCCATCCCTGGATCAACAAGGCGCTGGAGAAGGCGCAGCAGAAGGTCGAGGCCCGCAACTTCGACATCCGCAAGAACCTCTTGAAGTTCGACAACGTCCAGAACGACCAGCGCAAGGTGATTTTCGACCAGCGCATCGACCTGATGAAGGACGAGAGCGTCGCCGAAACCGTCACCGACATGCGCCGCGCCTTCGTCGAGGACGTCGTCACCAAGCACGTTCCCGAGCACGCCTATGCCGAGCAGTGGCATGTCGCCGAGTTGAAGGAAGATCTGAAGCGCGTGCTCGACATCGACCTGCCGGTCGACGAATGGGCCAGGGAAGAGGGCATCGCGGACGAGGAATTGCTGTCGCGCATCGAGCAGCGCGTCGACGAACACATGGCGGCGAAAGTGGCGCAGTGGGGCCCCGACGTGATGCGCTATGTCGAGAAGACTATTCTGCTGCAGACGCTCGATCAGCTCTGGCGCGAGCATCTCGTGATGCTCGATCATCTGCGTCAGGTGATCGGCCTGCGCGGTTACGGCCAGCGCGATCCCTTGCAGGAATACAAGTCGGAAGCATTCGCGCTGTTCGAGGCGATGATCGCGCATCTGCGCGAGGCGGTGACGGCGCAACTGATGCGGGTCGAAATCGTGCCGCCGGAAGATCAGCAGCCGGCATTGCCGCCGATGGAAGCGCACAAGCTCGATCCGAATACCGGCGAGGACGAGATGGCGTTCGCCAATGCCTCGCTGGTGCCCGCGGCCCCCGCAGGCCCGAGCCGCGATCCGAAGAATCCCGCAAGCTGGGGCAAGGTCGGCCGCAACGAGGATTGTCCGTGCGGCTCAGGCAAGAAGTACAAGCACTGCCACGGCAAGTATGTGTGAGCGCGAATAACGCGTCTCAACGCGTCGTCGCCGTTCCTGCATGAGCAGCGACGACGTAATCTTTCGGAAAGTGCCGAACTCTTTTACTTCACCGCCGAGAAGCGGCTCTCGAACGAATTGGCCGGCACGATCGGCTGTGAGCCGGCGACCAAGGTATCATTGGCGGCGGGCGCGGCGGGCCCGTCCGAAAGCGACGGCTTAAGCGGCGGACGGGCGGTGGCCTGCCTGGTGTCGGAGGTCTTCGAAGCTTTGGGGATCGACGCCTGCGGGCGTGGCGGCTTGGCCTCAGCCATTTTCGGCTTCGCCGGTGCCGGCGGAATAGGCTGCGTGCTCGCGGTAGCGTCCGCGGTGCCGCCGAACCCCACCTTGCGAGCGAGGCTGCTAAAGAAGCCATCGTCGGATTGCGGCGCCGGTGCGGTGGACGCCACCCGCGTCGTCGGGGCCGGTGCGGTGGCCGGCGCCATCGAAGCCACAAGCGGCTCGCTCGGAGACGTCACGGGTCCGTGCGGCGGATTGACGTGGGACGGAATGGTGCCGGGCGCGCGGGCAAACACCGAGAGCGACAGTCCCTGACCTTCGCCACCTTCCGACAACCCGGTACTGCCGTCGGGCAGCTTGGAGGCAAACACCCTGTTCATGCCGCCATCGATGCCGGTGTTCATCTGGGCGACCGGCGTTCCGCGCGCGATCAGCTTGGCCGTCTCGGCCTGGTCTTCCTGCTGCTTTTCACGCACGGCATCGGCGAGTTCATCGGGAATGACATAGGCCGGGCATTTGGCGGAGGCCTCGAACACCGGCTCGCGCTTGGCATTCGGCGCCTTCTCGGCATCGAATACGTATTTCTTCTCGCAGAAGTCGACCTTCGGCTCTTGCCGCGTCACCTCGAAATGATCGTAGCCTTCCTTGATCATTTTCCAGAACGGCATGTTCGGGTTGTTGCGGTGTCTCGCCATGTTGATCGGCGTCATCCGGAACGGATAGGCCTGGAATTGGAATGCGCGCTGGCCGCCGAAGAACGATTCCCGCCCCAGCGAATAGATTTCCGCGATCTGTTCGTCGGTCATCGCGTAACAGCCGCGCGACGAGCAGTCGCCATGCACCATCAGCTCCGAGCCGGAGTGTCCCAGCGACCTGTCGTAGGCGTTGGGGTAGCCGGTGTTGAACGAAAGATAATACGCCGACTGCGGATTCATCTGTGCCGGCGTGATCGCGTAGAAGCCTTCCGGCGCCTGGCGGTCGCCTTCGCGGACCTTGGGTCCGAGGTCGCCCGACCAGCGGCAAATCGGATAGGTCTTCAGGAGTGCGAAGCGGCCCGAGCGATCCTGCTTCCAGACTTCGAGTTCGGCTTCCTGCTTGAACAGGCGGACCAGCATCGGCGATTGCAGGTCCATGTCCTTCGCCTCCATTTCGGCGACGAGCTTTGGGGAGACCGGCTGGTTGGCCTTGGCGTTGGTTGCGAGCGAGATTTCGTCACTATTGCAGCCGGCCAGCAGCACACCGGCCGCCAGCGCGACCGAGGTGAAAAGCGCGCGAATCAGCGAGCGATAAATCAATGCAAAGCTCCAACCCCGACGGGCAATTTCCGCACCCCGATTTTAGCGTCCATGCCCTGAAGCCATTGAGTAAAATATTATCCTTTGACCCCCCGGCTCGCAAGCCGATCAGGGTGTCGCGGCGGGTTCCATGAAGGCATGGTCAACAGGGGTTAAATATCGCTGTCTGGGCCTAATTGGGGCCGAAATGGCCGATTTATGAAAATGCCGTGGATTAAAAGTGGGCGGCCGCTTTTGGCCGCCTTATTTCGCAGGAATTAAGTGTGCCGGACTCAGCCCAGTTTCCGGCCGATATCGAGGAATTTCTGGCGCCGCTGCCTGCGGATCATGTCCGGGTCGAGATTGCGCAGATCGTCGAGCGCTTGCGCGATGGCGTCGCCGGTGGCCACGATCATGGCGCCGGGATCGCGATGCGCGCCGCCCGAAGGTTCTTTCAGGATCGAATCGATCACGCCAAAACGCAGCATGTCCTGCGCCGTGATTTTCATGGAGGTGGCGGCTTCCTGGGCCTTGGTTCCATCGCGCCACAGGATCGAGGACGCGGCCTCGGGCGAGATCACGCTGTAGATCGCGTGCTCGAACATCAGCACGCGGTTCGCCGTCGTGATCGCGATGGCGCCGCCCGACATCCCTTCGCCGGTGATGATCGCGATATTGGGCACCCCGAGCGACAGGCAGGCATCGGTGGAGCGTGCGATCGCCTCGGCCTGTCCGCGTTCCTCGGCGCCGATCCCTGGATAGGCGCCGGCTGAATCGACAATCGACAGTACCGGAATGCCGAACTTGTCGGCCATCTCCATCAGCCGCACGGCCTTGCGATAGCCTTCGGGACGCGCCATGCCGAAATTATGCTTGATCCGGGATTCGGTGGTGGCGCCCTTTTCCTGGCCGATCACGCAAATGCTCTCGCCGCGGAAGCGGCCGAATCCGCCCACCAGCGCTTCGTCTTCGCCGAACTTGCGGTCGCCCGCGAGCGGGGTGAATTCGGTGATCAGCGCGTTGACGAAATCGGTCAGATGCGGCCGCTGCGGATGGCGCGCCACCAGCGTTTTCTGCCATGGCGTCAAATTGGCGTAGAGGTCGGCCAGCGCTTGCGCGGCTCTGTCTTCGACCCGCGAAATCTCGTCGCCGATATCGCTGCCGGTCGCCGCCAGCGCGCGCAATTCATCGACCTTGGAATCGAGTTCCGCGACGGGCTTTTCGAAATCAAGGTAAGAGCGCATGGGATCCGGCATCAAATCAATATAGGTAAGATCGCGCCCGGGAGCGAAGCGGTTTCCGGTTCGCGCGAAGAACGCAAGTCTCTTCAATTAGTTGGCGTCATCGGGTCCGCTTTTGCGGAATCCGCGCAAGCGGGTCGCGGGCGGTAACCGGCTCTTTCGCGGCAGACGGCGCTGAAGTCAAGGCGGCCGTCGGCGCTACTTCTCCGCCAGCGGGTGCAGGTCGCGCACCAGGCTCTTCAACCGTTCCTCGACCACATGGGTATAGATTTGCGTGGTCGAGATGTCGGTATGGCCGAGCAGCGTCTGCACGATGCGCAGATCGGCGCCGTTGTGCAAAAGATGGCTTGCGAAGGCGTGACGCAGCACATGCGGGCTGACCAGCCGCGGCGCAAGGCCTGCCAATGCCGCCAACTCTTTAAGGTCGCGCGCGAAATGCTGGCGTGTCAGGTGGCCGCTTTCGCCGAACGAGGGAAACAGCCATTTCGAGCTGGCGGCGTTTTTCCTTTTCTCGGGCCTGAGCGCTTGCATCGCCGCGAGATAATCGGCCATCGCCTGTCGCGATGGTTCGTTCAGCGGCACCAGCCGTTCCTTGTTGCCCTTGCCGCGCACCACGATCATGCGGGCGTCGCGCCGCGCTGCAGACGCTGGCAGCGCCACCAGTTCCGATACCCGCAGACCGGTGGCGTAGAGCACCTCGAGCAGGCAATATAATCGCATCGCGCGAAGCCGGTGCTGCGCAGAAGCTCCCGGCGCTTCGGTCAACGACTTCGCCCGCGTCAGCAGGCGATCGACGTCCGCTATTGACAGTACCTTCGGCAGGCTGCGACCGCGCTTCGGGCCGGACAGGATCGCCGCGGGATCGTCGCTGCGAATTCGCTCGTTCAGCAGAAAGCGAAACAGATGCCGTATCGCCGACAGCCGCCGCGCCGCGCTCGACGGCTTGAAGCCGCGGGTCTCGAGATCGGCGAGGTAATCGCGCAGCCTTTGGGTTTCGACGCCGGCGAAGCCTTGCCCCTTGAAGGCTTGCCCCTTGGAGGCGAGAAATTGCGAAAAATCCGCCAGGTCGCGGCGATAGGCGTCAAGCGTGTTGTCGCCCGCGCCCTGTTCCGCCGCGAGCATGTCGAGGAACAGGTTGATAAGCGTGGCGTCGGAGGTCTTGCTGGAACGCATCCGCCAACCCTAGCGCCTATTTCTTGAGGAACTTGTCTGCCGGGACGGTGATGGTCATTTCCCGCGGTTTCGGGTTAACGAAATTCGCCAGCGCGAAAATCGTCCCATAGATGATCCCGCCGATCACAGCGACGACCGTCAGAAAGCGGAACAGACTGGGCATCAACGAGCCTCAGGCGGCGAATTAACCATTGAAATCATCGGGGTTGGCCGAGCCCCGACTACCACCATGTTCGCTACTCCGTTGCAAGAGTCTCTGGCAAGGGTATCGGCAGGGGTAGTATAGGTGACGTGGAACCAGACAATGGTGGAAACGACAGAGCTATCAGATGCCTGAGACAGCCTCACCGGCCGGCGCCAGCGCATCCCAGGAGGCCGAGATTACGGCGGCTCTGGGAAAGCGTTCGGTCGTGCTGGTGGGTATGATGGGCGCCGGCAAATCCACCATCGGACGGCGGCTGGCGGCACGGCTAAGGCTGACTTTTCTCGATGCGGACAGCGAAATTGAGCTGGCTCACGCCGGCATGACGATCCCGGAAATTTTTGCGGCCTATGGCGAGCCGTATTTCAGGGACGGCGAGGCGCGGGTGATCGCGCGCCTGCTCGACAACGGTCCCGGCGTGATGGCGACCGGCGGTGGCGCGTTCATGCGCGAGGAGACCCGCAACCGCATCGATGACAAGGCGGTCTCGATCTGGCTCAAGGCGGATGCCGACATCATCATGCGCCGGGTGAAGCGCCGCGCCGACCGTCCGTTATTGCAAACGGCGGATCCCGCCGCCACCGTCGGGCGTCTGCTCGAGGAACGCGAGCCGGTCTATCAGAGCGCCAACCTGATGATCTGGTCGCGCGACGTGCCGCACGAAAAGATCGTCGATGAATGCATCGAGGCCCTGCACGCCTGGCTGTGCGGTACGGCCCCGCCGGCGCAGGGAACACCCGACAAAATGGGCGCAACACAGTGACCGCGCCGCTGAAGCATTCCGACACCATCACGGTCGGCGTCGCGCTCGGCGCGCGCGCCTATGATATCGTTATCGGTCGCGACGTGCTGCAATCGCTGGGCGCCCGCGTCGCATTTTTGCGGCCCGGCGCGCGCGCCGCCATCGTTACCGACCGTAATGTCGCAAAGCATTGGCTGGAGAAGACCGAGGCGTCGCTGTCGGAAGCAGGCATCGCCACGTCGCGAATCGTCGTCGAGGAGGGCGAGGGCTCGAAAACCTATGCCGGGCTGGAGCAGGTCAGCGAAGCGCTGATCGCAGCGAAAATCGAGCGTAACGATCTGGTGATCGCGCTTGGCGGCGGCGTGGTGGGCGATCTCGCGGGCTTCGCAGCCGCAATCCTTCGCCGTGGCGTCGATTTCGTGCAGGTGCCGACCTCGTTGCTGGCGCAGGTCGACTCCTCGGTCGGCGGCAAGACCGGAATCAATTCGCCGCGCGGGAAAAATCTTGTCGGTGCGTTCCACCAGCCGGCTCTGGTGGTCGCGGACACTGCCGTGCTCGACACGTTGTCGCCGCGCCAGTTCCGCGCCGGCTATGCCGAAGTCGCCAAATACGGCGTGCTCGGCGATGAGGCGTTTTTCACCTGGCTGGAGAAAAACCACGCCGATATTTTTTCCGGAGGGGCGGCGCGCGAGCACGCCATCGCCACCTCCTGCCGCGCCAAAGCCGCGATCGTGGCGCGCGACGAACGCGAGACCGGTGAGCGCGCGCTGCTCAATCTCGGTCATACTTTCGGCCATGCGCTGGAGGCCGCGACCGGCTTTTCCGACCGGCTGTTCCATGGCGAAGGTGTTTCCGTCGGCATGGTGCTGGCGGCGGAATTTTCCGCGCAGCTTGGCATGATCGGTGAAGCGGACGCGGCGCGTATCAGGCACCATCTTGCCGGGGTGGGCCTGCCAACCCATTTGCAGGACATCGCCGGATTCAGCCAGGAGGGGTTGGGCGATGCCGATGCCCTGATGGGGCTGATGGCGCAGGACAAGAAGGTCAAGCGCGGCCGGCTCACTTTCATCCTGCTCAAGGCCATAGGCGAGGCCGTCGTCGCTCCCGACGTCGAGCCTTCGCTGGTTCGTGATTTTCTGAGCGCCAGGCTGGCGCGCAAGATTTAGATAAAGTGATCGTTACGTCATGGACTGGCTTACATTCTCCATCGTCATCGGCTGCCTGCTGATCTCGGCGTTCTTTTCGATGAGCGAGACCGCGCTGACCGGCGCGTCGCGCGCCAGCATGCTGCGGCTGTCGAAGCAGGGCAATCGCGAGGCCGGCGTGGTCTCCAGCCTGTTTGCTATGCGCGAGCGCATGATCGGCGCGCTGCTGCTCGGCAACAACATCGCCAATATCGGCGCCTCGGTGCTGGCGACCGGGATCTTCACCGCATGGTTCGGCGAGGTCGGCGTGATCTATGCCACCGCCGTGATGACGGTGATGGTGGTGATTTTCGCCGAGGTGCTGCCCAAGACCATCGCCATCAACGCGCCGGACCGGGTGTCGCTGCTGGTCGCGCGTCCGATGAAACTGATGGTGTACCTGCTCGGACCGTTGCTCACGGTGATCGAGGCGATCGTTCGCGTCCTGATGAGAGCGCTGGGCATCAAGATCGGGGCCAACCAGCCGGTGCTGTCGCCGACCGAGCGCTTGCGCGGTGCGGTCGACCTGCTGCATCACGAAGGCAAGGTCGAAAAGCAGGACCGCGACATGTTCGGCGGTTTGCTGGATTTGCGCGAACTTCAGGTCTCCGACGTGATGGTTCATCGCACCGAAATGGTGATGATCAACGCCGACCTGCCTCCGGAAGAACTGGTGCGCGAGGTGCTGGCGACCGAATACACCCGGATTCCGCTGTGGCGCGACAAGCCGGAAAACATCATCGGCGTGCTGCACGCCAAGGATTTGCTGCGCGCCATCCGCGCCTCGGAAGGCGACACCTCGAAGATCGACGTTTCGACCATCGCGTTGCCGCCGTGGTTCGTGCCGGAGATGCGCCCGGTATCCGAACAGCTCAAGGCGTTCCGCCGCCGCAAGACCCACTTTGCGCTGGTGGTCGATGAATACGGCGAAGTCGAAGGCATGGTGACGCTGGAGGATATTCTGGAAGAAATCGTCGGCGACATCTCCGACGAGCACGACGTGGTGGTGGCCGGCGTCCGCGCCCAGCCCGACGGCTCGGTGGTGGTCGACGGTTCGGTGCCGATCCGCGATCTCAACCGCGCGATGGACTGGCACCTGCCCGATGAGGAGGCGACCACGGTTGCCGGCCTGGTGATTCACGAGGCGCGCTCGATCCCGGAACGCGGCCAGAGTTTCACATTCCACGGCTTTCGTTTCCGGGTCTTGCGCCGCGAGCGCAACCGGATCACCGCATTGCGGATCGTGGCGGTGCCGCGCGAGGCCGAGTTCGGGGAGAAAAAGCCCAAGCGCGCCGGCACGGCGTTCTGAACTCAGCGCCGGGTCTCTCCCGGGGTCTGCGCTTTGATCGCCAGCGCGTGCACGTGTCCGGCGAGTTCGGCCGCCAGCGTCGCATTAATCATGCGGTGGCGTTCGATCCGGCTCTTCCCTTCGAACGCCGGCGACACGATATGGACTCTGAAATGCGTCTCGCCGCCCGGCCTGTGGCCGGTATGGCCCTCATGAAGATGTGATTCGTCCGTGACATCGAGGCTTTCCGGCGAGAAAGCTTCGCGCAACTTGTTTGTGATAAGGTCTCTGGCGCTCATGGCGGGGCAATACGTCCGTCACCGCGCTTCGTCAATGGCGCATCGAGGGTAAAGGGTTTCGCAATGTCAAGACTTGAAGCCTTATCGATTGCGTAGTCATAGTCAGCCAATGCCGATTGATTCATCAAAATTCTTCGACTCCATTCGCATCAAGCCCAACAAGCTGAGCGCGAAGCAGCAGGCGCAGGCGCGCGAAGAATCCGCGATGTGCGAATGGCCCGACTGCAAGAACAAGGGGCCGCACCGCGCGCCCAAGGGCCGGGCCAACGACAAGGAATACTGGCACTTCTGTCTCAATCACGTCCGCGAATACAACCAGTCCTATAATTTCTTTTCCGGCATGAATCCGGATGCGGTGGCGCGCTACCAGAAGGATGCGCTGACCGGCCATAGGCCGACCTGGAAGATGGGCGCCAACACCAGCGCCAAAAAGGGCAAGGGCAGCCCCGAGGCCGACCTGGAAGGCGCTTCCGATCCGTTCAGCATGTTCAGCGAACTCAACGGCCGCGGCCGCTGGCGGCCGGGTCCGGGCGGAGCTGCCGGCGAGGCCAAGGTCGAAACCAGGAAAATATTCAATGCCGAGCGCAAGGCGCTGCAGGTGATGGGGCTCGGCTCCGATGCGACGCTGGAGATCGTCAAGGCCAAATACAAGGCGCTGGTCAAACAGCATCATCCCGACGCCAATGGCGGCGATCGCTCCACCGAGGATCGCCTGATCGAAATCATCAAGGCCTATAATTACCTCAAGACCGTGGTGCGCGGCGCTGGCTAGCGGCTAGGCGCCGTCGCGGCGTGCGCCGGGATCGCCGGGAGTGAGAACTGGATTCGGCGCAGGTTCGATCACGCCGCCGCCATGGCCGCGCCGGACGGTCCAGACCCCCAGCGCCACGATCAACGCCGCCCCGATCACCAGCGGTATCCAGTAGTGTTTGGCTTGGCCGCCGATGCCGGCGGCTCCGCCGTAATATTCGAGCGCCGACACCGCCATCACGCCCGGCAACACATGCACTGGCGCCCACAGCAGGATCGCCGGAATGTTGACGGCGTAAAAGCGCAAGGGCGGCATGCCCAGCGCGCCCGCCGTGATCGGCACAAAGGCCCGGATCGGCGGCACGAAGCGTGCAAAGAACACCGCCAGCGCCCCCCAGCGATGAAAGAACGCCTCGCTCTGCGCGACCACGCGCGGGTAATTGGCCATCGGGCGGGAACTCAGGATCTCGCGCTGGGCGCGGTGTCCGATCCAGAACGCCGTTCCATCGCCCAGCATCGCGCCGGCCATCGCCGCCGCCAGCACGCTCTCGAGCCGCAATTCGCCGCCCGGAACCAGCGCGCTCAGCGCCAGGATGATGGTCGAGCCCGGGACCACCGAGCCCACGATCGGCACGGCCTCCAGCAAGGCGGCGAGAAATAGCGTGAGATAGGCAAGCCAGGCGTGCGAGGAGACGAAGGCAATCAGGGGGTCGATGAATGAGGCCACAAAATTCCTGTGCTGGACGACGGTCCGGGTCGGTCGCAGACCTAACATAAACGGCGGCGGGAGTGGAAAGTGCCATGGCGACGCGGCTTGCGGGCGGCTGCCCAAAATTGCCGCGGCCAAGTACGGCGTGATTCGCAGGGCAGCCTTCCAAAAACCGCGACAAGAGCCTATCTTGATGATAACGCAACGGAACTTTGATTGCGCCGCGGGCTTCTGCCGGCCGCGGCTCTCTGATAGGTTCCGGCCAGCACCCATCCGCAGCCACGTAAGCAAATCTGGTTTCGGTAGCGTCCGGGACCTCGGAGGATTGATGACGACCGCCGCCATGACCAAAGCGCCCGAATCCGCCGCTCCCGCCGGTTTGCCCGACATGAAGGTGTCGGTCCGGCAAGTGTTCGGCATCGACAGCGACCTCGAGGTACCGGCCTATTCCGAAGTCGATCCGCATGTGCCGGATATCGATTCGGATTACCGGTTCGATCGCGCCACGACGCTGGCGATTCTCGCCGGCTTCGCCAAGAACCGCCGCGTCATGGTCACCGGCTATCACGGCACCGGCAAGTCGACCCACATCGAACAGGTCGCCGCACGCCTGAACTGGCCCTGCGTGCGCGTCAATCTCGACAGCCACATCAGCCGGATCGATCTGGTCGGCAAGGATTCCATCGTGGTGCGCGACGGCATGCAGGTCACCGAGTTCCGCGACGGCATCCTGCCGTGGGCCTTGCAGCACAACATCGCGCTGGTGTTCGACGAATACGACGCCGGCCGCCCCGACGTGATGTTCGTGATCCAGCGCGTGCTGGAAGTCTCCGGCCGCCTGACGCTGCTCGACCAGAACAAGGTGATCAAGCCGCATCCGGCGTTCCGGCTGTTCTCGACCGCCAACACGGTCGGGCTCGGCGACACCTCCGGCCTCTATCACGGCACCCAGCAGATCAACCAGGGCCAGATGGACCGCTGGTCGATCGTCACCACGTTGAACTATCTCGCCCATGACGAGGAAGTCGAGATCGTGCTGGCGAAAGCCCATCATTATCGCACCCAGGAGGGCCGCGACATCGTCAACAAGATGGTGCGGCTGGCGGACCTCACCCGCAACGCCTTCGCCAATGGCGATCTGTCGACGGTGATGAGCCCGCGTACCGTGATCACCTGGGCGGAGAATGCCGAGATCTTCACCGATATCGGTTTTTCGTTCCGTGTCACCTTCCTCAACAAGTGCGACGAGTTGGAACGGCCGCTGGTCGCCGAATTCTACCAGCGCTGCTTCAACGCCGAGCTCGCCGAATCTTCGGTGAACGTGGCGATGAGCTGAGTGTCCTCGAGGCTTCCCGAATGTCGTCCCGGCTTTGAGTCGGGACCCATGGGCCGGGAAGTCTCGGCAGAGTGATAGTGCCAGAGCCGGGAAATAAGATGACCGCCGGTGATGACGGGTCCCTGCTTTCGCAGGGATGACGGCGGTGAGACCAGGGCTGCAATGACGACGTCCAACACCAAGTTCCGCACCGGAGCCAAGGAAGCGCCGACCGAGCCGTTCAAGCGCGCGGTGACGGCGTGCCTGCGCGCGATCGCCAAGACCCCAGAGCTGGAAGTGACGTTTGCCGCCGAGCGTCCGGGTCTGGCGCCCGGCAAGGCGCGGCTGCCGGAGCCGGCGCGCAAGATGACGCGGCGCGATGCCGCCATCGTCCGCGGCCATGCCGATTCCATCGCGCTGAAGCTCGCCTGCCACGATCCGAAGGTGCACCGCAAGCTGATGCCGGGAAACCCGCAGGCGCGCGGCGTATTCGAAGCGGTCGAGCAGGCCCGCGTCGAGGCGCTCGGCTCGCGGCGGATGGCGGGGGTGGCGAAGAACCTGACCGCCATGCTCGATGATCATTTCCACCGCGGCAAGTTCGACGAGATCACCGACCGCGCCGACGCGCCGTTGTCGGATGCGCTGGCGATGCTCGTGCGCGAACGCCTGACCGGCCTTGCGCCGCCGGCCGCCGCCCGCAAGATGGTCGACCTCTGGCGCCCGGTGCTGGAAGACAAGATCGGCGCGCGGCTCGACCGGCTCGATCGCCTGGCCGAGGATCAGGCCAAGTTCGGCGACGCCGTCCATGACCTGCTGACGGCGCTTGAACTCGGCGACGACCGCAACGCCGAGTCCGACGACGACAACCAGGACGACAACCAGGACGGCGAGAGCGACCAGTCCGGCGCCGAAGGCTCGTCCGACAGCGATGCCGCGCAGGAGATGAGCGCCGACCAGGCCCAGGCCACTTCGGATGAGATGTCCGAAAGCGCGATGGAAAGCGCGCAGGCTTCCACCTCGGATACTTTCGACGACGGCGAACTCGGCGACGACGAGACCCCGGGCGAAGCGACGCGGCCGAATTCGCGCGGCGCCAACGAGCCGCGCGGTCCGGAATATCACGCCTTCGCGCCGAAATTCGACGAGGTGATCGCCGCCGAAGACCTCTGCGACCACGACGAACTGGAACGGCTGCGCAGCTACCTCGACAAGCAGCTTGCGCATCTGCAAGGCATCGTGGCGCGGCTGGCGAACCGGCTGCAGCGCCGCCTGATGGCGCAGCAGAACCGCGCCTGGGAGTTCGACCTCGAGGAAGGCGTGCTCGATCCGGCGCGGCTGTCGCGGGTGGTGACCGATCCCTATCATCCGCTGTCGTTCATGAACGAAAAGGAAGCCACCTTCCGCGACACCGTGGTGACGCTGCTGCTGGACAATTCCGGCTCGATGCGCGGCCGGCCCATCACGGTGGCCGCCACCTGCGCCGATATCCTGGCGCGCACGCTGGAGCGTTGCGGCGTCAAGGTCGAAATCCTCGGCTTCACCACCCGGGCCTGGAAGGGCGGCCAATCCCGCGAGGCGTGGCTGGCGGCCGGCAAGCCGGCCAATCCCGGACGCCTCAACGATCTGCGCCACATCATCTACAAGTCCGCCGACGCGCCGTGGCGGCGGGCGCGCAAGAACCTGGGCCTGATGATGCGCGAGGGCCTGCTCAAGGAAAACATCGACGGCGAGGCGCTGGACTGGGCGCACAAGCGGCTGCTCGGGCGCTCCGAGCAGCGCAAGATCCTGATGATGATCTCCGACGGCGCGCCGGTCGACGACTCCACGCTGTCGGTCAATCCCGGCAATTATCTCGAGCGTCATCTGCGCCACATCATCGAGGAAATCGAGACCCGTTCGCCGGTCGAACTGATCGCGATCGGCATCGGCCACGACGTGACGCGCTATTATCGCCGCGCGGTCACCATCGTGGACGCCGAGGAACTCGGCGGCGCCATCACCGAAAAGCTCGCCGAGCTGTTCAGCGAGACCCAGGGCGCTGCGCCCGCGGCAAGAGGCCCCAAGCGGCGGCTGCATTCGTAAACCTCCATGCCCGCGCGTCTCACCCGCCGCCGCTTTCTCGCATCCACGGCGGCGGGACTTTCGGTAGTTGCGGTCGCCTCGCGCGCGCAGGTGCCGAAGCCGCTGCCGCCGGATGAGTTCTCCGTTCCCGCGCCTGTTGCGATCGAGGTCCACGCCCGCCCGATCGCCTGGTTCGACAACAGCGACCACGACCGCGTCCGCTTCGGTTCGCTGGAATTTCGCAGCGGGCTGGTTCTGACCTCGAGCTTTCGTGCCTTCGGCGGGCTGTCGGGACTGCGGTTCGACGCCAGGGGCGAACGCTTCATCTCCTTCAGCGACAAGGGCACCTGGTTCACCGGCCGCATCGTCTATCAGGGCCGCAGCATGACCGGGCTTGCCGACGTCGAGGCTTCGCCAATGCTGGGACCCGACGGCAAGCCGATCACCAGCCGCGGCTGGTTCGATTCGGAGTCGATCGCGCTCGACGGGCAGCAGGTCTATATCGGCCTCGAGCGCGTCAACAAGGTGCTGCGTTTCGATTTCAGCAAGGGCTCGACGCGCGCGTCGGCCGAAGAGGTGCCGATGCCGCCGGCGGTGCGCAAGCTGCCGTTCAACAAGGGGCTGGAAGCGCTGGTGATGGTGCCGAAGGGCCTGCCGCTGGCCGGCACGCTGATCGCGATGTCCGAACGCGGGCTCGATGCCGAGGGCAACCTGATCGCCTTTCTGGTCGGCGGCAGGACGCCCGGCCAGTTCGCCATTCGCCGCACCGACAAGTTCGACATCAGCGACGCGGTGCTGCTGCCCTCGGGCGACCTGTTGATCCTGGAGCGGAAGTTTTCCTGGCTCTCCGGCATCGGCATCCGCATCCGCCGCATCCCGCTCAAATCGGTGATGCCGAACGTGACGGTCGACGGCCCCGCCATCTTCGAGGCCGATCTCGGCGACGAGATCGACAACATGGAAGGCATCGACGCCCACGTCACCCCGGAGGGAGACACCGTGCTGACGATGGTCTCGGACGACAATTTCTCGATGATCCAGCGCACCCTCCTGCTGCAATTCACGCTGGTGGAGTGAGTTGTCGAAGATGATTTCTTGCTGCCAGACACGACGACGGTGAGCTCCCTCTCCCCTTGTGGGCCGAGACGAGCGAAGCTCGCTCTTAGAGGGTTGGGGTGAGGGGTTCCGGTCTATCGATAGTCCGTGACCCCTCACCCGGATCGCATCTGTCGATGCGATCCGACCTCTCCCACAAGGGGAGAGCTGAAGAATCCGGGATGTCCCTCCTGAATTTACTTCGCCTTCGAATTCGACCTCTCCCGAAGAGAGCGGTATAGAACAGTCAATCCTCCCTCCCACCCGGACATCCCCATGAGCGCCCTGTTTTCTCCGGTTCAATTGCGTGATCTAGCGCTTGCCAACCGCATCATGGTGGCGCCGATGTGCCAGTATTCGGCTGTCAACGGCGAGGCCAATGACTGGCACTTCACCCATATCAACACGCTGGCGCTGTCGGGGGCGGCGATGTTCTGCATCGAGGCCACCGCAGTGGAAGCGGTCGGCCGCATCACGCCGGGATGCCTCGGGCTGTGGAACGACGCCACCGAAGCCGCGCTGAAGCCGATCGTCGCCTCGGTGCGCAAGCATTCGCACACCGCCGTGATCATGCAGCTCGCGCACGCGGGGCGCAAAGCCTCCAGCCACACGCCCTGGGATGGCGGGCAATTGATTCCGATATCGCAAGGCGGCTGGCAGGCGGAGGGGCCTTCCGCGGTGCCGCACAAGGAAGGCGAGGCGCCGCCGGTGGCGTTCGATGGTGCGGGTCTCGCGCGCGTGCGCGACGCGTTCGTTGCGACCGCCAAACGCGCCGAGCGGCTCGGCCTCGACGGCCTCGAACTTCACTGCGCGCACGGCTATCTCTTGCATCAGTTCCTGTCGCCGATCTCCAACAGGCGCACCGATCAATATGGCGGGAGCCTGCAAAACCGGATGCGCTATCCGCTGGAGGTGTTCGACGCCATCCGCGCGGCGTTCCCGAAGACCAAGCCCGTCGGCATCAAGGTGTCGGCGACCGACTGGGTCGATGGCGGCTGGGACATCGCGCAGACCATCGAATTCGCGCACGAATTGAAAAAGCGCGGCGTCGACTGGATCGACACGTCCTCCGGCGGCGTGTCGCCGCTGCAGAAGATCCCGCTCGGCCCCGGCTACCAGGTGCCGCTGGCCCACGCCATCAAGCAAGCCACCGGCGTCACCACCATGGCGGTCGGCCTCATCACCGAGGCGAAGCAGGCCGAAGACATCGTGGCATCGGCAAAAGCCGACATGGTCGCGCTCGCCCGCGGCATGCTCTACGACCCGCGCTGGGGCTGGCATGCCGCCGCCGCGCTCGGCGGCCATGTCGAAGCCCCGCCCGCCTACTGGCGCGCCCCGCCGCACGAGCAGAAGGACCTGTTCGGCACGACGACGTTCGGGGCGAGGTGAGGGGCGGCGCTGTGAGTGACGCGCGTTCGGATTCGAATTTCAAACAGCGGCATCGTTCTTCACCTCGCCCCGCCTGCGGGGAGAGGTCGGCGCGTAGCGCCGGGTGAGGGGGACTTTCGACAGACACGGACTCGCGGATAGTCCCCCTCACCCGGAGACTTCGCTTCGCTGCGTCTCCGACCTCTCCCCGCAGGCGGGGCGAGGTTAAGCCGGCAGCATCGCTCACAGGCAAGACTTCGCGATCTCGCCGCATGCATTGCGCGAAGTTTTGCTGGAAAATTCCTTGCCCTCGAAAGTGAGGGCGCAGGGAATGCCGGGCGCCCAACGCGCCCGCAGCCTGGCAGGGCAGAAAAAACAAGCCTTGCCAGCAAAGTCACCACGGTCACGCCGGAAAACCCGGCATTCCCCGCACAATGGTTTTACGGCTTATTTCGCGCTCTCCCCGGTGACCGGGCTTTGTTGCCACCGTCATCTGCGAAAGTCGCCTTTCGCAAACTTGACACCAGCGTCGGGGTGTCAGGACCACACGACTTCGCCGTCCGCGCCGGTGCCGTTCGTCCACGGCACTCACGCGTCCACCGCATCCCGCCGCGCGTTGATGACGTTGCGCAACGCCCCTCTGTGGGCGGGACGGAAAAGCTATACGCCTGATTCGCTATTGCTGAAAATCAGAATATCTTTGCGGCCAAGGCTTGACGGCCTTTTCGCTGATTTGCCCGTCGGGTAGTCACACAGCGCGCAAGTCCTAAAAAATTCAGACCTTCTTCGGCATCTGCGCCAGCGCGTGCATCGCCGCGATATAACCGTACGGCCCGAGGCCGCAGATCACGGCGGTGGCCGCGTGCGAGATCTTGGAATCCCGGTGATGCTCGTCGCGCGCGTGGATGTTGGAGATGTGCACTTCCAGCACCGGCCCCTCGAACGCCTTGATGGCGTCGACGATCGCGATCGAGGTGAAGGAATAGGCGGCCGGATTGATGATGATGGCGTCGGCGTCCTGCCGCGCCGACTGGATCAGGTCGACCAGCTCGCCCTCATGGTTGGACTGGCGGAAGGTGAGCTCGAAGCCCAGCCCCGCCGCATGATGCGCGCAGTTCTCCTCGATCTGCTTCAGCGTGGTGGTGCCGTAGATGTGCGGCTCCCGCACCCCCAAGAGGTTGAGGTTGGGACCGTTCAGGATCATCAGGCGTTTCATGGGGGGTTCTCCGGGTTGCGCTAGTTGTTATTTTCGGACCCGGTAACGCACCGGGGCGGCCTCAGCATCGTAGCCCGGATGGAGCGCAGTGCAATCCGGAGGACGCCCGGTCTGATTTGTAATATGATAGGCAAATGCCTGCGCACGCCCTGAGGCACCTCGCGACAAGCAACGGAGCGGCGATGTCCAAACCTGTCATTTTCACGATTTCCGCAGCCTGGGATCGGGAAGCCTCGGTCTGGAGCGGCCATTGCGACGATACGGCTGCCGCCGCCGCGCCGACGCTCGACGAATTGCTGAAAAAGATTTCCGCCATGGCGCTCGACCTGTTGCCGGACAATCATCCGGATGTCGCGCCGGAATCGTTGTTCCTCCAGATCGCGTAGCTCGGATGGTCGAAGCGATATCCGGTTTGTATTTCCCACAAGCGTATCTTCGACTAACGCCCGAGCACTCCAGACGATAGGGTGCTCGGCATCGGTAATTTAATGCAACCTTGCCACACCCCAAGAAAGTAGCTCGCCAAGACTAAGAACAGGGCGAAAGTCAGCCAGTACACACCCCCCCATCAGCAAACTGTGTTTGATAAGATTGTTGTTGCCATATCGTCGGGCTTCAGTCGTGAAGACACCCGGATAGTCTGAACCGAATTCTTTGAGAGGCCGGTATGGAGCGAAAAGAAACTGTTCTTCGATGAGGACCAGCGCCTCTTTGCTTACGCGGTAGAGTTGCTTATTTCGCAAATCGAGCAGCGAGAAGATAACAGCGAGCAACGCACCAGCACCAGCAGCCACGATTGCAGGGAATGACCCCACAACCTCGCGTTCCCTGAATAAGATAAAGCATCCGCCGAAAAGAAAAGGTACCAGGAGGATGAAAAAATGAAACATCGTCGTCCGTTGGCGGGCATGTAGGTCAAAATGACGCCACGCAAGCTCAAATCTCATCTTTTCGAAGTCGACTAAGGCGCATGGGTCAGTCTCAAGAAGTCCCACGAAGGTTGTGCTCATCGTCTGCTCCAATCGTAACTAACATTTCGCAGATCTTCAGTTCGACACCAACGACCAACTCGCGATCAGGCCGCTTGACCTGGCCTAGGCAAGTCGTCCCATGTACGATCATCAAGGATACGTCCGCTACGCTTCTTGTTGGCGCCACCCCACTGTTTGAAGTGGAACGCTACTCCCTGTTCGACGCAAGCGTCTCGAATATCGCGAACCCATTCTCCAACGACCGGCCTAGCATGAGGTCCGCTTTCCCCCCCGGCAATTGCCCAATGGATACCGCGGAAATCGAGGGTCGTTAGTGGTCCTAGGAGTGGCTCTAGACTAACGAAGCGCACCTGCGCGCCGACGCGCCTCAGATGATCCACGCGCCACCAGTAATCTTCGGTTTCAACACTAACGCCCATCCATATGTTGGGCGCCCATCGGAGTTTACCCTCTAGCTCGGAAAGCCGCTCCGCGCGTTTAGTCAGGACCTGGTAAGTGTGACGAGGCGTCCGCACCATCACGTCAAACACCTGCTGAATAAAGTCCAAAGGCACGTCGTCGTGGAATAGATCGGACATACTGTTCACGAAAATTCGCCTCCCACGTTTCCAACGCATGGGAAGTTCAAGCGATGCATGATCGACTTTGAGCTTACCTGTCCACTTAGGTCGCCCTCCAGAAATACGAGTGGTGCCCTTGTACTTTTCTTGTCCCATTGCTTCCAAGCGTTTAGCCATTCTCATGGCGTAACAATTGGTGCAGCCGGGCGAGAGTACTGCGCAGCCAGTGATTGGGTTCCAGGTGGCTTCGGTCCATTCGATGTTTGAAGATTCGGCCATTAAATTCTTCCTACCGGCTTGATCGGAAAAGTGACAACAATACCGTCAGCGAAAGTGCCAGCCCTTGGAACGCGGTCTGTAACGACGCGATTGGCTGCGAGCAAATTGCCCAGAGCATCTTTATAGTTCTTCTTGATGAATGGTTTTTCGATGTTGTGCCGATGATAAAGATCAACCATCGTGAGGGATCGACCAGCGAATTCTGTCACTAACCGGTCTTCCAGATTATCTAGGGCGTCTTCGAACAGTTGGGACGCGCCTTCCATGGACGGCGCATATTCGTAACTTGGAACGCCTTGGTCTGTGTATGAGCTATGTGTGGCCATTATTTCTTTCATCAGCTCGTAGCCCGTAGGATGCTTTGTAACGAAAACGAGGTAGTGCGTCGTTCGAGTATTATTTTCGTTGCGAAAGCGAAAGATCAGCACATGCTTGGCGCCCGCGTCGATCATAGCGCTTTTCAAATGCTCCATTATCACGCCTTCACGATTGGCTTGAGAGGCGTTTAGTGCCGCCCGCAGATGCTCTAAATTGTCCTTACCGAAGAGCGCCTCCATATGTTCGTCGACAACAGGGTTGTTGATACCGGCGTTAATGCGCGAGTAATTAAAGAAAAAGACGCAGTCGCTCCCCCAGTCTTTGATCACGCTCTCTGACGAGAGCCCACGACAGGCCCTTGTACCCAAACGGGTCAATGAAAGAAAATGTCGGTATGAGCCTCACACTCTCAAAGTAATCGGCAACCGAAAAGCCTACTTCACCTTCGTTGATTTGAGGATCGTGTTTCAGATTTGATCTGCCAGCCATGGCATCTATTTCTGCTCGCAGAGTCCGCGTGTGGTTGCTGTCTTTGTCGTTGAAGATGCTAACCAGACCTGCACTGACCTTTGGGTTTGCGACAGCCTTCTCAAGCACCATTAGAGGAGTGGAAGCTGAACCATCCTCGTAGCGCCCAGGTCCGGCGAACAAGTCGATATACGCCAGCTTGCCGTCTGACAGCATCGTGTTCGGGGCTATAATCTTTGACCAAATATCAAAGTATTGACTAACGATTAAAGCTTTGACCTCTGATTGATCCGCCCGTTCCGCAAAAAACTCGCCCGGCATCTCGCGATTGAACCTCCAAACACGCTTTGCGGATCGTAGGTCAAATCTTCTACCATGGCGTTTATGTTGATAGCAGCGATTTCAGCCGTGAGACGTCGCGAGTCTTGAACACCCTGCCCCCCAAAACAAAAACAGCCGGGTCTTTCGACCCGGCCATCCAAAACTCTCAACCGCTAACCCGTTAAACGCGAACCGCTCAGCCCGCCTTCTTCACGCGCTCGGGCTTCTTCACGAACGCGGTCTTTGGCGTCTTCTTCTCGATCTGGCGCTTCAGCTCCAGCGCGCGGGGCGATAGCTCAATCGCCTTGGCCTTGAGTAGGAACGCGTCGAGGCCGCCGCGGTGATCGACGCTCTTGATGGCGTTGGTCGAGACGCGCAGGCGCACGTTGCGGCCGAGCGCATCCGAAATGAAGGTGACGTTGCACAGGTTCGGCAGGAACCGGCGCTTGGTCTTGATATTGGAGTGGCTCACCCGGTGGCCCACCTGCGGGCCCTTGGCCGTCAGTTCGCAGCGCCGCGACATCTTGAATAAATCCTCTGCCATCCCCGGGCTTTCGCCCCTCGGGGGTTCTAAATCTTTGGTCCATCCTGGGAACGGCGGACGTATAGGGGGCGAGCGGCGGGGCGTCAAGGTTTTGGGCAGCGTGGGCGGGGCCGGAAAGGGCCGGTTTGCCAGAGATTTCCGCGGGCTTTGGGCATCATATAAACGGCGTATTCGCCGCCGACATGATGCGGTTCCGGCGGCGTCGGCCTGGGATTTGCCCGAAAAGCGCGCGCATCCGTTGCTTACCGCGTTTTCCGGCTTAAATGACACTTTACCGCGCCACCTGCAGGACCGTCCCTCCAGTGAACACGCAAACCATGATTTCGCCCCGGCTGGCTCAAGCGGCGCTGCGGGCGTTGGGCGCCCTGTGCGCGGGCGCCTTACTGTGGCTTGCGGCCCCGCAGGCCGCATCGGCGCAAGGCAGGCTCGAGGCGCGCTATGAGGCGACGCTGGCGGGCATCCCCGTCGGCAAGGGCGCCTGGACCATCGACATCGCGGAAGACCAGTTTTCGGCGGCTGCCACCGGCGGCACCTCGGGACTGCTGAAAACCTTCGCCGGCGGCTCCGGCACCGGCGCCTCGCAGGGCCGCGTCGTCAACGGCGCGCTGGCGCCGACCAACTATTCCGCCTCCACCACCACCTCGAAGAAATCCGAAACCGTGCACATGGTGCTGTCGAACGGCAATATCAGGGAATACGGCATCGAGCCGGTGCCGCCGGTCGACCTCGACCGGATTCCGATCACCGAGGCGCATCGCCGCGGCGTCAATGACCCGATGACCGGCTCGCTGCTGCGGGTGCCCGGCAACGGCGAACTGCTCACCCCCGATACCTGCCGCACCAGCATTCCTATCTTCGACGGCCGGATGCGTTACGACCTCAAGCTCGACTTCAAGCGCATGGAAACCGTCCGGTCCGAAAAGGGCTATCAGGGCCCGGTGATCGTCTGCGCGGTGTATTTTTCGCCGGTCGCCGGCTACATCCCCGACCGCGCGGTGATCAAATATCTCGCCGCCCAGCGCCACATCGAGATCGCGTTTGCGCCGATCGCCGGCACCCGGGTGCTGGTCCCGTACCGGATGGTGATTCCGACCCCGCTCGGCAACGGCGTGCTGGAAGCGACCCAGTTCGTCACCACGGCCACAGCCCACGCGCCCGCCAAGACACAGTGAGGGCATTTGCATTCGGGATTCGCGAGGGCTCACCGAAACAGCTCGCTTGCGGCTACCCCCCACCCCAACCCTCCCCCACAAGGGGGGAGGGAGCCGGGCATTCATCGCGTGCTCAAGAATTCGAGCGCGCCTGTCGAAGGTCGAAAATGACTGTCGCGGGCTGTGAAGGTCTATCGCTCCCTCCCCCCTTGTGGGGGAGGGTTGGGGAGAGGGGTGGCGGCATCGGGACTGTCGCGCGGAGCTACTCGCCGCTTGACTCTCTCGCACTTCTGATTCGACTCCGCGATCCCGCAGACCTTAAGGAATTCGCCCGAAAACACCGGCTTGTCGGCCCGCGCCAAACTTGATCTAGTGCCGCGACACAGGCATCAACGCGAGATGTTGCGGTGAACGTAACAGGAGTGGGGTCGAGTCAGCGATTCGGGCGCGATTCGTTCCGTAACCGTTCTTAAAGCTAAGCCGCGACCTTGCAGGCGTCGCATTGTGAAACAGTTCCGACGCAGAAACCCCCGAAAAACATGGCTTTCTCCTCTATGTCCACGTTCGCCAATGAACGGGCTCCCGGCAGCGGCGTCACCGCGGTGCTCGGGCCCACCAACACCGGCAAGACTCATCTCGCCATCGAGCGGATGCTGGCGCATTCCTCGGGCGTGATCGGCCTGCCGCTGCGGCTGTTGGCGCGCGAGGTCTACAACAAGATCGCCGACCGCGTTGGCGTCGATGCCGTCGCGCTGATCACCGGCGAAGAAAAGATCAAGCCGCCGAAGGCGCGGTTCTGGGTCTCGACCGTGGAGGCGATGCCCAGGGATCTCGACGTGTCGTTTCTGGCGGTCGATGAAATCCAGATCGCCGCCGATCTCGAACGCGGCCATGTCTTCACCGACCGCATCCTGCACCGGCGCGGCCGCGACGAGACGCTGCTGCTCGGTGCCGCCACCATGCGGCCGATCATCGAGCGGCTGTTGCCCGGCGCTTCCATCGTCACGCGACCGAGGCTGTCGCAACTCGAATTTGCCGGCGACCGCAAGATCACCCGCCAGCCGCGGCGCACCGCGATCGTGGCGTTTTCGGCCGATGAGGTCTACGCCATCGCCGAATTGATCAGACGCCAGCATGGCGGTGCCGCCGTGGTGCTGGGATCGCTCAGCCCGCGCACCCGCAACGCGCAGGTGGCGATGTTCCAGTCCGGCGACGTGGATTATCTCGCGGCCACCGATGCGGTCGGCATGGGCCTCAACCTCGACGTCGACCATGTCGCGTTCGCCTCCGACCGCAAATATGACGGCTATCAGTTCCGCCGGCTCAACCCGTCCGAATTCGCCCAGATCGCCGGGCGCGCCGGCCGCGCCACCCGCGACGGCACCTTCGGCACCACCGGGCGCTGCGCGCCGTTCGAGCCGGAACTGGTCAATGCGCTGCAGAACCACACCTTCGAGAGTGTGAAGGTCTTGCAATGGCGCAATTCCAAGCTGGATTTCTCCTCGCTGGGCGCGCTGCAGGTGTCGCTGGCGCAGGCGCCGTCGCACGAGGCGCTGACCCGCGCGCCGATCGCCGAAGACCTGCGCGTGCTCGATCACGCCGCCCGCGACGCCGATGTGCGCGACATGGCGCATGGCGCGGCCGCCGTGGAGCGGCTGTGGGACGCCTGCCAGATTCCGGACTACCGCAAGATCGCCCCCGCCGCCCATGCCGAACTGGTCACCACGCTGTTCGGCTTCCTGATGAACAAGGGACGCATCCCCGACGCCTGGTTTGCCGCCCAGATCGACCAGGCCGATCGCACCGACGGCGATATCGACACGCTGTCGAGCCGGATCGCGCATATCCGGACCTGGACCTTCGTCGCCAATCGCCCGGACTGGCTGGCGGACCCCGAGCACTGGCAGGCAATCGCGCGCGACATTGAAAATAAATTGTCGGATGCGCTGCATGAACGGCTCACGGAGCGTTTCGTTGATCGCCGTACCAGTGTATTGATGCGCCGCCTGCGGGAAAACACCATGTTGAATACGGAAATCGGCAAGACCGGCGAAGTGACTGTCGAGGGCCATGTGATCGGCCGCCTCGACGGCTTTACCTTCGCGCCCGAGGCGGCCGAAGCCGGCTCCGATGCCAAGGCCCTGCAGGCGACCGCGCAAAAGGCGCTGGCCGGCGAGATCGACGCCCGCGCCGAGAAACTGGCCGCCGCCCCCGACGACCAGTTCGTGCTGACCTCCGACGGCACCATCCGCTGGACCGGCGACGCGGTGGCCAAACTGGTGGCGGCCGACGAGGCGCTGCATCCGCGGCTGCGCATCATTTCCGACGAGCGGCTGACCGGCGCGCCGCGCGAAGCGGTGCAAACGCGGCTCGAGCTGTGGCTGAAGACGCATATCGAAAAGTTGCTGGGGCCGCTGTTCGACCTCGCCAAGGCCGAGGACATCACCGGGATCGCGCGCGGCATCGCGTTTCAACTGATCGAGGCGCTCGGCGTGCTGGAGCGATCGAAGATCGCGGCGGAGATGAAGGATCTCGACCAGCCGTCGCGGGCGAGTTTGCGCAAATACGGCGTGCGGTTCGGGGCCTATCATATCTACGTGCCGGCGCTGCTGAAGCCGGCGGCGCGCGCGCTGGCCGCGTTGCTGTGGGCGCAAAAGCAGGACAATGTCGACATGGCGGCGCTGTCGGGCGCGCAGCACCTGGCTGGCTCGGGCCGCACCTCGTTTCCGGTCGACAGGCTGCTCGACCGCGACGCCTATCGCATGCTCGGCTACCGGCAATGCGGCGAGCGCGCGGTGCGGGTCGATATCCTGGAGCGGCTGGCCGATCTCATTCGTCCCGCCCTGTCGTGGCGCGAAGCCTCGCCCGTCACTAAACCCGCAGGCGCGTTCGATGGCCGTGGTTTTGTCGTCACCCAGGCGATGACCTCGCTGACCGGCTCCGCCGGCGAGGACTTTGCCTCGATCCTGCGCGCGCTGGGCTATCGCATGGAGAAGCGGACACCGCTGCCGCCGAAACCGGCGGTGGTTGAAGCGCCGGCTGCAGAGACCGTTGCGGAAGCCGTGACCGAGACATCTGTTGAAACGCCGCCGGTTGAAACCACTGCGGAGGCGGTTTCCGCAGAGGCTGTGTCCGAAGCGCCGGCCCATGCCACCGCAGCGGCGGCGCGCGAAGAGGAGCCGGCCAAGGTCGAGGCGCAGCCCGAGCCGGTTGAAGCTCAGCCCGCGCCCGATGCCGTGGAGGAAACGCCGTCCGTTGAAGTGCCACAGCAACAGCCCGTCGTTGAAGCCACGACGGAGACGGCTGTCACCGGCGATGCCGCAGCGGCGGAAGCCGTTGCTGAAACGCCGACGACGCCCGAAACGCCGGCGATGCCTGAACTCATTGAAGTCTGGCGGCCCGGCGGCCGGTCGGAAGAGCGCCGGCCGCGTCACGATCGCAACCGACATCGCCATCACGATCGCGCCAAGACTCTACAGGAAGGTGCTCCGCAGGAAGGCGTTGCGCAGGAAGGTGCAGCAGCAGCCAGTCCGGGCGAAGCCGCCGATGGAGCCAGACGCGAGCGGCATGGACGCGGACGGCGCGAACGCAACAAGGATTTCCGCAAACCCCGCACCGACGCGCCGGTCGAAGCCGGCGCCGCTGCGGCGCCAAACGAGGGCGCGCCGGTCCGCGAAGACAAACGCGAAGACAGAGGCGGCCGTCCGCCGCGCGAGCGCTTTCAGGGCAAGGGCAAGGACGCCAAGGGACGCGACCACCGGGACAACAGGGACAAGGGCAAATTCGGTGGCGGGCGCGACAAGGGCGGCCGCGACAAAGGCGACCGTGACAGCCGCTCGGGCGGTCCGTCGCACCGGCAATATGCCTCGAGCGCGCCGCCGCGCGAACGCGAGCGCCCGATCGATCCCAATTCGCCGTTCGCCAAGCTGGCGGCGCTGAAGGAACAGCTCACCGCCAACCGCAAGGATCGCTAATCCTCCCCGAAGTGGTGTTATTTGGAGCGCCAGCGTCTCGACAAATGGCTGTGGCATGCGCGGGTGGTCAAGGCCCGCGCCAGCGCCGCTGCACTGGTCGAGGCCGGTCATGTCCGCATCAACGGCGTGCGCGAAAAGGCGCCCGGTCATTCGGTCAAGGCCGGCGACGTGCTGACGATCGGGCTCGACCGCACCGTGCGGGTCCTCAAAGTGGTCGGATTCGCCGAGCGCCGCGGCGACGCCTCGGCCGCGCGCGTGCTCTACCACGATTTGCAAGGCAGGCCGGAATAACTATCTAAGCGGTTGGATCAGGCAGCATAGAACCGCTTGAAAACGGCCTTCGGGACCGCAGCGCTTCCCTTGCGGCAGCGGGGTTCCTGCGCTACGCAAACCACACAAAATTGACCCGTTTCGGAGCCACCCTTTCCGGAGTTTTGGATGACTTACGTCGTCACTGAAGCCTGCATCAAATGCAAATATACCGATTGCGTTGAAGTCTGCCCCGTGGACTGCTTCTACGAAGGCGAGAACATGCTGGTCATCCATCCCGACGAATGCATCGACTGCGGCGTGTGCGAGCCCGAATGCCCCGCCGACGCCATCAAGCCGGATACCGAGCCCGGCATGGAAAAATGGCTCGAAGTGAACACCGAATACGCCAAGAACTGGCCGAACATTACCCAGAAAAAGGAATCCCCGGCCGACGCCAAGGATTTCGAGGGGAAGGAAGGCAAATTCGATTTATATTTTTCGCCCAAGCCCGGCGAAGGCGACTGACCGGATCGGGCGTTTTTCAGGCTGAAACGCCGATGCCGTTTTGCTCCGGTCGCACGAGGAGGCTTAACCCTAATCCCGGGATATCGCCGAAACCGCCGGTAAATCCCCCGGATTGGCCCTAAATCATTGATTTTTGCGGAAAATGTGCTATATTAGGCACATTACCAAGCCGAATCCGGCCAGCGTTTCTTTTGGCCTTCAGGGTTCCCGTGAAAACATCAAACAGGGGCGTGGCAGTTCCGCGCGCAGGCTGTGTCACAGAAAACGCGTAAAAAGAGTGCTTCCAAGGGTTCCAAAAAAGCCGCTGCGGCCAGCCGCAGTGCAACCAAAAGCCGTGCCCGGGCTTCTCTCAAGGACCCCCGGAAAGCCGCCAAGGCCTCGGCGGCCAAATCCTCAAAAAACAAAAGAAGCGCAATGCCAAACAAGACTGCGAAAACTGCCGCGAAAGCGACCGGTTCGAAAGCCCCTGCTTCGAAGGTTGCCGCCAAGACCTCTGCAAAGACTGCTCCGAAAACGCTCGCCAAACCGGGTGCGCACAAGCCTGCCGTCGCCGGCAAGCCGGCCGCCAAGCCCGCAGCCGCTGCCCCGCGCATCGAGGAACCGAAGAAGGTTCTGACCCAGCGTCAGGGCTTCAAGACCAACGAATTCGTGGTCTATCCCGCCCATGGCGTCGGCCAGATCCTGGCGATCGAAGACCAGGAGATCGCGGGCGCCAGGCTCGAGCTGTTCGTGATCAATTTCATGAAGGACAAGATGACGCTGCGGGTGCCGACCGCCAAGGTCGCCAATGTCGGCATGCGCAAGCTGTCGGAGCCGGCGCTGGTCAAGCGGGCGCTGGAAACCCTGAAGGGCCGCGCCCGCGTCAAGCGCACGATGTGGTCGCGCCGGGCGCAGGAATATGAAGCCAAGATCAATTCCGGAGACATCGTCGCCATCGCCGAAGTGGTGCGCGATCTCTATCGCTCGGAATCGCAGCCCGAACAGTCCTACAGCGAACGCCAGCTCTATGAAGCAGCACTCGATCGGCTGTCGCGGGAAATCGCCGTCGTGCAGCACGTGACGGAAACCGAGGCGGTCAAGGAAATCGAAGGCCAGCTCGCCAAGAGCCCGCGCCGCGGCGCCAAGACCGAGACCGAAGCCGGAGCCGACGGTGAGGCGGAAGCCGATGCCGATGGCGACGATGCCGCGGTAGCCGATGAAGCCGCCTAAGCGGGTTCGACCAGGTTTCAGGACAATCAAGAGCCCGGTCGATCAGACCGGGCTTTTTGTTTGCGGACGTCGCCCGTGATTTAGCGTCTGGTGGTTTAGCGAAATCTATCAGCGCGTCGTCCCCGCGAAGGCGGGGACCCATACCGCGTGATTTCTCGTTTTGATGGGGTGGTCGATACCTCATCTCACCACCGGCGACGGTGGCTATGGGTTCCGGCCCGGAGGCCGGGACCGACGATGGAGGTGAGCCCGCCGCGTCAATCCACCACGATTTTGACGCGGTCGCGCGCTTTTACTTGGGCATGCGCATCCAGCCCGTTGAGGACACGAAAGCGCTCGGTCGGGCGATCGACGCCGGCCATGCGGTGCGACAGCGATTCCACGGTGTCGCCGGGCTGCACCGTGATGACCTTGATG
>NZ_SSMW01000074.1 GCF_004799405.1 Bradyrhizobium sp.
TCCGCCCACAGATGACTGCCAGTCTCAGCATCAATAAGCTGTGTAGTGATCCGAACACGGTTACCATTACGCCGCACGCTGCCTTCAAGCACATAGCGAACGCCAAGCTCACGCCGTATCTGCTTCACGTCGACCGCGCGACCCTTGTAAGTAAAGCTCGAGTTTCGCGCGATGACAAGTAGCCACCAACTGCGCGACAACATTGTAATTATGTCCTCGGCGATTCCGTCGCCCAGGTAGTCCTGGTCTGGGTCTCCGGTCATGTTCGTGAATGACAGGACGGCGAGTGATGGCTTGTCGAGCGGCACGAGCGTCGGTCTCGGCGCTTCGGCTACGGTCACGGCCTTCGGCACCAAGTTTAACTGATAGACGCGCACAGGGCGGTCGATGTTCTTCAGACGCTGCTCGCCAAAGTCGACGAACTCAACCTCGACCCTCCCGCGCACTAGATCGTGGGCAGAAGACGAGATGCATATCCCACCCGGCTCTGCGATGCCCTCAAGGCGCGCCGCGATGTTGACGCCATCTCCGAAGATGTCGTTTTCATCGATCATAATGTCCCCGACGTGGATTCCGATGCGCAGCTCCATCCTTTGGTTTTGGAGCACCGCCGCATTTTGCTCGGCCATGCCGCGCTGGATTTCAACGGCACCGCGCGTTGCATCTACGGCACTGGCGAATTCGACCAGCATTCCGTCGCCCGTCGTTTTGACGATCCGTCCGCGATGGGCCGCGATTGTGGGGTCGACAAGAGTCTTTCTGAGCGCCTTTAGCCGGGCCAGCGTGCCTTCCTCGTCGGCACCCATGAGGCGGCTATAACCGGCGACATCCGCCGCCAGCACGGCCGCCAGCCTTCGTTCCACTCGCTCGCCGGTCAAATGATGCCCCTTAGATCGGCCACATCAGCCCGACTTACCAAAGCACGACGGACCCCGCTCGGGCTAGGGCCGACTTCCGAAGTGGGTCAGAAGCTACCCTGACGGCCCCGAAACGACACTTCCGGTCTGGCCCGATAAGCGGACGTCGCCAGACCGTCCGGTTGGTGCCAATCTGCGTCATAGGCGGCGATGTGCACCTTATTTTCTGAATGGACAAACTCGTTGAAATTGATTTGTAGCTGGCCTCATGCATGCTTAATCTGAGACCTTTCACGGAGAGGAACAGAAATGACTGCTAAAATCCTTTTGTCGCTCGCCACCGGCTGCACTCTCGCTTCAGTTTTTTTGTCGTCGGCGATGGCAACACCCGTGACCTTGGCGGATATATTACGTGGCGACGGCTCACGCTGGTGAATCCTTCGGCGGTCTGCGGGCTGGCAAATCGGGATTATTTGGATCAAACTTCGTGGCTCCATTGAGCCTAATGTCGACACGGCTGAGAAGCTCAATATATGCGTCGGCAAGTCTTGTGCGGTCATCGGACGTCCATCGACCGCGTCGGTCTATTTCGTCAATCCACCGAATGTTGTTCGCCAGGTAATCTCTCACAGGCGGAAGCCAGTCCAGACCGAGTATTCGTTGCTCGGACCAGGGAAACATCGCTGCATCAATGCCTTTGAGTTGAATATAGAAGCTCATTATTCGCTCGTAAATGAACACAATCAGAAAAACCGGGACTGGAGAGTAATATGGCATTTTGCGAAATACCTTGCTGGCGAGATGCGGATCGCTTTGAACAAGCTCAAAAATGGGCAAGACAATTTCCTGGCTCCAGCGCTCCCAAAAGCTCGGACTAGCGCACCAGAAATTGCAATAGATTGTTTGCTGGTTGGTTTGACGACCTAATTCGACAGGCAAATCAAATCCGATCGCGCGACAAACGCGCCGCATCCCATCTTCAAACCCTGGATGGCTGAGAGCAGCTTGCTCCACGCTGTGGTAACAGGTGTAAGGGACAAACGGCCGCCCATTGAAGCAATAAATTTCGCGCCCGGGATTCTGGCTTATCCAGTCTTTCACCTCGCGAGACGTGAGACTGGTCTTCGAGAAAAATTTTGGTGAAACAATTCCTGTAAGATTATGTCTTTCGAAGATACGGGACTGCGAGATGTAATGGTGGAGGGCGAGTTCCCTCAGTTCGGGAGATGGATTGTGAAGCCAGTCAAGGGTGATGAAACCCGGATCAAGATAGTCGCGGATGGCTTCATTGAAGAGGGGTTGATAGATGCCGATCGGAGAATTTAATCCGGACATTATGGGATTCCGCAGACCTTATGCCGTTGAAGAACTCGATCGACGGCGTCTAGTCGAGCGGACCACTTTCGCTTTTCCGCGACGCATGCCGCTGGGTTATTTCTTAATCTTTTGAATTCGGCTCCTCAGCTAGTGCTTTCTCGATTTCTGAGTAGAGCCTTTCGTCGCTCCAAATTTCAAAAGAAATACCAAGTAGTGACCTCATCTCCGCCACCAGTATCGGGTGTGCTATCCCAGCTCTGCTCCAATCTACCTTCTGGTCACGCGTTACCAAAATTGCACGCACAAATTTGGCTCCACTTGCCTGAGCCAATTGAAGCCCGGTTAGAAAATCAGCCCAGATGAAAAAATCACCATCACCGTCGTCCTTGAAGCCGGGCGGCGTCCTGGTTCTCTTCCTATATGCCGCAACATCTTTCAAAGCTGTGCGAGAGGCATAAGGGACCGATGCTCGGGCTTGCAACAACTCAAGGACCGCGACTGTCTTACGAACAGTCGCCTCGTCATACACGTGCCCGTGTTGTGCGCGAAACTCTTCCAGGAGTACCTCGATCTTTTCGGCGTATTCAGAAAAGAATGGTACAGCTTTTTTCAGTTCTGATTGAAACGAATCAAATTTTCTCTTCACATTGCGTTTGTCTCTGCGCCACCCGCAAGTCAAGGGGCTATGAGCCCGCTTCAACGCGCCGGCCGCAGCGCACCGCAGATCCCCGACCTGCGGGGGTTTTCTTTTGCTCAAATTGGATGGATAACCGGCGTCGCATGCCTTGCTCTCACATCCCGTGACGCGATGACCGACAGACGCCCTCTCCTGCGCGCGATCTTTGATGCCGCCGTCGCCGCCGCGCATCCCGATGTCGTGCTGGCGGCGCATCTGCGCCCGGTGCCGAAGGGACGGGTGATCTGCCTCGCCGCCGGCAAGGCCGCCGCCGCGATGGCCGCTGCGGCGGAGCGTCATTACCTCGACGCCCTCGAGATGGAACCGTCGCGTCTGCTGGGTATCGCCACCACCCGCCATGGCCACGGCGTTCCGACCCGGCGGATCAAGGTGATCGAGGCGGGTCATCCCGTTCCCGACGCGGCAGGATTAAAGGGCGCGGAGGACAGTTTGCAGCTCGCGCATCGCGCCACCGCCGACGATCTTTTACTGGTGCTGCTGTCGGGCGGCGGCTCGGCGAACTGGATCGCGCCGGCCAACGGCGTGTCGTTTGCACAGAAGCAGCAGGTGACGCGGGCGCTGTTGCGCTCGGGCGCGCCGATCGGCGAGGTCAACACCGTCCGCAAGCATCTGTCGCGGATCAAGGGCGGCCGGCTCGTGCGTGCCGGCAAGCATGCCGAAATCGTGACGCTGGCGATCTCGGACGTGCCGCACGACGATCCTTCCGCAATCGCATCGGGACCGACCGTGCCGGATCCGACCACGCTTGCGGATGCGCGCGCGATCGTCGCCAAATACGACCTGAAGCTCGATGACGCCATTGCCGATGCGCTTGAGGATGCCAGCAACGAAAGCTGCAAGCCCGGCGATCCCGTATTCGCGCGCGCGCGTTTCGAGCTGATCGCGCGGCCCAGGGCTTCGCTCGACGCCGCGATCAAACTGGCAACGGACGCCGGCTATGCCATCGTCGACCTCGGCGCCGATCTCGAAGGCGAAGCAAGAGTGGTCGCCGCCGATCACGCGCGGCTGGCGTTGCAGGCCCGCGCCGAGGGCAAGCAAACGGCGATCCTGTCGGGCGGCGAGCTCACCGTCACCGTGCGCGGCAACGGTCGCGGCGGCCCCAACCAGGAATATGCGCTGGCGCTGGCCGAACTGCTCAAGGACACATCGGGCATTTCGGCCCTGGCCGGCGACACCGACGGCGCCGACGGCGGCGCCGGCAGCGCCGACGATCCCGCGGGCGCCGTGATCGACGCGCGGACGTTTGCCAAGATGAAAACGCTCGGCCTCGATCCGAAGGCCTACCTCGACAACAACGACGCAACCGCATTCTTCACCGCCACCGGCGACCTGTTATCGACGGGCCCGACGCTGACCAATGTGAATGATATCAGGGTGATTTTGGTGGATGCGGTGTGAGGCGATCGTCGCGTGTCCCGGACGCGGTGCAGCGTTCTTCACGCTGCTCCGCAGAGTCGGGACCCAAAGCAGCCGCCCCGCTTCTAGCATGGACCCCGGATCTGCAGCGCACCGCTTCGCGCTGCGCAGCGTCCGGGGAACGCAGTCGCGCCCTAAAACTCCCGCGCAATCGTCGCCAGCATCTCGAGCAGCGCGGCGCGGTTGGCGGAACCCAGCAATTCGTTGAGACGCGCTTCGTGCTTGGCCGCCACCAGCTTCTTGGCGCGCGACAGCACCGCCCGGCCCTTGTCGGTCAGCATCAAAATATGAGAGCGGCGATCGTTGGTCGAACGCATCCGCACGCACAGGTCGCGGCTTTCGAGGCCATCGAGCATCGCCACGAAATTCGGCCGCAGGATGCCGAGGGTATTGGCGATCTCGGTCTGGTTGCGGCCCGGATTCTGGTCGAGCAAGAGCAGAACCGAGAACTGCGCCGGCGTCAGTTGCAGCGGCGCTACACACCGCAAGAAATCCTCGAAGATTTTCAACTGCGCGCGCTTGAGCGAATAGCCCAGCAATTCGGACAGTTCGCCCATCTGCAGCGGGGTGGTTTCCGCGGCAGTTTCGGCAGGCTCCTTGCGGGCAGGGCGCGCGCCCCTGGCGGGATCGGCGGCTGCGGTCTTGGAAACAGTCATCGCTTGAGGCTCGCAATCCCGCTAGTGTCTGCTCCAGCTGAACCAGACGCCGGCGGGATTTTTTGTTTGAGCGTGATCTTTTCGGAAAAACCGGTGTCCACTTTTCCGGACCATGCTCCAGGCTGGGAAAACCCGGCGAAAGCCGTCCGGGCCTTGAGATTATATTTGATAATTGTTATCCACCATACCAAATAGCGGCAGCGCTTTTCAACTGCTGTTATCGGACGGTCGCGCGGCTCTTCGGACTGCGACAGACCCGACGCAGAAGGGGAGCGCCCGGACTTGAACACGACGATCATGCTGTTCCTGGTGCAGGACGGCATCACCAACGGCGCGATCTATGCGTTGCTCGGCCTGGCGCTGGTGCTGGTATTCGCCGTCACCCGCGTGATCCTGATTCCGCAGGGCGAGTTCGTCACCTACGGCGCACTGACCTATGCCACGCTGTCGGCGGGCCAGGTACCGGGCTCCGCACGGCTGGCGGTGGCGATGGGCGTCGTGGCGTTCGGCCTCGATATGTTCGCCGGCCGAAGGTCGCTGCATCTGCGGCTGGTCGGGCGCGCGCTCGCGGTCGATATCATTCTGCCCTCGATCATCTTCGCCCTGACACTCTGGCTCGCCGGCCGACAGACCCCGATCGCAATCAATATCGCGCTGTCGCTGCTGATCGTCGCTGCGATCGGATTGTTTCTCTATCGCATCGCGTTCCAACCGATCGCCCACACCTCGGTGCTGGTGCTCCTGATCGCCTCGGTCGGTTGCCATCTCGCGCTGCAAGGCTTCGGCCTGGTGTTCTTTGGCGCCGAAGGCCAGCGCGGCCCACCCTTGTCGGATGCCGCATTCACCGTCGGCGCGCTGCGTTTTAGCGGCCAGAGCATCGCGGTCTACGCCATCACCGCCGCTTTCATCGTCGGGCTGTGGCTATTTTTCGGCTTCACGCTTTACGGCAAGGCGCTTCGCGCCACCGCCGTCAACCGCCTCGGCGCGCGCCTTGTCGGCATCCGCACCACGCTGTCGGGACAGATCGCATTCCTGCTGGCGTCGGTGATCGGGGCGATTTCCGGAATCCTGATCGTGCCGATCACGACATTGTATTACGACACCGGATTCCTGATCGGCCTGAAGGGTTTTGTCGCCGCGATCATCGGCGGCCTTGTAAGTTATCCCTTGACCGCCGTTGCGGCATTGGTGGTCGGTATCGTCGAGGCATTCTCTTCGTTCTATGCCAGCAACTTCAAGGAGGTCATCGTCTTCTTTTTGATCCTGCCGGTCCTGGTGCTGCGGTCGCTGGCCGCACCCGCGGTCGAAGAAGAGAAGGATTGACCCTTCGATGATGAAACGGTTGCCCATCATCGTGTTCGCGTGCGTCATGGCGGCGATCCCGTTCATCCCGGGCATGCCGCCATTCTGGATCGTGCTGCTCGACAATATCGGGCTATCGGCGCTGGTGGCGATGGGACTCGTGCTCCTGACCGGCGTCGGCGGCCTCACTTCGTTCGGCCAGGCCGCATTTTGCGGCTTCGGCGCCTATACCACCGCGGTGCTTGCAACGGCCTATGGCGTGTCGCCGTGGCTGACGTTGCCGCTTTCGCTGTTGGTCAGCGGCATCGCCGCGGTCGTGCTGGGCCTCGTGACGGTGCGGCTGTCAGGACACTACCTGCCGCTCGGCACCATCGCCTGGGGCATCGGGCTGTTCTACCTGTTCAGCAAGCTCGAATTCCTCGGCCGCAATGACGGCATTTCCGGCATTCCGCCGCTTTCGATCGGAAGCTTGCGGATGCTCGATCCCGGAACGATCTACTTTGCGATCTGGATCGCGGTGCTGATCTCGGCACTTCTCACCGTCAACCTTCTGGATTCCCGCACCGGCCGGGCGATCCGCGCGCTGCGGCGGGGCCACATCGCCGCCGAAGCCTTCGGCGTGCAGACGCCGCGGGCCAAGCTCCTGGTCTTCATCTATGCGGCGGTGCTGGCCGGTCTTTCCGGGTGGTTCTATGCGCATTTCGAGCGCGCCGTTAATCCGACGCCGTTCGGCGCGCAGGCCGGCATCGAATATCTCTTCATCGCGGTGGTCGGCGGCGCCGGTTATGTCTGGGGCGGCGTGCTGGGGGCGGCGATCGTCGTGGTCCTGAAAGAGGTCCTGCAGAGTTATTTGCCATATTTGTTTCACGGCGAAGGCCAGCTCGAGACTATCGTGTTCGGCATCCTGCTGGTGGTGCTACTGCAACTGGCGCCGACCGGGGTGTGGCCCTGGCTGATGACGCGATTGCCGTTCAGGCCTGGCCGCAAGCGGCCCGACACGTCGCTGGTCCTGCCGGCGCGTGCCCGGGCGGCGGCTGCCCCCTCCGTGCTGCTGGAGATCGACAATGCACGCAAGCAATTCGGCGGCGTGATCGCCGTCAATGACGTGAGCTTCGACGTCCAGGCCCGCGAAATCGTCGCATTGATCGGCCCCAATGGCGCCGGCAAGAGCACGACCTTCAACCTGATCACCGGCGTGCTCGCCTCATCCGGCGGCACCATCTCCGTGCTCGGCAGGAATATCGACCGGGCGCCGCCGCAGGAAGTGGCGAAGCTCGGCATCGCCAGAACCTTCCAGCATGTCAAGCTGGTGCCCGACATGACCGTGCTGGAAAATGTCGCGATCGGCGCGCATCTGCGCGGGCAGGCCGGCGCCCTCTCCAGCATGTTCCGGCTTGATCGCGCCGACGAGGCGAAATTGCTGGCGGAAGCGGCGCGCCAGATCGAGCGCGTCGGCCTTGCCGACCAGATCGATGCGCTGGCGGGAAGTCTGTCGCTCGGCCAGCAGCGCATCGTCGAGATCGCGCGGGCGCTGTGCGTCGACCCGATCCTGCTGTTGCTCGACGAACCCGCCGCCGGATTGCGGCATCTGGAGAAGCAGCAACTCGCAACCCTACTGCGTCAGTTGCGGGACGGCGGCATGTCGGTGCTGCTGGTGGAGCACGACATGGGATTCGTGATGGATCTGGCCGACCGCATCGTGGTGCTCGACTTCGGCACCAAGATCGCCGAGGGCACGCCGCAGGCCATCAAGACCAATCCCGAGGTGATCAAGGCCTATCTCGGAGCGGTCGCATGAATCCCGATACGCGCGCGCTGTTGACGGTGTCCGATGCGCATGTCGCCTACGGCAAGGTCGAAGCCGTGCGCGCGGTGTCGCTCGAGGTCGCCGACAACGAGATCGTCACCATCATCGGCGCCAACGGCGCCGGCAAGACCACGCTGCTGAATGCCATCATGGGCATCCTGCCGCTGAAGGGTCGCGCCAGCCTTGCCGGCGCCGACATGGCGCAGCTCGAGATCGAGGACCGGGTCGCGGCCGGCCTCAGCCTGGTGCCGGAGCACCGCGAACTCTTCAGCGCCATGAATGTCGAGGACAATCTGCAGCTCGGCGCGTTCCGGGTCGCGAAAGCGGCCGCGGCCGCAGCCTTCGAGCGAGTCTACGCGCTGTTTCCGCGGCTGAAGGAGCGGCGCAGGCAACTGGCGGGGACGCTGTCCGGCGGCGAGCAGCAGATGCTGGCGATGGGCCGCGCCTTGATGGGTGCGCCACGGCTTCTGATGCTGGACGAGCCGAGCCTCGGGCTCGCGCCGATCATCGTCGCCGATATTTTCCGCACCATCGGCGAGTTGCGCGCCGGCGGGGTGTCGGTGCTGCTGGTCGAACAGAACGCACAGGCAGCCCTGCAAATCGCCGACCGCGCCTATGTGATGGAGCTCGGCGAGTTTATCCTGAATGGCCCGGCAAAGGAGATCGCCGGCAACGATCGCGTCGCCGCGAGCTATCTCGGATTTACGCACGAGGGTGCGAGCGGGATTTAAGTCAAGCGAGCCCCGCGAACGATAGACTGTTAACCTGCCAAGAAAAAAGCCGGCCCTGCGAGGGCCGACTCATTATTCATGCAACCGCCTCGCTCACTGCGTCAGAACGTACTTGCCGTCCTTCACGGTCAGGAGGATGCGCGCGCGGTCGTCGAGGCCGTAGCGGTCCTTTTCGGTGAAGTTGTAAACGCCCTGGCTCGCGGCGATCTCATGTTCGGTGAGTAATGCCTGGCGGATAGCTTCACGGAATTCCGGCGTTCCCGGCTTTGCCGTCTTCAGCGCCACGGGAACCACGCGCTCGAGCACCTTGAAGGCATCATAGGAATGCCCGGCAAACTGGCTGCGGCTGTTGGGGCCATATTTGGCTTCATAGGCGGTGTCGAGCGCAAGACCCGGCTTCTTGGTGAGCGCGCTGTCGGGTTGATCCTCAGGATCCATCACCGGACCCGACGCCATGATCACGCCTTCGGCGGCCTTCCCCGCGATGCGGATGAAGTCCATGCTGGCGGCACCGTGGTTGTGATAAATCAACCCCTTATAGCCGCGCGCGCGCAATTCAGTCTGCGGCAATGCCGCAGCCGTGCCTGACCCGCCAACCAGGATCGCGTCCGGATTGGCGGCGATCAGCTTCAGCACCTGCCCGGTAACTGACGTGTCCGGGCGCGCATAGCGCTCCTCATCAACGATCGTCAGGCCCAGCGGCACGCCCTGCGTCTTGAGGTCGTTGAACCAGAGATCGCCATAGGAATCGGAGTAACCGATATAGCCGACGGTCTTGACGTCATGCATCTTCATGTGCGCGTACAAGCCCTTGCCCATGAGCGGCACCGGCTGCGGCATCGACACCGACCATTTGGCGCGCTCCGGCGTAATCGGAAATGGCGCGAGGCTGATATGCGGAACGCCGGCTTCATTGGCGACCGTCGACACCGCGACCGTCGGCGGCGTGGTGGACGAGCCCATGATGATGTCGGCCTTGGACTCCGTGACGAAACGCCGCGCGTTGGTGGTGGCGTTGGTCGGGTCGCCGCCGTCGTCGAGCACGATCACCTTGAGCGGCACGCCCCCGATTTCCTTGGCCACGAATTCGAGCGCGTTGCGTTCGGGAATGCCGAGTGCCGCCGCCGGTCCCGTGGTGGTGACGGTAATCCCGATCACGATTTCATTGGTTTGCGCCATGGCCGGCAACGCCGGCAGCGCCAGAGACGCCGCGATCACAGCGGCCGACAGACAGAACTTGTTCATTGATTCCTCCCTAAGGCGTTGTTTTCCATTCTAGATCAATCGAGGCCCAATTCAGCCCCTTCTTTAGGTCATGCGTCTCTTTCGGTCACGGGCTTGTTAAATCATAGGCTTGTTGAATCATAGGCTTGGCCGATTCACCCCCGCTTGAACCGTGCGACGATCTCCTCCGGCACGGCCGCGGATTTCAGCCGTGCAGGGTCGTCCGGATGCCGTCCCACCAGCACCCGGGTTTCGAACGCCTCGATCGCCAAAGCCTCCCCCTTGAACACGCGGTGGGTGACCTCGAAGCTCGAGCGGTTGAAGCTCTCGACCCGGCTCTCGATCGCGATCCAGTCGCCATGGGTCGATGCGATATGAAACTTCGCCCGCGTGTCCACCATCGGAATCCCGACCAGGCCGTATTTCCTGATGATGTCCTGCTTGGAGAACCCGGCGGCTTCGAACAGGATCGAAGTCGAATCGTCGAACATCTCGAAGTAGCGCGGGTAATAAACGATGTTGGCGGGGTCGCAGTCGCCCCACTGGATCTGTACGTCCCTGCGGTTGACGAACATGCGATGCCCTTAGCGCGGCGCCATGCGAAGCGCAGCGTCGAGTCGCACCACCTCGCCGTTCAGATAGGGATTGTCGATCATGTGCAGCGCCAATGAAGCGAATTCGTCGGCGTGGCCGAGCCGGCGCGGAAACGGGATCGCGGCGGCGAGACTGTCCTGTGCTTCCTGCGGCAAATTCGCCAATAGCGGCGTAAGAAACAGGCCCGGCGCGATGGTGAGGACGCGAATGCCGAACTGCGCCAGTTCGCGCGCGATCGGCAGCGTCATCGCGACGATGCCGCCCTTCGACGCCGCATAGGCCGACTGCCCGATCTGGCCGTCATAGGCCGCGACCGATGCGGTGCAAATCACCACGCCGCGCTCGCCGGTCGAAAGCGGCTCCAGCTTGGACATCTCCGCGGTCGCCAGCCGCAGCATGTTGAAGGTGCCGATCAGGTTGACCTTGATCACCTTGTCGAAATCGGCGAGCGGCATCGGACCCTCGCGACCGATCACCCGCTTGGCGACGCCGATGCCGGCGCAATTGACCAATACCCGCGCAGGGCCATGGGCCTTGCCAGCCGCCACGATGGCGGCCTCGGCGGAGGCTGCGTCGGCAACGTCGCAAACGATCGCAACGCCCTTGATTTCGGCGGCGACGCTTTCGGCCAATTTGGCGTTGAGGTCGCACACGGCGACCTTGGCGCCTTGCGCGGCAAGCCGGCGCGCGGTCGCGGCGCCCAATCCCGAAGCACCGCCGGTGACGATGGCGGCCTGATCCTTCAACTGCATGGTTCTCTCCCCTGGCGGCTACTTGTTCGATGTTGGCTACAGCGTTATCACCTGCGCGGTCGGCGCCGGCGAATAAAGTTCCTCGACTATATCAGCCCGATGATCCAGCACCGCGCGCTGGTTGATCGAACCCTTGTCGGTGACCTCGCCGCGATCGATCGACAGCGGCGTGTCGAGCAGCACGACGCAGGTGATTCTTGTCGACGATCCTGTCGAGGTCGCCAGAAATTTTATCAATCGTTCGCGAAATGCCTGGCGGATCACCGGATCGGCTGCTGCAGCCGCAAGATCATCTGGTGCAAGCGCCGGATTGACCAGCCGGCAGCCATCGAGATCGAGAACAACCAGCGCCGACACCTCGTCGCGGTTGATGCCCGCGATCACGGCATCGCGCACGATCGGCGCGCAGGCCGCGACAAACCGCGCGCGGAGCGGACCGACGCTGACCCAGGTGCCGCTGGCCAGCTTGAAATCCTCGGCGATGCGGCCGTCGAAATCGAAGCCGGCGCCGAGATCGCCGGGATCGGCCGGCTTGAGCGCGTCACCGAATTTGTAGAAACCTTCCTCGTCGAAGGCATTCGCAGTCAGTTCCGGCTGACGCCAATAGCCCGGCGTCACGTTCGGTCCTTTGGCGCGGACCTCCACCTTGCCGTTGTTCGGGACCAGCTTGGCATCGTTGCCCGACACCGGAAGCCCGACATGGCCGGAGCGGCTGGTGGCCGGCCGCACCGACATGAAGAACGGCGCGGTCTCGGTGGCGCCGAGGCCGGTCAGCATCGGGACGCGAACGCCGGTTTCCTGCACGGCGAGTTCGTCGAGGCTGTTCCAGACAAAGGGCGACAGCGCCGCGCCGCTGAAGAACATCGCGTGCAGGCGGTGAAAGAATTTCGCGCGCAAGGCCTTGTCGTCGCGCAAATAGGGCAGCAGCGATTCATAACCCTTGGGCACGTTGAAATAGACCGTCGGCGAAATCTCGCGAAGATTGCGCACGGTCTCCTCGATGCCGCCCGGCATCGGCTTGCCCTCGTCGAGATACATCGAGCCGCCGTTGAACAGCGTCAGCCCGATATTGTGGTTGCCGCCGAAGGTATGATTCCACGGCAGCCAGTCGACGATGACAGGCGGCTCGTCCTTGAGGAACGCCAGCGTCTCGCGCAGCATCACCTGGTTGGCGCAGATCATGCGCTGGGTATTGATGACCGCCTTGGGATTGCCGGTCGAGCCGGATGTGAGCAGGAATTTTGCGATGGTGTCCGGGCCGATGGCGTCATGCACGGCATCGAGGCGCGGATGTTCCGGCGTTTCCAGTAACTCGCTCAGCATCGTCGTGCCACGACCGGGCAGCGCGCCATGCGAGGCGACGATCTCGGTTGCTGCGGGAATATTGACGGAGAGCGCCTCGGCAAACCTGTTCGCGTCGTCGGCGAACACCAGACCGGGCGTCAGCAATTTGACGAGGTAGCCGAGCTTGCCGTAGTCCTTCGACACCAGCGAATAGGCTGGAGATACCGGGCAAAACGGAATCCCCGCATAAAGCGCGCCGAACGCGATCAAGGCGTGATCGATCGAATTGCCGGAGAGGATAACGATCGGTTTTTCGGTCGAAAGGTCGCGCGCGAGCAACGCCGACGCGATACGCCGGCTTGAATCCAGCAAATGCGCGTAGGTTAGTTGCCGCCATCCGCCGCCGGCGGCGCGTTCCGCCATGAACACGCGATCCGGCTCGGCCCTGGCCCAATGGTGCAGCCGGTCGGTAATCCGAACCGGATATTCCCCGAGTGGAATTTTCGGGCGCAGATAGATCGTGCCGTCGTCGCGGCGCTCGACCGTGACGGCGGGATCGCCGAACGAAATCGCGCGCAGCGGATACGTCTCGCTGGCCGGGACAGATATGTTGGGTCTCGCACTCATGTCACGCGGGCTTTACCTTGGCGGTCTTGCGGTCGAGGAACGCGCGGATCCGAAGCTTGGCCTCCTTGTCGCTCTGGGCAACCGTCGCCATCAGCGATTCCATCAACAGGCCGGTTTGCGGATTGGCCTCCGCGATCATCGGCAGCGCCTGCAACACCGCGAAATTCGTCAGCGGCGCATTGTTTGCCACCCGCGTGGCAAGTTCCATCGCCTTGGCGAACGCGTTGCCATCTTCGGTGAGATATTGCGCAAAGCCGTAGGACGCGCCTTCGGTCGCGGAATAGACCCTCCCCGTCAGCATCATATCGGTCATCCGCGCAACCCCGATCAGCCGCGGCAGCCGTACCGATCCGCCGCCGCCGACGAAAATGCCGCGCTGTCCCTCGGGCAGCGCGAAATAGGCCGAGGGTTCGGCGACGCGAATATGCGCCGCACAGGCAAGCTCCAGCCCGCCGCCGATCACCGCACCCTTGAGCGCTGCGATCACCGGCACGCGGCTATATTGAATCCGGTCGAACACCCGATGCCACATCTGCGAATGCCGCAAGCCGTCGGTGGCGTCGTGCTCGGTCAGTTCCGACAGGTCGAGGCCCGACGAGAAATGATCGCCGATGCCGTGGATCACCACCGCACCGATGCCGTCGGGCAGGCTGGAAAAGCAATCCTGGATCGCCAGAACAATGCCGTCGTTGAGCGCGTTGCGCTTGGCCGGGCGGTTGAGACCCACGGTCAGCACCGCGCCCACGGTCTCGATCCGGAGCAGCGCGGAGGACCCGGCGATCGCGGCGGCGGTGGCGTTTCCCATTGTTATTTTACGTCCTGTCCAGAATAGTTATGTTTTATAACGATTGGAGGGGGAGTCAATAAGCGGCTTTCTTACCCTCCCCTGGAGGGGGAGGGTCGGTTCGCATGAGCCAACGGGTCGGCGCGAAGTGCCGCCCGATGATAAACTCCGCGAAAGCGAAACGGGGTGGGGTGACAGTCGCTCAAAGCGCGCACCGTTCAAAGCGAGCGACCTTCACCCCATCCCGCCGCTCATTTCATGAGCGTCGACCCTCCCCTTCCAGGGAGGGTATAGTGATAACGATGAAATAGGCCGATTTTGACCTTTGCCCGATTTTAAAAGTCGATGTAGTGACGTCCGCTCAAGGCGCAGGTGAGGCAACTCTGGAGGGTTGGTACAATGCTGATGTTCCGCGCATCCACGATCTGTTTCAAGTGATCGTTAGCGGACCACAATGTCTTGATCGTAGACCCAGACACTCCGTAGGCCACAAGAACGTTTTTCGTTTGGCTCACCGAATTGATCAATAATGCTTTGAGGGTCAAGATCGGTCATTACCACGAACCGATAAGCAGGCCGGCGCGATAAATCAAAGCGGCTCTCCCGATATCTTGCAAGGTCATTTCCCCAAAAAAGGGCTTTTCCATCCGGCGTGATCGGATCAATCTGATATTTCCAGTCGCTCATGACTTCGATCCGCCGCGCCTGCCAAAATCCCGCCAAGCCGTCACGTAAACCAAGATCTGAAACACAAGTTGAATCGTTAATATTCCACAACGATCCGTTTGGCGCGACGCCTGTATGGAGGATCAGTGCGACCGGTACGGCAACGCTTGACCAAGAGAAAAGCGCCAACACGCCGCGATAACGCGTAAAAAGTACTGCGGTAACGGCGGCGGCCCCAAAGATGACCGGCCACCAAATCAAGGGAGTGAGATATCGATACGAGCCGCGACCCTCGTACAAAAATCCAACTGTCAAAGTTATTGCAGCCAGCATCGAGGCGGCGCCAAACATCCAATAGAAACTGACTGATTGCCGGTTACGCAAGTACAAAATTGGAACCGCACGCAAAACACGATCGCTGGCGTAATTGTTCCAACAAACGTTGATGCATCAACTTGGCTCGCGAATAGCATCACGCGAGTAGTAATATTAGAAAACTCTATTCGGGGAAGTGGCTGCTGATGTGGCAATAAGTCAGCTAAGAACCAGCCAACAATAGTACCAAGCACAATTGAGCCGATGGGTGCGAGTCCCTGACGATCATGCGGTCCTCGAATGAGGAGAACCAACAACATCGGGGCCACAAAATAAAAAACGAAGATGCGATCTGACAATACAATCATGCAGCAAACGAGACATAAGACCCCGATTCGTAACCAACTGAATGCCCTCCTTAAATTGTGGACGAGGATTGCGGCCAGAATCGAAACAATGAACGCACCCCCATGCGTTATCGGCTGTAGCGTAAGGATGTGTCGTCCGCCACCAGATTTTGCCATCTCAACAATCATAAGAACCAGTGTCACCAGCCATACCGCGGAGACCGCTTCGCGAGCCGAAAGATTGGTGATGCCACTTAAAACGGTGCCGCAGCCGTATAGCAAAGTGCAAAACCAAACCGCTGCTCCAACGAAGATAGCCGCACGCCAGGAACCCGTGATCAACTGTACAGGCACGGACGTCAGAAAGTCTGGAAACAGGCTCGGCGCCGTGGGAAACTGAAATTCCTGCCAATTGTATCGATCGAAGAATACGTGGTTAGTCCAGTCAACGATCAATAAGTTATCGCTATTGAGGAACTTGGAAACAAAACTGCTTCTCGAAAATGCAAATAACAGAAAGAGTGTTCCTCCCAAAAGCTCCCATGCAATTGGCGGATATTTTAGACCAGCGTCGACCTGCGAAGTTCGGGCAGCCATATATCGTTCATATCATGCGCAGTTCCGAGAAGTACACAAGCGCACTTCGTCCTTCGACACCCCTGAGTGCTCGTAGCGACTTCGGTGGAGTGCGGACCAATTCATTAACGTCGGCACGAACCCTTTCGATGGCCTTTTGCACTCGCTCATTTGGCGGAAGAAATTGCAGGGTCGTGATGCAGTTCGTCAGCTTGCGGCGCGACCCCCCACCCCCGACCCCTCCCCGCCGCTTCGCGGAGGGAGGGGAGAAGCAGAGAAGGAAATGAAACCTCACAGCACCTGATGCACGTCGATCACGACGCGGTCGGCGTGGCGCGCGGCCGAGCCGATGAACAAGTTCTCCATCAGCCAGCGGTACCTCGCGCTGCCGGTCTCAAAACGCGGCGCTGTGCGGAAATAGATCAGCTTGGGATCGACCGGCTCGCCGCGCTTGAGCCGCTGCAACAGTTCGACCGGGCCGAAGCGAAGTCCCTTGTTCTCGATATAGACCACCGCGCCATCGTCGGTCTCGAAGGCGTATTTCGCCTCGAGTTCGATCAACTCGTTGGGGCGGATGATCTGGAAGTCCGCGCCGAACGCACAGACCTTGCCGGTGATTTCGCCGCTCACCTCGCCGCCGATGATGGGGATGATCCGGCGCACGCCGTGCCCGATATCGCCGGCCGACGTCACCTCGCCGATCCGGGCGGTGATGGTGAAGACATATCGGGTCGAAAGCTGCGGCGTCATCGGGAACCCCCTATCTCAGCATGTGCTGCGGCAACCAGGTCGCCAATACCGGAAACGCGATCAGGATCACCAGCCGAACCAGATCGGTCGCCACGAACGGGATCACGCCCCTGAAGATTGTCGCAAACGACACGTCCTTGACCACGCTCTTGATGACGAAGACGTTCATTCCGACCGGCGGATGGATCAGGCCGAGTTCCACCGTCATCACGATGATGACGCCGAACCAGATCGGGTCGAAGCCAAGATGCGAGATCACGGGAAAGATGATCGGCACCGTCAGGATGATCATCGCCATCGCGTCCATCAGGCAGCCGAGCACCAGGTACATCACCATGATCAGGGCAAGCACGCCGTAGCTGCCGAGACCGAGGCCGGTGAGAAATTCGGTGACCTTTTGCGGGGTTTGCGTCACCGTGAGGAAATAGCCGAAGATCAACGCGCCGATCAGCACCGTGAACACGGCGGCGGCGGTGCGGGTCGCCTGCAGCAGCGAAGCGAGAATCTTTTCGCGGTCGAGCCGTCCGGTCATCACGCCGATCAGGAACGCGCCGGTGGCACCGACGCCGCCGGCTTCGGTCGGAGTGAAGCGCGGCAGAAATGGCAGGCCATAGAGTCCGCCGATGACGAACACGAACAGCAGCACCGGCGCCCAGATATCCTTCAGCCCGGCAAACCGCTCGCGCCATGTGGTCTGCGGTCCGGTTGGCAGAAAACCCGGCCGGACGTAACCGATCAGCGTGATGGTCATCATGTACATGGTCATGGCGAGAATGCCCGGAATGATGCCGGCCATGAACAGCTTGCCGATGTCCTGCTCGGTGATGATGCCGTACACCGCCAGCACCGTCGATGGCGGCAGCATCGCGCCCAGGGTGCCGCCGGCCGCGATCACGCCGGTGGCAAAGGATTGCGGATAGCCGAACCGGCGCATTTCCGGATAGGCCACGGCCGAAAAGGTCGCGGCGGTTGCCACCGAGGAGCCGCAGATGGCGGCAAAGCCGCCGCAGGCTGCGACGGTGGCAATGCCCAACCCGCCGCGCAGATGTCCGACAAAGCCGTTGGCGGCGCGGAACAGTTCGCGGCTCATGCCGGAATTGCTGACGAATGTCCCCATCAGCAGGAACATTGGAATCACACCGAAGGTATAATCCGTCACCGTACGCATCGAGGTCTGGCCGACCAGCTTGAGCGCGGGCGAGAACCCGACCAGGTAGCCGAATCCGGAGACGCCGACGAGGCCCATCGCCATGCCCACCGGCACCCGCAGCAGCATCAGCGCAAACAGGGTGACGAAGCCGAGGACGGCGACGGCGTCGGTGCTCATGCTATTCCGTGCCCTTGACCTTGGGGTCGTGCATCGCCTCCGGATTGAAAATCAGGCGATAGGTGCGGATCGCGATCAGCAGCACCGCCGAGACATCGCCGGCCCATGCCACCGCAAAGAACGGCCAGTTCGGCATGTGCATCTCGAAAGTGAGGACATTGTCGTTATAGGTGCCTCGCACCTTGTCGAACAGCGTATAAGTCTGCACCGTCACCACGAACAGCAGCACCAGGGTCGCGAACACGTCGATCATGCGCTGGTATTTCGGACCGACATTGGCCCAGATCAGGTCGACCGTGATGTGCCCGCCGCGATAGCTGGTGGCGGCGATGCCCCAGAAGATCAGGATGCCGAGCAGCATGCGTCCGATATCGAACGAATCCGGGATCGCATAGTTGAAAGTATTGCGCAGAATAACGGCCAGGAAGATGTTGGCGGCGACAAGCCCGACGAAGCCGGCGGCGATCCATTCGATCGTGTCGATGAAACGATCCATAGAAGCGCGATTCATGCCCGCTCCGGACGGCTGACGATGGCAGGAAAGACGGCGGCGGGCGATCCCGCCGCCGCATCGATCGGTTGCAAACTCTACTGCGCCAAAGCGTTGTACTTGGTGAGCGACGCACGCAATTCGGCCAGCGCCGCGTCCGGATCGACGCCTTTGGCCTTGACGCCTTCAGCCCAGGTCTTGACCAGCGGCTCGGCGGCCTTCTTCCACGACGCCGTCTGCTCCGCTGTCAGCTTGTAGACTTCGTGCCCTTCCTCCGCCTTCACCTTGTCGATACCGGCGTCTTCAAACTTGCCCCAGGGTTCTCCGACGCGGCCGGCGGCTTCGGTGTTGCAGTTGTCGTCGATTGCTTTCTTCTGCCGGTCGGACATCTGGTTGTATTTGTCCTTGTTCATCACGAAGGCGAAGGTCGTGACGTACAGCGGCGCGTCCATGTGATATTTCGTCACCTTGTCGATGCCGAACAGCACCAGCGATCCCCACGGGAAGGTGACGGCGTCGGCAACGCCGCGCTCGATGATGTCGCGGACCTCCGGCGCCGAGGATTGCACATTGGTGCCCCCAAGCAGCGTCACGAAATTCGCGATCGTGGCGTCGGCAGGACGGACCTTCATGCCCTTGATATCATCCGGCACCACGATTTTCTTGGTGCGCGAATGAAACGAGGACGGCGAATGGATAAACGCCAGGCAGAACTTGACGTCCTTCATCTCGGTCTCGGCATATTTCCGGTACCAGGCGTCGAGCCCCATCGAGCCGCCCTTGGCGTCCGACATCAGGAACGGCAATTCGCCGGCGCCGATGATCGGGAAACGGCCGGGCTGATAACCCGGATTGACGTAGGTAACGTCGGCGATACCGTCGCGCGCCATGTCATAGTGGTCGAAAGCCTTGCCAAGCTGCTGGGCGGGATAAACCTTGTAGGTAATGGTGCCGCCAGACGCCTTCTCCACCGCGGCGCCCCAGTCTTCCAGCGCCTTTTGCAACGGATGCGAGGCCGGCACCCAATGCGACAGTTTCAGCTCGAAGGTCTTTTCCTGCGCGAGCGCAGGCGTCACACTGGCGGCCAACAGCAACGCCAACAACGTTTTCCTCATCGACATCTTCTCCCTCGCGATATCAGGGCTTTAATGTCCCTTTGCGGATATTGTTATATGATATAATTATCATTGCAAGCAGCTGCGGCCACGTCCGCAACTTACGTTCAAGCCTATAACATCCAGGGGAGCAAGTATTGCGGACAAAAGTAGCAATCATTGGCGCGGGGCCGGCGGGATTGCTGCTGGGGCAACTGCTTCACAAAAGCGGAATCGACAACGTCATTCTGGAGCGCCAGACGCCGGATTACGTGCTCGGCCGCATCCGCGCCGGACTGCTCGAGGAAGGAACGGTGGCGCTGCTCGATGAAGTCGGCGCCGGCGCGCGCGCCCACCGCGAGGGCCTGGTTCACCATGGCGTCGAATTGGCGTTTGGCGGCGCGCGTCATCGCATCGACATGAAGGCCGCCACCGGCAAGACGGTGATGATCTATGGCCAGACCGAAGTGACGCTCGACCTGATGAACGCGCGCCGCGCCGCCGGTCTCACCGCGGTCTATGAAGCCGCCGACGTCCAGCCGCATGATTTCGACACCGACCATCCGCGCGTCACTTACGCCAAGGACGGCGTGACGCACGAGATTGCCTGCGATTTCATCGCCGGCTGCGACGGCTTTCACGGCGTCAGCCGCGCCAGCGTCAAGCCTTCGGCGATCGAGACGTTCGAACGGGTCTATCCGTTCGGCTGGCTCGGGATCCTGTCGGAGACGCCGCCGGTCAGCCAAGAATTGATCTACACCAACCACGCCAGGGGATTTTCGCTTTGCACCATGCGATCGATGCATCGCAGCCGCTATTACCTGCAATGTCCGCTCGACGATCACATCGATCAATGGCCGGACGAACGATTCTGGGATGAATTGAAGCGGCGGCTGGATCAAAAGGCGGTGGACAATCTGGTCGCCGGGCCTTCGATCGAAAAAAGCATCGCGCCATTGCGCAGCTTCGTCACCGAGCCGATGCGGTTCGGGCGGATGTTCCTCGCCGGCGACGCCGCCCATATCGTGCCGCCGACCGGCGCCAAGGGCCTCAACCTCGCCGCCAGCGACGTGCATTATCTCGCCGCCGCCTTGCGCGAATACTACGCCGGGAAGTCTTCCGCCGGGATCGACGGCTATTCCGCAAAGGCGCTGGCGCGGGTCTGGAAAGCGGTGCGCTTTTCCTGGTGGATGACCTCGATACTGCATCGGTTTCCGGACACCGAAGGTTTCGGCGCGCGGATTCAGCTTGCGGAGCTGGATTATCTCGTGAACTCGAAGGCGGCGACGGCATCCTTGTCGGAGAATTATGTCGGACTGCCGTATTAGGCAGCCGTCGTTGCGAGGAAGTGATGCTCACTCTCTACTTCGCGCCGGGCTCAAGTTCGATGGCGGTGCACATCGCGCTGCACGAGATCGGCGTACCCTTTGAAGGCAAGCCGATGTCGTTCAGGAATAACGACCTGCGCAGGCCGGATTATCTTGCACTCAATCCGGAAGGCAAGGTCCCCACGCTTGTCGTCGACGGGCGCCCGCTCACCGAAGTTGCCGCGATCCTCTATTATCTCGCCAAGCGTTTTCCGGATGCGGAGTTGCTGCCGCGAGACGATCTTGAGGCCGATGCGCAGGCGCTGTCGTGGATGTCGTTCATTGCCTCCACGCTGCATCCGGCACGCCGGCACGGATTGGAATACGCCAAGGGAGTCTACGGCATTGCCGACAAGCGCCTGGGAAACGGGTGGGCGCTGGGGCGCTATTCGATCGCCGATATCCACCTGTTCCGGCTGTACTGGCGGCTCGCCAATTCGCTCAGGCCCGCGCCCGAGGAATTTCCGAACCTGACTGCGCATTACGCGCGCATGATGGCCCGGCCGGCGGTGCAGCGGACCATCGAGATTGAAACCGCGGTCGGGTACGAACTGCCGGCTTGATCAACATGCCGTGCTGTAACGGTTTCAAACAACCGCTGAAATAGCGCTTTAAACTTTGTAAGCGGTGCATTTGGCTTGTGGATCGCGTTCAATAGCGAAAACGCATCTCCAACACGCGAGCCCGTTGACATGACCGACAACGATATCCCCGCAGGCTTCGAACGCCAGACCCGGCGCATTCCACTCACCGACCCGTGGGAGCCTATCTATTCGAAGCTGACGCCCGAGGCGATCATCCTGGGCTTGCGGCTCGCCTCGCCGCATACCAATGCGCGCGGGTTCGCCCACGGCGGGTTGATCGCAGCGCTGGCGGACAAGGCGATGGGACACAGCTGCGGCCGCAAGATGCGCGGCGCCTCTTCGCTGGTAACGGTCAGCATGTCAGTCGATTACATCAGCAGCGCCCAGGTCGGACAATGGCTCACGGTAGAGACCGACGTGATCAAGACCGGCAGCACGATCTGTTTCGCGCAAAGCCTGATAAAAGCCGATGACGTCGTGATCGCGCGCGCCAATGCGACGTTCCGGGTGGTGCCCAAGAAGCAATGATACGGGCCTATCGCCCGCCGAAATGCCAGTCGCTGAGCTCCACCGCGAGATCGATGAAGGTGCGCACCTTGGCCGACAACAGCCGCGAGGTCGGATAGACGATGTGGATCGGCAGCGGAGGCTGCTCGAATTTTGCCAGGACGATCTTGAGCCGGCCGGCCTTGATCGAGGCGGCCGCCTGATAGGCCATCACCCGGGTCAGGCCGCCATCCTGCTCGGCATACTGGATCGCGGCATCCGCGCTGTTGGTGATGAAACGCGGCGTGGACGCCACCCGAATCTCGCGGCCACCCTCGACAAAACGCCAGTCCGGCGGCGCGGTCATGGCGCCAAATTGAATCGTCGCGTGCGAGGCGATTGCCCCGGGCGTTTTCGGCTCGCCGCGCTGCTTGAGATAGCCCGTTGAGGCGACCACGATCCGCCGCATCTCGCCGAGCTGGCGCGCCACCAGGCTGGAATCGGCGAGGTGCCCGATCCTGACCGCGAGATCGACGCCGTCTTCCACCAGGTTGATCATGCGATCCGACAGCCGCAGTTCACCGCTAACTTCCGGATAGCGCTTGAGATAGGCCGACATCAGCGGGCTGACATGGAGCCGTCCAAATCCGATCGGCGCCGAGACCGACAGCCGCCCGCTTGGCCGCCGGCGCTCCTCCTGCGCCGATTCCTCGGCTTCCTCAAGGTCGGCAAGAATGCGCCTGATCCGCTCGAGATAGCGCGCGCCCACATCGGTCAGCGTCACCGAGCGGGTGGTCCGTTGCAGCAGCCGGGCGCCGAGATGGTCTTCGAGCGCGGCCACCAGCCGGGTCACGCCGGAAGGCGACAGCCCGAGCTTGCGCGCCGCCGGCGCAAAACCCCGGAGATCGGCCACCGTGGCAAAGGCCTGCATGGCATCGATACGGTCCATGGCATTATTTCATATATTGCAATTATCAAGTGTCAATCGAAAGGATTGCACGAATTTGGAAAAAGGCCCACTTCCAAGGCCGACACCGTCCAGCCGGAGATTTTCCGATGCCAGACATTCACAGCTCTTCCAGTGATGTGGCCTTCACCCCGGCGGTGAAAGCTGTTCAGACCCGCAAAGGGTCTCGCCTTGCCTATGCAGGGGTCGAGCAGAACGGCGGCTGGCGCACCGAGGTCGACGCCGACCTTGCCGCGTTTCTCGCCACACAGGACAGCCTGTTCATGGCGACCGCGACGGCCGACGGACAGCCCTATATCCAGCATCGCGGCGGACCGAAGGGCTTCATCAAGGTGCTGGACAGGAACACGCTGGCGTTCGCCGATTACAGCGGCAACCGGCAATACATCACTCAGGGCAATCTCACCGAAAACCCGAAGGCCTGCATTTTCCTGATGGATTATGCCCATCGCCGCCGCGTCAAGATCTGGGGCGAGGCGCGCGTGGTCGATGACGATCCGGCGCTGCTGCAATCGCTGATGCCGCAAGGCTACAAGGCGCGGCCCGAACAGGTGATCCTGTTCGGGATTTCGGCGTGGGACACCAACTGCCCGCAACATATCCCGCAGAAATTCGACGCCGCCGATGTCGCGGCGGCGCTGGCCGCGCGCGATGCGCGGATCGCCGAACTCGAGGCGGAACTGGCGACGTTGAAAGACCTGCCCTCCGCAGGCCACTGAGGTTCAGGCGGCCTGTCGCAACGGGGCCCAGGCGAAGTCCGGATAGTATTGAAGCATCATCCGATCGACATAGGCCGTGAGATTGCCGAAATGTTCGGTGCGCTCGCGCAACTGCGAGGTGAAGAACGGCGTCAGAATTCCGGCCAGCGCGCCGAACGCGGTGGCATCGGTACCGCACGGCGTGTCCCCCATCAAATACGGCTTGTCGCCAAGCTGGACCGACAGCGCAAACAACGAGCGGATCGCAAGATCGATGTCCTCGTCCGGGGCGTGGCGGCCAAGACCGCTCAACAGATAGTTCTCTGCAACGCGGAATTGCGCATCCTCGCGGAGTTTTTCCCGGACATGCTCGGGTGTACCGTCGAAGAAATGCGTCGGCCCTTTGGCAAAGTTATCGGGATCGATCCAGCGGGCTCCGACCAGCGCCCAATAGATGTGATGTTCGATCATTCGTTCGAACGCCCAGGCTTGCGCACGCGCCTGCAGGCTGAGCGGCGCGTCGAAGTCGAAGCCGTATTTGCCTTCGATATGCGCGCGAATGAAGGTGGAATCGGCAACACGATCCGCTTCATCGACAATATAGGGCAGTTGTCCCTTGGGGGAGGCCGGCGGCATCGCCTTCTCCTTGCGATAGGCAAGGCCGGCCATCCTGAGCTGGACTTCCGTCTTGGTCACAAAAGGGCTGATTTCCGGCAGGCCGAATCCGGCGCCGAAGCCATACAGGGTGATCACGTCCGCTCTCCCGATTTCTTGCCCGATCTCTTGCCGGATTTCTTGAACAGGCGTTTCAGACTAGCCATCCCCTGCTGCCACCGTGGTGTCAGCAGCGGCGACATTGCCGTCCAGAGATCGAGGCCGTACAGAATCATCATGGACAAAATCCTCTTGGTTGGAGTGTTGTCGCGGTATACTGACCCCCTGCTGCCAACATGCTGTCAGCATCGGACGGCGGCCGCTAAAACACACAAACGAGACGCTGCATGAGACGCGCCGACCGGTTGTTCCAGATCATTCAGGTGCTCCGCCGCACCGCCAAACCGCTGACGGCAGATGCGATCGCGGCCGAGCTTGAGACCTCGAAGCGGACGATCTACCGCGACATCGCGACCCTGATCGGACAGCGCGTGCCGATCCGCGGCGAGGCCGGCATGGGCTATATTCTGGAGAAGGGATTCGACCTGCCGCCGCTGATGCTCACCCCTGACGAGATCGAGGCGGCCGTGCTCGGCGCGCAATGGGTCTCGGGGCATGCCGATCCAGCGCTATCCCGTGCCGCGCAGGACCTGATTGCGAAAATCGCCGACACCGTTCCCGAACGGCTGAGACCTTTCGTGCTTGAACCCGCCAGCCGCGCCCGCCCGGGCTGGCAGGGTGAACCCGACCGCATCGACATGGCACGGACCCGGGCGCAGATTCATGAAGGGAAAAAAATCACGCTGCGCTATCGCGACGAACACGGCCGCGACAGCGAGCGCACGATCTGGCCGGTCGCCATCGGCTATCACGAGGCGGTGCGGATTCTGGCGGCATGGTGCGAACTGCGCCGGGACTTTCGCAGCTTCCGGACCGACCGCGTCGTGGACGCCGCCTATCTTGAGGAGAAATATCCCGAGCGGCGCGACCTGCTGAGGGCCAAATGGCGCAGGAGTCTGGTGTGGGAAGCTCCCAAGGATACCTGACGGCAGGAACCCCGATGGCAAGAACCGTGATAGCCCCGCGCCTCATTCCGCGCTAAGCCGCACGCATGGAACAGGGACACCCCGCCATCGACACTGAAAGCCCGTGCCAGGCTTGCGGCGCGTGCTGTTCGTATTCATCGAACTGGCCGCGGTTCACCACCGAGGACGATGCGGCGCTGGAACTGATCCCGGAAAAATTCGTCAACGATAGATTGTCGGGCATGCGCTGCGACGGCGAACGGTGCTCGGCACTATCAGGCGAGATCGGCATCGCGACCTCGTGCGGAATTTATGCCGTCCGCCCCGAAGTCTGCCGGACCTGCATGCCCGGCGATTCCGAATGCACCATGGCACGGCGCCGGCACGGGCTGCCGGCACTGGGCGTGGCGTAGAATAGTAAAAAACGGTCGGCTTACAGGCCGGCGAACAATTACGCCGTAACGGCCTGCGTGAGGTTTTCGTCGTCAAGCTCATCTTCGACCGGCGAGAACGTGCTCAGCGGCTTGGTCGAGAGCGTGATCGGCTTGCGATTGCTGTAGGACGATGACGGCGGGGTGCGGGTGGCCGGCGCTTCGCGGGAGAGCGCATAGAGGGTGGAACCGACGCGCCCGCCCAGCTGGATCAGTTCGCGCTCGCTGCAGCTTGCCGCGATCGCCAGCGCCAGCGAGTGCAGGTGGCTTCTGCGATAGCAAAACAACGCCAGCATGGCCCGGACATCGGAAGAGACGCTCTCGACCAGCCGGGGCAGGCCGTTTTCGTTGGCGCGGTACATTTCGCCAAGCAATTCATCCCGGACCGGGCAGAAATCGTTTTCATAGGCATCGCGGCTGGAAAACATGTGCAATCTCCCTTTCGGGAAGATGCAACGCAAGTCTCTAACGAAAGGTTAACCACGGGTCCCGGTAATCCAACGGGCCCCTTGAGCAGGCCAGCCGAATCAGACAGGTGCGGGCGCCGTCGTCATGGCCTGGAGTCCGTTTGCCGTCATCCACGCGGCCACCGCCCGGCCGATCGCCGGGCCGGAGTCTTCCTGGATGAAGTGCGACCCCGGCACCGTTACCTCGGTCTGGTTTTTCCAGCTCCGGCAGAAATCCCGCGACGCACCGGTCAGGATCGCGCCGGGCTCGGCGTTGACGAACAGCTTGGGCATGGCGCTTTCGGCCATCCATTGCGAATAGGCCTGCGCGATCTGCACCACATCGGCGGGCTCGCCTGCTATCGGGATCTGCCGCGGCCAGGTCAGCGTCGGCCAGCGATCCTCGCGCTGGATGAAGGGCCGGCGATATTCCGCCATCTCGGGCTCGGTCAGTTTCCGCAACACCGAGCCCGGCAGCACCCGCTCAACGAACATGTTGCGGTCGAGGATCATCGCCTCGCCCTTGTCGGAGCGAAACCCCTGGAAGATCGGCGTGGCAGCGGCACTCCATTGGTCCCAGGAGGCGATCGGCCGCACGATCGCTTCCATGTAGGCGATGCCACGGACACGATTACGGTGACGGTTGGCCCAGTCGAAACCGAGCGCCGAGCCCCAGTCGTGCACCACGAGCACGACGGGCTCGGTCCGGCCGATCACCGCATCGATGAAGCCGTCGAGATAGTCCCGGTGGGTCGTAAAGCGATAGGTGTCAGGACCGGGATTTGGCAGCTTGGCGGAATCACCCATCCCGATCAGATCCGACGCGATCAGCCGGCCGCATCCTTGCAGTTCGGGAATGACGTCGCGCCACAGATAGGACGAGGTCGGGTTGCCGTGCAAAAAAAGCACCGGCGCCCCCTCGCCGCGCTCGTGATAGGCCATGCGCGCGCCCAGCACATCGACGGTCTTTTTGGTGAGCGGCGTTTCGGTCATTTGGGTGAAGCCGGCGCGATCAATTCGCCGCCATGAAGATCGACAGGCCGAAGCCGGTGAGATGGTGCAGCGCCTGGTCGACCCCGATCAGTGTCCAGAACCAAGGGTTCTCTACCGTCACGTCGAACGTGGAGGAGCAAAGGCCCTTGGCGCGATCGACCGTGATATGAATCGCAAAATCGATGAAAGCGACGAACCAAAATCGCGGCGCGATGATCAGGATCAGCGCCAGCGACAGCGCCAGGTGCACGAGACAATGCGCCAGCAAGGGCAGCGCCCAGCCGGTCTTTTGATCCTTGCCGAGCGCCATCCAGGAACTCTGCAGCACGAAATCGGCGATGATATGCTTGAACGTCAGGACAAGCATCCACCCGACCAGCGCGGCAACCGGAACCGACGACGACATGGAGGGTAACGACAAAGCTGACGCCTTCGCTGGACTGACTTTGAACGGCACGAGGAGAACGGGAATCTAGGCTGTCAGCGTACTCAAATCCGGATAATTCGACCTGTATCGGCCATTTATGACACCTCCCGAACCGGAATGCACCTGTTGGGAACCGGAAAAACTTCGGGTGTGGCCGAACGGCGATAGCCGCCGCAATGGTCCTATGCAGGCCGCGGGAGAGCTTGGTTTGCGGACCGTCGGGGCGCGGATATGGTCGAAACCGGAAAATTACCGTTCTTTTTGAGATATTTACGATCCCGCTTGGGTGGCCCTGGGAGCCCGCATGGCGAAGCGCCCCCAAAATGGGGAATTTGCCTCGACAGAGCGCGCAAGCCCTATTCTGCCGCTTGCTCCAGATGCGGCGCGGTCCGCGATCGGCATGCTCGACATCGCCGGGTAGCTTGACGACCACATGCTTCCGAACGCGACCACATTGGTCATCGCGCTGACGATGACCGCCCGGGTCAGCGTCGATCGCAGCAGGTCGCCGCAAGATGTTTCATTAAAGATCATTCACGATATCGCGGCAGCAACCTCGACCGGCATCGTGGTCGCCGTGCTGCGAATCTCCGGCGCAATCGAGATTTCATCCGCGGCTTCGTTCTTTCAAAAGATTAATCGGCCGAACAGGACCTTGTAATGTGCGTGCTCCATATTGGCGCCAAGGGGAATCCTGGACTCAATCATGGAGATGCCATCATGGACCATCAATCGAATATCCCGCCTCACGCCCCGCGCAAAATTCTGAAACCTCGCCGGCTCGCACTGCTGGCTTCAGTAACCGGGCTCAGCATGGCCGTGCTGCTGGTCGGGCCGGGCGGATACCGGCCGTCCAATCTTCCGTCATGGGGCGCATCGGCGCAGGCCGCCGAGATGACGCAGAACCCGGCGGGATTCGGCGACCTCGTCGCCAGGGTCAAACCGGCCGTGATATCGGTCCGCGTCAAGATCGACGACAACGGCGACAACGCAGCGATCCTGCAGCGAAACGATCAGGACGGCGATTCCGGTCAATCCACTACACCGTTTGACCAGTTTTCGCGGCAGTTCGGCTTCCGCATTCCCAACGGAATGCCCGAGCGCCATCAGGTCATCACCGGTGAGGGCTCCGGCTTTTTCATCTCGCCGGACGGCTATGCCGTCACCAATAACCATGTCGTCGACCATGCCAAGTCCGTGCAGGTGACGGCGGACGATGGCACCATCTATACGGCCAAGGTCGTCGGCACCGACAAGAAGACCGATCTTGCGCTGATCAAGGTCGACGGCAAGAAGGACTTCAGTTACGTCAAGTTCGCCGACCAGCCGCCGCGCGTCGGTGACTGGGTGGTCGCCGTCGGCAATCCGTTCGGCCTCGGCGGCACCGTCACGGCCGGAATCGTTTCTGCCCGCGGCCGCGACATCGGCGCGGGACCTTATGACGATTACGTCCAGATCGACGCCCCGATCAACAAGGGCAATTCGGGCGGCCCTGCCTTCGACATGAACGGCAACGTCATCGGCGTCAACACCGTGATCTTCTCGCCCTCGGGCGGCTCGGTCGGGATCGGCTTCGACATTCCGGCCGGCACCGCGAAGCTCGTGGTGGCTCAACTCAAGGATAAGGGCTACGTCACCCGCGGCTGGCTCGGCGTGCAGGTGCAGGCGGTCACGGCGGATATCGCCAGCAGTCTCGGCATGAAGCAGGCCCGAGGCGCGCTCGTGGACAATCCGCAGGATAACAGTCCGGCGGCCAAGGCCGGCATCGAGGCCGGCGACGTCATCACCGCGGTTAACGGCGCCCCGGTCAAGGACTCCCGCGATCTGGCCCGCAACATCAGCATGATGTCGCCCGGAAACTCGGTGAAGCTCGATGTCCTGCGCAATGGCGAAGCGAAATCGATGACGCTGACCCTTGGTGAAATGCCGAACGACCGTCAGGCCAATGCGGAAGACGGGCAGTCCAAAACCGCCGCCGAAACGCCCCATCTCGGCCTGCGGCTCGCACCGGCAAGCGAGGTCGAAGGCTCGGGCCAGAGAGGCGTGGTCGTAACTGCCGTCGATCCGGAAGGGCCGGCGGCCGAGCATGGCTTCCAGGCCGGCGATGTCATTCTGGACGTTGGCGGCAAGGCGGTCGCAAATCCGGGCGACGTCCGGGCGGCGCTCAAGGAAGCCGATGCCAAAGGCACGCACAGCGTTTTGATGCGGGTGAAAACGGCAGATGCGACCCGGTTCGTCGCGATACCCCTGGCCAGGGGGTGATGCGAGCCGCGGCCTGACCAACCATCATGTCAGCATCGATCAACAAGGGGACCGGATTCCCATCCGGTCCCCTTGTGACATTACAGAGAGAACAAAACCATCGACGTTCACCCCGCCGCAACATTGCCGCCTGCGGAGGTTACCCGCGCCCTGATCTCATCAATCTTCCGCTTCAGCGCTACCTGCCGCGGATCTGGCATCGCGGCGGCACGCGCCTCGGCGACCGCGCCGGCAAGATCGGCCAGCGGCAGTGCACCATTGAAGGTCGGCTTGGCGAGGTTGTCGATCATCAGATGCCAGTCGGCGAGCCCCAGCCGGTGGGCATCGCCGTAGCCTTGCACCATGGTCGCGGTTTGCACGATCGCAGATGCAGCCGCCGGCTGTTTGGTGAGGCTGCGCTCGATCATGCGCAGCCAGCGTTCGACCCAGGCCCGCTCATCGTCATAGCGCACCGAAAATAGCCGCCATCGCCGCAGCGATGCTTCGACCTTCAGGCGGCGAAGACGGCGGAAGGAGCCTTTGACATGAGGGGCAAAGTGGCGTTTTGACAGGGATTATAGCCAATCCCGGTCGAAACGCCGGTTGCGGCGCGCCGCAAAAAGCCGGATTTTGTGACCCGGCGATAACGCTGTTTTCGGGCTGTCGTTGACGGCCTGCCGCCACCCGGGCACTTTGTCGGAGAAGCTGCGGGCAACTTTCCGCAGCCGGCCTTTTTCATCGACGGGCACCGCCGCGCAATGTCCAAGCCGCTTGTTTTCCCCGCTTTGGAGCAATTTGTGGCCGCAACGAACGGCCGCAACATGACCAGGGCGGCCTATGTCGCCGTCACGTCCGGCGTCGCCCTGATGATCCTGCTCACGGTCGATCCGGCCTATGAGGCGGCGCATCACTGGGTCGATGCGCTGTTGTGGGCCTGCCTGGCTTTCTTCGTGTTCGAATGGGTGGTCCGGCTTCGCCACGCCTTTGCAGCACAACGCACCTGGGCATACGCGTTATCGATCCGCGGGTTCGTGGACGCGATTGCGGCTGCCGCGGTACCGGTTGCCATGGTCCTTGGCACCCACCCCAAAACGGCCTGGCTGCTGGGCGTATTCTGGATGCTCAAGGTGGTCCCGGGAATTCCGGGACTGCGGCAATTGCGCCGGGTGCTGGTGCTGGAATCCGGGCCGCTGTTGAGCGTGCTGGTGATTTTCCTGATGGTGTTGTTCCTGGCTTCGGTGGCGGTGTATTATCTGGAACGCGACGCCCAGCCGGTCGCCTTCGGCAGCGTGCCGGCGGCCTTGTGGTGGGCGGTCGCAACGCTGACCACCACGGGATATGGCGACGTGGTGCCGATCACGCCGCTCGGCCGGCTGGTCGCGGCCGTCGTGATGATCTGCGGCCTCGGCGTGTTCGGTCTCTGGACCGGTATTCTCGCCACCGGCTTTGCCGCGGAAACCCGCCGCGACAATTTTCTCAAGACCTGGGAGTCGGTCAGCAAGGTGCCGTTCTTCGCAGCCCTTGGTCCAGCGGCGATCGCCGACGTGACGCATATGCTGCGCACCATGGATCTGCCAGCCCGCACCACGATCATCCGCAAGGGCCAGACCGGCGACTGCATGTATTTCATCGCCGCCGGCGAAGTCGAGGTCGACCTGCCCGGCAAGAAGGTGCCATTGGGCGAAGGCGCGTTCTTTGGCGAGATGGCGCTGCTCGGCAACAATCTGCGCTCCGCCAGCATCACCACCACGCGCGTGTCGAAGCTGTTGGTTCTCGATCTGGTGGACTTCCGCATGCTGATGGCGCGCCATCCCGATCTCGCCCAGACCATCGACGCCGAGGCCAAGCGGCGCGCGCAAGAAAATAACTGACAATGGAGAGAACCATGCCGGAAGCGGCCGAGGCGGCGAGCACGCCGGTATTCGAGCTCGACGGCGCGCGCGCCACCATCCGCCTCAACCGGCCGAAGCATCTCAACCGGCTGCAGCCCGACGATCTCGATGCACTCCTGAAACTGTTCGACCGGATCGAAGCCGATCCCGCGATCCGGGTGCTGGTGCTGACCGGCACCGGTCGCGCCTTCAGCGCCGGCTACGACCTCAACTCGGTCGCCGAACGCGCCACCGGCGCGGTGGAAGAGAAAAGCGCAGGCTCGGCGTTTGAAGTCGTCGCCAACCGGCTCGAGGATCTCAGCGTTCCCACCATCTGCCGGCTCAATGGCGGGGTCTATGGCGGCTCGACCGACCTGGCGCTGGCCTGCGATTTCCGAATCGGCATCGACACCTGCGAAATGTTCATGCCGGCGGCAAGGCTCGGGCTGCATTACTACAAGAGCGGCATCCGGCGTTACGTTTCGCGGCTCGGCGCCGACAACGCCAAGAAACTGTTCCTCACCGCGCAGAAGATCGACGCGCGCGAAATGCTGCGGATCGGCTATCTCACCGCGATGGCGCCTCCCGAGACGTTCGACGCCGAGGTCGATGAACTCGCAGGCATTCTCGCCGGCAATGCGCCGCTGGCGATGCGCGGCATGAAGCGCGCGATCAACGAATTTGCCCGCGGCAAGCTCGATGAAGAGGCCGCCGACCGGCGCGCCCGAGACAGCATGCACAGCGCCGAGATCAAGGAAGGCATCAAGGCGTTTGCCGAGAAACGTCCGCCGAAATTTTGATCGACGCAAGCGTCCCTTCTCTTACCTCTCCCCGCGAAGCGCGGGGCGAGGGAGCGGGGCGATGCAAGCTTCCGCGCGACACTACGCGTCGACAAACGTGACCGTCTCCGCAATGCTCGCGCGCGAAGTCCTGTAGCTGTTGGCCTTGTGGTCGCGGTCGGGAAAACCGAACGAAATGCCGCACACCACCCGACGGTCGTCGCCGAGACCGAAATGCTTCCGTACCAGTTCGGAATGAAACGCCAGCGCCGCCTGCGGTATGGTAGCCAGTCCGAGCGCCTGCGCGGCCAGCATGAAGCTCGTGACATAGCCGCCGCAATCGATCGCGCCGTAAACGCCAAGCGCCTCGTCGGTATGCACGATGGCGACATGCGGCGCACCGAAGAAATTGAAGTTCTGCAGCGCCTGCCTGGCGTACGCCGCCTTGTCGCCGCGCGGAATGCCCAGCGAGTTGTAAAGCTGAAAGCCGCTTTCGCGCCGCCGCTCCAGATAGATACCGCGATATTCGCGCGGAAACGGAAAGTCACCCGAATTCGGCTTGCCGCTGCTGGCGGCGCCGTAGATCGCATCCCGGAATTTCCTGGTCGCGGCACCCGAGGCGATTTCAAGCCGCCACGGCTGGCTGTTGCACCATGAGGCGGTCTTTTGCGCCGCCGTCAGGACGCGCTCGATGGTGGCGCGCGGCACCGGATCGGGCCGGAACGCGCGGCAGGAATATCGTTCGCCGAGCAACTCCTCCAGCACCCCGATCCGCTCCTCGACGCTGTGCCGGCTGACCGGCGCCTTTGTGGCCGCATCCGCCATGTTCATCGCCCTTTGGTCGGGATCTTGTTGAACGGCACATCCTTGTCGACCCGGATGTCGCCGGGCAGTCCGAGCACACGCTCGGCGATGATGTTGCGCAGGATTTCATCGGTGCCGCCGGCAATACGCATCGACGGCGAGCTCAGCAGCATCTGCTGGAACTGGCCGCTGGCCTGCTGTTCCGCGGCACCCGTCAGGACGCCGGCGGCGCCTTCCAGATCCATCGCATGCATCGCGATATCCTGCAGCATCGATCCCGCGACCAGCTTGCCGATCGAATTTTCCGGACCCGGACGCTCGCCTTTGGACAGCGCCGAGATCGCACGGTAGCTGGTGTATTTCAGCCCGCTCGCCTTCACCGCCCAACTGGCGAGCTTCGAACGGGTGGCGCGATCGTCGATCGCAAGCCCGTCCTCCGTCATCAGGTTGGTGCAGAAATCGAACATCTCGGGAAAGCCGGTCGCCAGCCGCGCGCCGATCGACATCCGCTCGTTCATCAGCGTGGTCAGTGACACGTTCCAGCCGTCGCCCACCGCGCCGAGACGCTGGCTGTCCGGAATGATGACGTCGGTAAAATAGACCTCGTTGAATTCCTGCATGCCGTTGGCCTGCTTGATCGGACGCACTTCGACACCCGGGCTCTTCATGTCGAGAAAGAACATCGTCAATCCCTTGTGCTTGGGCACATTGGGGTCGGTGCGGGTGATCAGCAGGCCGTAGTCGGAATAGTGCGCGCCGGAAGTCCAGATTTTCTGGCCGTTGACGATCCAGTTGTCGCCCTTCTTCTCGGCGCGCGTGCGAAGGCCTGCGACGTCCGATCCGCCGGCCGGCTCCGAAAACAACTGGCACCAGATCTGCTCGCCGGAGGCGAGCTTCGGCAGATAATGGCGTTTGTGCTGTTCGCTGCCGTAGGCCATCACGGTCGGCCCGCACATGCCCTCGCCGATCTGGAACGGCTGCGTCAGCTTGCCGTAAACGCCTTCTTCCTGCTGCCAGATCACCCGCTCGATCGGGGTGGCGCCGCGCCCGCCATATTCCTTGGGCCAGTGCAGGCAGGCCCAGCCGGCGGCGGCTTTCTTCTTTTGCCAGGCCTTGCCGACCTCGACGATTTCCTCCTTCTGCAGCCGGATGCGGCCAAGCGAGGCCTTCGACAGTTCGGCCTCGTATTGCTTGGGCGCGTTGGCATCGACCCATCGGCGGGCCTCGGCGCGGAACGCGGCTTCCTGCGGGGTGTCATCGAAATTCATGGCGAACCTCTCGTTTGAATTCTCGTATCTCTCTCGCCCTCATGGTGAGGAGGCGCTCTTGCGCCGTCTCGAACCATGAGCTTGCTCCATCCTTCGAGACGCCGCTCTTCGCGCGGCTCCTCAAGATGAGCCGGTGCTTATTCCCGTCCCTTCGTCGGTATCCTGTTGAACGGAACGTCCTTGTCGACCCTGATATCGCCGGGCAGGCCGAGCACGCGTTCGGCGATGATGTTGCGCATGATCTCGTCGGTGCCGCCTTCGACGCGGGTGCCGGGCGCACGCAGCAGCATCGCCTGAAATTTTCCGGCGGCTTCCGCATCCTCCGGTCCGCTCAGCACGCCGGCCGCGCCCTGCAGATCGAGCGCATAGGCCGCGACATCCTGGACCATCGAACCCGCGACCAGCTTGCCGATCGAATTCTCCGGTCCTGGACGCTCGCCCTTCGACAGCGCCGAGATCGCGCGCATGCTGGTGTATTTCAGCCCGCTTGCCTTCACCGCCCAGTTGGCGAGTTTCGAGCGCACGCCGCGGTCGTCGATTGCCGGGCCATCTTCCAGCATCAGGTTGCTGCAAAACTCGAACAGCTCCGGGAAGCCGGTCGCAACCCCGGCGCCGATCGACATGCGTTCGTTCATCAGCGTGGTCAGCGACACGTTCCAGCCGTCATTGACTTCGCCGAGCCGTTGCGCGTCGGGAATCCGGACATCGGTAAAATAGACTTCGTTGAAGTCGGACTGGCCGTTGGCCTGCTTGATCGGCTTGATCTCGACGCCGGGGCTTTTCATGTCCAGGAAGAACATGGTGAGTCCCTTGTGCTTGGCCACATTGGGATCGGTGCGCGTCAGCAGGATGCCGTAGTCGGAATAATGCGCTCCCGAAGTCCAGATCTTCTGGCCGTTGATGATCCAGTCGTCGCCCTTTTTCTCGGCGCGGGTGCGAAGTCCGGCGACATCGGATCCCCCTGCGGGTTCGGAAAACAACTGGCACCAGATCTTTTCACCCGAGGCCAGCGGCGGCAGGTATTTTCGTTTCTGGTCTTCGCCGGCGAAGGCCATCATGGTCGGCCCGCACATGCCGTGGCCGATGATGAACATGCCGCTGAGCTTGCCGAAAGCGCCCTCCTCCTGTTGCCAGATCACGCGCTCGATCGGCGTAGCGCCGCGCCCGCCGTATTCCTTCGGCCAGTGCAGGCAGGCCCAGCCGGCATCGGCCTTTTTCTTCTGCCAGGCTTTCGCGACCTCGAGGATGTTGGCGCCCTTAAGCTGGGTGCGGCCGAGCGAGGATTTGCGCAAATCCTCCTCATATTGCTTGGGCGCATTCGCCGCGATCCAGGCCCTCGCCTCGCTGCGGAACGCGGCCTCCTGCGGAGTGTCGTCGAAGTTCATTCGCGTGTCCTTACGCCGCGTTTCGTTTGCGCATCCGGTCGATCAGCGCGTCTTCCCAATAAGACAGGCTGCCGAGCGTCAGCGCGGTCGCGTTGGCGCGCCGGTAGTACATATGGCAGTCGAATTCCCAGGTGAAGCCCATCCCGCCGTGGACCTGGATGTTGTTCTTGGCGCAATGCTGGAACGCCTGCGTCGCGCTGATCCGGGCCGAGGCGGCGGCTTCCGGCAATTCGGAGGCGTTGGTCGAGAGCGCCCAGGCGCCGTAATAGCAATTCGAGCGCGCCAACGTCGCCGAGACATACATGTCGGCCAGCATATGCTTCACCGCCTGGAACGAGCCGATCGGCCGCCCGAAGGCGATGCGGTCGAGCGCATAGTCGCGGCCCATTTCCAGCGCGCGGTCGGCGCCGCCGACCTGCTCGAACGCCATCAAGACCGCAGCGCGGTCGAGCACCTGCGACAGGATGCTCCAGCCTTCATTGGCCGGGCCGAGCGGCTCGGCCTTGCAGTTCTTGAAAGTGAGTTCGGCCTGGCCGCGCGAGGGATCGACATTGGTCAATGTTTTGGCTTCGACGCCATCGGCCTTCATGTCGACCAGGAACAGCGAGACATCGGTCTCGCGTCCGCTCGATCCGGTGCGCGCGGCGACGATGGCAAAATCCGCGATCGCGCCGTCAGGCACCGGCTTCTTGACGCCGTTGAGGCTGCCGCCGGAGGCCGAGAGCTTGATCGCCTGCGGCGACGGATTGCCGTTGCCTTCGAATAGCGCCAGCGTGCCGATCGCGCCACCCGACGCGATCAAAGGCAGCCATTTCTGCTGCTGCGACTCGCTGCCCGCGAGCAAAACCGCTTCCGCCGCCAGATACACCGTCGACGAAAACGGCACCGGCGCCAATGCGCGGCCCATCTCCTCGGCGACTACGCAGAGCTCCAGATGGCCCGCACCCGCGCCGCCGAATTTTTCCGGGATCGCGACGCCGAGAAAGCCCATCTCGGCGAGGCCCTTCCACAATTCGCGGTCGTAGGCTTCCTTGCCGTCAAGCACGGTGCGCACCGCCTTGGGCGGACATTTCTCGGCGAGATATTTGCGAGCCTCGTCGCGCAGCTGCTTCTGGTCGTCGGAGAAATCGAAATTCATGGCGGGATACTACCTTTGCTTGACCGGTCAGCGGTTGAACCGAACTACCTTGGCGCCATGCGGATGGCGCCGTCGAGGCGGATGGTCTCGCCGTTGAGCATCGCGTTCTCCACGATGTGCACCGCGAGGTTGCCGTATTCGGCGGCATCGCCAAGCCGCGCCGGATGTGGCACCTGCGCGCCGAGGCTCTTGCGCGCTTCCTCGTTCAGCCCCATCAACAGCGGCGTCAGGAACAGGCCCGGCGCGATGGTGTTGACGCGTATCTTCTGGCTGGCGAGGTCGCGCGCCGCGGGAAGGGTCAGACCGACCACGCCGCCCTTCGAGGCGGCGTAGGCGATCTGGCCGATCTGGCCTTCATAGGCCGCGACGCTGGCGGTGTTGATGATGACGCCGCGCTCTTCGCCGATCGGCTCCGCCGTCACCAGGCGTTCGGCAAACAGCCGCAGGCAGTTGAAGGTGCCGATCAGGTTGACGTTGATGATGCGCACGAATTTCGCCAGCGGATAGACGCCATCCTTGCCGACGATGCGCTGCGAGCCGCCGATGCCGGCGCAGTTCATCAGCACGCGGGCGACGCCGTGGGAGGCTTCCGCCTTCGCAATCCCCTCCTTGACCTGCTCTTCACTGGTCACGTCGGCGTGGATGGCAACGCCCTTTACCTCGGCCGCGACCTTTTCGGCATTCTCCTTGCTCTGGTCGAGCACGGCGATTTTCGCACCCTTGGCAGCCATGGCGCGCGCGGTGGCGGCGCCAAGACCGGAGCCCCCGCCCGTGATGAGAACGGCAACATCTTTCAACTGCATGGATCAATCCCTCCCTTTGAACTTTTCTTCTGTACGACGAATGACGCGTAGCCAATGGATCAAGGAAACGCCGTACCTATTCGCTATTCGCCACTCGCCCCTTCAACATTCCTCCGCAAATCAGCGCTTCCATGTGCCGGATATATTGCCGGCAGACTTCGTCGGTGACGGGACCGACGCCGATCGCGCGCGACATCGCGTGCCGTCCGAAAAACAGATGGTCGCAGGCGCCGATCAGGCTGGTGTAGAACAGCACCGGATCGATGTTGCGGAATTCGCCGGCTTTGATGCCTTCCGCCAGCAGGCGGCGGTGGAAATCCAATAGCGGCGCCACAAAGAACTTCGATACCTCGTCGGCGGCCCCGGTGCTGCTTTCATGCAGCAGATAATGGATCAGCCGGTTCATATAGGGGAACTGGCGATAGGCCCGGATGATGCCAGCGATATGAAGCCTCAGTTTTTCGGTCGGCGTGATCGGCTGCGCCAGCAGATATTCCAGATGCGACACTTCGGTGGCAGCATCGCGTGCCAGCAAGGCCAGCAGCAGCCCGTCCTTGTTGCCGAAATGGTATTTCACCAGCGCCGAGTTGACGCCGGATTTCTGCGCGATGTCGCTCAAGGACACCTCGATCGAGTTACGCTCGATCATCAATTCGCTCGCCGCGATCAGCAATTTCTCCGCGGTGGAATTCTTGCCGCCCGGAAGCCTGCTCGGTACGCTGGTATTCAACTGCGTCATGCACAATCCGACTGGGACAGGCGCGCAGATAACCCGATGCGCAAGCCGTACTCAAGAGTTAATTGATTGATTGACTAAAACCTGCCTCAGCCCTTAAATCCGGCCCATCATTTCCAGTCCGAACCCAAGAACAATCAGGGAGAACGCACATGGCCGAGGCTTATATCGTCGCCGCCGCCCGCACCGCCGGCGGCCGCAAGGGAGGACGCCTCGCAGGATGGCACCCGGCCGATCTCGCCGCTTCCGTGCTGGATTCGCTGGTCGAGCGTTCGGGCGCCAATCCCGACCAGATCGAAGACGTCATCATGGGTTGCGTGATGCAGGCCGGCGAGCAGTCCAACAACATCGCGCGCAATGCGATCATGGCATCGAAACTGCCCGAAAGCGTGCCCGGCACCTCGATCGACCGCCAATGCGGCTCGTCGCAGCAGGCGCTGCATTTCGCGGCCCAGGCGGTCATGTCCGGGACCATGGATGTCGTGATCGCCGCCGGCGTCGAATCGATGACGCGGGTGCCGATGGGACTTGCCTCATCGCTGCCGGCGAAAAACGGTTTCGGCCACTACAAGAGCCCGAACATCGAGAAGCGCTATCCCAACATCCAGTTCAGCCAGTTCACCGGCGCCGAAATGATGGCGGAGAAATACGGTCTCTCCAAAGACGAACTCGATACCTACGCCTATCAAAGCCACCAGCGTGCGATCGCCGCCACCCAGGCCGGCAAGTTCAGGGACGAGATCATTCCGCTGCAGATCACTCGCGCGGACGGTTCGACCGACACCCATCACATCGATGAAGGCATTCGTTTCGACGCCAGCCTCGAGGGCATCCGCAACGTCAAGCTGATCGCCGAGAACGGTAAGCTCACCGCCGCCAGCGCCAGCCAGATCTGCGACGGCGCCTCCGGCGTGATGGTCGTCAACGAGAAGGGGCTGAAGTCGCTCGGCATCGCGCCAATGGCGCGGATCCATCACATGACCATGATGGGCGGCGATCCCGTGATCATGCTGGAGGCTCCGCTTCCGGCCACCGAGCGTGCGCTGAAGAAGGCCGGCATGTCGATCGGCGACATTGACCTGTTCGAGGTCAACGAGGCCTTTGCCTCGGTGCCGACGGCGTGGCTGAAGACCACCGGCGCCGATCCTTCACGTCTCAACGTCAACGGCGGCGCCATTGCGCTCGGTCATCCGCTCGGCGGCTCCGGCACCAAGCTGATGACGACGCTGGTTCACGCGCTCAAGCAGCGCAACAAGCGCTACGGGTTGCAGACCATGTGCGAAGGCGGCGGCATGGCCAATGTGACGATCGTGGAAAGACTGTAGGCGGCACAGTCAAACGGGTGTCGTCCCCGGCCTCTTTCCTTCTCCCCTTGCGGGAGAGGGGAAGAAGGGAGGCGCCCCGATCAACAAAGCGGCGAACTGGATGACTGAACCCCTCCCCGACATCCCGCTCCCCTCCACCATCCGCGCGCGCTTCGTCGAGAGCATCAACGGCCTGCGCATGCATGTGCTGGAAGCCGGCTACGAGACGCGCGGCCGGCCTTGCATCCTGCTGCTGCATGGTTTTCCCGAACTGGCCTATAGCTGGCGCAAGGTGATGCCGCGGTTGGCGGCAGCGGGCTATCACGTGATCGCGCCGGACCAGCGCGGCTACGGCCGCACCACCGGCTGGGATGGAAATTACGACGGCAACCTCAACTCGTTCCGGCTGCTTAATCTGGTCCGCGACGCGCTGGGCCTTGTCGCTGCGTTCGGCTATCGCAGCGTGGATGCCGTGGTCGGCCATGATTTCGGCAGTTCGGTCGCCGCCTGGTGCGCGCTGGTGCGGCCGGATGTATTTCGATCGGTCGCACTGATGAGCGCACCGTTTGCGGGGCCGCCGCCGCTGCCCTTCAACACAGCGGACGCGCCGTTCCAGCCCAAACCCGAAGACCCCGTGCATCGCGAGCTTGCGGCGCTGCCGCGTCCGCGCAAGCATTATCAATGGTATTACTCGACCCGTGAGGCCGATGCCGACATGCATCGCGCACGGCAAGGCGTGCATGATTTCCTGCGCGCCTATTACCATCACAAGAGCGCGGACTGGAAGGACAACAAGCCTTATCCGCTCAAAGGCTGGACCGCGGGCGAGTTGGCAAAACTGCCGACCTATTACGTAATGGATCTGGCCAGGAACATGGCCGAGACCGTCGCCGAGGAAATGCCGTCGGCCGCCGCGATCGCCACCAACCAATGGCTGCCCGACCGCGAACTGGCGGTCTATAGCGCCGAATATACCCGCAATGGATTCCAGGGCGGGCTGCAATGGTATCGCTGCGGCACTTCGGGTGCGTTCACCGCCGAACTCGAAACTTATTCGGGCCGCAGCATCAACGTGCCGTCCTGTTTCATCTCGGGCAAGCAGGACTGGGGAACCTACCAGCGCCCCGGCGTCTACGAGGCGATGCAGTCGACCGCCTGTACCCGGATGATCGGCTGTCATCTGGTCGATGGCGCCGGACATTGGGTGCAACAGGAGCAGCCCGAGCAGGTGAGCCGGTTGCTCATTTCGTTCCTGCAGCAAGCCCACGCGCGCGGTCGAATGGATTTGACCTCCTGACCATGCCTGCCTATATTTAGAACTATTCTAAATTGATAAAAAGGCATCGTCGTGAAGAATTTCGCCGATTTGACCGAGCGCGAAGTGCTGGCGGTTGCGATCTCCTCGGAAGAAGAAGACAGCCGGATCTACATGACGTTCGCGGAAGATCTCGCAGGACGCTATCCGGAGTCGGCCAAGATATTCGAGGAGATGGCGGAGGAGGAAACTGGCCATCGCCACCGGTTGCTGGAACTCTATCAGGAGCGTTTCGGCAAGAACCTTCCGCCGATTCGACGGGACAATGTGCGGGGATTTTTGCGCCGCCGCCCGATCTGGCTGACCAAGAACCTGTCGCTCGACACCATCCGCAAGGAAGTCGGCACGATGGAGTTCGAAGCCGAGCGATTCTATGTCAAGGCCGCCGAGCAAACCCAGGATGTCGGCGTTCGCAGGCTACTCGGCGATTTGGCGGAAGCGGAAAAAGGCCACGAGAAAGTCGCGGCCAGACTGACCGATCAGATCCTCAGTCCGGACGTGCGTGCCGAGGAGGACAAAACCCGCCGGCGCGTGTTCGTGCTGCAATATGTGCAGCCGGGTCTCGCCGGATTGATGGATGGATCGGTGTCGACGCTGGCGCCGCTGTTCGCCGCGGCCTTTGCGACCCATCAGAACTGGCAGACATTCCTGGTCGGCCTCGCCGCCTCGATCGGCGCCGGCATCAGCATGGGTTTTGCGGAAGCGCTGTCCGACGATGGATCGCTGACCGGGCGCGGTTCGCCGTGGCTGCGCGGAGCGGCCAGCGGCGTGATGACGGCGCTTGGCGGTCTCGGTCACTCCATGCCCTATCTGGTACCCGACTCCTGGGCCAATGCGTTCTGGATCGCGACCACGATTGCCGGCGTCGTGGTGTTCTTCGAATTATGGGCCATCGCCTATATTCGCGCGCGGTACATGGACACACCGTTCCTGCAGGCGGTGTTCCAGATCGTGCTCGGCGGCGTCATCGTGCTCGCCGTCGGCATTCTCATCGGGGCGGCGTAGGCGCACGCCGGAACGATCATGAAACCTTCCAGGCACGCTATGCGGTGTCAGCTCTGCCTGCTGGCCGGGGCGGCTTTGCCGGTCGCGCTGGCGCAACCGGCGAAGGCCACCGACGAAATCCAGGTCTACAATGCCGACATCGCGGCACCCGGTCAGTTCACGATCCAGCAGCATCTCAACTATGTTGCGGTCGGGCTCAAGGATCCGCCGTTTCCAGGCGGCCTCGTCTCCAATCACAGCATCAACGGGACGCCGGAATTCGCTTACGGCGTCACCGACTGGTGGGAGGTCGGACTATACTTGCCCTTCGCCATCCAGGACCGGCAATTCCTGTCGGACTCCTTCAAGCTGCGGAGCCTGTTTGTCTCGCCCAACGCCGCGCAGCGCAGTTTTTTCTATGGCGTCAACTTCGAATTCAGCAACACGACGCCGAAATTCTCGCAATCAAGATTTGGGCTGGAGATACGGCCGATTATCGGCATCCGCAACGCGGACTACGAATTTATCGTTAACCCGATCGTGGACATCAGCTTCGGAAAATATGGCGAGGCCGACTTTACGCCCGCAGCACGCCTGGCGCGAAAGCTCGTCCCGGATTTGTCGGTGGGTCTGGAGTATTATGCCGACTTCGGCGAAATCGGGCACTTCGCCAAGCTGGTCGATCAACAGCACACGCTATTCGCGGTGACCGATTTCAAGCTCGGCGTCTTTGACGTGAATTTCGGCGTTGGCTACGGCTTGACGCCGGCCTCCGATCGCTTCGTCATCAAGACGATCGTGGGATACGCGTTCCCGGTGCCCAGCGCTAATCCCGCCGCAGGCGACCGCGCCGCCGCCGGACCCGTCAATCCGATGGCGCGCCCCTCGTCACGGCTCGCTCAACCCTGACGGAACGTGTATTACGCGCCGAGCTGTCCGACGCCCTCGGAACAAACCCCGCTCATACAGCTTAGAGAACCTCATGACCGATCGTTTGCAATACGGCACCACCGCGAAGGTATTCCACTGGCTCAGTGTGGCGCTTCTGCTCGTGCAATATCTGATCGGCTGGCTAATGCCGGACATTCATCGCGGCTTGAAACCCGGTGCGCCCATGACCTTGCATATCTCGTCTGGAATCCTGATCCTGCTGCTCATCGTTTTCCGGTTTGCATGGCGGCTCACGCACCCCGTTGCCCCGGAGAGTTCGCTTCCGCCGTGGCAGCGGATGAGTTCGGAAGCCATTCATTGGCTGCTCTATGCGTTGGTATTGGCCACGACCGTCACCGGCTGGGTGTTCGCGTCGTTTCGCGGCTGGGGAGTGTCATTCTTCTATCTTTTCCCGCTGCCGATGCTGGGTTCGGAAAATGCGGCGGCCGGCGAATCGATCGACGGCCTGCATCAGGCGATGGAATGGGCGTTGCTGGCGGTGATCGGCCTCCATGCGGCGACGGCGCTGGTCCACATCTTCATCTACCGCGACCGCATCATGCAGCGGATGCTGCCGGGATAGCGGTCCTCCGCCCGCAATAGCCGTCTGGCGGCGACCGCCAGAACGGGGCATCATCTATCGCAAGCAGACGGGAAGCGGGACAAACGCCTTTGGCCAAATCGCAATGGAGCTTCAAGACGGCGACTGAATTGTTGGCAGCGCTGGCGGCAAGGAAAGTATCGGCAGTGGAGCTGGCGCAGGACGCGATCGGCCGCATCGAGCGCCACGATTCCAAAATCAATGCGGTCTGCGTTCGAGATTTCGCACGTGGTCTCGACGCCGCCCGTGCCGCCGACGCGGCCCGCGCGCGCGGCGAAAGCAAACCGCTGCTCGGCATCCCGATAACGGTGAAGGAATCCTACAACGTCGCCGGCTTGCCGACGACCTGGGGCTTCCCGGAGCACAAGGATTTCATCGCTTCCGAAGACGCGTTGTCGATCTCCCGCGTCAAGGACGCCGGCGGCGTCATCCTCGGCAAGACCAACGTGCCGGTGGGACTCGCCGACTGGCAGAGCTACAACGATATCTACGGCACCACCAATAACCCGTTCGACCTCGGCCGTACGCCCGGCGGCTCCTCCGGCGGATCGTCGGCTGCGCTCGCGGCGGGCTATGGGGCGCTGTCGCTCGGCTCCGATATCGGCGGCTCGTTGCGGGTGCCGGCGTTTCACTGCGGCGTTTATGCGCACAAACCGACGTTCAACCTCATCGCGGTCCGCGGCCACATCGCACCGCAGATGCCGCCGCTGCCGTTCGACCGCGACCTCGCCGTTATCGGACCGATGGCGCGCGGCGCGGCCGATCTCTCTCTGTTGCTGGACACCATCGCAGGACCTGATCCGCTGGACGCAGGCAAAGGCTACACGCTCGCACTGCCGCCATCGCGCCACAGTGCACTGAAAGATTTTCGTGTGCTGCTCATTGATACCGATCCGGTGATGCCGACCGACAAAGTCGTGCGTGGAAGCCTCAACACGCTGGCCGCCAATCTCGACAAGACGGGCGTCAAGGTAGATCGTCAGAGTCCGCTACTGCCGGACTTCGCCGCCTCGTCACGGCTCTATATGCGGATGCTCATGTCGTTCACCGGCGCTTTTTTCCCACCCGAGGTCTATGCGGGCGTAAAGGCCGCGGCGGAGGCGTTGCCCGCCGAAGCCATGAGCCTTGCCGCCGAGCGCCTGCGCGGCATCGCGCTTAGCCACCGCGACTGGGTCGTCGCCGACGGCGGGCGCGCACGCCTGCGGGCGCAGTGGCGCGAACTGTTCAAGAACTACGACGCGGTGATCTGCCCGATCATGCCGACGCCGGCCTATCCGCACGACCATTCGGCGGACCAGGAAACCCGCCGCATCGACATCGACGGCAGGGGATATCCATATCCCGATCAACTGGCATGGCCCGGCATCGCCACCTTGCCCGGCCTGCCGGCGACCGCGATACCGATCGGCCTGTCGCCGGGAGGCCTGCCGGTCGGCGTGCAGATTGTCGGTCCGTGGCTGGAAGATCGCACGCCGTTGAAGCTGGCCGAACTGATCGAGCGCGAATTCGGCGGGTTTGTGCCACCGCCGATGTTCGATGATTAGTGCGCGTCATTCCGGGGCAGCCCGCACGCCTGAACCCGGAATGCATAATTTACTACACGAAATTCCGGGTTCGCGCTAACGCGCGCCCCGCAATGACGAAGAAAGAAAAATCCATGAGCAACGACATCGACGAACTGACGAAGCTCAATCGCGATTACGTCGCCTCGGTGCAGAATTCGGACGTCAAACGCTTCGACGAAATTCTGGCGCAGGATTTCTATTGCTCGAATCCCGACAAGTCTCTGGTCGACCGCGCCGGTTTTCTCAAGCAGACCGCAATCCCCGTGACGATCAGGAATCTCGTCGCCGATGAAGTCAAGATTCGCGTGATGGGCGACTTCGCCATCATCCACGCACGCACCAGCTATACGACCCCGGACGGAAAGCCGGCCTCGGGCCGTTACACCGACTGCTGGGCCAGGCAGAACGGCCGCTGGCTGGCGGTATCGGCGCATGTTTCGCGGTAGCCTGTCATTGCCGGGCTTGACCCGGCAAACCATCGCGCTTCGAAGGACTCTTTACGAAGATTGATGGATGCGCGGGTCAAGCCCGCGCATGACGATAGAGCAGGCTACGCATCGAACATGATCACGCTGCGTACGGTCTTGCCGGCCTTCATCGCGGCAAAGCCTTCGTTGATCTCGGACAGCTTCAGCTTCGCCGAAATCCAGTCCTCCAGATGCAGCCTGCCGCGCATGTAGAATTCGATCAGCCGTGGCATGTCGACGCGGAAGTGGTTCGAGCCCATCGACGAGCCCTGGATCTTGCGCTCGCGCAGGAAGTCGAAGCCGTGCAGCTCGATCTTCTGGCCGAACGGGATCATGCCTACGATGGTCGCGGTACCCCCGGGCGCCAGCATCGCAAAGGCCTGCTCGGCGGTTTCCTTGCGGCCGAGCACCTCGAACGAGTGATGCACGCCGCCATTGGTGAGATTGCGCACCTGCTGCACCACGTCGCCGTTGCGGGGATCGACGATGTCGGTGGCGCCGAGCTTGGTGGCCAGTTGCAGCTTCGCCGGGTTGGTGTCGACCGCGATGATGCGGCCGGCGCCGGCGATCTGCGCGCCGTTGATCGCGGCCATGCCGACCCCGCCGCAGCCGATCACCACCACGGTCTCGCCGGGCGCGACCTTGGCGGTATTGACCACGGCGCCATAGCCGGTGATGACGCCGCAGCCGATCAGCGCCGCCAGTTCCAGCGGCATGTCCTTGCGGATTTTGACGATGGCGTTCTCGTGCACCAGCATCTGCTCGGCGAACGACGACAGGTTGAGAAACTGGTTCAGTTTTTCCGAGCGCGCCCACGACAACCGGTTGGATTGCCCCGGCAACATCTTCACCGTGGTGTCGGTGCACAGCACCGGCCGCCCGGTCGAGCAATTGTCGCAGGTGCCGCAAAACACTGACAGGCACGTCACCACGTGATCGCCGGGTTTGACGTAAGTCACGTCGGACCCGACCTGTTCGACGACGCCTGCGGACTCGTGACCGAGCACCGCCGGCAGCGGATGCGGATAGAGCCCTTCCATGAAATGCAGGTCGGAGTGACAGAGCCCGGCGACGGAGGTGCGGATCAGGACCTCGCGCGGGCCGGGCTTCGTCAGGCTGACATCCTCGATCACCAGCGGCTTGTTGACTTCATGCAGGACAGCGGCCTTCATCGGTGTTTCCTCTTTTTTACGTTTTGTAACACAACTACTTGAATAGCGGCGGTGGGCGACTTCTCTCCTTGTGGGAGAGGTAAAGTGAGCCTACGCCGCAACGAGCAATTCGCCAACCTCGGCGATGCCGGCGGCGCGGTCGCCGAGCAGATGGTCCGCTATCGCGCGCTGAACTGCATTTTCCGTGAGCCGGAACGGATCTTTCGCCGACACGCGATGATCGATCACCATGCGCGACAGCAGCAGCCGGCGGGCATCGCCGCGCATCGCGTGGATGCGTCCGCCCTCCCACGCCAGCGCCACCGCACTGGCGACATGATAGAGCAGGCTGGTGGCGCGCCGCGCCTCGGCTTCATTGTCGGCGCGGGCGGCCACCTCGCGGGCAAAGCCGATGGCCCGGTCGGTCAGTTCGCGCAAACGATCGCGCCAGGCCTGCGGCACATTGGCGCTGTCGTCGAGACGGGCGTGCAGGTCGGCAGCCAGCGCCGCATCGGCGCCGTGGCGGCCGACCGCGCGCTTGAGCGCGTCGAGCGCCACGATGTTGCCGGTGCCTTCCCAGATCGAGCCGAGATGGGCGTCGCGTAGCAGCCGGGCGGTAGCGAATTCCTCGATATAGCCGATGCCGCCGCGCATCTCCAACGCGTCGCCGCAGACCTTGCGCGCGTCGCGGGTGGCGCGGAATTTCAACGTCGGCGTCAGGATGCGCAACAAGGCCGCCGCGTCCTGGCTGCCGGCCTCGGCGCGGTCGAGCGCGTCCGCGGTGAGAAAACTCATCGACAGCGCCTGCTCGGTCGCCAGCATGATCTTCATCAACTGCCGCCGCGCCAGCGGCAGGTCGATGATGCGCTGTCCGAACACCACGCGGTTTTGCGCCACCGTCATCGCATCATGATGGGCGCGGCGCATTAGCGCGGTCGATTTGACGCCGTTGGAAAGCCGCGACGAGTTGACCATCTCGGCCATCTGCACAAAACCGCGATCGAGCCTGCCGACCGCGTAGCCGACAGCGCCTTCCAGCTTGATCTCGCCCGACGCCATCGAGCGGGTGCCGAGCTTGTCCTTGAGACGCACGATCCGGTAGTGGTTGGGCGAACCGTCCTCCAGCCGTCGCGGCATCAGAAACAGGCCGACGCCGCGGGTGCCGCCGACGGCGCCTTGCGGCCGCGCCAGCAACATCACGACTTCGGCGTCCGCGTTGGAGCAGAACCACTTCTCGCCCGACAGACGCCAGTGATCGCCTTCCCGCACGGCGGTCGTGGTGAGCTTGCCGACGTCGGAGCCGCCTTCCTTCTCGGTCATGAACTGGCCGCCCTGGGTCAACTTGCCCATGTCGGTTTGCGTGAGACCATCGAGGTATTTCGCCTTCAGCGCCTCGTCGCCGAATTTCGACAATAGCTTGGCGCACCCGTCGGTAACGTTGATCGGACATCCCAGACCGAACTCGGCCTGGTTGAACAGAAACGTAAAGGCGTGCTTGGCTACCACCGGATACGGTTCCGGCCAGCCGAGAATGCCTTTGCGGACCGACATCGCGTGAATGCCGAATTCACCGAAGGCATTGCGCTCCAGTTCGCGATAGGCCGGATGGTACTCGATCCATTGGGCGTCGCGGCCGAAGCGGTCGCGCTGGTGCAGCACCGGGGTGTGCCGGTCGGCAAGCCGCGCGCATTCGTCGAGATGACCACCGGCGAGCGCGCCCAGCCGGTCGAGATGCGGCTCGATATGACGAAACAGCACGTCCGGCAGATGGATACGAAGCAGATCCGTCAGCGCCGCATCGGCCCGGTAGAAATTCATGCCCGACGTATCCGGTGCAAGCAGTCCCGGCTGATCGGCTAAAGACGTCACATCGTCGTTGCTGGCTCGTTGATGCATTTGCCGCTCTTGTTCGTTCCGCTCGGTGGTTTAGATGATATAGATCATCCCCTGGATAAAACAGGCGATAAAGCCGTCGAGAGCATATCGGGAGGGTCGCCCCATGGCAGAAGGCTATCGCATCTTCGGCGCCGAGATGTCGCCCTATTCGGTCAAGGTGCGCTCCTATTTTCGCTACAAAGCCATTCCCTATCAATGGATTTTGCGAAACGCCGACAGCCAGGCGGAATACGAGAAATACGCCAAAATGCCGATTATCCCGCTGGTGGTGACGCCCGACGGTACCGGTGTCCAGGACTCGACGCCGATCATCGACAGAACCGAAAAACTTCATCCGGAGCCGTCGATCCATCCCGATGATCCCGTCGCGCGCTTTGTTTCCGTGTTGATCGAGGAATTCGGTGACGAGTGGGGCAATAAATGGATGTTTCACTACCGCTGGGCCCGCGATGTCGACCAGATCAGTTCGGCCGGACGCATCGCGCGGATGCGCGGTCCCAGGGCCAGCGAACAGGAACATCAAGCGCTCGCCGGTCAGGTGCGGGCCCGCATGGTGGACAGGATCTGGTTCGTCGGCTCCAACGCGGTGACCGCGCCGCAGATCGAGGCCGGCTTCCTCGATATGCTTCGGCTGCTGGATAATCGTCTTGCGAGCCGGCCCTATTTGTTTGGCGGCCGGCCGGCGCTGGGTGATTTCGGCCTATGGGGACAGATCTACGAAATGTGGACCGATCCGACCGCCGGCGCCCTGATCGGCGGCGGCGCGCCGCATGTGCTGGACTGGGTGCACCGCATGCTGTGGCCAAAGGCCGAAGGTCCGTTCGAGACCTGGTCCACGCTTGAACCGACGCTGATGCCGATCCTGACGAAGCATGTCGGCCGGCAATTCATGCCGTGGACATGCGCCAACGAGAAAGCGCTTGCCGAAGCAAAGGAGGAATTCAGCGTAAAGCTCGGCGACAATACCTGGACCCAGAAACCGCAAAAATATCACGCCCGGTCGCTCGGCGTGTTGCGCGCGAAATACGCCGAGGTCGCCGACAAGACCGCGCTCGATCCCGTTCTGGAGGCTGCCGGTTGTCTGACCGGACTGCGCGGCTGAAACTGCCATTCAAGACAAGGAAACGCCCATGGAAATCCCGAAATATAAAACCGCCCTCATTGTCGGCGCCGGCGAGGGCCTCAGTGCTTCGCTGGCGCGGCTGTTTGCCCGCGAAGGCATCCGGGTTGCGCTGGCGGCGCGCAAGATCGAAAAGCTCGGCGCGCTCTGCAGCGAGACCGGCGCACGCGCGTTTGCCTGCAACGCGACCGAGCCCGACGAGGTCGAGCGCCTCTTCGGGCTGGTCGAGCGGGAAGTCGCGGTGCCCGACCTCGTCGTCTACAATGCCAGCGGGCGGGCGCGCGGCGCCTTCGTCGACCTGGTCGCCGCCGACGTCGCACAGGCGATTGCCGTCAGCGCCTATGGCGGATTCCTGGTGGCGCAGCAGGCCGCGAGGCGGATGCTGCCCAACAATCATGGTGCGATCCTGTTCACCGGCGCCTCCGCCAGCGTCAAGGGCTATCCGCAATCAGCCCCCTTCGCGATGGGCAAGTTCGCGCTGCGGGGTCTTGCGCAGAGCATGGCCCGCGAATTGTCGCCGCAGGGAATTCACGTCGCGCATTTTGTCATCGACGGCGGCATCCGCAGTGCTGCGCGCACCGAACCTGCCGACCGGCCGGATTCGATGCTCGATCCCGACGCCATCGCCTTGAGTTACTGGAACGTGCTGCGGCAACCGCGCAGTGCCTGGACCTGGGAACTGGAATTGCGGCCTTGGGTCGAGAAGTTTTGACATCGGGGTCGATGATGCAACCACATATACCGATGTCATCATCCGCGTAGGCGGATGATCCAGTGGGCCGCGGCACCGGAGACCTTCTCGGAATGCCGGCGATTACTGGATACCCGCCTTCGCGGGGTATGACGACCGGTTTTACTGAAGGCGAGCGCGCACGGGAGCGACGACATGACCACCGAAATCACCATCGATACCGGCACCAGTGAATTGCTGTGCACCATCCGTGACCGCGTCGCCGGCGTTGCGCACCATGATCAAGGCCTGCGGCGAGAACCCGGACGTCGGCGCGCTGCTGATCACCGGCGCCGGATCGGCGTTCTGCGCCGGCGGCAACGTCAAGGGCATGGGCGCGCATCGCGACAAGAAAAAGCTCGAAATGTCCTATGACGAGAAGGTCGCGGACCTGCAGGAACGCCAGCGTCTCCTCACCGGCGCGCTGGTCTCGGTGCGCAAGCCAACCATCGCGGCATTGCCCGGCCCCGCGGTGGGTGCCGGCCTCGCCATCGCCATGGCTTGCGATATCCGTATCGCCGCGGAATCGGCGTTCGTTTCCACCGGCTACCTGCGGGTGGGCTTGAGCGGCGACTATGGCATCGCGTGGCTGTTGACCCGGCTGGTCGGCACCTCGCGGGCACGGGAGTTGATGTTCACCGCCGACAAGGTCGATGCCATCAGATGCGAGGCGATCGGGCTCGTCAACCGCGTGGTGCCGGACGGCAAACTTCAGGACGAAGCTTTCACGCTCGCCAAATCGATGGCGGAAGGGCCGACCGTTGCGCTGCGCTACATGAAGGACAATCTCGACGAAGCGTTGCTGTTCGATTTCGCCACTGCGCGCGACCATGAGGCGGAACGCCTGATCCGTACCACCATGACCGCGGATCACCGCGAAGCGGTGCAGGCGTTTATCGAAAAGCGGAAAGGGCTGTTCAAGGGCAGCTAAATCAAATCGCGGCCTGATGCGCGATCCGCTCCGCCGCAAGCCGCCAGCTTGCGCAGGGAATGTCTTGCGGAGCTGCGTCGATGTGTTTCTCGAAACGCACCAGCTTCCAGTCGCCGGGCGTCGGCGCAAAGGCAAACCCTGATTTGCGGGCAAGCCCGATCATGACATCATTGGACCGCAAGGTATCGCCGAACACGAGTTCTGCGCCCAGCGCCGCGGCGCGGCATTCCAGGTTCCGCAACAATGCCGAACCGATGCCCTGGCCCTGCCAGCGGTCGTCGACCGACAGCCCGAACTCGAAACGCCTGGTATCGGCTTCGAACCCGTAACGGGCCTCGCCAACGACGGTCTCGATGCCATCGATCGTCATGACCGCGATCACGCTGAAACGATCGTCCTCGCCGGCATGGATGAAATGACCGAGCAAGGTTTGCGGAAGCTCGCGGATTGCTCCGAGGAAACGATTATAGCGGGAGCGGGTCGAGAGCGCGCGGAAGTAGGCTTGCAGGATTTCGGCATCTCCGGGCTCGACAAAGCGCAGCGTCAGCGATTTGCCGGTGCGCAACCGCAGGATATCCGAATGTTGCCGGAGGTCATCGAGACGAAGCGCGGTCATCGCAAGCTCCCGTCGGTTTCGAAAAAGAACGGCCGGCGTCCCCTCGAGGGCAACGCCGGCCTCGGCTGCGTTTACGCCCGCCAAAACGGCTTTTCGGCCTCGTGAACGATATCGCTCCAGGAAAGGCCGACGTCGTGCAGGTCGCGGTCGGTCCACTGGGCCAATTCCTGACGCTGGCGCCGACGGTCACGCCAGATATGGAGCTTTTCGCTGATTTGCGCCAAAAGCCCCGAACCATGATGATTTATCATCGATTGATGTGAAAGCGTGGACATTTTCATCTCCTAAAGCTAATCTCTTACAGTCAACATCTGCGTTTCAGGGGCTTTCGACAAACGACACTTTGTGCCGTATCAGATGATATAAACTCATGTATCAACAGACCCGAAAATGACCGCCCGACTGCCATCGCTGAACGGATTGCGGGCGTTCGAGGCTGCCGCCCGGCACCTGAGCTTCACCAATGCGGCGTCCGAACTGAACGTCACGCAAACCGCGATCAGCCACCAGATCCGCAGGCTCGAAGAAGAGTTGGGGATCAGCCTGTTCATCCGGCAGAATCGCGCGCTGGCGCTGACGCCGGAGGCCAAGGAATATCTGCCGGGCATCCGCGCGGCGTTCAACGACCTGCGACTCGCCACCGACCGGCTGTTGCGCAAGGACAACGAGCGCGTGCTGACCGTCAGCACGCTGGCGTCGCTCGCGGCGAAGTGGCTTTTGCCGCGGCTTTCCGCATTCCAGGAAGCCCATCCCGGCATTGACGTCCGCATCACCACCTCGACCGCGCTGGTCGATTTCAAAAGCGGCGACGTCGATGCGGCAATCCGCTATGGCCGCGGCCAATGGCCCGGCCTGCGCGCCGATTGGCTGATGGCCGACCAGTTGTTTCCGGTCTGCAGCCCGGCGCTGCTTGAGGGACCGAGGCCGCTGCAGTGCGCGGAAGATCTGGCCCATCAGACGCTGTTGCATACCAGCGGAGGCTATGACGACGACTGGCGGTTGTGGCTTACGGCGGCAGGGCTGCCGGCGAGCATCTCCAAGTCACCCGGGCTGACCTTCGACCTGATCTTGATGACGGTTCAGGCCGCGCTCGATGGAATCGGCGTGGCGATGGGCCGAACCTCCTATGTGGAGGCCGATATCGCCAAGGGCCGCCTCGTGGTTCCCTTCAAGATCACCTTGCCGGCCGACGCCGGCTTCTATCTCGTCTCGCCCGCGGCGCGGGCGGACTCGCCGAAACTCTCGGCATTCCGGCAATGGCTGATCGCTTCGGTGCAGAACAAAGCCTGAAGATATCGCCTGCGTGCGGCGCGATATCGGGCCCAATGCGCGTTTTTCGGTTGGTCGCGCCGGGCGGACATGGCAAATTGGCGCTCAAGAACAGCAATTGTCGGCCAGCGAGAAACCTTTCCGCACCGGCTCTATCGACACGGGGAGAAACTCGCAATGTCGCAAACGTCAACCTCACAACCGCCGCAGATCAAGTCACGCATCGGCGCCATTCTGCGCGCGACCAGCGGCAACTTCCTCGAGCAGTTCGATTTCTTCCTGTTCGGCTTTTATGCCCCCTTGATCGCCAAGGCGTTCTTTCCGTCGCAGGATGAGACCGCCGCATTGCTCAATACCTTCGGGGTATTCTGGCTGGGCGCCCTGATGCGCCCCGTCGGCGCCGTGGTGCTCGGCGCCTATATCGACCGGATCGGCCGCCGCCTCGGCCTGATCGTCACGCTGGCGATCATGGCCATGGGCACGATCATCATCGCGTTCTGTCCGACCTATGCCACCATCGGCGTTGCCGCACCGATCATCGTGCTGATCGGCCGTTTGCTGCAGGGATTTTCGGCCGGCGTCGAACTTGGCGGCGTGTCGGTCTATCTCTCCGAGATCGCCACGCCCGGTAACAGGGGTTTCTATACCTCGTTCCAGTCCTCGAGCCAGCAGGTCGCGATTTTCGTCGCCGCCATCATCGGCTTTACCCTGAACGCGATGATGCCAGCGGATACGATCGCGGCATGGGGCTGGCGGATTCCGTTCTTCATCGGCTGTCTGATCATTCCCTTTATCTTCGTGCTGCGCCGGACGCTGGAAGAAACCCCGGCGTTCCTGTCGATGAAGAAGCATCCGACCACGTCGGAAGTGTTCAATTCGGCGGCGGTCAACTGGAAGATCATCCTGCTTGGAATGATGCTGGCGGTCATGACCACCGTGACCTTCTACTTCGTCACCGTCTATACGCCGTCCTTTGGCAAGGAGCTGAAACTATCCGCCCAGGACAGCCTCTTGGTCACCCTCATGGTGGCCGTGACCAACTTCATCTGGAATCCGGTCGGCGGCGCGGTGTCCGACCGGATCGGCCGCAAGCCGGTGTTGCTGACGATTGCATGCCTGTCGTTCCTGACCGCCTATCCAGCGTTGCTCTGGCTTACCGCCGCGCCGACGTTTGGCAAGTTGCTGGCCGTCGAACTGATGTTTTCGTTCTACTTCGGCGTCTACAGCGGCACCATGCTGGGCGCGCTGGTTGAAATCGTGCCGGCGCATGTCCGAACCACCTGTTTCTCGCTGGCCTTTGCGCTGGCCGCAGCCCTGTTCGGCACCTTCACGCCGTTTGCGGCAACCAAGCTGATCGCGATGACCGGCGACAAGGCATCGCCCGGCTTCTGGCTGATGTGCGCCGCGGCAAGCGGTGCCATCGCCGCACTTTTGATCTATCGCGAGAACGCCGTCGCCGCGCGGGCAGCGGTCGCGGCGTAGCTGGCCTCCCTGCCCTGAGGAGCGACCGCGTGAGCGCGCTCCTCAGGATGAGGGCCGCGGCCGGCCGCTACAAATCCACCACCACGTAGTCGCTTTCGACGGACACCGCGAGCGTTTCTGCCACATAGGGGCCCTTCACCACGCTGGAGCCCGGCTCGACATTGACGGGATAGGCCTTGGCGCGAAAGCGTTTCGGGTCGCAGTAGGATTGTCCGGTGCGGATATCGAATTCCCAGCCGTGCCAGGGACAGCGGATGATCTCGCCGAGCCTGGTATATTCGATGTCGCCGGGATTGGACGACTGCGCGAGCCCGATCAGCGGCCCCTCGCACAGCGCAGCACCTTGATGCGGGCAGCGGTTCAGGAGGCCGAAAAACTCGCCGTTGATATTGAAGACCGCAATGGGGCGCTCATCGATGGTGAGGAATTTGCGCGTGCCCGGCGGCAACTGGTCCACCGGGGCGATCACGTGACGCGTCATGTTATTCTCTGACGCACGATCTTTGGACAAACGAAGCCGCTTGTCCGGGAAAACCGGTTCCCACTTTTCCGGATCATGCTATGCGAGCCCGTAAAGCTTCCGCGCATTGCCGAGATAAAACGCTTCGCGGTTGGCGTCGCTGACGCCGGCGGGGAGCACGCGCGACGGCTCGTCATAATCCCAATGCGGATAATCGGTCGCGAACAGCAATTTGTCCCAGCCGACCCAGTCGATCACGTCGAACAGATGATCGCGCCTTTCAGGGTCTTCCATCGGTTGCGTGGTCCACCAGATGTGGTCGCGGATATATTCCGACGGCGGACGCTTGACGTGCGGCACTTCGCTCCTCATCCGCTGCCAGTTCTTGTCGAGCCGCCATGACAGCGATGGCGCCCAGCCAAACCCGGCCTCGATCATGATCATCTTGAGTTTCGGGTATCGCTCGAACACGCCCTCCAGCACGATGCTGGCAAGCGCAGTCTGCTGGCACTGCGAATGGCCGACCATCTCCTCGATGTAGTAGCTCGGCCAGCCCGACGCGGTGATCGGATTGCCGCCAAAGCCGAAGGCATGGACGCCGATCGGCAAACCCGCCTCCTCGGCGGCCTGGTAGATCGGCCAGTAGCGGCGCTGCCCGAGCGGCTCGACGTTACGACTGAGCAGCAGTACCTGCACGAAATTCTTGTCGCCGGCGCGCTTGCGGATTTCGGCGGCCGCTGCCGGTCCATCCTCATTGGCGACCACGACCGAGCCCTTCAACCGGCTGTCCTTGCTGGTCCATTCCGCAATCTGCCAGTCGTTGATGGCGGTGGCCAGTGCTGCGCTCAAATCCTGGTTGCGCAGGCCCTGCCCGGTCTTGAGCGGACACAACACGCCAAGTGCGACGTTGTTCGGATCGAGATGCTGCTTTTGCATGAACGACAGCGAGGAGCCCTGCGTGCCGCCTTCCGGCGGATAGGCGTCGCGGCGCGAGGCGTTCGGCTGCGCCTTCGGGTATGGCGGGCCTTCCATCATGCCCTGGTAGGGGTGCTTGCCGTAGGTTTCGAGATGCGCATGCCAGCGCTTCGCCAGATAAGGGTAAAGATCCTTGGGACCCTTGCGAGCCGGATGGATATCGCAATCGGCAATCGCCGACTTGACGCCCGCGGCCGAACCCGGCTCGGCCTTGGCGCGGAATTGCATGTTCATGGCGTCGTCTCCTTGACCGCCGATTCCTTCAGGCGAGTGTAGGTCGCGTGCGGGTTGTCGATCATGATCTTGCGCACAAGTTCAGGCGAAATCCCCTCAGGCAGCACCGAATCGCCGTCGAATTGCCAATGCGGATAATCGGTTGAGAATAGGAGCAATTCGTCGGACTGCATATGGTCAAACAGGCGATTTAATGTCGCCGGATCCGGCGGCGCATCGATCGGCTGCAGCGAAAACCGGATGTTGCTGCGCACAATTTCCATTGGCGCCCGGTCCACCCAGGGGGTTTCCATCCGGATGCCGCGCCAGAATTTATGCAGCCGCCACAGATAGGACGGCAGCCAGGTGAAGCCCGACTCCAGCATCACCATTTTCAGGTTCGGGTGCCGGGCGAAAACGCCTTCCACGATCAGGCTGGTCAACTGGGTCTGGAAGGCCTGCGCCTGGGCGACGTAATCCTCGATGTGATAGGAGCCCCAGCCGACCGATGTGGGCGGGTTGTGATAACTGCTGCCGGCGTGGACGCCGACCGGCAGACCCAGCCGCTCGGCCGCCGCGTAGATCGGCCAATAGGCGCGCTTCCCGAGCGGCATGTCGCCCATCACCAGCATCAGGACCTGGACGAAACGCTTGTCCCTTGCACAGCGCTCGATCTCCGCGACCGACTTCTCGACGCTCTGTACCGGGATCACGATCGAGCCGCGCAGCCGCGTGTCCTTGTTGAGCCATTCCTTTGCCAGCCAGTCGTTCAGCGCACGGCAGAACGCGTCCGCCATATCCTCGCTGAATACCATCTGCACGCCATACAGCGGATTGCAGATGCCGTAGCTGACGCCGAAGCGATCGAGCGCCTGCGCCTTCATGTCGTCGAGGCTTGAGCCGGGCTTGCCCTGCGATGGCCGCCAGTCCGGCCGCGACGTGATCGGCGAGTTCGACGGGTAGGACTGCGACACCAGATCGGTCATTCCCCTTGTGGTCACCTGGTCGCGCCAATAATCGTTGAGATAGGGCAAGAGACTGGTCAAATGAGGAACGGCAGGATGCAGGTCGCAATCCACGCCGCCCGCGATCGCTGCCGTCATGACCTTCATTCCCCCATCAGCTTGCGGGACGTCCAAATCGCGGCAACAGGTAAACCGCGCCGTTTGGTTGTGCCGCATTCAAGCAGGCTCCCCGGCGGCTCGCAACTGGCGCAAACCATGCAATCCTGTGCTAGGAAATCGGTCAATCGGCGCCTCAAGGAGGTTTTCATGCTTCGGATCGGAATCACGGCTATCGCAACCACCATGCTGCTGGCCGGAGCGGCCATCGCGCAGCAGCCGCCGGCCGCCCCGCCGCCGCCGGATTTCTCCAAAGTCGAAATCAAGACCACCGACCTTGGCGACAACATCTACATGCTCGAAGGCCAGGGCGGCAACATCACGGTGGCGGTGGCCAAGGACGGTATCATCATGGTGGACGGCGAATACGCGCCGCTGCATGACAAGATCAAGGCCGCCATCTCCACGGTCTCGAACCAGCCGATCAAGTATCTCATCGACACGCATTTTCATGGCGACCACACCGGCGGCAATGCGCCCTTCGCCAAGGACGGCGTCACCATCGTCTCCGAAATCAACGTCAAGAACCGGCTTGCCGCGGGCACCACCAACGGCCTGACCGGCGTCAACACCCCGCCGGCGCCGCCGGACGCGCTGCCTTCGAAAACCTACACCAAAACCCATCAGATCAGGCTCCTTGGCCGCGTCGCCGACCTCAAGCATATCGAGAACGCCCACACCGACGGCGACACCTACGTCTGGTTCAAGACCGCCAACGTGTTGTCGACCGGCGATACCTTCACCAACGGTCATTACCCCAACATCGACTTTGCCAATGGCGGCAACATCAAGGGCATGATTGCCGCTACCGATGTCTATCTCAAGCTGACCAATGCCAAGAGCCGAATCGTTCCGGGTCACGGCCCGCTTGCCGACAAGGCCGCCTTGATGGAATACCGCACCATGCTGGTCACCGCACGCGACCGGATGGCGAAACTGGTGAAAGAAGGCAAAAGCGAAGACGACGTGGTGGCAGCCAAGCCCTTCGCGGACCTCGATGCCAAATGGGCGCCGAGCGAGCTTGCTGCCAGGAATTTTATCCGCGTCGTTTGGCATTCGCTCGCGGACAAGAAAGAAACCAGAAAGGGCGCGACATGAAAGAGCTGGTTTCGATCGCCGAAAAGATAGCCGCCAGACTGATCGAGCGGCGCCAGACCATCGCGGTGGCGGAATCCTCGACCGGCGGCCTGATCTCGGCGGCGCTGCTCGCGGTGCCCGGCGCGTCGGCCTATTTCCTCGGCGGGGCGGTGGTCTATACCCGCGACGCGCGGCGGATTCTGATGGAGATCCCCGACGACGCGATGAAGAGCATCCGCTCGGCTTCCGAACCATACGCCAAATTACTGGCGAGCCAGATTCGACGGCGGTTTTCCTGCGACTGGGGCCTGTCCGAAACCGGCGCGACCGGGCCGACCGGCAACCGCTACGGTGACGCCGCCGGCCATAGCTGCATGGCGGTTGCGGGGCTGGATCAATCGACGATGACGCTCGAGACCGGCAGCGCCGACCGCGTCGCCAACATGCATGTATTTGCAAGCACGGCGCTGAATTTCCTGTTGCAGAATCTGGAGCGTTGAGGATTCTCGGAGTCGTCCCTGCGTGCGCCGGGACGACTCCGTCATTTCTCTCTAAACGCCCGCATGAACTGATCGTTCAGCGGCTTGATGAGGTACGACAGCAGGGTGCGGTCCCCGGTCTGCACGAAGGCTTCCACCGGCATCCCGGGGATCAGCCTGACGTCGCCGAGCCGGGCGACTTCTACCGGCGGCAACGAGACGCGGATGGTGTAATAGCTTTGCCCGGTGCGCTGCTCGATGGTGACGTCGGGCGAAACCCTGGTGACAACGCCGTTCAGCTCCGGCGTGGTGCGCTGGTTGAACGCCGACAGCCGTAGCAAGGTTTTCTGACCGATCTGCAGTTTGTCGATGTCCTGCGGATTGACCTTGGCCTCGACCTGCAGGTCATCGCTTTGCGGAACGATGATCATGATGGTGTCGCCGGCCGTGATCACTCCGCCGACGGTGTGAACCGTCGACTGCAGCACCATGCCGTCCTGCGGGGCGCGGATATCGGTCCGCCGCAACTGGTCTTCGGCGGTGACTTTGCGCTCGACGAACTCGCCGATCTTGTCGTTGGTCTCGCGAAGATCCTTGGAGACATCGCTGACCAGATCCTTGTCAACCTGAATGATCTGCAGCTCGGTCTCGGTAATCTTGCCTTTGGCCTGCGCCCTCGCTGCGACGAACTGCGCCCGCTCGCCATTGAGCCGGGCGGCGTCGCGCTGCAGCGTCGTCAGGCGCGAAATCTGCACCAGATGCTGATCGTAGAGCGAGGTCACCCCGACCAGCTCCTTTTCCACCAGCGCGATTTCCTGGTCCTTCGCCTTCTCCTGCGCCGTCAGGCCGGCGATTTCCTCGTTCAACTGCGTGATCCGTTCGCGCAATTGCGCCTTTTGCCCGATCCGCCCGGTGGTGCGAACCTCGAACAGCTTGGACTCGCTCGCCATCACGTTCTTGACGTCGGGATCGCTGGCACGATCGAGCAGCGACGCCGGAAATGTGATCTTGTCGAGACCTTGCTGTTCGGCCTGCAGCCTTGCAGCCCGCGCCAGCAACCCGTCGAGATTCTTGGTGACGATGGCAAGGCTGGCCTTGGTGACGGTATCGTCGAGCCGCACCACCACATCGCCGGCCTTGACCAGGTCGCCGTCGCGCGCGAGCACTTCACCGACCACGCCGCCGGTCGGATGCTGCACCTTCTTCACATTCGATTCGACGACGATCGCACCCGGCGCGATCAGCGCGCCCGAGATCTCGGCCGTCGATGCCCAGCCTCCAAGTCCGCCGGCCAGAACGACGACCACCGCCAGTCCGATGATCAAATGCAGCCGGATCGAAGGCTGCGCTCCCTGTTGCCCCCCGGTCATGACTTCGCAACTCCGGCATCGGACACGATCTTGATCGGAGAAGGCGGCGAAACCCGCAGCACCTGCCCCAGAACCGTTTCCTTGGGACCGAAGGCCTGCTGGCGGCCGTCCTTCAGGACCAGAAGCTGGTCGACCGCTTCGATGCCGATCGGCCGGTGCGCCACCACCACCACGATGGCGCCACGCTCGCGCGCCGCGCGAACCGCCCGTGTCAGCGCCTCGTCGCCCTCGGTGTCGAGATTGGAATTCGGCTCGTCAAGGACGATCAGGAAAGGATCGCCGTATAAAGCCCTTGCCAGCGCCACGCGTTGCGCCTGACCGGCTGAAAGCGCGGTCCCCTGCTCGCCGATCTGGGTATCGTAACCATCGCGCATCTTGATGATCAGCTGATGGACGCCCGCTTCCTTGGCGGCCGCGATGATGGCATCGGAACCGGCCTCCGGATCGAACCGGCAGATATTCTGGGCGACCGTGCCCGCGAACAGTTCGACATCCTGCGGCAGATAGCCGATATGGCGGCCGAGCACGTCGCTCGACCACTGATCGAGGGCAGCGCCGTCGAGCCGTACCTTGCCACGCACCGGTCGCCACACGCCGACCAGCGCGCGCACCAGCGACGACTTGCCCGATCCGCTTGGCCCGATGACACCCAGCCCGTTTCCGGCCGCAAGCGTGAACGTCACGTCCTGGATGACGACCTTCTGATCGCCCGGCGGCACGATACTGAGAGCCTCGACCGACAGGCGGCTCGAGGGGGCCTGCAACAAGGTCTGAGCGGGCTGCGCGGGCAGGGATTCGAGCAGCCGGTTAAGACGATGCCAGCTCTGGCGTGCGGTAACGAAACTTTTCCAGTGCGCGATCGCAAGATCGACCGGCGCCAGCGCTCGCGCGCTCAGGATCGAGCCTGCGATGATAATGCCGGCGGTCGCTTCCTGGTGAATCACCAGGTAGGCGCCGACCCCCAGGACCGCCGACTGCAAGGTCATGCGCAAGACCTTGGCAATCGCGCCGAGGCCTCCCGCGATGTCGCTGGCGCGCTGGTTGCCTTCAAGATATTTCTCGTTGGCAGCACTCCAGCGCTTGGTCAGACGCCCCGACATTCCCATCGCCACCAGCACCTCGGCGTTTCGCCGGCTGGTGGCCGCAAGATCGTTGCGGCGCGCCGCCAGACCCATCGCCTGATACGCCGGCGCGCGCGACAGGAATTCGGTCACGACGGTGAGGGTGACCAGGATGATCGCGCCGACCAGCGCCGTCAGGCCGATCAGGACATGGAAGGCGAAACAGATCGCCAGATAGAACGGCAACCACGGCAGGTCGAAGAACGCGCCCGGCCCCATACCGGAGAGAAATGAGCGGACGTTGTCGAGATCGCGCAGCGGCTGAAGGCCCTCGTTGCGCGCGCCGACGGTCAGCGGCAGGCGCACAACGGTATCGAACACCCGTTGATTGAGGGCTTCATCGAGCGCGGTCCCGACACGAATCAGGATTCGTCCCCGGATCAGGTCAAGAATACCCTGGGCGATGTACAATCCGCCGGCCAGCACAATCAAACCGACGAGGGTCGGCACGCTCCGGCTCGGAAGCACCCGATCGTACACCTCCAGCATGAACAGCGAGCCGGTCAGGTAGAGCAGGTTGATCATGCAGCTCATGGCGCCGACGCCGATGAACGCATTGCGACAGGCGCGCAACGCCTCACCGAGTTCGGAACGCCGGACACCGGGAGCGGCTGCCATCAATCCTAGTCTCTTCAAGAGGGGTGCGCGGGGACGAATCTAGAGCATTTTCCGGCCAAGCGGAATCCAGCTTGCTGCAACAAAATGCCCTAGTTCGATTTCAATAATGGGTAGTTTTTACCGATATTTACGGCCATCGTCCAATTAAGTCACGTTAACCTAAACGTTTTCGGGGGGGCCCCGCCCCCCCTTGCATCGGGAGGATGGGACGCAAAACACCCGCCCGCGACAGGCGCCATAGGCTCGTCAAGGACCGCGGGAAAGCACCAGCCCAGGAATATCGGTGGCAGGGTGCCGGAAGCGGCTATCTACCCGGGCTGGTTTCGCGATTGGAACCCCGGCAGCGGGTTCCGGACGGCGGCCAAACCGGCCGCGTCCGCCGGTCCAACGATCAGCTTTCGGGAGACAGCCCTAGAAACGACCGCCGGTTCGAATCAGGCGGACGATCAGCAACAACACGATCGCGCCAATCGCGGAAAACAGGATTTCCTCGACGATGCCGGAAGCGAGGTGAATATGAAGCGTCGGAAACAACCAGCCGGCGATGAACGCACCGAGGATACCGACGATGATGTCGCCGATAATGCCAAAGCCGGTGCCGCGAACGATTTTTCCGGCCAGCCAGCCCGCAACCAGGCCGACGAATAAAATAACGAGAAGACCCTGACCCGACATTTGCATGGAAAATTCCCCCTGTTGGTGCGTGCCATCCTGCGCGCTACGCTCAAACCTATCCATATTTTCCCGACGTGACGACTCCATTTTGCGGAGTCAGGACGGCCGAGCTTGCCGCTTCCCCTGAAAACGCTCCGTTTTGTGGCAAGATCAGAAACTTTCATCCGCCGTCGGCGTTATGAAGCAATGACACAACCCGATATCTGGTATGTGGCCTTTGGCCCGGAAGCCGCCACAACGGACGACCGTGCAAAAACCGCGGTCCGATCGACCCGGACGTTCAAGTCCGAAGTGGATGCCAAGCTGTTCGCCATGCAAATACTGGCGAAAGGCTGGTCGGCGAGCACCGGCACGCTCAACCCTTACCAGCCCAAGCAGATTGTCGGCGCTTCCCAGATCGAGCGCTGGGCCGATCCGGGCCTCGGCGGCTAAGGCGCGTCGCAACGGGACAGGTCACGCCGCCTTCGGCAGCCTCGCGTGAAAATCGGTCGCACGCTGGAACGCCGCTCCCATCCGCAACAGCATGGCTTCATCGAACGGCCGGCCGATCAACTGCATGCCAACGGGAAGGCCCTTGGACGTGAACCCCGAGGGGATCGCCAGTGACGGCAACCCGAGATAGTTGACCGCACGGGTAAACCGCGTGAGCCGCTGGATCACCGCGTCGGCGTCCGGGCCGTTGCCGACGTCGCTTTCGACAATGGTGGGCGCGGCAACGGGCGCCACTGGGGCAATCACCGCATCGACGCCGGCGACCGCCGCGAGATGCGCGGCCAGTGCCGGAGCGCGCCAGCGCATCGCCTCCAGATACAACACGCCGGGTATTGCGAGCCCGTTCTGCAACCGCATCAGAACCTGCGGTCCATAGTCCTGCGGCCGCTCGATCAGCCACCGCTTGTGAAACGCGGCGGCTTCGACCGCCTGCACCAATTGACAGGCCGCGGAGAGCTGGCGCTGGTCCGGCAGCTCGACCTGGACGATGGCCGCGCCCTCTTGCCTGAAGACGGCGATGGTTTCCTCGAGAATTCGCGCTACCTCGGGATCGAGATCGTCGACATAGAACGCCGTGGGCACGCCGACAGTCAGGCCCTTCATCGGCTGTCGCACCGCCGCCGCGTAATCCTGCGGCGGCGCCGTGGTCGCGGTGGGGTCATCGGGGTCGGCGCCGGCCATCAAAGCCAACAACAGTGCGCAATCCAGCACCGTGCGCGCCAGCGGCCCGACGGTATCGAGCGACTGCGACAGCGGCATCGCGCCGGCGCGGCTGACACGGCCGACGGTGGTCTTCAATCCGGTGACGCCGCAGAAATGCGCCGGCATCCGGACCGAGCCGCCGGTGTCCGAGCCCAGTGCGGCGAAGGTCAGACGTGCGGCGACCGCCGCACCCGATCCCGACGATGAGCCGCCGGTGATGTGATCGAGCGCCCATGGATTATGGACCGGGCCGTAATGACTGTTGTGGCCGGTCGGCCCGTAAGCGAACTCCGACATCTGCAGCGAACCCAGGCGTACGGTGCCGGCGTCTTTCAGCCGCCGCAGCGCGGTCGCGGTCGTGGTCGCCACGAAATCGCGGCGAATCCTCGAACCGCAGGTAACGACCTTGCCGGCGTCGTAATACATGTCCTTGTGCGCCAGCGGCACGCCATGCAGCGCGCCCCAGACGTTGCCTTTCGCCAGCGCCGCGTCGGCGGCCTCGGCGGCCGCCAGCGCCGCGTCGGCCTCGATTGCCATGAACGCATTGAGACGGGGTTGCCATTGCGATATCCGGTCCAGACAGGATTGCGTCGCCTCGCGCGACGACAAGCGCTTTTGCGCAATCGCCTGCGCGGCTTCGGTCAGCGAAAGCAATGCCGGCTCGCTGCTCATTTCTCCACCTTGACGGCTTGCACGACGGCAAATGTCGCTGGCTCGAGATCGAACGGCAGCGTGCCGGCGACCGCCGCAAAGCCTTCGAACGCGGGACCGATGGAATTGGCGAGGCGCGCGGCCACTTCGTCGCTCACCGGCACGCCAGCAGCCTCGGCCATCGCCTTGATTTGTTTGGGGGTTGGTCTTGTCATGTCCGTTCCCTTGGGCGCGGCTGCGGCTTACTTCGTCAACAGCGCGAAGGCGCCGTTCCAGTCTTCCGACGGCGGGTCTTTCTTGTAGTTGAGGATCCGCGCCTCATACAGATTATAGAGATATTCAAGCGCATGGGCTTCGTCGGTAGTGCGGCCGCGCCTGATCGCTTCCAGCGCGCCGTCCCAGTCGCGGCTGCGATAGCAGGCCAGCATCTCGATGGTCAGGTTGCGCAACCTCTGAAAACGCCCGGACTGCGCGGTGTCCTCGCGCCCCGCGATCGCATAGATGACCTCGGGTTCCTTCTTGCCTTTGACCATGATGAAATCGAGCTCGAGAATCGCAAATTTCTCTTTGATTGCCATCGCCGTCTTGGAGCCGACAAGGATCGAGAATCCATATTCCTTGGTCTGTCCCTCCAGCCGTGCCGCCAGATTGACGGTGTCGCCGAGCACCGAATAGTCGAACCGCAGGGTGGAGCCCATATTGCCAACGACGCAGGTGCCGGTATTCAGGCCGACGCCGACATTGATCGGAATAAAGGTGATGCCGCTCTCCTGCGCCTCGACCTCGCGCACCTTGTTGAGCGCGTCGATCCGTTCCAGCATGTCGAGTGCGGCTTCGCAGGCATTGAGCTGATGCTCCTTGTCGTCGAGCGGCGCGTTCCAGAACGCCATGATGGCGTCGCCCATATATTTGTCGATAGTCCCCTTGCGATCGAGGATGGCGTTGGTCAGCGGGGTCAGGAACCGGTTCATCAGCGTCGTCAAGCCCTGCGGATCGTGCTTGAAGGACTCCGAGATAGTGGTGAAGCCCCGAACGTCGGAGAACATGATGGTCATTTCGCGCTCTTCGCCGCCGAGCTTGAGTTTATCCGGCGACTGCGCGAGCTGCTCGATCAACGCCGGCGACAGGTACTGGCCGAACGCGGAGCGAATCTGCCGCCGCTGACCCTGCTCCCTGACAAAGCTGGTGAAAATCAGGGTGAGATAGATCGTCGTGGTCGACAGCAGGGGATAGGTGAAATCGATCAGCAGCCTGTCGTGCACGTAAAAATACCAGGATGTTCCGATCAGCACCGACGCGAACAGGGCACCGACAACGACGAGGGTGACCGGGCCGAACATCGGTGCAAAAATGGTCACCAGGATTCCGAGCACCAAGGCGGCAAGGAATTCGAGAGCGGGACCGTAGTACGGCTGCGAAAGCACGGCGCCGGTCAGCGCGCTCTCCAGCACTTGCGCGTGGATCTCCACACCGGGCAGCGCGGGATCGACGGGCGTAGTCTTGAGGTCGTTGAGCCCCGCCGCCGAGGTTCCAATCAACACCAGCTTGCCCTCGATCTTTTCGGGCGGGACCCTGCCTTCAAGCACGTCGATCGCCGAAACATAGATCGAAGGATCGCGACGCGCGAAATGCACCCAAAGCTGGCCGTGGAGATCGGTCGGAATCTGAAACCCTTTGATCCCGAGGCTTTTGATGCCGGCCGGATCGGTTTTGATGAAGATCGTGTCGGTGCCGGTCACCACCCGCAACATTTCGAAGGTCAGTGACGGCATAATCTCGCCCTGGGCCTGCATGATCATCGGCACCCGGCGTACGATGCCGTCGCGCTCGGGGTTGATCGTGAGCATGCCGCGGCCGCCGGCTGCCGTTTCCAGCACCGGCGTGTTGCGCAGCAGGCCTGGAAATTTGTACATGAACCGCTGAGGGTCTTCGCCCAGCGTCGCAAGTCCCGTCACCGGAAGCTTCTTGTCGAGTTCCGAAAGGATCGCGGGCAGTCCGGTTTCGCCCAGCACCACGCGCGAGCGCCGCATCGCATCCGCTAGAACCTGGTCATTGCTTGGCAGCGCGCGCAACTTGACCCGGGTTTCCTCATCGAGATCGCGGAAGGTGTCGGCTGCGACGTCGGGATTGAGCCTGTCGGGCTCGGCGAACATGATATCGAAGCCGATCGCGACGGCGCCCAGCTTGGTCAGGTTGTTGATGAAATCCGCGATCCGGGTCCGCGGCCAGGGCCACTGGCCGAGTTTCGCCAGGCTCGTTTCGTCGATATCGACAATGGTGACCGGCCTTGCCGTCTTCACGCGATGATCGATGCGCTGGAAGGTATCGAAGGTCCTGACGCGAAGTTCCTCGATCGGAGCGGGATCGACAATACGCAGGGCAGCAAACCCGATCAGGAGCGCCAGGCACGCCAGCCGTGCATACCCGAACTTACGCCCGAACCACCGTCGTAGGATCCTTAGTCGCTTCATGCTGTTTGGGTATCACGTCTACGCAATGTGACCACATCCGTGATTGAGGTTTCGCGCCACCTAATTAGAGCGCCCTGCGCAACTCCCGTCAAAGTAAGATTTCGGAGTCCAGGTTTCGAAGGGAATTGAGCCTAAAGCAGACATAGCGCGGATCGCGTAGGCCATCTATATCGCGGCACCCTCCGAAGCCTTGGGTGTTTTAAGCTATTGAATGAAATAGAAATATTGGCTTTTTAAGATCTACTTTTGATAATTTGCTTGAGGGTTATTCGATCACCTCGTCGGCAAGCGCAAGCATCGCTGGGGTGATCTCAATACGCAGTACCTTGGCGGTCCTGAGGTTAAGACAGAAGTAAAACTTTGGTTGTTGGACCGGAATATCGCCGATCTTTTCTCCCTTCAAAATCTTGTCAACAAAACGGGCACTGCCGTACCAAAGTGTGGGGAAATCTACACCGTACGACAACAATGAGCCAGCTTCGACGAAATATTTAGATGGTCCCATCACAGCTAGACGATGTTTCAACGCCAAGGCGGCTATCCGGTTTCTTTCTGAGCTGAAAAGGTTCGCGCTGAAAGCTAGCGCTGCCTGGAGGTGTTGCTCCTCCATTCTTTGGAATGCCTGATCAATATCATTGCCGGTACTGACGTCAAACACCTCAAACGACAATCCCAACTCCTTCGCAGCGTTGGAGAGGTGAGACAGTTCATAAGAGGCACCCTCATTTGTGGGGTCACGGAGTAGAGCCACCTGCGATAAAGTTGGGATCGTCTTCTGAAGGAGTTGCAAACGCTTTGCGGAGGTATCAGCGGCGATTTGAGATATGCCGCTCATATTTCCTTCCGGCTTGGATAGGCTCGTCGTCCAACCTTGCAGTACCGGGTCAACGCCAACAAAAAAAATTGGGATAGTCGAGGTTGCTCGCTGAAGCGCAACCGTTGGTCCGCCGGCTTGGCAGACCAGGACGTCCACTTTGAGGGCGATGAACTCGTTAGCGAGAGCGTCCAAGCGCTCGGGAACTCCATCAGCGTAGCGCTCTTCTAATATGAAGGTTTTTCCAGGAATGTATCCGAGCGCCGCAAGACCCTCCAGAAAAGAAAGCCGGTTCGGGGCCTCTGCCTGGGTGTCTGCATAGGCCCAAAATACACCGACGACCGGCATGCGCCCTGATTGCTGTGCCCGCACCGCAACCGGCCAAACCGCCACGCCGCCAACAAGGCCGATAAATTCCCGCCGCCTCATGCCTGCTCCCCCGGGACGGGCAACGGTAACAGGACTCGCGGGCGTAGGTAAGCGTCGATCCCAATTTTTCGCGTCATTCGTCTCCGACGTCCGTTCGGGGGAGAGTGCTACTGGACAGAAGCCAGGGATAACGTCAGCGGCGCTGCAAGGGCGACTGCCAGCTGCTTTCGATCAGATTGGCTCAGCCCTCAGCAAACTCAAACTCTATTTTACCCTGAGAAACTTTCTCGCCTCTGTTAATTCTGATGGCGTTGGATTTATGGAACAAAAAGATAGCAAATCTTGCTGTATTGCCAAGTGCGTGAGAAACGATTCATACGGAACGGAAATATAGGATTTTGAACCTTCGTGAAGTTTTGAATATAGGGAATTGTATATTACTCGAGCGCCCGCTTTTCCATATACTGGGTGCCATTGTCTTCTTAACCTCGTTGCCTCGATGTTATTAAATGGGCGATGAACCAATACTAGCTTGGGGTCACAAATTTCAAATATCTCATCTAAAAAAAAGGCCTGTAATGGGTGCTTAAGGACAATTACCTTTGACCCAACTTCAGAGGCTTTTAATAACTGTGCGGGATGCCACTTCGCAAAGAAATCTAAGAAAACTGAACTGGGCTTCTGCTTCCGTAGAGAAAGTTCATCGATGCAGCTCACCAATATATTTCTATATTCTACAGGCTCTTTTGCCGAGGGGGTTAGAGGATCATTTGTTACAGTCAAGGGCGGACAAGAATAGGCGCCACATAGTTCCACAAACCCGGCTACGGCTGTCGAACCACTGGAATACGACGATAGAATCAATATCGTTTTGATGTCATCTGACATTGCTCTTCCTGATAGGTGACTTTAGCGAGATCAAACCGAATGATCCCGCGCCGGTGTGAAGCAGACCGAAAACGTTGGCGTGGCTTTGAGTTCACGACGATGACGACGCCAGTTTCTTTCAGGCGCTAGAGGGTCTCGACCGCGCAACAGCATCGGCTTTTTTAGACTGCTCCCTTAAATGTACCGATCTGCGTCTTGCCGTCAGCGCCGCGCACCCGCATCTTGATACCGCGTCCCTTGAACACTGTTTCACCCAGGTGCTTTAAGAGTGCCTGCTGGGTTGGGGTATCGGCGACGAGCTCCACGAGCCATGGGATATTGCCAGAGCTCCATTCTTCAGATTGCAAGCGCCATGGAACAGACAAATCCGAAAGCCGCTGATCGACGGCAGTCGACACGCTCGCCCAAAGCGCTACCCCGACGGGCACCGCGAGGCCCGACTGCTGCGCTTGAGCGACGCGGTATTGTCCGCTGAGGATGGCGGGCAAAACGAGCCACTCCAGGTCGGCCAGCGGGCGCTCTTTGTGCTGGGGAGAGCGCATCAGGATTGTGACGATTTGACCGAGCGTCACATCGACTTGCCTTGTTGCAGACGGCTGCGGTGATGCGCTCGCAACGTCGGCCGATGCGTCGACCTTTTTCTGCTCCTTGAGGAGAGATGGTCGAGGCACTGCATTCGACACAGCCACCGTCTCTTCACGCCTACCAGCAGGGACCGGCGGGTCTTTGGTACGAGTTGCCGACTTTTTGGCTGAGCCGGGCTGCTTTGCGTCACTGACAGTGGGTTTTGGCCTTTTCTTTTTCGCCATATGTCATCCCCCTACTCTCTGTAAAAAATTTCGTGGCAATGATTGCCCTCGCGTCGGAACAATTTCGCGTGTGGGCCAAGCTCCCGCCTTGTTCACGACGGACGCGATCAAGGCGCTCACGAACCGCCGTTGTTACCGCCGCCGTCATTGATTCTCTGGTCCGCTTCGAAAGCTCTTGGACCAATCGATGCGTCATTGAATTCTTGATGTTCAGTCTCATTGAGGCAGACATCCTAGCATGGCAAGCATGATTCGATTTGGGCGTCATACTCGCCGGCGCGACCCAACCGATCATTTGGGAATTTTCTTTCCAGGCTTCCGAAGGCGCACTCCGGGGCCGCCGCCATTCTCGTCGATCAGCCTCAGTTTGGGTTCGTTCTGCCAAAATAGCCGTGCTCTGCTCTTTAGGTTTAGTTTATACATATTTACAGTTTGAAATTGTATACTCCCCTCTTCCCATATGGCCAACCATTGCGCAGGCCTCCGGCTGCGACTACGAGATCAAGGCGCCCAGGGCGCGTTTGCGCCGCGAGTAGGCACGCCGTTCATAGCGCTCGAGTTTGGCCAGGCTTTCGCCGAGCTCGGCGTAGGCTTCGGATGGCGCGCCGGGATTGCCGACGGCCGCGTTGAGTTGCGACGCCCTGATTTTGCGGATGCGCAGCAGGTCGAGTTCGGCCTCGGCGACCTGGCGGGCGAATTCGTTAGGCTGCCCCCCGTCGCCGACCAAGGCCTTTGCCAATGCCTCGATGTCCTCGCGGAACGAGGGTTGCGACCCGATCGCGACCGCAAGGCCGTGCTGCAAGGCGTTGCGCCGGCTGTGCCGCCGGCCGGCTTCGGTGCGGGGTCCGGTGCTTTTCTTGGCATTTCGGCGATTGGCCGCGATTTTACGGTCCGAGGTCATCGCCTACTTAGCCGCCTCGGTAAACTCCCCGTCGATGACCTTGGAAGAGGCTCCTTCGAGCCGCCGGGCCAGTTTCTCGCTATACAGCTCAATCGCTCTCAATGCAGCCATCCGTCGCAGTTCGTAAGAGGCAATTCGCTTATCAATTTCGTCAATGTCAGAGTTGTCTAAGGCGTCGGACAAAATATCCGTCGGGGCCCATCCCAAATCTGGGAGCTCCTTATCGATTTTTCGACGCGCTTTGGGGTCACTGGCCCATTGCCTTGCAGCTTCGGAGGCGTCGGCGTCACCTGGAGTTGATGCGCTCCAATCCAATCCTTCCGTCAAAATGTCCGCAACGCGGCTCTCCTCGGAGGACTTGATGAGCTGCATTTTCCGACTTCTCTCGCGGCGGATTTCCCAAGAAAGATCGGTGATATCGCGGACAAACATCCAGCTGATCGCGTCAGCGGGTTTTGCGGCAGCTGCGATCGCAGCGAATAGATCGTCGTAGTCTTCCCGCCTTTCGTTTAAGGCGAGCGGAGGATCGGCAAAGAACTGCGCCAGTTCTTTCGGCAACCTGAGCGGCGGCGATTTGACCAATGAGCGTCGCATTTTGGCACTCCATCAGACTGGCGTGAGCACCTGCTCACCCATCCGTGGATGATGATTGCCGAAATCTTTCAGCAACAATACCCTGCACGATTTTCGAATTTAGCCAGTACGCCGGCTTTGCCTGCCCTTCGGGGCTCCAGCATTGCACCAGGCTTTGGCACGGAGTCGCATGATGACGCTTTCACGGAGGGCCATCGCCCGTCTTTCCGAGAGGCCAAACTCAGTCCTACCGAGTTCAACAAGTTCTTGTTTTGACTTGGTCCGCCGGTCGGGTGAGCCGGAGATGATTTCGATCAGTCGCTTTTCGAAGCCGATCTCTTCAGGGGTCCGGCCAAACAGCGGAGGTTCGAGACCGACTGCACTCAAGCGTTGCAACTGTCCGAATGCCGGTTGGCCGATCGCAGGGGAGCCGCTGGCCAAGCTGTCCGCAGCAAGGTCACTGACACGATTATGACGGGGCATGGCATTCCACTCCGGTAAAGCCCTCGCAAATATGAGCCATGACGGATTCCCGTGCAAGCGAAGCTATCGATTGGCATTGCCAAACCCAAGTAACCCGTCGACCATCACAACAACTTCGGCAGTCCACGGATCCCTTGTTTTCGGATCCTTTTGGACGCGTTCCCTTTGACCGCCTGCTAGTCGCGCGTTTCGGCTTTCGGAGGCCCCCCTAATCCACCACCGTTCTCGTCGATGAATTCGACGCCGGCAGCTTCCCGGGCCTTCTTTGCAATCCGATAAGGCTGCACGAGGAGATCGGCCGGGATTATCCTCGCGTTGAACTGCTGTGCTCGGGACCAATATGGACAGCACCCCTCGCACGTCAGCTCCTGTTCATTCCCCGGATCTTTCCGCTGACGGGCTCCCGAAGACGCACACCAAGGCCACCGCCGTTCTCGTCGATGAACTCGACGCCGGCACGCTCTAACGCACCGCGAACCACAGAAAGTGTTGCGCGCCGGGGCTGCTGATTTTCACCCTCAAGCTGACGGATCGTAACCACACCGACGCCAGCGTGCTCTGCCAATGTTTGTTGGCTCCAATCGAGAAGCCCCCTCGCCGCTCTGCATTGTGCCGGACTGA
>NZ_SSMW01000075.1 GCF_004799405.1 Bradyrhizobium sp.
ATTGTCGTGATCGTCTGCATGGCTCGCTCCTTTGAATCGTGGGAGCCTTAACAGCCCCCACATCCATGGCACCGATGTGCCGGTGGAGGAGCCGTCCACAGCATCAGGAACGGACTCATGCACCGCAGCAAATTTGACGCTGTCAGCTGGTGACCTTGGAGGACGGATTACCTTTGGCTCGTCCGCGGTAATACGATCTTGAACTCTGTGAAAAGTCCGGGCTCTGTCTCGACATCAATGCTGCCGCCGTGTTGTTTCACGATGATGTCGTGACTGATGGAAAGGCCCAGTCCCGTCCCTTCACCGGCAGGCTTGGTCGTGAAGAACGGATTGAACATCTTTTCCTTCACCTCGGGGGATATGCCGCCGCCGTTGTCGCGGATTCGGATCTCGACGCTGTTGCCGAGATTCTTGGTCGCAGCAGCAAGAGTTGGTTCGTAGTCACCTCCATTTGCCTCAGCTCGCTTTGTGGCTGCGTAAAACCCATTTGAGATCAGGTTGAGCATTACCCGCGTGATTTCCTGGGGGAAGAGATCGACTTCTCCGGCCGCCAAATCGAAGGACCTTTGCAGGGTGATTTCGAAGCCCTGCTTCTCGGCCCTTGCCCCGTGATAGGCGAGATTAAGGCTTTCCTCAACGAGAGCGTTGATTTCCACCCGCCGATGCTCGCCGGAGCCCTGACGCGAATGAAGGAGCATGTTCTTGACGATGGCGTCGGCGCGCTTGCCGTGCTGGACCACCTTTTCAAGATTGTCCTTCAGCATACCGGTCAATTCGTCGACTTCTTCCCGAACTTTGCCGTCCATCGCGACGGGCTTGAGCACACCGTTCAGTTCATCGGTTAGCTCCGCCGAGAGCGCCGAGAAGTTGTTGACGAAATTGAGCGGGTTCTTGATCTCATGCGCAATACCAGCGGTGAGCTGGCCGAGCGATGCCAGCTTCTCGGTCTGCACTAGGCGATCCTGCGCGGTGCGTAGATCATCGAGCGACTTTGACAGTTCGCGCGTACGCTCCTGAACCTGATCGAACAACCGCACATTCTGGATCGCGATCACCGCCTGGTCGGCAAAAGTCTCGACCAGCTCGATCTGTCGCTTTGTAAAGGGCTGCACGACCTGTCTCGTCAGCGTAAAAACGCCGATGGTTTCGCCCTCGCGTCTGAGAGGAATACCGATAATGGTTCGATGGCCGCCGAGGCGCTGATACTGGCGGGCGAGATCGCCTTGCGTCTCATCGGCGAGCACGTCAGCGACGTGGACTACGCCGCCGGACGCCGCCGAACGTGTCGTGGTGCTGCCACTATCGGCTGGGTACGGATGCGCCCTTGCAAACGTCTCGAATTCCGCGGAGAAGCCGTAATTCGACACCATATGAAAGTGGTTATCTTTCCGGAGAAAGATCACGCCCTTCTCGGCGTCACACAATGTGGCTGCGGAAGAGAGGAGGGTTGCGAGCACAGAGTCGAGATCGAACGCCGAGCGGCTGATCACCTTCAGCACGTCGGCCGTGGCAGTTTGTTGTTGCAACGACTCCGAGAGGTCGCGCGTGCGTGCCTGCACCTCGTCGAACAGGCGAACGTTCTCGATGGCGATCACCGCCTGGTCGGCGAAGGTCCTGACCAATTCGATCTGCCGCTCGGTGAACGGCCGCACGACGCGGCGCCGCAGCACAATTGCACCAACCGGCTGGCCTTCGCGCAACAGGGGTACCCCGAGAATTGTGCGGGGATCGCCGCTAAGTTTCTGGGCTTTCGAAAAGGTGTAGTCGGGGTCAATATGCACGTCCGGCACATGGACCACCTTGCCCTCAAGCAGGGTCCGGCCGGTAATGGTCCCACGTTCCGGCTTGGCCGGGGTGTCCCTTACGTGATCCATGAACTCGGCCGTAAAGCCGTATGAACCGGCACGAAAATACTCGTCGCCTTTCTGGCGCGTTATCACCGCCATATCCGCTTCGCACAGCCGCGCTGCCGACTCGACCAGCGTGTCCAGCACGGTTTGCAGATCGAATGCCGAGCGGCTGATCACCTTGAGCACGTCGGCAGTCGCGGTCTGCTGCTGTAGCGATTCGGAAAGGTCGTCGGTGCGCTGGTGCAACTCCTTGAGAAGTCGTGTGTTCTCGATGGCAATTACGGCTTGTGCTGCGAAGTTCCTGACGAGGTCGATCTGTTTGTCGGTAAACGGCCGCACTTCGGTGCGGTAGATAAAGATAGCCCCAACCAGTGAGTTATCTTTGATCATCGGAACGCAAACAGTAGATCGTGCCCCCCCAAGCCTTGCTGCTGCGCCGACCACCGCTTCAGCGGCGTCGTCGGCAGTGTGGCTCACCTGTCTTGTCCGTATGACGCGGTCCAGGTGGCTACCCAGCGTCGGCTGGAATGCTCTTGATTGCGTAAAATACTCTGCAAGTTTCGGGGGCGTGCCCACTCCCGCCTCCCAGCGCGCGCTATCGCCGTCAATCAGGAACAGGTTTCCGAACTTGGCGTCGCAGATATTTACAGCATTCTTCAACATTGAAATGAAAACAGGCTCCAGCTTACCAGGCGAGCTGGAGATGACCTTCAATACATCGGAGGTCGCGGTCTGGAACTGCAGCGATTCGGAGAGATCGCGGGTGCGGGCCTGCACCTCGTCGAACATTCGCACATTACCAATGGCGATCACGGCCTGATCGGCGAAGGTTTGCAGCAGGCTGATCTGTTTGTCGCTGAAAGGATGCACTTCGATTCGGCGAAGCACAATTGCACCGATACTCTCACCCTCGCGCAACAGCGGCACACCCAAAATACTGCGAAGACCCGTGGTCCCCCCACGGCGCGACAGTTCTTGAGCGTCAGGAAAGTCACTACCCTCGTCGGAGAGAAGGTCGCGCACATGCACTGGCTTCCGTTCCAGGAATGCGCGTCCCGCAGTCCAGCTGCGGTTGATCGGCCACTTGTCCGCTTCCACCATTATCGGACCATGATGGGCGCTGAAACGGAGCTGGTCGCCGTCTTTCAAAAGCACGATGGCATCATAGGCCTGGCAGAGCTCGCAAGCACTCTCAACAATGGCCTGGAGAACCGGTCCGACATCGGTCGGCGAAGAAGCTATCACGCTCAGAATATTGCTGCTTCCGGTCTGGTAAGTGAGAGCCTCCGAAAGGTCGTGTGTCTTCGCCTGCACCTCGTCGAACAGGCGGACGTTCTCGATGGCGATCACCGCCTGATCGGCAAAGGCCTGCAACAATTGCTCATGGTGGGCGGGGAAGGAGCCGGGTTGTACACGCGTGACGCTGGTCATGCCGATAGGCGTCCCGCCGCTCATCAGCGGGGTAATAAGTATGCTGCGAAAGCCGCGCGCTCGCGCGATATTCCGAATGTCGTCCGACAATGCTTCCGTATCTGGAATCTGTGCGATCTTGCCGCCCTGCACCATCTCAAACGACTGAAAATCGGCAACCGGCCGCGGGAACGAACTCTTCATGATCTCGTCAGCCGCCGGATTCGTCGGCGTGATGGCCTGCAAGTAGGCAACTCCATCGATAAAGCGGAAGACCGCGGCCGAGAAGCCGCCGAGCAGACGCTTCGCGCTTCCCACAATGGCATCGAACACCGGCTGTACATTGGTCGGCGAGCTGGCGATGACCTTCAATATCTCAGCCGTCGCCGCCTGCTGCGCACGGGCTTCCTTCAGGTCTTTGCTCGGACCGGAGACCGAACGACGCTTAACTCGGATGGCCGCTGGCGCGATGCGGCGCTTGTTCTTGGCGGTCTTGCGGCCCTTCGCTGGGCTTGCGTTGCCGGCCTTCGCCTCGCTCGTCTTGCCGCCCGTTCTTGATGGCCGCGCCATATCCGCCCCCAGGGTCAAGAAGAGCATCTTACCGGGCCAAACCTTCATTCTGGAAGGGGGCGAACGAGCCAGAATCGTGTTGGCCGACTGCTCCGGTGATGTCCGCTCCGGGTCAAAAGCAGACCTCGCGGCCCTGAAATACGACTTCCGCTATTCCCCCGAAAGCAGACATGCAGCGACACGACGGCGATGTCCGCTAAGTGCCATGAGCAGACATGGACGGCGCTTTGCCAAAAAGAAAAGCCGCCCGAAGGCGGCTCACAATTCGATAGGACAGCGGTGCTGGCTTGATAAGCGTCGGTGCTGGTGACAACATTTATAGCATCGGGGATACGTTGGCCCCGACAAACCGGCAACGCATCTGAGTGCCTCATTTATTAAAGGCTTTGCGTCCGGTGGCTAGCAGGCTTGGGCTACGCGGTCGAGCACCGCTCGGCGCAGCAGACCTCTAGGCAAACGCAACGCAACGGCACGAAGCCGCTGAGGGAAACCTTGGCGGCTTTTGCGTGTGTCTAGTCGCGCACCACCGACTCCAGCGAGCGATATGTGTTATAAGTGCTTCTTGGCATCGGCCGCTCTTTGCTTTTCCTGAGCGGCCAAATAATCGGCTTCAAGTGGCAGTTCGTCAAAGTTCGGCTTGTACCCATTTTTATCATACTTAGACCGCGGAATTGGGATGCTGACGCCGTCATAGTCAACCTGCACTGATCCGTCACTAGTACGGAACATTCCCGTTGCCATATTCATCTCCTTTCTCCGCACACTCAGGTTATGAGTTAGGCCGTCTTAACTTTCTTGGCCTTTTGCAGGCGCTTATTCTCAGCCTGCGAATTGCGGACGGCTTCGGCCAGCATCTCGCGCAGCTCAGCCTTGGTCTTCGGCGGCTCGCGCGCAAATGTTTTTGTCCATGTTACCATGAACAAAATATGGGGATGCAGGAGGGAGAATTAAACCCCTGTGGGCATGTCCGCTATGGAGCGCACAACAGATGAGGTGGATGGCTCCCGCTCACGGCATCTGGGTGCCAAAGTGTGAAGGCCATCAGGCGTTCACGAGCAAAATGGGAGCCATCCGCCATGAATATTACCA
>NZ_SSMW01000076.1 GCF_004799405.1 Bradyrhizobium sp.
TCCGGTGTGACCGTGGTGACTGTTACTGGCATGGCTTGTTTTTCTGCCCTGCCAGGCTGCGGGCGCATTGGGCGCCCGGCATTCCCTGCGCCCTCTGATCGGAGGGCTAGGAATTCTTGGCAAACCTCGGGCGGATCACGCCGCGAGAATGCGAAACTGCGCTTAAGAGGACGCTACCGTTTTAACCTCGCCCCGCAAAACGCGGGGCGAGGGAGACGAGATCACGCCGCGAGATCGTGGGGGTGTGCTTACCTTCCAGGGGAGGTAATTAGGTCAACGCCTCTGACTAACTTTTGGCATTGCGGCTACCGTCATTTCTCGTTTAGAACGGCAGTCGAACGAGCCTCGGCAACCAACCGTCAATGGTTTTGGCCGAGAATCTCGCTTCAAAGGGTCTGGCAATGCTGATTCGCGGCCAAAAGTACGGAATTCGGGGGGAAGCGGCCAAGGCCGTGCTTCCTTGCGCGATTCCGGCTGCGTCGCTGCCCACCCTGCTTATCGGCGGCCTGCTTCTTATCGGCCCCTGAGGGCCGTCTGGGCGCTGTGCGCCTGGGCACTCAGGGGTTGCGCGAGATCACCAGACCCCCTCAGCGCTCAAGCAGCGCGCCATCTAAAGGAATTTTTCCGATGACCACCGTGAACAAGTCCGACAAGGACCGCGTCGTTATATTCGACACCACCTTGCGCGACGGCGAACAATGCCCCGGCGCCACCATGACCTTCGAGGAGAAGCTCGAGGTCGCCGAGATGCTCGACGACATGGGCGTCGATGTCATCGAGGCCGGCTTTCCGATCACCTCCGAAGGCGACTTCCAGGCGGTCAGCGAGATCGCTCGGCGTTCCAAGAACGCCGTGATCGCCGGCCTGTCGCGCGCCAATCCCAAGGATATCGACCGCTGCGCCGAAGCGGTGAGGTTCGCCAAACGTGGCCGCGTCCACACCGTGATCGCGACCTCGCCGCTGCACATGCGCGTCAAGCTCAACATGACCCCGGAGCAGGTACTGGAGCTCTCGATCGCCAACGTCACCCGCGCGCGCAACCAGATCGACGACGTCGAATGGTCGGCGGAGGACGGCACCCGCAGCGAGATGGAGTACCTGTGCCGCATTGTAGAAGCCGTGATCAAGGCGGGCGCCACCACGGTCAATATCCCCGACACGGTCGGCTACACCGTGCCGGAGGAATACACCCACTTCATGCGCACCCTGATCGAACGGGTACCGAACTCCGACAAAGCGGTGTTCTCGGTGCATTGCCATAACGATCTCGGCATGGCGGTGGCGAATTCGCTGGCGGGACTCGCCGGCGGCGCGCGGCAGATCGAATGCACCGTCAACGGCATCGGCGAGCGGGCAGGCAATGCCGCGCTCGAGGAAGTCGTGATGGCGATCAGTGTGCGGAACGACAGGTTTCCGTACTGGAACAAGATCGACACTACCATGCTGACGCGGGCCTCGAAACTGGTTTCGGCGGCGACCTCGTTTCCGGTGCAGTACAACAAGGCGATCGTGGGCCGCAACGCGTTCGCGCATGAAAGCGGCATCCATCAGGACGGCGTGCTCAAGGATGCTTCGACCTACGAGATCATGCGCCCCGAGATGATCGGCCTGAAACAATCGTCGCTGGTGCTGGGCAAGCATTCGGGACGGCATGCCTTCGTGCACAAGCTGGAGGAGATGGGCTACAAGCTCGGCGCCAACCAGCTGGAAGACGCCTTCGTGCGGATGAAGGCGCTGGCCGACCGCAAGAAGGACATCTACGACGAGGACATCGAGGCGCTGGTCGATCAGGAAATCGCCAACGCGCATGACCGCATCAAGCTGGCATCGCTGACCGTGATCGCGGGCACCCATGGCCCGCAGCGCGCCACCATGAAGCTCGACGTCGACGGCCAGATCAAAATCGAGGAAGCCGAAGGCAACGGTCCGGTCGATGCCGTCTTCAACTGCATCAAGCTATTGGTGCCGCACGAGGCCAAGCTGGAACTGTACCAGGTGCATGCGGTCACCGAAGGAACCGACGCGCAGGCCGAGGTGTCGGTGCGGCTCGCCCATGAAGGGCGGTCGATGACATCGAAGGCGTCCGACCCGGATACGCTGGTGGCGTCGGCCAAGGCCTATCTCGGGGCGCTCAACAAGATCGTCATGAAGCGCCAGCGCGACATGCCGGCGGCAGCGGCGGGCTGATTGCTTTGCTCTCTCTTCTCCCTCCCCCCTTGTGGGGGAGGGTCGGGGAGAGGGGTAGCCACAAGCGACGCTGCCCGCGAAACCCCCACCGTTTTTGCATCGCAGCAAACAAGCCTACCCTGCTAACAAGCAATGGCATTTGCGGTCGCTTCTCTGTATTGGTGCCGCTGGCATACCAGGCTGGGAGCGGCGCTTGCGCGCGCTTCGCAAAAAAATAACGCGGGAGGAAACATGCGTGGACTGGTTTTGGCTGCGGCGTCGGTCGCGGCAATGGTTTTGGCAGGGCCGGCGTCGGCGCAGTCGCCGATCGTCATCAAGTTCAGCCACGTTGTGGCTTCGAATACGCCGAAGGGTGCAGCCGCTGAAAAGTTCAAGGAACTGGCGGAGAAATACACCGACGGCAAGGTGAAGGTCGAGATCTATCCGAACTCGACGCTCTACAAGGACAAGGAAGAACTGGAAGCGCTGCAACTCGGCGCGGTTCAGATGCTGGCGCCCTCGAACTCCAAGTTCGGACCGATCGGCGTCCGCGAGTTCGAGGTGTTCGATCTTCCCTATATCCTGCCCGACCTCGCCACCTTGCGCAAAGTGACCGACGGACCGCTTGGCGCCAAGCTGCTCAAGCTGCTGGAGCCGAAGGGCATGATCGGTCTCGCTTACTGGGACAACGGCTTCAAGGAAATGACCGCCAACAAGAAACTGATCACGCCGGAGGACTACAAGGGTCTGAAATTCCGCATCCAGTCGTCGAAGGTTCTGGAAGCGCAATTCCGCGCGCTGGGCTCGATCCCCCAGGTGATGGCGTTCGGCGAGGTGTACCAGGCGCTGCAGACCGGCGTGGTCGACGGCCAGGAGAACACGACGTCCAACATCTACACCCAGAAGATGCACGAGGTGCAGAAGTACATGACCATGACCAACCACGGCTATATCGGTTATGTCGTGGTCGTGAACAAGAAGTTCTGGGAGGGCCTGCCGACCGATATCCGCACGCAATGCGAGAAGGCCATGAAGGAAGCGACCGCTTTCGGCAACGGCCAGTCGGTGAAGGAAAACGACGACGCGCTCGCCGAGATCAGGAAGTCCGGCAAGACCGAAATCGACACCTTGACGCCGGAGCAGGATGCCGCCATGCGCAGGGCGATGGAGCCGGTCTACAAGGACGTCGCGAGCCGGGTCGGCCAACCCCTGATCGACGAGTTCATCAAGGAAACTGGCGGCGCAAGCCACTAGTGAACTTCCATTCTCTCAGCCTTCATGCCCGGGCAAAAGCGCGAAGCGCGTCTTCGCGCCAGATGTCCCGGGCATCCACGTCTTGAGGTGGGCAACGAAGTCGTGGGATGGCCGGGACGAGCCCGGCCATGACCAGCCGAATTCAAATCGTGCGTTGTAAGGGGGACGTTGGTGCTGCTTCGCATCCTTGATCGGCTCGAGGAAATCATCATCAGCTCGCTGATGGCGGCGGCGACGATCCTGATTTTCATCTCCGTCGTGCACCGGTTCGGCACCGGCGTCCCGTTGCTGTATCCCTATCTGATCCGCATTCACATCTCCTGGGCGCAGGAGCTGTGCATCTACATGTTCATCTGGATGGCGAAGTTCGGCGCCGCCTATGGCGTGCGAACCGGCATCCATGTCGGCGTCGACGTGCTGATCAACCAGCTCAATGCGCGCTGGCAGAAGCGTGTCATCCTGTTCGGCCTGCTCGGCGGGGCGCTGTTCACCGCCATTGTCGGCACCATGGGCGCGAAATTCGTGATCGAATTGATGAGCACCGACCAGGTGTCGCCCGATCTCGAACTGCCGAGCTGGATTGTCTACGCCTGCATCCCGCTCGGCTCGTATCTGATGTGCTTCCGCTTTCTGCAGGTATCGTGGACCTATTGGAGGACCGGCGCGCTGCCGCACCATGACGCGACGCATGTCGACGGCATCGAAGTCAGCGCCAAGGCGCCGGTCGCGCTGGGAGAGGCGTAATGAGCGCCGCCCTTATTTTCGGACTGCTGTTTGCCCTGATGCTGACGGGCATGCCGATCTCGATTTCGCTCGGCCTCACCGTGCTGACTTTCCTGTTCACGATGACCGAAGTGCCGATCGAAAGCGTCGGGCTGAAACTGTTTTCCGGCCTCGATAATTTCGGGATCATGGCGATCCCGTTTTTTATCCTCGCCGGCACGTTCCTGACCCGCGGCGGCGTCGCCCGGCGCATGATCGCCTTTACCACCTCGGTTGTCGGCCATTTGCCCGGCGGGCTCGGCCTTGCGGGCGTCGCGGCGTGCGCGATGTTCGCCGCGATTTCCGGATCCAGCGTCGCGACAGTCGTGGCGATCGGCTCGATCATGATGCCGGCGATGGTGGAGCACGGTTATCCGCGCCGGTTCGGCGTCGGCGTGATCTCGACCTCGGGTGCGCTCGGCATCCTGGTGCCGCCGTCGATCATTCTTGTGCTGTACGGGGTGTCCACCAATACTTCGATCGGGGCGCTGTTCATGGCCGGCATCGTGCCGGGAATCATGCTGGCGTCGATGCTGGCGGTCGTGACCTGGTTCATTGCCTGGCGCAAGGGCTATCCGCGAATGCGAAAGGCCACGTTGTGGGAGCAATGGACCGCGTTCCGCGAAAGCGTCTGGGGCCTGCTGCTGATCGCCATCGTGCTCGGCGGCATCTACGGCGGAATCTTCACGCCGACCGAGGCCGCCGCCGTCGCCGCGGTCTACGCCTTCTTCATCACGGTGTTCGTCTACAAGGAACTGAAGCTTCGCGAAGTGCCGAAGGTGCTGCTGCAGGCGGCGAGCATGAGTTCGATGCTGCTCTACATCATCACCAACGCGGTATTGTTCTCGTTCCTGATGACCCATGAGCAGATCCCGCAGGAGATGGCGGCCTGGATCATCGACAAGAATTTCAGCCTCTGGATGTTCCTGCTGGTAGTCAACATCCTGCTGCTGGCGGCCGGCAACGTCATGGACCCGTCGTCGATTTTGCTGATCATGGCGCCGATCCTGTTTCCGCTCGCCACCAAGATCGGCATCCATCCGGTTCATCTCGGCGTGCTGATGATCGTCAACACCGAAGTCGGACTGTGCCATCCGCCGGTCGGCCTCAATCTCTATATCGCCAGCGGTATCGCGAAAATGGGCATCAGCGAAATCACCGTCGCGGTGCTGCCGTGGCTGTGCGCGATGCTGATCTTTCTGGGGCTGATCACCTACATCCCGGAAATCTCACTGTGGCTTCCGCGCCTGCTGGGCATGATCTGAAACATTTTGATACATGATGGCGCATTACATCTTGGTAAGAGAGGGCACTCTTTCCAAACTGTAAGTTGATTGCGCGGACAGGCGCGCCCATCTTGGCGTGACCTTTCAAAGGAGGTTCGCATGAAGAAGGTTCTTCTCGCCGGCGTTGCGGCGCTCGCCATCGCCGGCTCGACCGTGGTCTATGCCCAGCATCGTCCGTGGTTTCACGACCACGTGCGAATGAGCCCGGAGGACAGGGCGGCGTTCGCCGACGCGCGGATTGCGGCGGTCCATGCCGGGCTCAAGCTCACGCCCGATCAGGAGAAATTGTGGCCGCCGGTGGAAGCCGCGGTGCGGGATTTCGCCAAACTGAGAATCGATCGCGCCAATGCGCGGATGAACGCGCAGCAGGATGCTTCCAAGGATGCGCCGCAGCCGGAGAAGGATCCGGTGACGCGGCTGCGCGAGCGCGCCGATGACATGGCGGCCACGGCGGCGGCGCTGAAGCGTATCGCGGATGCGGCCGATCCGCTCTACAAGACTCTCGACGACGGCCAGAAACGCCGTCTCGCCATGCTGACGCATCGGGAGCATCGCTTTGGCGGCGAGGGGTGGCGGCACCACCGGTTCGAGCACGGCATGATGGATGGCGACCGGGATCGCGGTGACGACCGGGATGGCGCCCCAGGCGGGGATTATGGCGGCCGGGGCGGTTCCGAACGGCTCTAGCCGCGCCAATCTTACATCGATCAGAATGCAGAAAAACCGCCGGAATCCGGCGGTTTTTCGCGTCCTGACTTCGCCGACACGACCGGGGAATACCTCGCCGGTTTGCTGGACATCGGGGGGGTGCTTTGCTAAACGACGCCCTCTTGTGAAGGCTTTCCGGGCCGGTTCCGGGCGCATAGCTCAGTTGGTAGAGCAGATGACTCTTAATCATCGGGTCCCAGGTTCGAGCCCTGGTGCGCCCACCAAGCTTTTCAAGCACTTACCAAAATAGCCAAAGCCAAAATCAGCCGCGGTTTACACCACGGTTTACAGTTTTGTTCTCTTTTCGAGCTTTAGCACCGCGGCTTCGGCGAGCTGAATGTCGCGGCCGAGATAGTGAGCGTCGAGGATGGCTTCAACGTCCTTGAGGCTGTGGCCGGTGAAGGTCGCGATCTGCGGCACTGTGGCCTCCGCGAGCGCCAGACGAACCACCGCTGAGCCTCTGAGATCATGAAACGTCAGGCCGACGATGCCAGCGCGTGCGCACGTCTTGGACCACGACGTCCGAAACCCGTCCGATGTCCAGGGACGACCGTAGGAATTGGTAAGAACAAGTGGGCTGCGGCGTTCGGTGCCGTCGAGAAGCACTTTTAGCGGCGCTCCCGCAGGCATCGTAATTCGGCGACCGCCCTTTGACTGGCGAAGCCGAAGGTGGCTGCCGTCGTATGACGACCACGGCAGTCGCAACAGGTCGCCTTGCCGTTGGCCAGTCCAGAGCGCCAGGACGAGCGCCAGTTTGATCTCAGACGACGCAATCGATAGTAGGTCGGCTATTTCAGATTCGCCCCAGAACTTGTCTGTTCGATCAGCGGCATATAAACGACCGCCTTTTTCGCAGGGATTAGTTGCGATTGTGCCACGATCCTTGGCGAACGACATGATGCGTGCCAGCGTAGTCCAGGCATAATCGGCCTTGCGCGGCGTCTGGGCAAACTTGTCACGCCAAGACTTGAACTCACCACGTACGCGCCGGTCGGCGAGGGCCGCTAGAGGCAGATCGCCGAACTCCTCCTCGATTAGCTTGATATAGTTCAAGTACGCGCGCCGAGTGTCCTTCGCTAGCTGAGTGAATTCTGGCGACGCCTTGTACTCGGCGATGATAGTCATCAACGTGCCGGCGCGAGGCTGCCTGATGCTGCTATGCGCTTCGTTGTATGCATGCACGAACTCGGGCGTGCCCGGCTTTGCATGGATTGCAGGACCGCCACGCCAGGCATAGTAGTGGATATTGATGTCGCCATTCGCGAGGCGCTTTTTGACCTTATGAATTCCCTTCAGAACGACGCGCACGTTTCGCCCTCCATTCGTCCAGTTCAGATTTCTCCGTCGCCGCAAGACCACTGAGCGAATCTAGCGCACGGTCAATGGCGCGCAAGTCCCACCTCGAAGTACCTATCAAGGGTCTCGGCAAGAGGCCCGAGCTAACCCAATGCGAAAGCGAACTTCGAGATATACCGCAGTAATGCGCTGCCTGGTCGCGGGTCACTAGCCGCGGGTTCAATTGGTGTGCTGAAACCTCAGCTCGGGCCATTTGCGAGATTGCCTAACTCAAATGTCTGCCTTGGTCCCAAGGCTATCGCCCCGGCTTCCGGCTGTCCGAGACATCATCCAAGCCACTGGTCCGAATTGCCAGCGAAGGTTTGTGTGGGAAATGGCCGGCCGTGCCCCCGATTTGTTGCACACGTAACATCGGAAAGCTGCCTTCAGGATAGGGTCGCGGGGAATGGCTTGATCGTAGAAAGGGCGATCATGATAGGATCACCATACCCTTACCGTGAACGTAACGGAGATCGCCGTGACGCGAGGCAACAAAGGTCAGGATGCGGGTCCTCCGGAAAAATGGGCACCCGGCCGAACGCTGTATAGCATCACCGAGATGCCTCTAGCGGCGGAGGACATTGCGGAAGCCGCGCAGCTGATTGCTGCTCTAAATGACCAGACCGGAACAAACCTGGCTGATGAGCTTCAATCAATCGCGAGGCGCTACTGGGAGCAGCATCGCGACTCAGAACACCCACCGGCAAATTGGTATCGAACGAAGGTGGGCAGGATACAGAAAGAAGCCGAAAGTCTTCTGAAACTGCTTCGAGAACCGCAAGCTACGGTGCTTGGCCAGCTGCGACTTCGGACCAAACAGCACATGGGCCTTCATCTGCTCGGGAACGTTAGGCAGGAGCCCCTTTCAATCGAACACCTGCTGGATGACTTTGTGGCCGTCTGCAAATCGTGCACTTTCCCGGCAAGGAGGACGAAACTCTCAAAGGTGAAATCAAAACGCTCGAATCCGCGCTCGACTACCACACCGTCGAAAATCGCAACAAGCGCAAAACCCTCCAGGAACGTCGCAACACACTCGCCAAGCAAATGGAAGCAACCGGCGCTGCAATGCAACACCGTCAGCGCGGCCTCAACGAGCTTCACCAGCGCATCGAAACCAACTTGCAGCTAGCTAAGAATGCGGAGACGTGGGAGTGGAAGGAAATCGCCTAATCCCCAGCAAAACTGAAGACTAGGGTATCGTCGCGGTAGCTAGTAACAGCGCATGACTCGTTCACGATCGGCGCACGTCCGAACATTGTAACTTGTCTGTCGTCTGACGAAACAGCTCCGCTTACCTTATAGGCTATCGGTCGGCAGTGGGAGAAGATGTATGCATCGCCCGAGTACGAGTTCCCACTCCTCCTTCCCTTGAACAGGAGCGTCCCTTTCCCTACGCCGACCGCAGCCAATCCGTTTTTCGGACTTTCATACACGAAGCGCCGATCTGCACCGTTTGCTATGAGCCGCACAACAGACCCGTTATGACTCCATAGCGGCTCGACGGATTTCAAACCAACGTTTCCACCCAGTTCGTTGCTCGCGATTAACGGCACTTGTCTGCCTATGCACGGTGATCCGTTGTTGTAGCCATCCACTATCGCGTTGATGCGCATCGCTAACGGCGGATGTGTGGTCGAGCCTCCCGGCGAGAATAGTTGTGCCGCATACAGAAGAGCATCATTCAAATTCAATCCGAACGAGCCAGCGCGAATAGTCATTCCGGAAAACGTGTCTGCCTCCAATTCCTTGGTCCACGGATTCTGCGTCATCGTCCCCGATGTATGACCGCAAACGTGATGACCCAATTCGTGTCCCATCACCAGAGCCATCATTCCGTAGTTACTGTGAATCTGATGGCTCATTACAATATAGCGTTTTCCGCCGTAGATCGCCGCAAAGGCGTTTGCGCCTATCTCCCCTGTTCTTCCGATAGCTAGAGGATGTGGCGACGGCATCCCAGATAAGGCGTTTGGAATGCCCGCGACAATGTCCTCAAGCGCAAACCAATCGTGCGCTATCGACTCTGTTCGCTCATCGGCTGGTTCACCTTCGCGGGTCTCGTACACATTTATGATTTTTCCATAGAAGTTGTCGTAATCGAAGACGTAGGCATCTTGCCCCGCATGCATTTTAAAATCGTGCGCTTCCGCAGAAAAGCTGAAAGCTATGAACAAAAAGAAACCGAATATCCCCTTGCACATCTCTTCCTCTCCCTCCTAACCGGCTTTCGTTATTCGGATTAATCGTTGCCTGTAAAAATTCGACCGGTATAGCGCTGACCTGCGTCATGCTCAAAAACAGAGCCGAGATCGTCTCAAGAATAAGGCGCATATGCGTCTCCCCACGCCTCATTTCCCCGTAGCAATTTATTTGAAATAGGACCCTGGGTGAGAACAGCCTTTCTCGGTTGTATTCTCGACCGTCAAATCCTGGCATATCAGTTTGTCCGTTTCGGATACGCGCACTTCAATCACCTTGTTCGCAGCACTCGGAGTATTCAACGATATTGCTGTTTGAAGACCTCGTTTTGGAGAGACGTAAAGAGTGCCGTTCTGAAACGCTTTCGGCTCAAGCCCAAACAGAACAGCCATGGGATAATACTCCGCGCCGTCGCACTGCCACTTTTTCACATTGTGAGAATTGGCTTCGAAAAAACCGCTCAACCCGTTTATGTCAAACCAACCTGATCCTCCGGGAAACTCAGGCAGGTAAATGATTTGATATTCGAGGAATTTGTCTCCATCAGCGCGCGAGTCTTGTAGAAAGCCATTGGCCACGTCCGGCCCATAGCGCTTATTCGCCGTAAGCCACTCGTAGTGTTGTTTGGCCGAGGGCATCGTAACCTCGTTCATCGTACAGATGGTAATGCCCGAACCTTCCGCTCGCGCACAAACCAAAGGCAACAGCTCAAGCGTCAAGGTCGCTACCAGCAAGTGAAAAATCATATTCGTTCGTGCAACCTGCAAAATGCTTCCAACCAGTCTAAGCATCAAACCCCTCGCCTTCTATCCCCACGCCCGCACTTATCCGTCGAATGACAGGTGCTAAGATTATTGCACCTCTATGTCTCCCATCTTCCGCGCGATCGGCGACCAATTCAATCACAGATTTAGCGTCAAAAATACTGCTCCGGCAAATGAATTTGTTGGCTTCCGAAGCAACGGCGCCATCGTTGTTCGCGAGCGCCGTAAGGCCGAAATTCCGAACGTAAGCGAGAAGTCCGAAACGCTTGGTAGCGAAGCGCGGGGCATGCTCGGCACCCCGCTTCACCTCGAATCGCGCTCAGAAACTAGCTAACTAATTCACAAAACCTATACAGTTCGTGGCTGGAAGCCCCAGTCCTAGCCGTGAACCAATTGTTAGAAGAGCGGTATTGAATGGCCGCTCCTGGCGCAAAGCGGCCGGTCGGAGCAAAAGGCATCCGTGGCACGATACGCAAGCCCTCAGCCAACATTCAAACTCGGCCAATCGGCGGAGGCGGTCCCCCCTTGTAACCGGATGGTTAACAGACATAGAATTCGTGGCGCCAATAAGTATAAGATGAAACGCCATGAAGCATAGCGGCGATCGAATTCTCACGACCCATGTCGGCAGCTTGCCGCGCCCGGCGGATCTTCACGCCATGAGCGTCGCGCGCCGGCAGGGTCAAAAGATTGACGATGTGGCATTTAACGCCCGCGTGCGCAAGGCGGTGTCGGACGTCGTCCGCAAGCAGGTCGATCTTGGTATCGACATCGTCGATGACGGCGAGATGAGCAAGCCGAGCTTCATTACCTATATCAACGAGCGTCTTGCCGGGCTTGAGCCCGATAGTTCCCACCGCAATCAAAGTCCGTGGGCCGGTTCCCGGGAGGTCCAGGAGTTTCCCGAATTCTACGCTCCGCAACTCGCCAACGTGCATACAAAGCACACGCACTATCTTTGTACCGGACCGGTCAAATATCGTGGGGGACAGGCACTCAAGACGGATCTCGACAATCTGAAAGCCGCGTTGAAGGATATTGATGTGGCCGATGCGTTTGTACCGTCGACATCGGTCTCGAGTATCGAGGATTGGAACCGCAACGCCTACTACAAGTCCGACGAGGATTACCTGTTCGGGCTTGCCGAGGCGATCGGAGAGGAATATCGCGCGATCGTCGATGCAGGGTTTGTCCTCCAGGTCGACGATCCACATCTGGTGACCTATTACGTGTGCCATCCGGACACGAGTATGGAAGAGTGCCGCAAGTGGATCGCGCTGCGGGTGCACGCGATCAATCACGCCTTGCGCGGAATTCCGAAGGACAGGGTGCGCTTCCACACCTGCTACGGCATCAATTTCGGACCGCGAGTGCACGATATTGAGGTTAAGCATATCGTCGATATTCTAGGGCGACTGAATGTCGGCGCGTTTTCATTCGAAGCGGCCAACCCGCGGCACGAGCACGAGTGGACGTCGTGGCGCGATGCGAAGCTGCCCGACGACATCATCATGATTCCGGGCATGATCACGCAATCGAATGTCATGGTTGAGCATCCAGAGTCGGTCGCGCAACGGCTTGAGCGCTGGATCGATGCTTTCGGCGTGGAGCGCGTGATTGCCGGCACCGATTGCGGCTTTGCCAGTTTTGCCGGCAACGACGAAATCCACCAAACCATCGTGTGGGCCAAGTTCGCCGCGCTGGTGAAGGGAACGCAGATCGCGTCAAAGGCGGCCCGGCCAAAACGCCTGACCGCCCAACGTTCTTAAGTCAAACAAGAAAAATCAACCCAAGGAAAATCGTCAAATGTCGGCTTCGAATAGCGTCAAAAACGCGCGCATCCTCACCACCACAGTCGGTTCTTATCCGGTGCCGGACTGGCTGGTGGCGCTGCCTTCCGAACAAGCGGTGATCGATGCGACGCGCGTCGTGATCGATACCCAGGAGCAGGCCGGTATCGATCTGGTGTGCGACGGCGAGCTTTATCGGTTCGACGTTAATCACCCCGAGACCAACGGGATGATCGAATACTTCGTGCGACCGATGTCGGGCGTGCGCAATGAGATCGGATTGGCCGAATGGTTGGCGTTCAAGCAATCGCCGGATCATAAATTCCGTAGGCGTCCGCCAGGCGTGGTTGATAGCGCCATCGGTCCGGGCTCGCTCGATCTGCCGGCCGCTTGCACCCGCGCCAGAAAGCTGGCGACGCGGCCGCTGAAGTTCACGCTCACTGGCCCGCACATGCTCGCCAAGATGCTGCTGGACAACCACTACAAGGACAAGGCGGCTCTGACCATGGCGATCGCCGATGTGCTGGCGGAACAAGTCAAGCATATCGATGCCGATGTGATCCAGGTCGATGAGGCCAATCTGCCCGGCAGCCCGGAGGAATGGAAATGGGCGGCGGACGCCATGAATCGGGTGCTCGACGCCATCCCGAGCGTGCCTGCGGTGCATCTGTGCTTCGGCAATTACGGCGGCCAGACCATCCAGAAGGGGGGCTGGTGCAAGCTCATCGACTATCTGAACGAGCTGCATGTGAACCATATCGTCATGGAGAATGCACATCGTCCGCCCGAGGAGCTCGCGGTGTTCAAGGAGCTGCGGCCCGAGATCGGCTTCGGCCTGGGTGTCGTCGACATCAAGCAGACGGTAGTTGAATCGGCTGACTCCATTGCCCGTGCGATCGAGCACGCCGACAAGGTTCTGGGCGTCGGCCGGGTAAAATATATCCATCCCGATTGCGGGTTCTGGATGCTCAAGCGTGGCATTGCCGACGGCAAAATTCGCGCGCTCGTGCTCGGCCGCGACCTCTACGAGGGCCGCAACTAGGCCATGCGCTTGAGCGTTTCCCAATCCGGGTAGGCGCCGGAGGCGAAACCTGGCCCGGCAAGCGATCCGACAGTGAGTTGGCCGGCGCGAATCTTGAGCCGAACCGCGCCGTATTTATGCTCGTAGAGGTCGGGATGCCCGGTCAGAAACATGGTTTGCTCGGTCGCGGGCAAGCCTGCCATGCCGTTCACATAGTGATGTCCGTTGCGTTCTACGTGCCTGATGCCGATGAGATTGACCAGCGCCAGATCCTGCTGCACCGCCAAGCCTGCTTGAGTGGTCAGATCCTCACCGGTCATGAAACAGCGGGGCGCACCTGCCTCGGCGTTCCAGTGCGCGCAGCGTGCGGCATTGAGAATGGATTTGTACAGCCCCTTGCAGCATTTGCTGGAGACGCCGGCATAGCCGAGGCTGCGGGCGCGCGGGAACGCGCCGAGATCATCATCGGATTCGTCGATGATGACAGGCTTTACGTGCGACAACGCCGACACGTCGCCATCGAGCGCATGCGTGCGGGTGATCGGCTGTTCGATGAACAGGATGCTCGCGACCAGTCGTTGCAGCTGTGGCGCATCCTGCATCCGGCGCCATAAGTCGAACAGCACCGCGATATCGTTGAATTGTTCGTTGCCGTCCAGTGAGACGAAATAGGGTTGGGGCGCGCGATCCAGCACGGCGGCAATCTCAATCAGTCTCGCCAGATCGGCATTAATGTTGCCGCCAACCTTGAGCTTGAAATAGCGGTGGCCGTAGGTTGCTACGGCTTCCTCCAGCGATTCTGGCAAGCCATCGCCGACTTGTCCCGGATGGCCGCCGATGACATCGACCAACCCTACGGTATGGCGCGCGGCGATGGTGTCCGCCGGTGCAAGTTGCGCGAGAAAACGCGGCATGTCGAATTCGGCAAGATCGCCGACATGGTGGCCCAGCAGCGTCGGATCGATACCGGCGAGGTTGTCGCGCATGCCGTCGTAGAACGAGCAGCCAACCGACAGGAAAAGCGCATCGAGAATGGCGCGATCGAGTTGCGCCGGGCCGTAATTGGCGATCAATGAATTGAGGCCGTGCGTTGCGCCAGCTTCGATCTGCTCGTCGTAATGCGCGGCGAAATGGCCGAACGCTGTTCGTGCCTTGCTGTCCATATAGGCGCCGGCCGCGAGTCGAAGCGCCAGGCGCAACTGATCGAAATTGTTTTCGTTCGAAAGCGCCTCGTTCTTGTCGAACCATTTCGGCGCCAGCAACTCGGCGGCGGCGCCCCACTGTGAGCGGCCGTCGGCAAGCTCGATACGAACGCGCACAAAACACTGCGGCGCCTCGGTCAGTGTCACCACGCCAAACCGGAACGGCATACGGAGGTGAACGTCCCTTTCGTAGAGGCCAACCTCGCGTACGCTGAAGAGCGTCGCGTTCATGCGACGGCCGCCCGATGCCGCCCGGCTGCACCGGCGCGCCCTGATTGCGTCCGCGGCCCGGGATACGTACTCGAAATACAGTGAATTTCGTCAGTCATGCGAATTCCGCCACCGGACGCGGTCCGGCCCGACGGAGCCTTTTTGGAGGAATCTCTCATTGCTCGATAATTTTGCTCGCGCCGATCTAACCAGATAGTTAAACTCAATGCCAACCCTCTTGCGGCACCAGGAAAACTCGCAAGCATGGGTGGGGCGAGGAAACCTGAGAGGATTGCGGCCGAGATGGCTCGGATTACCCGCGTCGACATCAAACGGTTCGACTATCCGCTGCTTGGAGAATTCAAATTCTTCAAGTCAGGTTCGCGGCCGTCGATTCTGGTCAGGCTGACCGACGAGAACGGCTTGCAGGGCTGGGGCCAATCGGTGCCGGTCGAAACCTGGACATATGAGACCGTCGAAAGCGTCGAGTCGACGCTGCAGCACTATCTTGCACCCGCCATTCTCGGCGCCGATCCGAGCGACCTTGCCGACGTTCGCGCGCGCATGGAGCGCGCGATCCGGCCATCATTTTCTGTCGGCCAGCCTTTGTGCAAGGCGGGTGTCGATCTTGCCTGTTACGACCTCTGGGGCAAACAGACCGGCAAATCGGTCAGCAATCTCTTGGGTGGCGCGAACAAGAAGCAAATCAAGCTGAGTTGGACCATTCAGTCTCCGACGCTTGCCGGAGCCGAAAAGCAATTGGAACAGGGAAGGGCGCTTGGTTACGACAGCTTCAACATCAAGGTCGGCGCTCCGCAGACACTAACTTACGACCTCGAACTCGTGCGTACGGTCATGACGTTCGCGCCCAATGGCTTCCACTGGTGCGACGCCAACACCAATTACGATCTCGACACGGCGTTGACGATGGCGCCGAAGCTCGCCGATCTCGGCCTCAGAGGGCTTGAATCGCCGCTGCCTCCTAACCGAATTCGCGCCTATCAAACACTGAAACGCCAGGGGGCACTGCCCATTCTGATGGATGAAGGCATCGTCTCTCCGGTTGAAGTGGCGGAGTTCATAGCGCTGGGAATGCTCGACGGCATCGCCATGAAAGTGGCCCGTTGCGGCGGCTTGTGGAATGCGACGCGGATCGCGCGGCTTCTCCGGGAAAGCGGATTGCTGCTGTTTGCCTCAGGGCTGACCGATCCGGAACTATCGATGGCGGCAACCGCGCATTTCTTCGCCTGGGCTGGCCTGGAACTTCCCGCCGCGGTCAACGGCCCGCAATATCTCGTAGACCGGGGTACGGTGGACCCTTCGTTTCGGCCACGCGGCGACAGCTTGCATGTGCCGGATGGGCCGGGGCTGGGGATAGAACTGGCGGACGCGGCGCAAAAGTCGATGATGACCGTGGCGCAGGCTCAAGAAGCTTTACCGGCTTGAAGCCTCTGCTACGTTGAACGAAACCATACGGTCAAACGATGTGGGTTTGGAAAGGAAACGATGGCTCTGGCGAGTGAATCTGCAAAGCCTGATACCGGGGCCGCGAGCGCGGGCATAGCGGGTATTATCAGGAAATTGACGCCGCTGGCCGGCGTCGCGGGTTTCCTGTTGGTGTGGCAGGTTTTCGTGGTCGCCTGGGGCGTGCCGACCTATCTGCTCCCTTCGCCCTCGGCCATCGGCCATGCCTTCATCAATCAGCTTCCGCTCCTGCTCCGCAATGGCTGGGTTACCGTCTACGAAATGCTGGCGGGTTATGCGATGGCGGTCGGCATCGCAATTCCGCTGGCGATCGCGATCACGTCCTCGCGGCGCTTCAATCAGCTCGTGATGCCGACCATGCTGTTCTTCCAGATCATTCCGAAGGTGGCGATCGCGCCATTGTTCCTGGTCTGGTTCGGGGTCGGACCGACGCCGAAAATCCTGGTCGCGTTCCTGATTTCGTTCTTCCCTATCGTGATCGACGCCGCCGTCGGCTTGCGCTCGATGTCGCTGGAAATGACGGACCTCGCGCGCTCGATGGGCGCTTCGCGGCTGCAGGTGTTTGCGCAGTTCAGGCTGCCGACCAGCCTGCCATATCTGTTCAGCGGCCTGAAGGTGGCGGCGACGCTGGCGATCGCCGGCACGGTAGTTGGCGAATTCGTCGGAGCCGACAAAGGCCTCGGCTATCTCCTGCTCGTGACCAATTCGAATATGGAAACCGCGCTGATGTTCGCCACCATCGTGGCGCTGACGATTATCGGTCTGGTTTTCTATTACCTGGTGGAATTGCTCGAGGGCTTCTTGATCCCCTGGCACGTTACCCATCGGGTGGAGTCGGGCACCATGTAGCCCAAATCAGGTTCTGATCGACGGTCAATCATAAGGAGCTTCGCTCGAAGGCGAAGACACATCTCAGGGAAGAGGCAAAATCATGAAGCGCAGAGAGATTTTACTATCGTTGATGGCGGCGGCCGCTGCCCTGACGCTGACGGCGCCGGCCGGCGCCCAGACGCTCGACAAGTTTTCGTTTCGCCTGAACTGGACGCTGTATG
>NZ_SSMW01000077.1 GCF_004799405.1 Bradyrhizobium sp.
GCGCTCTCCCCGGTGACCGGGCTTTGTTGCCACCGTCGCCGGCGGATAACTCCGCCGACTTGACACCAGCGTCGGGGTGTCAGGACCACACGACTTCGCCGTCCGCGCCGGCGCCACTCGTCTTTGGCACCTCACGCGTCCACCGCATCCCGCCCCGCGTTGATGACGTTGCGCAACGCCCCTCTGTGGGACGGGACATCTGAAGGTATAGATTTGATTTGGGTCCGCTGTCAAGTTTAATTCTGAAATTCAGAAATGACTAGTGGGCGCATGGCCTTACGCCAACGCGACACCGGCCTCGTCGGAATAGAAGGCGGCGTCCCCTGGATCCGCCCTTTGCCGCCTGATCTGTGATATAGCAGGTTCGAGCTGGTATTGATGGCATATGGACTGGAGAAACGGCGATGAACGGCACACTATCTCTTGCGGAACTCGACGATCGAATTGCAATTCTCAGGGACAATCTTCGGCAGCTTGTCGAGCAGGCGGCCGGATCGTCCGGGGCTCAGGACGAAGAGAGAACGGCGGAGCGGATCGCCCAACAGAGCGACGAGCTGGAAAAGCTTGTCCGGGAGCGCGATGCGCGCGCGAAGAAATAACCTGACCGGAAGTGCTTGCCCGCATGACCGATCCGCCGCATCAGAGCGAAAATATCTGGCTGGCCGCCGGCGTCCGCACGCCATTTGCAAAAATCGACGGTCCGCTGGGCGGCGTTGACGCCGTTGTCGGTCCCCGTCGTCAAGCACATGGTGGGACTGCTGGGGGGTGGCAAGCCGGACTTTGCGGTCTGGGGAAACGTCGTGCCCAATCTCACCTGGGGCAACAGAAGGCCTGATCCAAGGGAGAAAAACAGATGCGTGTTCGCCGGCTGGACCACGTCCTGCTCGCGATGCCGGCCGGCAGAGAGAGCGACGCCCGGAAATTCTATCGGGATATCCTTGGCATCCCGGAATCCGAGAAGCCGGCCGATCTGGCGGCGCGGGGCGGCTGCTGGTTCGAGGATGGCGAGTTGAAGATCCACCTCGGGGTCGAAACGAATTTCGTGCCGGCGCGCAAGGCGCATCCAGCATTGCTGGTGGAAGACCTCGCAAGCCTGACCGCGGCTTTGACAAAAGCCGGATATGCCGTCGCACATGACGTGCCGCTGGAAGGCTACGACCGCATCTTCGTCGACGACCCCTTTGGAAACCGGATCGAGCTACTGGAGGTCAAGGCGGGTTCCTGATCCTTTGCAAGAACCCACGCGGCAAACATCCGGCGATCGCGACGCTCTCCCGTTCGATCAATAGGCGCGGGCAAAATCCCCTTCCCTTTGCACGTGGTCGAAGGTCGGGAAGCAAGGCTGCCATGAATGCGCCCGTTCCTTGGTCAACTTGCTGAGGCTGTTCAGGGTCGCAACACTTTCCTTGTTCAACGCAGCCGAAACCGCCGCAAGGTCCGGAAAATGCATGCGCACCGCGTCGAGCCATATCGTGCGTCCCGCCAGGAAGCCGCCGGCACCCGCCGCATAGGCATAGTCGAGAACGCGTTCGAATTTGTCACGCGCCGCACCCCCCGAGAGCAAAACCCAGGGAATGCCGCGTTCGCTGCAAATCTCCCCGATGGCATCAAACTCCCGTTGCGCGGCATCCGCCGCCAGACTGCCGTCACGGGGTGGCAGGGCATTAGCCGCAAGCGGGCTCTCGAGCTTCAGCAGATCGACGCCATATTCCGGTTTTGCAAATTCGCGCACGCTCTCGATCACCAGCGACGGCAACTTGCCAGGAGACTCGACATAGTCGGCGGTGTGATTGGCGCTGCCGAGGAAGGGATAGACCAGAAGCTCGAGCACGTAGGGAATGTCGTTGCGCCGGCATTCATCGCCGATCTCGCGCACGAACCGGTGCTGATGCGCATTGATGGCGGCGTCAGCTTCCGGCCGGTACCACGCCAGCACCTTGACGGCGTCGCCGCCCATGGCGCGGATCTTGGCGACGCTCCAGTTGTCGATCACGCGCGACTTGCGGCCGCCGGCGGTTTCCTCGACCCTGTGCTCTTCAAGCGTCATGATCAGCCCGCAACGCGCCGGCATCAAATCGATCGCGGCCGGCACGGCAAAATTCGGATCGAACAGCATTGAACTGCAATGCGGCGCCAGCGCCTTGACCAGCAGCCGCTTCGCCGCCGTCACGTCGGCATAGGTCACTTGATCCTTGGTTATCTTTTTCGCCTGCGCGATCGCCTCGAACATCGGCGGCCGCTGATCGAGCGCCACCATGCGAAAATGACCCTCCGCGTCCGCAAGCCGCGCCAGACCCCGTGTTTTACCGATCGTTCTCATTTGCCGTTCCTTTGAAATGCAAGACAGTCTTCAAGCGTCGGGATGCCGGCGCGCCCGCCTGCCCTGGTACATTTGAGCGCGGCAGCCGCGGCGGCGAATGACATCGCATCGGTTGCCTTCAGGCACGCACCGATGGCGAAGGCATAGGCGCCGTGAAAGACATCGCCCGCGCCGGTGGTATCGATGGCGTCGACCGGGTATGCCGGCTGGTGGCGCATGATGTTGTTCTCAAGCCACGCGACGCCCTTGGCGCCGCGCGTGACCGCAGCCACGCCGCAGCCGAAGTCCGTGATCCTTGCCAGAGCTTCCTCATCCGCCGAACCGGCAAAACCGGTCAGCGCAGGCTCGGAGAATACCGCGTGATCGGTCAGCGGAAGCAACGTCTCGAACGTCTTGGGATCGGCGACATCGGCATCGAGAACGGTCGGAATCGATTTGGAGCGGGCGGTCCTGAACAATGCCACGGCGCCGGCAAGCCAGCGGGGATCGGCCAGAACCGCCGAGGCGGTTTCAACCTGTTCGAGCGGCAGCCAATCGGCCTGCTCGGGAAATTGTCCGCGGAAATTCACGATCTGCCGCTCGCCGGCGGCATCGACCACGACGCCTGACACCGACGATTGACCATCCGGGAATAATCGAAATTGCGTGACATCGACGCCCTGGCTGGAAAGCGCCTTGTGCATCTCGTGGCCGGCGGCATCCTTGCCGCCGCGTCCCCAAAAGGCGGCGATCCCGCCGAGCCGGGCGACTGCCACTGCTGCGGTCGCAGCCATTCCGCCGCCCATGGTGGCGTATTCGAGGCTCCTGATCTTCTGGTTTCCGCCCGTGAAAAGCTCCGGCACCCGCCAAATCTGGTCGAGCGCGGAGAGGCCGAGACAAATTACCAGCGTCTTGCCCGCGCGCGCTATCAGGTCGCCCGGTGCGACCCCTTGCTTCTGCGCCAAAGGCGTTGCGCGGCGGCTCATGGCAAGATCCGACCAGTCGCCGCGTCAAACAAATGAATCTTGTCCGCCTTCGGCAGCAGAAACACCCGTTCGCCCACTTTCGGCTTCAGCGACGGATCGACCCGTGCGATGGCCGGGGTTGCCGCGATTTCGAAATGGATCAGGGTGTCTGACCCGAGCGGTTCGACCAGCTTGATCTGCACGGCAATTCCGGAAGCGCCGGAGGGAACGACCTCGAAATGCTCGGGCCGTACGCCGACCACACCGCTGCCAGCAGCCGATTTCAGTCTGGCACGGAGTGCTGCATCGAGAGGCGCAGTTGCGCCGTTCAAAAACGTCGCGACCTCGCCACGCAATTCGACCGGAAAGAAATTCATCGTCGGCGAGCCGATGAAGCCGGCCACAAACTGGTTCGCCGGCCTCTCGTAAACCGCCTCGGGCGTGTCGTATTGCTGCACGATACCGCCTTGCAGGACCACGATCTTGTCGGCCATCGTCATGGCCTCGATCTGGTCATGGGTCACGAAAACCATCGTCGTCTTCAACTGTTGCGACAGCGACTTGATCTCCGCCCTCACCTGCGCCCGCAATTTCGCATCGAGGTTCGACAGCGGCTCGTCGAACAGGAACACCTTCGGATTGCGCACGATGGCGCGGCCCATGGCGACGCGCTGGCGCTGGCCGCCGGAGAGTTCCTTGGGCTTGCGATCGAGATAGGCCTCGATATGCAGCAGGGCCGCGGCCTGGCGCACCCGGGCGTCGATCTCCGGCCTCGACATGCCGCGCAGTTCAAGCGCAAACGCCATGTTGTCGTAAACGCGCATATGCGGATACAGCGCATAATCCTGGAACACCATCGCGATGTCGCGCTGCGCGGCGGGCACGCCGTTGACGCGCTTGTCGCCGATGAAGAGGTCGCCGCTGGTGATCGGCTCGAGGCCCGCGATGATGCGCAGCAGCGTCGATTTTCCACATCCCGACGGTCCGACGAAGACCACGAATTCGTGGTCCGCGATCTCAAGACTGAGATCGGGAACGACCGTAAGGTTGCCGTAGCGCTTGACGACATTGCGGATTGAAATAGCGGCCATCAGCGTCGTTCCGGCGCCAGCACGGGCTTGATCAACTCGCCGGCCGCAAACCGCGCGAAGCCTTGCGGCAACTCCTGCAGCCCAAACTCGCCATCGACCAGGACGCGGTATTCGTCCTTGTAGCGGCGCAGCAGCGCCGTGTTGGCCTCGAGGTCGCCGATCGGGAAATAGAACGTCCGGATCATGTAAAAGTCCTTGCGGCGAAAGACCTTGCCTTCCTCGATGGTCCAGGGCGCCGCGTTTTCGCCGACAAGCACCAGCGCGCCGCGTGGCAATACGACTTCGATGCCGAGATTGCGCGCCGCGTGGGAGCCGGAGCATTCCAGGATCAGCGCAAAACGCCTCGACGTATCGCCGACCGGATGCGGCTTCGCGCCGAACGCCGTGGCTATTGCGAGCCGTCGGGCATTGGGCTCGGAAACATGGATATCGTCGAAGCCCGCGTCCTTTAGCGCCAGGATCACTCCAAGCCCGACCGGTCCGGCGCCTGTCACCAGCACCGGCCCGGCGTCCTTTGGCGGCACCACACGACTGACAAAACGAACCGCGTGCGCCGACGTGCCGATCGTATCCAATAGCAGCGGCGCCAGGCTGTCTTCGATGTCGTCGGGCACCGGCAGCAGGCAATTCTCCGGAACGGGCAGATAATCCGCATAGCCACCCGGCCGGTTCCAGCCGATCAGGCTGGAGACTTCGAGACACATCTGGGTATCGCCGCGGCGGCAGGCCGCGCAGCGGTCGCAGTGAAGCGGGATGTAGACGACGCAGCGCCGGCCATGCATCGAATGGCCGGGCTGTTCCACCAACCCGAAGATTTCGTGGCCCGCGGTAAATTCCGCGCCCTTGTGCCACAGCTTGAAGTCCGAGCCGCACAACGCGGTGCGGGAAACACGCACCAGCACTTCGCCGGCGCTCACGTCGGGGATTCTCACGCGCTCGATGGTGATGCGTTCGCCGCCGTGAAATACGGCCGCCTCCATCGTCGCATTGGCTCGATCGATCGCTACCGTTGTCATCGTTGCAGCTAGCCTTTCACCGCGCCAAGCGTCAGTCCCGCCACCAGCCAGCGCTGCACGATCGAGGCGAGAATCAGCGGCGGCAGCGCGATCAGCGTCGCGGCGGCCATCAGCGCTCCCCACTGGGTCGACCCTTCGCCGACGAAATTGAAGGCCGCCGCGATCAATGTCTTGCTGTCGCCGTTCGACAATACCAGCGCGAACAGGAAGTAATTCCACGAGAATACAAACGAAAGGATGGCGGCCACCGCGACGCCGGAGCCCACCAGCGGCAGCGCAATCTTCCAGAGGATGCGCGTGATGCTGCAACCGTCGACCTGCGCGGCCTCGAAGATGCTGCGCGGAATATTGTCGAAAGACGGAAGCAGCACCCAGATCACGATCGGCAGCGTGATCACGGCATGGCTGAGGATCAGCGCCGTGTAGGAGCCGATCATGCCGACCTGCCGGAACATCACGTACCACGGCAGCAGGAACAGCGTGCCGGGCGCCATGCGCGCCGCCAGCGTCAGGATCGCCGGCCAGGATATCCGGGTCCATGAAACGGCGAAGGCCGCGGGAATTCCGAACAGCAGCCCGAGTCCCGCCGATCCCAGCGTCACGATCAGGCTATTGACGGCATAGGAGAAGAACGGCGTCGTCCTCATCAACTGAACATAGTTCTCGAGCGTCGGTGAAAACACCAGCGTCGGAGGATAGGCGGTGACCTCGAATGACGGCTTGAACGACGACAGCACCATCCATGCCGTCGGCACCATGATGAGGAAGCCGGCAAGGACCAGTTGCACGATATTGAGTCGGTTTATCCAGGACTCGCTCAACGGGGTGCCGGTCATCTGATGCTCACCAGGCCACCGCGCCGCGCAGGCGATTGAATGCGAGCACGACCCCGAACACGATCGCGGTGAGCGTCAGCATCAATGCGCTGGCATAGCCGATGTTGAAGAACTCGAACCCGACGCGGAAGCCGTAGATATTGAGCGTGTTGGAGGCATTGCCGGGCCCGCCCTGCGTCGTGATGTAGATGATGTCGAAAAAGCGCAACAGATCGACGCTGCGCAGGATCGTGGCGGTGACGATCGTCGGCAACAGCAGCGGCAAGGTGATGCGCCTGAATGTCTTGAACGCCGACGCGCCGTCGATCTGCGCGGCCTCGTAGACGCTTGGCGGCAGCGATTGCAGCCCGCCCAGGATAATCAGCGCGACATAGGGCGCCCATTGCCACGTGTCGATCATCGCCACTGTCGGAATGACCCAGATCGGCGACGCCAGCCAGTCGGATGGCGGCAATCCCATGCGCTGCAAGATGTAGTTGGCCGCGCCGATCGAAGGATCGAGGATCACCAGCCACATCAGGCCCGCGACAACCGGAGGCATCATGAACGGCGAGATAAACAGCGACCGGACAACTCCCGGCAGGCGCTTGGCGTGAAACAGCAGCAGCGCCAGCCAGGTTCCCAGCAAAAGTTGCAGGACCAGCGAGAGAACGTAGAGCGCGAGCGTCACCCAAAGGCCGTGCCAGAATTCATTGTCCGCGACCAGTTTCGAATAATTGCCAAGACCGACGAACGACTGCGTGCCCGTCGACGAAAACGCGTGAAAGCCAAGCCAGACGGTATAGACGACGGGAAAGGCGATCATGGCCAGCGTAAACGCCACCGCAGGCGCCGACAGCGCGACGAGTTCGGCGCGCTGCCGGTCCGGCGTAACAGCGTTTGCGGCGTATGCCATGGCAACACGGTCCAGGTATGACGGTTCAGAAGGACCGGTTGCCGTGACGGCAACCGGGTTTTCCTACTTCTGTGCAATCAGTGCGTCGAGGCCTTTGTCGGCGTCCGCGCAGGCCTGATCGACGGTCTTTTGCTTGAGAACCAGGTCCTGCACCGCCTGCCCGATGAAATCGCGCGATTCAGGATTGGCGACGATGGGATAACCGACCTCCGACGACCCCTTGGTCGCCAGCACATCGAGCGCCGCCTGCCATTGCTTGCGCACCGGTTCTTCGTCGATCCATTTGCGATATTCAGGGTCATTGGCAACGGCGGGACGCGGCGGCGCGATCCCCTGCACCGCCATGCGTTTTTGAATCTCCGGGCTGGTGGCCCACTGCACGAAATACCATGCGGCGTCCTGCTGCTTGCTGTAGGCAGAGACGGCCATGCCCCAGCCGATGGCGGTCGGCACCTGCCCCGCCTCACCGGCAGGAAACGGCGCGAGGCCGGTGTCCTTGAGCCGCTCGCCGCCTTCCATCACCGTCCGCAACTCGTTGGAGGATTCGAACGACATCGCGGCGCGGCCGGTTCGATAGAGCGCCGATATCTGCTGAAAGCTGTAATTGACGACGCCCGGCGGGCCATAGTCGCGCAGCAGGCGGCTATAGGTGTCCAGCGCCTCCTTGCTCTGCGGCGAGCAAAGATTTGATTTGCCATTGGCCATGTAGCTGCCGCCGATGTTGTGCAGCATGTTGCTGAAGGTATAGGCCAGCGCCGGCTTGAGACCGCGCGAGACGAACGGCGTGATGGTGGGGTCGCACGCTTTGATCTTTTGTGCCGCGGCTTCGACGTCCTTGATGGTGGCCGGCTTGTCGACGCCGCATTTTTTGAAGATGTCGGTGCGATAGTAGAAGATCGGTCCCTCGATGTTCATCGGCATGCTGGTCAGCTTGCCGTTGAAGGTGCCGGCCTTGAGCAACGCCTGACTGAGACCGGCATAGTCGTAGTCCTTTGCCGCCTCGTCCTTCGCCATGGCCGAAAGATCGCCGTACCAGCCGGCCGCGGCGAACTGCTGGCCCTCGCGTGACGGCAATGTCATGAACACGTCGACTTCGTCGCTGTGCGCGTTCATGACGGTGACTAGCCGCTGGCGCATCTGCTGCTCCTGGTAGCCATCGACCTTGAGCGTCATGCCGGTCAGCTTTTCGAAATCGCCCTTGTAGGTCAGAAGCGCCTGCGACACCGGATTGTTGTTGGCGAGAAAGGTGACGGTCTTGCCCTGGAATTTCTTCCAGTCGAAATCGGCGGCGCCGGCCGCGCTCGAGACGGCGGCAAGCGCGACAATCGTAACCGCGACCCGCGTCGCAAATTTGTTTCCGGACATGCGTTTCTCCCTGTTGCGTCCACGCGTCTGGTTAGGCCAGATCGGTTATGTAAACGGTTACATAGTACGCCGGGCTCTTGCGCTGTCAAGCCAACCTCCTAATCGAAGCTATATCCGTCAGGCGAGACAGGGTGGCGATTTCCCGCTGGACAAACCGCGCAAACGGCTCCATGCTTTTGTATGTAACGTTACAAGAAACTGGATCGGGCGGCATCGTGGAAACGCACTCCGGCGGGCGGTCGAAGCAAGGCATACGGGCGGTGGCAAGGCGCGCGCGCGTCTCGACGGCCTCGGTGTCGCGCGCGCTCAACAGCCCGGACTCCGTCAGCGCCGAACTGCGCGCGCGGATCGCCGAAGCGGTGAAATCGGTCGGCTATATTCCACATGCCTCGGCACGAGCGTTGTCGTCGCGGCGCACCCGCACGCTCGGCGCCATCATCCCGACGATCGACAACACGATGTTTGCGCGCGGTATCGCAGCATTGCAAAAATATCTGTCGTCGGTGGGCTACATGCTGCTGTTGACGACCAACGGCTACGATCTCGATGCCGAACTGGAGCAGGCGCGCAACCTCGTTAGCCGCGGCATCGACGGTCTGGTGCTGCGCGGCGACTGTCATCACGACGCCTTGCGGAAGATGCTCGCCGATAACGCCATTCCCTTTATCAATGTCGGGGTCTATCGGCCGGATCGTCCCTACCCTTGCGTCGGCACCAACAATGAAGCGGCGGCCCATCGTGCGGCCCTGCATCTGGTCGAACTCGGCCACCGCAGAATCGGCATCGTCTCGGCGCTGCAGCGTAACAACGATCGCGCCAGCGCGCGGGTCGAGGGCTTTCGCCGCGCGTTGTCCGAAAACGCAATCAAGCTGCCGCCGCAATGGCTCGTCGAGGTCCCCTACACGCTCGACGATGCACGCGAAGCGGCGAGATACCTGCTGAGCTTGCCCGAACGGCCAAGCGCGCTGCTTTGCGGCAACGACGTGATCGCCTATGGCGTGCTGCTCGAAGCCGAACGTAGCGGCTACGTCATACCGCGCGATCTGTCGGTGGTCGGATTCGACGATCTGGACTGGAGCCGACACCTGAGGCCAAGTCTTACCACCATCCAGGTACCGACCGGCTCAACCTGGCAGCGCGCCGGCGAATATCTGGTGCGGCACCTCGCCGGCGAGCAAACCATCATGCACCACGAGGTCGATTATTCGCTGATCGTCCGGGAATCGACCGCGCCGCCGCGCTCTTGAAGCAACCAGAGGATCGATTTGGATGACTTCCTTGTTTTCGTTTCCTCCCGGCTTCCATGCCGCCGTGATCGGCGGGGCCGGCGACATCGGTGCCGCGATCGCGAACTTGTTCTGTGACCTGGGCGCAACCGTCACCGCGACAGCGGTGGACGAGGCCGCGACCCGGCGTTCGCAACTTCGTCCGCGCGCCGGGTTGACCATTCGACCGCTCGATATCACCAGCGATACAGCGGTTGAGGCTTTCGCGAAAAGCCATCGGCGCGTCGATGCGCTGGTCAATTGCGCGGGCATCCTGGCCCGCGACAAGGAGTACGAGATTGCCACCTTCATGAAGGTGCTCGACGTCAATCTCACCGGCACGTTTCGCACCTGCTTGGCGTTCCGGCCGTTGCTGGCACAAACCAAAGGTTCGATCGTCAATATCGCTTCGATGAATGCGACGCTGGCGCTGCCGCGGATCCCGGCCTATTGCGCCAGCAAGGGCGGCGTCGTGATGCTAACCAAGGCGCTGGCGCTTTCGTGGGCGCCGGAAGGAATCCGGGTCAATGCGGTAGCGCCGGGTTATATCGAAACCGCCATCAACGAGGCGGGCCGACAGGACCGGGTTCACTACGACGGCATCGCCGAGCGCACCGCGTTCAAGCGCTGGGGGCAGCCCGCCGATGTTGCCGGCGCGGTCGCGTTCCTGTGCATGCCGGCCTCAAGCTACGCCACCGGGACGGTTGTCGCCGTCGATGGCGGGTTTCTGGCCGGATAGAGCGGTCCCTAGTCCAGGGGCACGTTGAGTTTGGTATCCCGAACGATAATGCCGCCGCGATTGCCGATCTCGATAGAACCGTAGCGCTGCCTGAAGCAATCGGGCAGCGGCCGGTCGCCCGCCATGCTCAGCCACAGACGCAACAAATGCCGCTTTTGGCGCGCGTCCGGCCAGTCGCGAAAGGCGGTGCGGTCGTGCAGCAGCGCATGATTGTAGACGAACTGCATGTCGCCCGGCTGAAGCTGCATGCCAAAATGTAACAGCGGGTCATTGGCGAGCGTATCGAACAGATCCAGCGCCTCGACCCGATCCGGCGTCAATCGCGGCGCGTCGGCAAAGCGCTGCGCGCTGTCGATATACTGGCGCTGATAGAAACCCGTCAGGAAACCCGCATGCCAGTTCAGCACCGGGATTTCCATGTATGGCTTTTGGCCCTCCGGCACTTCGCCTCGCCGGTCGGTTGCGATCGGATCGAACATCAGCGCCGCCAGATCCGGACGCCGGCGCAGCATCTCGTTATAGATCGCGGCCGTGCTGACCAGCAGGGATTCGCCGCCTTGCATCGCCTCGCGAATACACAATAGCCCGACAACGTCGGAAGAATCGGTATGGAAGGTCTGCCGCTCGGAAGTCTGATAGATGCGGGTGTTGGGATTGATCGCGTCGGCGCCGATATCGCGGACATGACCCAGGATATGGCCGGCCGCGTTTTGGGACCGCGCCGATCCGAGATGGGCGCCGACGCCGCAAAAGATGGTGGCGGCAACCTGCTGGCTGTAGTTTTCGACCGGCAGGCCGCGTATCACCTCGAACCCGATGCCGTTGATCAGCTTTTCCCTGAGCTTCGCCAGATGGACGCCGAACCGCGGAAGCGGGAATTTTTCTTGCGTGATCTCGCCGATTTCATGCGTGGTGGCCAGATACGATTGCGCGGCATGCTCAAGCTCGGCAATTTCGCCGGCCTTGAGGTGTATCAGCCAGCGGTCCGGATGCGCCGCCATCTCTTCGCCGCGCCAGGCGGACGGAATGTCGATCCGGCCGGGAGGAAGATTCACCCTGGTTAGCATGGCTGCTTTCCCGAAAGCTTCTAGGCCTTGAGCACGAACGGATCCTGGACGTCGCGGCTGAGTTCGCACCAGACGCTCTTGGTTTGCAGGAAGCTCTGGATCGCTTCTGCTCCGTTCAGCCGCCCGATGCCGCTGTTCTTGAAACCGCCGAACGGGGAATTGAACGCCATTGCACGATAGGTGTTGATCCAGACGGTGCCGGCCTGCAGACCGCGCGCCATCAGATGCGCGCGGCGCAGATCGGCCGTCCAAAGACCGGCGGCCAGACCGAACCGCGTGCCGTTCGCCAGTGCAAGGACTTCCTCTTCAGTCTCAAACGGCGTGACGCAGAGCACCGGCCCGAACACTTCGTTCTGCATGATGAAGGCGTCGGGCTTGGTATTGCCGAGGATCGTGGGCGCATAGAAGAAGCCGCCATCCAGCCCCTCGACCCGGCGTCGCTGCCCGCCGGCCAGGATTTTGGCGCCATCCTCGACCGCGCGCGCGACCATGCTTTCGTCCTTGGCCAGTTGCGCGGCGGTCGCCACCGGGCCCATTTGTGTGTCTGCCTTCAAGGGATCGCCGACCCTGATCTTGCCGGCCCGTTCGATGAGCCGGCCGACGAGGCGGTCATAGATGCCCTTTTGGAAGTAGGCGCGAGAACCGGCAACGCAGGTTTGCCCCGCCGCCGCGAAAATTCCGGCGAGCACGCCGGCTTCGACCTGGTCGAGGTCGGCGTCATCGAACACGATATTGGCGCTCTTGCCGCCGAGTTCGAGCATGCAGCTGACCAGCCGCTGTCCGGCGCGAGCGGCGATCGCCCGCCCGGCGCTGTCGCTGCCGGTGAATGACACCTTGGCGACCAAGGGATGGTCGACCAGCGCCTCGCCCGCCGCACGTCCGCCGGTTACGACATTGATGACGCCTTCCGGAATACCGGCCTGCTCGGCCAACCTTGCGAGTTCGATCGCAGACGCCGAGGTCACTTCGGAGGGCTTGATGACCACTGTGTTGCCGGCCGCAAGCGCCGGCGCGACCGTCATGATGGTCAGGAACGTCGGCGAATTCCACGGAACGATGGCGGCGACGACGCCAAGCGGTTCGTTGACGGTGTAGTTGAGGACGCTGGTGCGGTCGAGCGGGACCACCCGCCCCTCGATCTTGTCGGCCAGACCGCCGAAATAATACAGCCAGTCCTGCACGACGCGCGCCTGGAGGCGCATTTCCCCGATCAGTTTGCCGTTCTGCTCGGTCTCGATCGTTGCGATCTTTTCCGCGTTGTCGGCGATCAGATCGCCCCAGCGCATCAATAGCCGGCCGCGACGGGTTGGCGACAGCTTCCGCCACGGGCCGTCGAATGCCGCGCGTGCGGCTTGCACCGCGGCATCGACATCGGCGGGACTCGATTCGACGAAGCTGCCAAAGGCGGCGCCGGTAGTCGGGTTTGTCGATTCGAACGTCTCGCGTTGCCGACCATCCTGGTCCTTTCCGTTGACATAGTTGGCGAAACGACGCGGAGGTTTTGTGTTTATATTCATGACCGGTCTCCTTGATCACACCCTGGCTTGCTGCGAAGCCGCTTTTTGTTTTGCACGTACATAAGATCGTTATGCGACCGCGACTGCGGAAGAGCCATCAGCCGGATTTCGCGCGTTCGGCCGCCTGCTTCACGCGCTCCGGATCGGCCGCGATCTTGACGCCTGCGCGCTCCTGCTCGAGCAGCATCACGGCGCGGGAGTCGCGTCCCTCCCAGCCGCGGTTGCAGGCTTCCCTCATCTCGGCATAAGCGAGGTTGCAGATGCGCATCGGCACCCCGAGCTCGCGTCCGAGCTCGGTCGCGAGCTTGACGTCCTTGGTGGCGAGCTTGAGCGCGAAGTTCGGCGGATCGTACTGGCCGGGCAGGAACTGATCGAGCAGGCCGTCGAAGGTGAGGCGGCGGCCGCCGACACCCTGGCGCACGGCTTCCCACAGTGCCACCGGGTCCATGCCGGCTTTCACGCCCATGGTGAAGGTCTCGGCGAGCGCGCAGGTGATCGCATAGCCCGACATGTTGTGCACCAGCTTGGCGACCGTCGCGCTGCCGATCGGCCCGATATAGGCCGCGCGATCGCCCATCGCGTCGAGCACGGGCCTGTACCTGTCAAAGGCGGCCTTGTCGCCGCCAACCCAGATCGCCATCTTGCGCGAGGCGGCACCGGACGGCCCCCCGCTCACCGGCGCATCGAGCATGTCGGCGCCCCTGGCGGCAAACGCCTCGTGAATCTTTTTCACGACGCTTTGAGCGTTGGTCGACAGATCGAAATAGGCCGCGCCCTTTTTAACCCCTTCGATCAGGCCATCGGTCCCGAGTGCGACGCGCTCGACATCCGTAGGCTCCGGCAACGAAGTAAAGATCACGTCCGACTTCTCGGCCAGCGCGCGCGGCGTATCCGCCCACTCAGCGCCCGCCTGCAAATGATGCCCTGCCGATTGCCGGTGCAAGTCATGCACCACGACCTTGTAGCCGGCCTTGAGAATGTTGGTGGCCATCTTGCCACCCATGGTGCCGAGCCCGATGAAGCCGACGACAACGTCCTTGGTCATCGTCATTGCCCCTTGTCGCCTTCGACCAGCACCGTGTAGGCGACCTGGGCGGCCGACATCGCGGCCGGCCAGCCTGCATAGAATGCCATGTGGGTGATGACTTCGGTGATCTCTTCCTGCGTGACGCCATTGGCGATCGCCCGCGACAGATGCGACACCAGTTGCTCCGGCCGGTAGGTCGCGACCAGTGCCGCCACCGTGATGAGACTGCGGTCGCGCTTGGAGAGAGCCTTGCGCTCCCACAGGTCGCCGTAAATCACGTCGTTGGTGTAATCGACCAGTGCCGGCGTAAACGCCTTGATGCGGTCGCGTTTGGCGGAAGGCGGTGCCTTGGCCATGCGTCTCTCCCCTGTCTTTTTGAATACCGCGTCGTGGCGCGGCCGTTTTCGTTGAAGCAAAGACTAAAGTCTCATTACCATCGCCGGCCGGGAGTGTCGACCAGCGCAAACCGCCGAGCTGGCAGGCGCATGCGGCGCGCCCTCCCCGGGTCGGCGCTTGATCAGGGGACGCCCAAAAATCCAGGACATGGCGCCCGAAAAAATCGCCCGGGCACGGTATTAAACCGGCGCGCCCGGGGCTATGCTGTGGCCAAGGCCGATAAAAATAACTCGGGCCAATCAAACAGCTTGCATGGGAGGAACCACGATGTCGACCAATCTGCGCGTTACGCGTCGTCAAGTCCTGGCGGGATCTGCCGTCAGCGCCGCCGCATTAGCCTCGGGCTTTCCCGCACCGGCCATCGCCAACAGCGACCCGATTCCCGTCGGGTATCTGCCGGCGCTGACCGGCCCGTCATCGTCCACCGGGGTTGGCATCAACCGCGGAATCCAGTTGGCGGTGCAGGAGATCAACGCGGCCGGCGGCATTGGCGGGCGGCAGCTCGAGCTGATCACCCGCGACACCCAAAGCGATCCGACCAAGGCCGTCAACGGCGCTGCCGAGCTCACGCATGGGCAGAAGGTGAGCGTGGTCTTCGGCCCGGTCAATTCCGGCGAGTCGCTCGCGGTGGTGCCGCTGCTGGCGCGCGCCAACACGCCGCAGATCCATCCCTGCTGGGTTGACACCCTGACCGATCCGAAGAAATATCCGATGTGCTTCCGCAACGCGCCCACCAACCAGCAGATCGGCGGCGCCGCGCACCGCTACGTGGTTGAGGTGCTCAAACGTAAAAAAGTCGCGGTGATCAGCGATACCACCGGCTACGGCACCGCATCGGTCAACGCCTACGTGCCGATGCTCAAGGCCACCGGCGCCGAGGTCGTCTATCAGGGCAACGTCGACGCCGCCAATCCGGACCTCAAGCCCGAGCTGTTGCGGATGCAGTCGGCGGGAGCTGAAGCGATCATGCCCTGGAGCGTCAATGCCGGCTTCCTGTCGCGCATCATCAACACGCGCGGGCAGATGGGATGGGATGTGCCGATCGTCGGCCAGACCACGCTCGGCTCAGGCCAGACCAAGGCGCTGCTGGAAAAGCCGGAATACTGGGCCAAGGTGTATCCGAACAATTTCCGCCCCGTCTGCTACGCCGCGGGCGGCAAGCTTTCGGATCGCACCAGCGCGTTCGTCGACCGCCTGAAGAGCGCCAAGATCGACATGGGCGATACGCTGTTGTGGTGGATCGCGCTCGGCTATGACAGCCCGCGGATGATCGCCGAGGCGATGAAGAACGTCGGCACCGAGCCGGAACAGATCGTCGGCTACCTCAACAAGCTCAAGGAATTTCCGGGCGTCTACGGCGATATCGCCTTCACCGCCGACAAGCACGACGGCTACCCGGACAATGAGGTGGTGATGGTCGAGGCCAATTCGCTCAAGGACGGCGCGTTCAATCTAGCTCCCGGCTACGGCGCTTGAGCCGATGGTCGAGTCGATCGTCTCGACGGGGCTGGCGGTCGGCTGCATCTACGCACTCATCGCCATCACCTACAATGTGATGTTCTCCGCCTCACGCGTGTTCAGCTTCACCGCTGGCACGCTGGGGATGATTGGCGGCGTGCTGGGCTCGCTGTTTATCGCCCGGATGGGCATGCCGGTCGCCGCCGGCTTCCTCCTTGCATTGGCCGGCGGCGCGGTGCTCGGCATCGTCACCGAGATCGTTGCGGTGCGGCCGGTGCTCAAGAGCCTCGACCAGCACCTCTACGTGCTCTCCACGCTGGCGCTGGCGCTGATGATCCAGCAGTTCACCGCGATCGAATGGAGCACCGAGCCGCAGCCGTTTCCGCGGCTGTTCGACATCGCAAGTGGATTCGATCAGAAGTTCTGGCTGCCGATGCTCGCTTGCGCCGCGGTGATCGTCGGCCTCGAACTGCTCTATCGCCGCACCCTGGTCGGCCACGCCTTTCTGGCGATCGCCGAGGACAACTTTGCCGCGCGGGCACTCGGCCTGCCGGAACGCTCGTTGCGCATGGCGAGCTTTGCGCTCGCAGGCGCGATCGGCGCGCTCGCCGGTTTTGCCGGCGGCGAAATGCTGCTGGCTTTTTTTGCCAATGCGCCGATGCTGACCTTTTATGGATTTGTCCCGGTCGCGCTGGGCGGCATGGGCAATAACCGCGGCGCCGTCGTCGCCGGCCTCCTGCTCGGATTGTTTCAACAAGCCGCCAACTTCCTGGTGGGCGGCATCTTCGCCTCGGTGGCGGTCTTCACGGTGTTCATCATCGTCCTGCTGGCCCGCCCCGAAGGCCTCGCCGGCGCAACCCTGCAACGACGCGTTTGATGGATATGGAGGCAACACCATCGCGCCTGAGCCGCCCGAATGCGACCGGCTCCGCGAGCCCATCCGGCGCGGCGCTGCCTTTCCTGGCGCTGCTGCTTTTAGGCATCCTGTTCCCGCTGTTCGGCGGCGGCTACTGGGGCGTGATCGCGACCCGCGCCTGCGTTTACTGGGTGCTGGTGTCAGGCCTCAACCTGGTCGTCGGATTCGGCGGCCAGATTGCGATCGGCTGGGTGGCGCTGCTCACGCTCGGAGCCTACACCACCAGCGTTCTGGTGGCCGGCAACGTCACGCCGGCATTGCCGCCCTATCTGGCGCTGGCGATTGCCGCGGTGGTCGGCGCCATCTTCGGCTTGATCGTCGGCCTGCCGGCGCTGCGGCTGCGCACCTTCTATTTCGCCATCACCACCCTTGGCTTCGCCACCATCGTAACGCAAGTGGCGCTGGCCTGGCAGAGCGTGACCGGCGGCGGCGTCGGCGTTGCCGGACCGATCTTCCCCGAGCCCTTCGCCTCCCAGTGGGGCTTCTACTATTTCTGCTTTGGCTTGGCCGCGATCTGCACATGGATGACGGCGAATGTCGCCGCGAGCCGTTTCGGCCGCGCGCTCACCGCGATCCGCGATGCCGAGGTAGCGGCGGAAGCAAGCGGCATCGCCAAACCCGCTTTGCTGGCGACGGTGTTCCTGTTCAGCGGTGCCGTCGCCGCGGTTGCCGGCGGCCTGTTCGCCGCGTTGCAATCCTACATCACGCCGGACGCGTTCACGCTCGACCTGTCGATCCTGTTCTTCATCGCCATCCTGATCGGGGGGCGCGGCTCGATTCTCGGACCGCTGCTCGGCACGATTCTTCTGACCGTGCTGCCGGAATTTGCCGCACCGCTGGTCGCGTGGTCGACATTTCTCTATGCGGTGTTGCTGCTCGTCATCGTGCTGGTGATCCCCGGCGGAATTGCCGAGATCCTCGATTTCAGGAATCGCCGCCCGCTCGAGAGCGACCGTGCGATCATCCCGCGGCCCGAATTGCTCGAACCGCTGCTCAACGCGCCGCCCAATGCCGGCGCCCTGACGCTGGAACGGGTGGACCTGAGCTTCGGCGGGGTGCGGGCGATCGACGGGCTCGACCTCGAGATCCATCCCGGCCAGGTGCATGGACTGATCGGTCCCAACGGCAGTGGCAAGACCACGACACTGAACGTCATTTCGGGTTACTACGCGCAGCAGCGCGGCGCGATCAGGCTGAACGGCGCCGTGCTGCCGCCGTTCGTGCGCCATGTGCGCGCCAACATGCGGATTGCGCGAACATTCCAGACCCCGCGCATCGTCGGCTCCGCGTCGGTGCTGGAGAACGTCATGATCGGCGGCACCATCGACGGCAAGGGCACGTTCGTCGAATCGTTGCTGTCGCTGCCGCGCCATCGACGCGACGAAACCATGCTGCGCGACACCGCCATGCTGGCGCTGGCGGCGGTCGGGCTGGAGCGGCTCGCCGCCGTGCGCGCCGACCGGCTGCAGCACAGCGAGTTGCGCTTCACCGAGATCGCTCGCGCGTTGATGCTGCGCCCGGCCTTCCTGCTGCTCGACGAGCCGGCAGCCGGACTCTCGGCCGAGGAGATCGAGCGGCTTGGCGCGCTCATCCTGGCGATCGCCCGGGCCGGTACCGGCGTGCTTGTGGTGGAGCACCATCCCGATCTGATCTTCGACATCTGCCATCGCGTCACCGTGCTCAACCTCGGCAGGATACTGGCGGCGGGGACTCCGGCCGAAATCCGCGCCCATCGGGAGGTGGTCAATGCCTATCTCGGCGCCTGATCCGCTGCTGGATATCGCCGGCCTCTCGACCGGCTACGGCAAGATCGGCGTGCTGCGCGGCGTCGATCTCAAGGTGGGCGCGGGCGAAGTGGTGGCCCTGCTCGGCCCCAACGGCGCCGGCAAGACCACGCTGTTGCGCGCGGTGTCGGGGCTATTGCCCTGGTCGGGACGCGTGCATTTCGGCGGCCGCGATCTCGCCGGCTGCAGCCCGCGCGAGACCGTCAGGGCGGGGCTATCGCATGTCATCGAAGGGCATCGGGTGTTTACGCAGCTAAGCGTGCTCGACAACCTGCTGCTGGCGGTCTACGACCTGCCGCGCCGCGAGCGCGTTGCGCGCGTCGAAGAGGCGCTGGCGCTATTCCCCGAAATCGCGGCCAAGCGCCAGGAGCGCGCCGCCGCATTGTCCGGCGGCCAGCAGCAGATGCTGGCGGTGGCGCAGGGCCTGGTGCGGCGGCCGCGCCTGTTGATGCTCGACGAGCCTTCGGCCGGCCTGTCGCCGGTGCTGGTCGATCGCGTGCTGGTGGTGGTGCAGCGGCTGCGCGAGGGCGGGACCGCGGTATTGTTGGTCGAGCAGTTGATCGAGAAGGCGCTGGCGGTCGCCGATCGGGTCTATGCGCTCGCGCGCGGATCGATCGTGCTGGAATCCGAAACCGGCGCGGCCAACCTGCCCGACCGGCTGGAGCACGCTTATCTGGCGACCGGCGGTCGCTTGCCCGGAGATCATGCCCAATCAAAAATCTAGGGTGCGATGGCAATTCGATTATTCTCGTTGCGCGCTGGATTGACACGAAAGACGGAGGTTTCCCTTGTCCACCAAGATCGAAATCGGCGACACCACGATCCACCGCATCATCGAACAGGAGGGTCCCTTCTTCGAGGCGATGCAATTTTTCCCAACCATCACGAAAGAGCTGCTCGACGAGAACCGGGGTTGGCTGCGGCCCAGGTTCCTCGATGACAAGGACAGGCTCATGCTCTGCATCCAGAGCTACATCGTGCAGACACCTCACCACACCATCATGATCGATAGCTGCGTCGGCAACCACAAGCCGCGACCGACGCGGAGCTTCTGGAACATGATGAGTTCCGATCGCTACGAGAAGAATCTGGCGGCAAGTGGATTTGGCGTTGATGATATCGATTTCGTCATGTGCACGCATCTGCACACCGACCATGTCGGATGGAACACGCGGCTCGAGAACGGCCGGTGGGTGCCGACCTTCCCGAAGGCGCGCTACGTGTTCGCCGACCGTGAATTGGCGTTCTGGACCAAGCGCCAGCAGGACGACCCGGCCGCGTGTCCGTGGATTACCGATTCCGTGCTGCCGATCGTGGCCGCCAATCGCGTCGATATCGTCAAGAGCGCGCACGCGTTCAACGACCTCGTGACGCTGATCCCGACCCCCGGTCACACCATCGACCACTATTCCGTCCAGGTCGGCAAGCCCGGCGCCGATACCGTCATTACCGGCGACATGATTCACTCGCCGCTGCAGGCGCGCTATCCCGAACTGGGCATGATGGCGGATTACGACTCCGGACAAGCCGGAAAGTCGCGGCGGGAATTGTTCGGCCGCTTCTGCGATACCTCCACGCTGATGTGCACGGCGCACTTTCCCTCGCCCTCCACCGCCCGCGTGGTGCGCCGGCAGGATGCGTTCGACTTCATCGATGCGTAGAGCGCGATAACGTTGGGTTCACGCTGGGCCGATGAAGGTTCGGTCACCTCACCCCGCTTGCGGGGGGAGGGAGAAGTGACCGTTCACTGCATCGCATCGGCAATCTTCTCCGCCGTCATCAACGTCGGAAAATTGGTGTTGGCGCACGGCACCACGGGGAAGATCGAGGCGTCGACCACGCGCAGGCCCTGCACTCCCTTGACGCGCCCTTGCGTATCGACAACCGTCATCGGATCGTCCGGCCGGCCCATGCGGCATGAGCACGAGGCGTGCCACACACCGATCGCGGCCTTGCGGACGAAGGCTTCCAGCGCTTCGTCATCGCTCATGACCTGGTCGAAGGTGAACCCTTCGACCACGAAAGTATCGATGATGTAGTGGCGCAGCGCCGCCGGCCCATCCATCAGCGCTGCGGCCATCGCGGTGAGGATCTTGTTTTTGGTATTGACCACGCCGATCTTGCGCACGCGGTCGGAGTACGAGGCCGGGAATGGCTTGTCGGTTACCGCCTTGAGCGGCGCGCTCATCTGCAGCGCCGCCATCTTGCGAAAGCCGCTCATCAGGCGGTCGAGGTCGCGCCGGTCGGACAGCAGGTTGAACTCGACGATCGGCTCCGCCCCCGGGTCGCGCGAGGCGAGCTTCACCTGCCCGGTCTCGGAGTAGGTCTTGTTGACGAAGGTGAGCAGCGAGCCGATCTGCTTGCCCACGGCGTGCCAGGCCGACTTGCCGAGGACCGCAACGAACATGTCGCCCATCGGCACGCCCGGCAGGCCCGAGGAGTATCGCAGCCCGACATGGATGTGCCGCCGGGTGTGCTCGTTCATGCGCGCGCCGGGCCGGATGAAGGACGACAGCGAGATCGAGGGATGATCCATCAGTCGCTGCCCGACACCCTCAAGGCCCATCAGAACCGGAATGCCCATCTCCTTTAAGTGCCCGACCGGCCCGATGCCGGCGCGGAGCAGATGCGCCGGCGAATGGATCGCGCCGGACGACAGGATTACCTCGTTGCTGCGGAATTCCTGTTCACGGCCGCCGACCAGCGCCTTCACGCCAACACAGCGGGTGCCCTCGAACAGCAACTCCTTGACCTGCGTGTCGGTCGAGATCGTCAGATTGGCGCGCTTGCGCGTCTCGCGATCGAGATAGCCCATCGCTGCCGAAACACGTTGCTCGGTCTGATTGGAGTGCGTCACCGGAAAATAGCCTTCGGCGAACTCGCCGTTCTGGTCGGGCAGAAACCTGTAACCGGCGAGCTTGCAGGCTTCGGCAACGGCCTGCGCGTGCCGGGTCCAGTGTTCCTGCGGGATGCGCCGGACAGGGATGCGGCCATCCTTGCCGTGGAACGGCCCGTCGAAATCGAGGTCGCGCTCGACCTTCCTGAAATAGGGCAGCACTTCCTTCCAGCTCCAGCCCGTGGCGCCGCGGGCCTCCCATTCGTCGTAATCGGTCGGCGCCCCGCGATTGGCCAACTGGCCGTTGATCGAGGAGCCGCCGCCCAACACGCGCGCCTGCTCGTACTTGCGCAGCGGCGGGCGATCCTGCCCGGGGTTGTTGTGGCTGACGACCTGGGTCGTCACCTTGAGCTCGGTCCAATGGAAGCGCGGATCGAAATAGACCGTGCCCGGATAGCTGTCGCGAATTTCGGCCGGCTCGTTGCCGGGCGGCGTGTCCTGACCCGCCTCGCACAGAAGGACTTTGTTGGCGCTCCTGGCGGAGAGCCGGTGGGCCAGGACCGAGCCTGCCGAGCCGCCACCAACGATGATCTTGTCGTACACTTCGGCGTTTCCCTTTTTTGTTTATGCCGGGACGTTAGCGCACCCCGGCGTTCCAGTCACGACACCCGTTGCCGGCGCGGGGCCGCCGCCTTGCTGAAGGTCGCGCGCCGCCGCCAACTATGCTCATATGACCGAGGTAGGTTGAGGCCAAGGAAGGTTGCGTCATGACGCCGGAACGGATCAAGCTGAGCGTCGCGGAGGCACGCGATCTGGCGGAGGGCGCGTTGCGCGGCGCCGGATACGATGCCGACGAGGCGCGCATCATCGCCGATCATGTCATCGATGCCGCGTTGTGCGGCTATGAATATTCGGGCCTGGCCAAGATCCTCAACCTGCCGGAGAGCGAGCACTTCAAGCTGCCGCGCCGGCCCATGAAAGTGTTGCGCGAGACCGACGTCTCCCTCGCCTTTGACGGCGGCAACAATGTCGGGATGCTGTCGCTGTTCCATGCGGCGGAGGCCGCGATCAGGAAGGCCGCCGCGCATGGGATTGCGCTGGTTTCGGTGAACGATGCCTGGATGAGCGGGCGGAGCGCCTATTATGTCGAGATGATCGCCAAGGCCGGCCTGGTCGCGATCCACACCGCGTCAAGCTCGCGACTGGTGGCCCCGCCCGGTGGCGCCAAAGCGATGCTCGGCACCAATCCAATTGCGATCGCAATCCCGTCATCGCGCGGGCCCATCGTGCTCGACATGGGGACCTCCTCCTACATGATGACCGAAGTGATGCTGCGCGAGCGCTTGGGCGAACTGCTTCCCGAAGGCGTCGCCATCGGGCCCGATGGTGAGCCGACCAGGGATCCGGCGCTTGCACGCCGCGGCGCATTGCTGCCTTTCGGCGGCTATAAAGGCTTCGGGCTGGCGCTAATGATACAGGCGTTGGGATTGCTCGGATCGGACGCCGAACAGCAGAGCGACTACGGCTATCTGTTCATCGCCTTTCGGCCCGACCTGCTTGGGCCTGCGGACGTTTTCAACCGGCGCGTGACCGAGCTGATTGAACGCATCAAGGCGACGCCACGCCAAGCCGGCATCGACGAGATACGTATTCCTTCGGAGCGGGCGTTTCGGTCTCGGGAACGCGCCCGTCGCGAGGGCCTGAGCATCGATCGGAAGGTATTCGATGCGCTCGTCGCTCTGCGTGCCCGCGCGAACTGATCGCGGAAGTACACCGATGCCGTGCTATTGCATTGCCTCAACGACAATCACCGGACAGGTTCTCGCGCCCCGCGAACCACAGCTTCGGATCGGCCGCCCGCACGCGCGCTTCCGGCAGCCCGAGTTCCCGGCGAACGATATTGGTGCCCTCGACCAGGGCCACACACTTGTAAAACGCGATCCGCCGCGACAGCCCCTCGCGGCCAAAGCCGCAATCGGTGCTGATGACGAGCTGCTCCTTGGGGATATATTCCAGCGCCTTGCGGATCAGCGCCGCAACGTGCTCCGCCGGTTCAACCACCGTGTTGCAATGGTTGACTACCCCGATGCCGATCTTCTTGTCGGTCTTGATGTGCTTGAACAGATGCAAATCCTGCCCGTCCGAGCTTGCACATTCCAGCGTCAGCACATCGCAGTTGAGTTGCAGCAGATGCGGCAGAGCGCGTTCGTAGCTCGGCACCTTCCAGTGTACGCGTTGCTGATTGGGATTGCCCCAGCAGGTATGTACCCAGATCTCCGCGTTCACGCCGGTGAGCTGGCGATTGAATGCGTCGGTGAGGAATTCGAGATCGGCATCCGTACAGTCCGGCTGCTGCGCGCGCATGTGGTGTGGCGGCTCCTCCACCTGGATCAACGGGCAGCCGGCCGCGGCCATGTCGCGCAGCTCGGCGTTCATGATGTCGCAGAGATCGAGGATCATCGCCTTGTCGTCGTCATAGAATTCATTCCAGAGCATCGACGCCACGGCGGGAGCGCAGATGGCGCCGAATTTCACCGGACGGTCCGTCACGCGCTGCGCGACCTGCCAGAGCGCGGCGTATTCCAGCGGCCCCCGAGTGAGTTTCTCTTTCACGATACCGGGTTGATAGGCCTCCTGCACCTCCCACAAGATCTTCCCGGGCCGCAGACCGTGGCGCGACATCCAGCCCCGCGAGGTGTCGCGGTGGCCGCAGACACCGCCGAGCCGTTCAATCGGATAGAAGAACCAGGACTTGCCGCCCACGGTCAAATCGAAACGGCTGTCGCCGTCCGTCACGATATCGAGCCCTGCGGCTTCCTGTTCGGCGATGATGCTGGCGATAGCATCAAGATATTGTTCGCGGAACAGGGAATCGCCGAGCGCGGACTTGAACGATCGGCCGGCGAGGCTGCGGTCAAACCACAGCGGCCGCGGGTAGGAGCCGGTGATGGTGGTAGGCAGAATCATATCGCGCGTGACAGTGAGCACCGTGGCCTCCGTGAGTTGCAGCTCTTGATAGCGCCGTGGTCTGCGCCCTGAAAGGCGGTCTTCCATGAGGTCAGGCCGACGACCCGGCGTCAAGTTCTGCGGATTCGGCGGCTGGACCTGTGACTCGAAATAGAGAATTATTCGGCGCTGCACGCATCGATCTCTGCCTCACCCGACAGGCCGCCCCATGGATAGCCTCGACCCTGCACGACCTCTGCTGTTCCAGCCCCTTGAAATTCGTGGCCTGACCCTCAAGAACCGCCTGGTGGTGCCGCCGATGGTGCATTACCGCGCCGGACCCGGCAGCACTTGCGACACCTTTCATATTGTCCATCTCGGCCGCTTTGCCCTGGGTGGCTTTGGGCTGGTCTTTGTCGAGGCGACCGCCGTCGAAGAGATCGGCCTGATCAACGAGCACGACCTCGGCATCTGGAATGATGCACAAGTGCAAAGCTTCAAGCCCCTGATCGCCTTCATGAAGAGCGAGAAGACGGCGATCGGCATTCAGCTCGCACACGGCGGGCGCAAGTCGTCCTCGCAGCGGGCGATCGACGGCATGGGCCCGCTCACCCCGCAGGAAATCGCGGCGGGCGCCAGGATGTGGCAGCCCGTGGGTCCGACCAGCGAGCCCGTCGCGAAGGGATGGCTTACCCCGCGCCAACTCACTACCGAAGAATGCAAGGCGATGGTGCGCACCTGGGGAGCTGCGGCCCGGCGCGCCGTCGATGCCGGGTTCGATGCCATCGAAATTCACACCGCCCACGGCTACCTGCTCGCCTCGTTTCTGTCACCCGTTTCCAACACGCGCAACGACCGGTACGGCGGCGACCGCGAGGGCCGCATGCGCCTGCCGCTCGAGATTGCCGAAGCGGTGCGGCGCGAAATGCCGCAGACAATGCCGTTGTTTGTGCGCGTCTCAGCCGTTGACGGGGCGCAGGACGGCTGGAATCTGGATGACACGGTAGTCTTCGCCCGGGAGTTGAAGGCCCGCGGTGTCGACGTGATCGACTGTTCCTCCGGCGGCATTTCAGGCTCGGCGACGGCGGCTCAAGTACCGCGCGGCCTCGGTTTCCAGGTGCCATTCGCCGAACGCGTCCGCAAGGAGGTGGGCATACCGACAATGGCGGTTGGCATCATTCTCGAAGCGCGGCAGGCTGAAGCGATCCTTCAGAATAAGCAGGCCGACCTCATCGCGGTCGGCCGGCAAGCTCAATTCAATCCCAATATCGCCCAGCACTGGGCCCACGATCTCGGCATCAACCAGAAATTCGAGGACTGGCCCCCCGAATTCGGCTGGTGGCTTGAGAAGCGAATTCGGACCATCGAAGGGTTTGCCACCCCGACAGGGATCGTCAGGCGAGGTGAATAACAAGCGGTTTCTTGGTAGAATCTCCCCTGTAAATGCGGTCGGCAACTCGCAGGATTTGCAAATGCCCGGTCCCGAAAGCCCGTCTCCCTCCCTGACCGGCAAGAGATTTTCCGTTCTGCGGGATCATCCTTTTTTTCATGGAATGGAAAGCTCCGCGATCGACCAGCTTTGCCGCTACGCCCAGAGCCGGAAGTTCAAGCGCGGCGCGACAGTTGTCTCAAAGGGCGATCCCGGGGATGCCCTGTTCGCGGTGGTGAGCGGAACGGTCAAAATGAGTGTCTCCTCCGTCACCGGCCGCAGCGTCATTCTCAACCTGGTAGGCGCCGGCGAGATTTTCGGGGAGATCGCCATGCTGGACGGCCTCGCCCGAACAACGGATGCGATCGCCAACACCGACTGCGAACTCCTGGTGATCGACCGCAGGGATTTCATCCCGTTCCTCAAAACTCATCCGGCGCTGTCGATGAAACTCATAGAGCTGCTCTGCGCGCGGCTGCGGCAAAGCAGCGGGCAGATCGAGCAGATCATTCTTCAAACGCTGCCCGGGCGACTCGCCAGCACGCTTATCCGGTTGAACAAGAATCCGCAGGGTTCTGCGGCACACCCGATCGCGATCACCCAGCAGGCGATCGCCGAGATGATCGGGACCACGCGTGAAAGCGTCAACAAGCAGCTGAGCATCTGGGCGACGAACAAATGGGTGCAGCTCGAACATGGCGCCATCATTGTTCTGGATTATCGGCCTCTGGAAGTCCTGGCGAGCACCGCAGGCTGGATCGAATAGCTGCCATATAGATCCTTGCCGGAAATTCCGCGCGGTTGGCCCTCGAAATAGTCTGTCCCGCATGTGAACTGGTTCACACCGGCATTGCCTGGCTGAAGGTATTCCCATTGGCGAAAGTCCATGTGGGAGTCGCCAATGACGCCGTCTGCAAAACAACTGGAACGGACCTATCGTCAGGCATACCGGCGCTTAATCGTCATCACTTTTGCCTACATATTGGTGGTGGTTGCGGGCATCGCCCTGCTGGTCAGTCACCCGGCAACCGCGAATTGGGTCGCACAGGCGGTTCAGGCAGAGCTCGCGACCGCGGATGCCCCGCCGTCACGCTAGCGATCCTTGTTACGCGATTTTCCAACAGCAGCGAAACGCCGCGGCCGATCGTCCGAATTTAACGGCGTTCGTAACAATGAAACCCGCCATGGATTCCCGATTCGAGGCAATCGATACTCCCAATGACACGTTGATGTGACAGCCGCGTTACCGTTGTCGTTTTGAACAGCGCCAGGCGAAATCGGAATCCCGACGCATTGCGGTCGCAGGGCGTTCACGCTGCCTCTGTATGCCACGCGTGAAAACAGCAGGGTGTCCGAGGCAGCAGCATGAACGCAGAATTCGACTACGACCTCACCTCCGATCAATGGGAAACGCTAAAGGCGCTTCGCAAGGGGACAACAAGGGTTTCCGTCTTGAACCAATCGGTCCTCGAAGCCCTCGTCGCGCTGCAGCTCGCAGCCATGAACGAGAATCGGGCGGTCATTACATCGAGGGGACGCAAGGTATTGGTAAGAGGCTCGCCGCGATTATGGGATGTAGCGGCCTGAGGAGTTCCAGTTTGTACCGTCAACTCGCGCCGACGACGTCCGGGCTGGCATCGGCGTGCGCTTTGCCCACTGGCGGCGCCGGCTTTCGCATCAACGGCTGACCGGCGCGGATTCGTCCCGATTCCGCCACGTTGTCGCAAAACTCGAATCGATCCGGCGCCAGCACGATGATGGTCGATCCGTGCTCGAACCATCCGAGTTCATCTCCCTTGCGGACGGTTACATCGCAAGGGAATACGACAGGGCCTCGCGTTTCCGCGTTGAGAACGAGATCCAGGAAATGCAGGCGGATGCTCGCGACCAGGATGGCGGCGACCGGCACCAGGGTCAGGGTTTCACCGGTGTCGAGACGCGTTCGAATGACCGCGCGCTCGTTCTTGCAGAACAGCCGTTCAACCCGCTTCAGCGCGATCGGATTCACGTTCCAGGTATCGCCGCTGATGAAGTCGACCTGTTCGATCCGGCAGTCGGCCGGCGCGTGAAACCGGTGATACATGCTCGAAGTCAGCCGCAACGTGACGAACCGCCCGTTACGGTGCGCTTCCACCAGGCCGGGATCGCCGAGCAGGTCCAGCAGCGAATAGCCGGCGCCTTTGACCTGGAACAGTTCGGTGTCCGCGATGGCCCCGAATGCGCCGACGATGGCATCGCAGGGACTGACTACAACCGACGGATCCGGATCGCATGGACGCAACCCGGGCCGAAGTTCGCGCGTGAAACAATCGTGCAGGCTCTTGAAGCTGGTCTTGCGCGCTTCGGTCAGATCGAGATCGGAAAACAGCCGCCAGCAGGCGATCGAGAAATCCCGGACCAGGGGTTGCTCGATTTTGCTGAACCACCCCATGAACCGGGTTACGGCCGCCCGCGGGATGCGATTGGTCAACAGAAAGTTCAGGTCTTCCTGCTGGGTGAAGGTCGCAATTAAGCTTTTGACTGTCATGAATCTGTCAGCAGGACTGGTTAGCGGTTGTCGTCATGGATTCGCAGCTTCCGATTCTGTCCCTCGCCGCCGGCGCGATCGCCGTAACGGCGGCGGTCGGCCCGAAGGTAAAAGCGAGACTGGCGCTCTCGCGGGC
>NZ_SSMW01000078.1 GCF_004799405.1 Bradyrhizobium sp.
AGTTGCTCACCTACAAGGACGAATACGAAGTGGCGCGGCTCTATACCGACGGCAGGTTCGAAAAGCAGCTTCGCGACCAGTTCGATGGCGACTTCAAGATCAGCTTCAACCTTGCCCCGCCGATGCTCGGTGGCGGCACCGATGCGCTGGGACGGCCACGCAAGCGCGCCTTTGGCGCCTGGATGATGCCGGTATTCCGTTTGCTGGCGAAGATGCGGGTGCTGCGCGGAACCGCCTTCGACATCTTCGGTCACAGCGCCGATCGTAAGCTCGAACGCGACCTGATCGTCGGATACGAGAAGGACGTCGCCACCGTGCTCGGCCTGTTGTCGCCGCTGACGCTGGAAACTTCGGTCGAGCTGTTGTCGTTGCCGGATCGCATCAGGGGCTACGGGCCGGTAAAGGAAAAGTCGGTCAGGGATGCCAAGGCGCGATACGCGCAACTGGCCGCCGATCTCACCAATCCCCCGCCGGCGCCGCGCCAGATCGCGGCGGAGTAGGCGGCGCTCCCACCGTCATCCTGAGGTGCGCCCTGTTGCGCGCCTCGAAGGATGGGCCGCCGGCACCTCTATCGCATCCATCCTTCGAGGCTCGCCGAAAACGGCGAGCCTCAGGATGACGGCGGTGGCTGGATCGGACCGTCTCGCCCCACGGAATATTTCGGTCCTTGCCAAGGCCTGCCTGACAGGCCACAAAAACCGCCGGGAAGAAACACCAGCGGAGAGCCGTATTGAGTATCAAGGGCAACGCCTATCTGGCCGGGATTTACGAGCATCCGGCCCGGCATGCACCCGATAAGTCCACTGCGCAATTGCACGCCGAAGTCGCCAGGGGCGTCTTGGAAGATGCCGGCCTGACCAAGGCCGATGTCGACGGCTATTTCTGTGCCGGCGACGCCCCCGGCGGGGTGATGGCGATGGCCGATTATCTCGGCCTGAAAGTGCGCCATTTCGATTCCACCGATACCGGCGGCTGCTCCTATCTGGTCCATCTCGGCCATGCCGCGGAGGCCATCGCTGCCGGCCGCTGTTCGGTTGCGCTGATCACCCTGGCGGGCAAGCCGCGCACCGGCGCGATGCCGCCGCGGGCGCAGGGCGCCGAGGCCGATTTCGAAGCCGCCTATGGCGCCACCACGCACAATATCTACGGCATGTGCGCCATGCGCCACATGCATGAATTCGGCACCACCAGCGAGCAACTGGCCTGGATCAAGGTCGCCGCCTCCCATCATGCGCAATACAACGAGCATGCGATGCTGCGCGATGTCGTCACCGTCGAGGATGTGCTCAACTCGCCGATGATTTCCGATCCGCTGCACCGGATGGATTGCTGCGTCGTCACCGACGGCGGCGGCGCGCTGATCGTCACCACGGAGGCGATGGCGCGCAGCCTGAAGAAGCCGCTGGTTCGAATGATCGGCGCCGGCGAGGCGCTCAAGGGACCGCGCGGCGGCAAGGATCTCAACCTGACCTATTCCGCCGGCGTATGGTCGGGGCCCGCGGCCTTCGCCATGGCCGGCGTGACGCCAAAAGATATCAAGTACGCCTCGATCTACGACAGCTTCACCATCACGGTACTGATGCAGCTCGAGGACCTGGGCTTTTGCAAGAAGGGCGAGGGCGGCAAGTTCGTCGCCGACGGCAACCTGATTTCCGGCGTCGGCAAGCTGCCGTTCAATACCGACGGCGGCGGGCTCTGCAACAATCACCCGGTCAATCGTGGCGGCATGACCAAGATCATCGAAGCAGTCAGGCAGTTGCGCGGCGAAGCGCATCCCAAAGTGCAGGTGCCGAACTGCGATCTGGCGCTGGCGCATGGCACCGGCGGTCTGCTTGGTGTTCGCCACGCCGCCTCGACCTGCATCCTGGAGCGCGTATGATGGATTCGACCGTGAAATATCCGGCCCCGCAGGGCAACCCTGAAACCAAAGCGTTCTGGGATGCCACCGTCGAGGGCAAGCTCATGATCAAACGCTGCACCGCCTGCGGCGAGCCGCATTATTTTCCGCGTTCGATCTGTCCATTTTGCTTCTCCGACAAGACGGTGTGGGAAGAAAGCTCCGGCGAGGGCGAGATCTATACCTTCAGCCTGATGCGCAAATCCGCCAGCGGACCGTATGCGATCGGCTACGTCACGCTGAAGGAGGGGCCTTCGCTGCTGACCAATTTCGTCGACTGCGACATGAGCAGCTTGAAGATCGGCCAGAAGGTCAAAGTCGTGTTCAAGACCACCGACGGCGCGCCGCTGCCGTTCTTTACGCCGGTGTAGCTCTACCTTCTCCCCTTGTGGGAGAAGGTGGCAGCCGAAGGCTGCCGGATGAGGGGTTTCTATCCGCGGGCAAATTGTCCGCTGCACCAACCCCTCACCGGAATGAGGTTGTGATCGGCGCCGATGATGTCCTCTCCCACAAGGGGGGAGGGCGATGCGACTGGCGCCAAAAAGAGAAGTTCGGGAGAAGACCCCAATGCCGATCAAGTACGACGAGCTGATGGCGCTGAAAAATCTTGGCCAGAAATACGCCTATAGCGACCGCGAGGTGATGCTGTACGCCTATGGCATCGGGCTCGGCGCCGATCCGATGGACGAGAAGGAGCTCGCGTTCGTCAATGAAGCCGCGGCTACGCCGCGCGCGTTGAAGGTGGTGCCGACCTTTGCTTCCGTTGCGGCATGGGGCGCCGGCCCCGGCGAAATGAACCTCAATCGCGTCATGGTGGTCGATGGCGAGCGCGACATCACGTTCCACAAACCACTGGCAAGCGCTGCCCACATCACCGCCGATTCCACTGTGCTCGACGTGTTCGACAAGGGCAAGGACAAGGGCGCGGTGATCCGGCACAAGACCGTGCTCAGGGATGACAAGGGCGAGCCGCTCGCGACCTTGGTCGCCTCCCGTTTCGCGCGTGGCGATGGCGGTTTTGGCGGGACTTCCGAAGGCCAGCCCGAACCGCACAAGGTGCCGGCCCGTGCGCCGGACAAATCCATCGATATTTCCACGCGTCCGGATCAGGCCCTGGTGTACCGGCTCTGCGGCGACCGCAATCCGCTGCACAGCGATCCCGAATTCGCCAAGCGCGCCGGCTTTCCCAGGCCGATCCTTCACGGCATGTGCACCTACGGCATTACCTGCCGCGGCATCCTGCAAACCTACGCCGACTATGATCCCCATGCCTTCAGACAGCACGTCGCGCGGTTTTCCTCGCCGGTCTATCCCGGCGAGACCGTGACGATGGATCTGTGGAGGGACGGCAATGTGATTTCATTCGAGGCGAAAGTGAAGGCGCGCAACGTCGCCGTGATCAGGAGCGGCAAGACGGTGTTGGGATAGCTGCCGTCATTGAAAGGGAGAAGACGTCATGGGACTACTCGACGGCAAGGTGGCGCTGATTACCGGCGCGGGCGGCGGCCTAGGTGAGGCCTATGCCAAACTGTTCGCGCGCGAGGGTGCTGCGGTCGTGGTCAACGATCTCGGCGGGCCCCGTGACGGCAGCGGCGGCGACAAATCGATGGCGCAGAAGGTAGTCGACGCGATCAAGGCGGAGGGCGGTCGCGCGGTCGCCAACGGCGCCGACATTTCGACCATGGCCGGCGGCCAGTCGGTATTCGACGACGCCATCAGGCATTTCGGTCGTGTCGACATCCTGGTCAACAACGCCGGCATCCTGCTCGACCAGACTTTTGCCAAGGCGACCGAGGCCGCTTGGGACAAGGTGTTGAAGGTGCATCTGAAGGGCACCTTCTGCGTCAGCCAGCCGGTGTTCCGATGGATGCGGGAGAACGGCGGTGGTGTCATCGTCAATACCTCGTCGACCTCGGGCCTGATCGGCAATTTCGGCCAGACCAATTACGGCGCCGCCAAGGGCGGCATCTGGGGGTTGTCGAACGTGCTGGCGATCGAGGGCCGTAAATACAACATCCGGGTCTGGACGCTGGCTCCGGGTGCGTTGACCCGCATGACCGCCGATCTGCCGCGCTATATCGAGAATCCCGGCGCCGCTTTGGGCCCGGACGGCATTGCGCCTGCCGTGCTATATATGGTCAGCGAATTGTCGGGCGATCAGACCGGCAAGGTTCTGGGCGTCTCCGGCCCGCGTGGCGTGCGCGAGATGCGGATGATGGAAAAGCCGGGCTGGAAGCCGCCGCATCAGGGCTGGAAGGCGCAGGATATCGTCGCACATGCCAAGGAGATTTTCTTCTCCGAGGAAGAAATCAAGATGGGCGCAAGAAGGTTTTAGGATGGTTGTCATTCCGGGCTCACGCTGCGCGCCCCGGAATGACGAATGAAAATGAGAGGCGCTATGACAAAACTCACCCACAAGGCCGCAGGCACCTTCGCGATCGCGCCAACGCCGTTTCACGATGACGGCCGCATCGACGACAAATCGATCGACCGGCTGACCGATTTCTACGCCGAGGTCGGCTGCGAAGGCGTCACCGTGCTCGGCATTCTGGGCGAAGCGCCGAAGCTGGAAGCTTCGGAAGCCGAGGCGGTGGCAAAACGCTTCACCAAGCGTGCGAAAAGTATGCAGATCATCGTCGGCGTCTCGGCGCCGGGATTTGCCGCGATGCGCTCGCTGGCGCGCGCCTCGATGGATGCCGGTGCGGCCGGGGTGATGATCGCGCCGCCGCCGCATCTGTGCACCGACGATCAGATCATCGGTTATTTCAAGCAGGCCGCCGAAGCCATCGGCGACGACATTCCCTGGGTGCTGCAGGATTATCCGCTGACCTTGTCGGTGGTGTTCACCCCGGCGGTGATCCGGAAAATCGTGATGGACAACCCGTCCTGCGTGATGCTCAAGCACGAGGATTGGCCGGGACTGGAAAAGATCTCCGCACTTCGCGGCTTTCAAAAGGACGGCTCGTTGCGACCGCTGTCGATTCTGACCGGAAACGGCGGGCTGTTTCTCGATTTCGAGATGGAACGCGGTGCCGATGGTGCGATGACCGGCTATGCTTTCCCGGAATTGCTGATCGATGTCGTCAGGCTATCGAAGGCCGGCAAGCGCGACGCCGCGCACGACCTGTTCGACGCGCATCTGCCGCTGATCCGCTATGAGCAACAGCCCGGCGCCGGACTGGCGGTGCGCAAATACGTGCTGCAGAAGCGCGGCGTGATCGCCTCATCCGCACAGCGCAAGCCGGGTTCGACCATGACGGCGGCGGCCAAGGCCGAGGTCGAATATCTGCTCTCGCGGGTCGCCAGGGTCGACAAGCGCGCCAACCTGCAACCGCAATCCAGTGCCGCGGAATGATCTGATGCCCGAAGCCGTCGCGCCGCGTCCTGCGTCGACCATCCTGTTGCTGCGCGATAATGCGGCGACAACAAGCGAGATCGAGGTCTTCATGATGGTGCGCCATTATGAGATCGACTTTAACTCCGGCGCGCTGGTGTTTCCGGGCGGGAGCGTCGACAAGGGCGATCAGGAGATCATCGGCCGATCGGAGCTTTATTCCGGCGGCGAGGGGCTCGATGCCAGCGCTTTAAGTTTCCGGATCGCCGCGATCCGCGAAACCTTCGAGGAAAGCGGAATCCTGCTGGCGCGGCCCAGGGAATCGAAAACCCTGGTCGACGCGAAGCGGGCAGCCGAGATCGAAGCCGCCAATCGCGCCTCGCTGTGCGAGGGCCAGACGACCTTTCTGAAGATACTCGCCGACAACGGGATGCTGCTGGCGCTCGATCTGCTGGTCCCTTACGCCCACTGGATCACGCCGGAAGGCATGCCGAAGCGGTTCGATACCTGGTTCTTCCTGGCTGCAGCGCCTCCGGAACAGGCCGGCCGCCATGATGGCAAGGAATCCACCGATTCGATCTGGCTGTCACCACGCGATGCGCTGGCGGGCGGCGAGAGCGGGCGGTTCAAGCTGCCGTTTCCGACCACCCGCAACCTGATCAGGCTCGGCAAGCAGCCAAGCGTGAAGGCCGCGCTCGACGACAGCAGGGGCAAGCCGATCGTGACCGTGATGCCGGTCATGACCCGGCTAAACGGCGGTCGCCAGCTTCGTATCCCCCTTGAGGCCGGTTATGACGGCGAACTGTTCGAGGTCGGCGCGGTGTAACGCGATTTTTCGGCGCCAGGCGACCGATTTGAGGACGACGTTGCCGTCTTGCTCGCGATCGGGATTGTCGGCATTCTGCCGATAAATTTGCAACGTCTCCAAGACGCCGCAGAAACGATCGGGGCAGGACACACCATGAAGACATGGCGCATCGGCGTAATCGTGGGGGTGTGGCTGACCGCCCTTGCCGCTGCAGGCACCGGATATGCCCAGGAGAATTTTCCCAATCGCCCGGTGCGCGTGCTCGTTCCCTATGCGCCCGGCAGTGTGGTCGATGTGTTTGGACGCATCGTCACCCAGAACATGGCCGAGCAGTGGAATGCCTCGATCATCCTCGAATCCAAATCCGGCGCCAACGGCTCGATCGCTGCCGAGGAAGCCGCTCGCGCTGCGCCGGACGGATACACCTGGCTGATGGTGACGACGTTCTTTACCGCGAGTCCCTCGCTGTTCGTCAAGTTGCGCTGGGACCCGGTGCGCGATTTTATCCCGATCGGGCAGATCTGCCGGGCGCCGAATTTCTTCATCGTGCCCGCCAGCCTGCCGGTAAAGAACGTCGCCGAATATGTCGCCCTGGCCAAGGAAAAGCCGGGCGTGCTGAATTACGGCCATCCGGGCAAGGGATCGACCGGGCATCTCGGCTTCGAACTGTTCAAGCGGCTGGCCGGAATCGATGTCCCCGATATCGGCTATCGCGGCTATCCGCAGATGGTGTCGGATATCGCCACAGGGCGGCTCACCTCGACCTTCCTGTCGGCCAACCAGGCGCTGGCGCAGGTGCAAACCGGCGCCATCAGGATCATCGGCGCCATCAACGACGGCCGCTCGAAATATTTCCCTGACGTGCCGACCATGGCCGAGCAGGGCTATGCCGAGGCGCAGGTGACGCCGTGGTTCGGCATCGTGGTGCCGGCGGGGACGCCGCAGCCGATCGTCGAGCGCATCAGCAAGGCGCTGGAGGCGGCGCTTGCGACATCGGAAGTGCAGCATAAACTCGACATTGCCGGATGTGAGCCGAAAGCCGCGTCGCCCGGGCAATTCGCCGACATCATCAAGGCCGACGTCGCACTATGGGCGAAGGTCGTCAAGGACGCCGGGATCACGGCGGACTGAGCCGGAACCGGTTTGGATCCGCAGGCCGGGCAGGTTCCCCAACGGACGGATTCCAGCGTATATAGGCGGACTGCCCGGAGTCGGTTTCGACCATGCCTCTTGCCGCCCTTATCCAACGGATACGGTCGTTTTCGCTTTCGATCGGCCAATTGACCTTTGGCGGCTTCCTGCTGGTGCTGGCGGTTATCACCGCGACCAGCATGGCCAGCGTCATCGCCATCAGGCACATCGATGCAACCTTCGCCGAGTTGCAGCGGCTGCAGGATGTCGGCGACCTCGCCGAGGAGGTCGACCGCCGCATGAACGAATTGCGGCTCGCCGCCCGCAATTTCGTGACCAATCCGGGCGCCCAGTCCGACCAGGTCGGAGAGGCGGCGGCGGCGCTAAGCGCGCTGTTGAAGAAGACCCGGCTGGAACTTGCGCCCGAACAGCGCGACATGATCGACGGCGTCACCGCGCGGCTGCAGAGCTACCGCGACGGTATCGAACGCGTGACCGCGCTGTTTGCGCGCCGCTCCAAACTGGAAACGGAACTGGCGCCGTTGCGTGAGCGGTTTGAAGCCGCGATCACCGAAGTACCCGACCGCGCCAGCGCCGGAAATCTTTTCCGCGCGCAAAACGAGATCGCCCAGGCGTTGCTCGCGCACGATCCGGCGGCTGCCGAACAGGCCGCCCAGCGCATGCGGACGCAATCGATCGAGGATCCGGCGCTTCGCTCGGTGGTCGATGCCTATGCCGGCGCAATTATCTTGATCGCGGGCACGGACGGCGAGATCGCCGAAATCGACAAGGACGTGCTCGGTACCGAAGGCCGATTGATCGGACAGGTGACCGAACTGCTGCGCGAAGTCAGCGCGCGGCAGGGCCGGGTGCTGGCCAGCGATTTTGCCAGGACGCTCGCCGACGACAAGTGGCAAAGCATTATCCTTGGCATAGCGGGAGTAATGATCGGACTTGTCGCGGCGCTGTTTGTGGTGCGCCGGACCGTGCGTCCGCTGGCGTCGATCGCCAACTCCATTCGCGCGCTGGCCGCGGGCGAGAAGAGCGCCTCGATCCCGGATACCGATATCAATAACGAGATCGGCGATATCGCGCGCGCCGCCGAAGTGTTTCGCCGGACGCTGGTCGACGCCGATACCGCGCGCGAAGCGGCGGTTCACGCGCTGGCCGAGCAACGGCTGGCCGAAGAAAGCTACCGCAAGCTGTTCGAAGGTTCCGTCGACGGAATCTACGTGACGACCCCGGCTGGCGCGCTTCTGAATGCGAATCCGGCGCTGGCACGGATGATGGGATATGAGACGCCGGAAGCGTTGATCCGCGGCGTCAACGACGTCACCCACCAGATCTACGTCCATCCGGCGGCGCGCGCCGAATACCAGTCGCTGATGCAGCGCGACGGCATGGTCCGCGAGTTCGAATATCAGGCGCGTCAGCGCGGCGGCACCACTCTCTGGCTCTCCGACAGCGCCACGGTGGTGCGCGACGAGGCCGGTGAGGTCATCCGCTATGAAGGCACCGTGCGCGATATCACCGATCAGAAGCGCGCCGAGGATGCCATCGCCGAAGGCCGACGAATGCTGCAGCAGGTGATCGACACGGTGCCCGCCGTCATCAACGTCAAGGACAAAAACCTCCGCTATACCCTGATGAACCGCTACATGGCCGGCATCTTCGGTATCGAGCCCGCGGCCGCCATCGGCCGCACGACCACCGACCTGATGTCGCGTTACGGCGCGCAAAAGACCGACGAGAACGACAAGCGTGTGCTGGAAGCGGGCAAGGGCCTGGGATTTTACGAAGAGGAATACATCGATTCGGCGGGCAACATGCGGCAATGGCTGGTGAACAAGCTTCCGCTGCTTGATCCGGAAGGCCACATCGAAAGCATCGTCACCGTCGCGCTCGACATCGGCGAGCGCAAGCGCGGCGAACTGGAGATGCGAAAGGCCAAGGATGACGCGGAAGCGGCGCTGCGCAATTTGCGGGAGACCCAGAAGTCGCTGATCGAGGCCGAAAAGCTCGCGGCACTTGGGCGGTTGGTGGCGGGTGTCGCCCACGAGGTCAACAATCCCGTCGGCATCAGCCTGACGGTTGCTTCATCGCTGGAGCGCAAAAGCGCCAACTTCGCCGCCGAAGTCGCGCGCGGCGATGTCAGGCGTTCCTCGCTCAATGAATTCCTGGAGACCAGCCGCGACGCGTCGTCGCAATTGGTAGCCAATCTCAACCGTGCGGCCGAACTGATCCAGTCGTTCAAGCAGGTCGCCGCCGACCGCAATTATTCCGACCAGCGCAGCTTCGACCTCGGCGATCTCACCGAGCAGGTCGTGATGAGCCTGCGGCCGGGATTGCGAAAGCACAATCTGACGCTCACCGTCGACTGCCAGCCGAATCTCGTGATGAATTCCTATCCCGGCCCCTACGGACAGGTGCTCACCAATCTGTTCCTCAATTCCATGGCGCACGCCTTTCCCGACGGCAAGCCGGGGGCGATCGATATCAAGGTGAGAGAGTCCGGCAAGGACAATGTCGAGATCATCTTTTCCGACAATGGTTGCGGCATGAGCCTAGACGTCCGGCGTCGTGCGTTCGATCCGTTCTTCACGACGCGTCGTGATCAGGGCGGCACCGGACTTGGACTTCATATCGTCTACAGCATCGTGACCAACCGTCTCGGCGGCCGGCTCGATCTGGATTCCGAGCCCGGTGAAGGCACCCGGATCCAGATTATCCTCCCCCGGGTCGCACCCTTGGAGCAGGCGGCGGAATAATGAGGTTGCGGGGTCCTTGGGCGCGGCGGAGCGGACTAGTCGACCTCGGCCAGCTTGCGCAAGGTAGCCGCGAAGATCTGGCTGGCTTTGCCCACCAGGGCCGTCCCGTTCATGACCGCCGCGGTATCGGTATAGGTGCCGGTGACGCCGATACCGACCGGACTCGGGCCGCCGAACAGCGGGTTGGCGTCGGGACTGCTGGTGTGACGCTGGACCAGAACCTCGCCCTTGAAGGTGCCGTCCTTCGCCGTATAGCTGCCGGTGTAAAACAGGTAGGCATCGCCGCCGAGGATTTTGCCGTCCCGGAACATGATCACGCCACTGCCTTTGCCGGACCGGCCATCCTGCAGGCTGACATGGATCGAATACAGACCGTTCTTCATGATGCGCCGGTTACGACCTCCGTCACGGCGGTCCAGTTACGCCGTTATGCCAAAGCGGGATACGCAACGTCAACGCGGCAGGTTGACCGCGTCATGACGCCTTTACGCAAACTTTCCGGGAATCCGGAAAATGCAAGATAACAAAAGAAGACGGTGGCGCGGCGGTTTAGGCGTATTTCTTGTCGCGCTCCAGAAGCTCGACCGAGATGCCCTGCGGTCCGCGGATGAAGCAGATGCGGACCCCCGGCCGGATGGTGGTCGGCTCCTTGGTGAATTCGACGCCCTTGGCCTTGATCTCGGCCGCAACCGCATCGATGTCCTTCACCGTCAGCCCGAAATGATCGAGGCCCTGATAGGGCGTCACCGGCGGCGTATTGACGCCATCGCCTGCCGTGACTGGCGCGATGAACACATTGGCGCCGCCAAGCTTGACGTCGATCCGCCCGGGGCCGCGAACGATGAGCCCGCCCAGAATATTCTCCAGCCAGGCGGCCATCGCCTCCGGATCGGGGCTACGCAAATGGACATGGTCCCAAGTGACGATCGGCATCGCTGGTCTCTCCCTTTTGGTTCTTATGCGTCGTCCGCCGCGAGGTTATGCGCCGGCCCGGGGCGCGCGAGCCGCCGCCCACCCGAGTTTAGCGGTCACCTTCTGCCTTGGCCACCCCGCGCCCCAAGAGCGGAGGCCGCCTGGCACGTGTTTTTTTTGTTGCGTCCGGATGCAACCATTTCCAGTTTCATGTATTACTGACTAGCGGCGGAACCGCGTGAATCGGCAGTCGTATTGGGAGCCGTGCGGTGTAACGCCCGCGCGGCTTTTTATGTGCGGCGCAGCAGGTATTTCGTTCGCCGTTGTCGGATGGCATGACGATGGACATTGCACCTTACCGCTTCGACTTGAGCAGACTAGCGGCGATCAAACGCCTCAAGCCGGGATTGATCGGCCCGGTTGTTCTACTGGGCTGTCTAGGTGTGTGGCTGTGGTCCGGCTATCCCGGTAACCCGGCCCAAAGCCAACCGGTGCGGCTGTCGACGGCGACCACGGAACCACCGGCGCTGAATCCCGCCACGCCCGCTACCGACGCCGCGCGGGAAGGGCCCTTGTTTGGCGATCCTGCGATCGCACCCGACGGGACGGCGGCGATCGATGGTCTCAAGATTTCATCGCAGTCCTGGCGCCGGGGAGGGCTGGGATCGAATGCCCTGGTGACGTTCACGCTGCGCAATGGCAATGACTATGCGGTAAGGGATATCGAGATTTCCTGCGTATTCACCCGCAGGGACGGAAGTCACCTGACCGACCGCACGCGGATGATCCATGACATCGTCAACATGAAAAGCCGTAGAACCTTTGCGCGCATGCACGTCGGTTACGTCAATGTCAACGCCAACCAGGCCAAATGCGCGCTGGTTGCGGCGACCCGCATCTAGCGACGAATTGCCCTTATACGCCAAGGAAGCGGTAACTTTGTTGTTAGATTGGGCGCCGCTGCGCGCGGAACCAATCGCACCATGACCGGTTAGGCGAGTGACCCGCGCACGCCGCGCGGCGGAGCGACGCCGATGCCTATGATGCGGTATTTCTTTTTTGTCGGTGGAGCGTTGCTCGCGCTGCTCTTCATTTTGGATGCGGCGCTGCCGAAGCCGCCGGTGGCGGATGGGCCCGATACGGCGGTTGATCTGACTACGGTGCGGATACACTCCGACCGGAAATGGCCGGAGCGGGTCGTGTTCGATACCAGCGTTCCCGCGGCCGTGCCTGCGACTGTTCCCGCGTCACCCGCTCAGATCGAGGCCAATGTCTCGGCGCCGGCGATTGTGGCCGACATTTCGGCGGGCGCGCGCGTACGGGACGTATTTGCGCAATTTGTGCCGGCCTATCCAAAAAAGCCGGAACTGAAGCCGCAGCAGAAACGTAAAACGGCAACAAGCCGGCTCGGCGTCCCGATGGTTCGGGTCGCGCAGCAGCCGCGTTTTGGCTTCTTGGCGAATGATACCTGGTAACTGGCGCGCTCGGAGAGATTCGAACTCCCGACCCTCGGATTCGAAGTCCGATGCTCTATCCAGCTGAGCTACGAGCGCAGTTTCGAACGCCGTGAATATCAGACTTGCCAGCGCAGTTCCATGACCCTTGGAGGGAACGTCCAAACCTCCTGTTCAGGGAATTGGTCACTTCACTTGCGTAAAGTTATTTGGAATGAAGTGGACGCCATGTCGACGCCATATCCAAGCGGCGCGATCGCGGTCTTTGCCCGATTTAGCGTGCTGGACGCAACACCAAGCCTTTTGCTTCAGGCCGGCCGATCTGCGGCTGTGGGGGCGATGGTTTTTCCTGAAGCCTTCCTCGATCTGCGACGGCCCTATGGTTCGTTTTGGCCTGACGGGATTTAGCGTACCCGCACTGACGTCGAGGCCCTCCGCAAGCCTGGCCGTTGCAAATTGTTTGGCGTCATCTTCGCTGGTGAAGGTTTGTGAACGGCGAGAATAATGTTCCCTGGTGTCCTCACGCGGGACGTAAACCGAAACGTACCAGGTGTTCGGATGTTCCTTGCCAACACGCGCTGCCGTCGTCCCAACCGTGCAGTCATGTTTTTCGTCGCGGCGGTGCGGCATTCAGTTCATGCGGGGAATCAATATTCCGGGGGAAACGCCCGAAATTCCGCGAAAATTCCGCTGCTGGACCGGTATTTCACCCCCGATCGGACTGCTTAACGAAATTCCAACACAGTCCGGCCAGAGTTGCGCCGTCTGGTTCCGCTAGGGACCATTTTCCGCTTCCCGACCGGCTACTTCTGGCTCCCGACCCGACCCATGCGCATCACGCCCTTCGCCCTGCCGTTGCTCTCGCTTTTGGTCGCTGCGCCCGCGCGCGCCGATCTGCGGATCACCAGCGACCACGGCGGCTATGTCGAAGAATACAAGGCGAGGTATGAGCGCATCCGCGACCGCCACGAGCGCGTCATCATCGATGGCATCTGCAATTCGGCCTGCACCTTGGTGTTCGGCATCGTGCCGCTGAACAAGGTCTGCGTCACGCCGCGCGCCAGTCTCGGCTTCCACCAGGCCTACTACGACAAGGCTTTCACCTTCGGGATCAAGGTCACGAGTTCGGAAGGAACTTCCGAGCTGATGTCCTATTATCCGGACACGGTGAAGGACTGGATCCGCCGCAATGGCGGCCTTACCACCGAGATGAAGAAGATCAAGAACGGTGAGGAACTCTGGAAGATCGTCGATCCCTGTCCGGAAGCGTTCTGATCTTCTCAAGCCAGTTCGATTGTTCCCGACATTACCGGTACGCAGCGGCCGCCGATGAAGGTCGCGGTGACGGTGCCATCTTTCTTTTCGGCCTCCGCCCGCAGGATGCTCGGACGACCCATCTCCACCCCTTGGGCGATCGTCTTGGTCAGCAAAAGATTTGCTTCCGGGCGCAGCTTGGCCAGCAATCCGATGAGAGCCACGTTGGCGCTGCCGGTTGCCGGATCCTCCGGGATGTTCAAATGAGGCGCAAACATCCGCGCCCGGATGTCGATGTCACCCTCATCGACCTGCGTGTAGAGCATGATGCTGACGGCCGGATGCTTGCTGACTTCGAGCCGAAACACATCGCCGTTCGGACTGGCCGCGGCGAGCGCGGCGCGGCTCTTTAATTCGGCCAGAATGAACGGCGCGCCGCAGGAAGCGATGCATGGACGATGACCGGCATTCGCGATATCGGCGAGTGGAACGCCGCAAGCCGATGCAATCAGCTCGGCTGGAACCTCCGCGCCGACCGAGAGCGGCTGCGGGGAAGCCAGCCTCGCGCCCACCACGGTTGTGCCGTCTCTCAGGATCTCGATCGGGACCAGCCCGGCCTTTTCCTCGAACACGACGCTGTCCCCATTGATGACCCGGCCGTAACAGACGCCCGCGCGGGCCAGCACGAAAGCGGTGCCGACATTGGGATGGCCGGCAAACGGCATCTCGCTGCGCGGCGTGAAGATCCACACCTCGGCCGTATGTGTGGCGTCCTGCGGGGGCCGGACAAAGGTCGTCTCCGCCAGATTGAATTCGGCGGCGATGGCCTGCATCTGCCCGACCGAGAGCCCTTCGGCGTTCAGGACGACGGCGAGCGGATTGCCCGCAAATTGCGTGCCGGTGAAGACATCGACGGTCTGGAATTGCAGCTGCATATGCCCCCTAAAACGTCACAACGCCGCGAATGGACTCGCCGCGCTTCATCAGCTCGAACGCGTTGTTGATCTCGGCGAGCGGCATCACATGCGTGATCATCGGATCGATCTCGATTTTGCCCTGCATGTACCAGTCCACGATCCTGGGAACGTCGGTGCGGCCGCGCGCGCCGCCGAACGCGGTACCCTTCCACACCCGGCCCGTCACCAGCTGGAACGGCCGTGTCGAAATTTCAGCGCCGGAGGGGGCGACCCCGATCACGATCGACTGGCCCCAGCCGCGATGGCAGGCTTCCAGCGCCTGCCGCATCGCCGTGACGTTGCCGGTGCAGTCGAAGGTGTAGTCAGCGCCGCCGATCTGATCGGCGCCCGCCTTGGTCATGTTGACGAGGTGAGGGACGAGATCCTTGCCGAGGTCTTTCGGGTTGATGAAATGGGTCATGCCGAAGCGTTCGCCCCAGGCCTTGCGGTCGTTGTTGATGTCGACGCCGATGATCATGTCGGCGCCGGCCAGCCGCAGGCCCTGCAGCACGTTGAGCCCGATGCCGCCGAGGCCGAACACGATGGCTTTGGCGCCTTGCTCGACCTTCGCGGTATTGATGACCGCGCCGATGCCGGTGGTGACGCCGCATCCGATGTAGCAGACCTTGTCGAACGGCGCGTCCTCGCGAATTTTGGCCACCGCGATTTCCGGCAGCACGGTGTAATTGGCGAAGGTCGAGGTGCCCATGTAGTGGTGAATCGGTTTGCCCCCCATCGAGAACCGCGAGGTGCCGTCGGGCATCAAGCCCTGGCCCTGGGTGGCGCGGATCGCGGTGCAGAGGTTGGTCTTGCGCGACAGGCAGGACGGGCATTGCCGGCATTCCGGCGTATAGAGCGGAATGACGTGGTCGCCTTGCTTGACGCTGCCCACGCCGCGGCCGATATCGACCACCACGCCGGCACCCTCGTGGCCGAGAATCGCCGGGAATAATCCTTCGGGGTCGGCTCCGGACAGCGTGAATTCATCGGTGTGGCAGACGCCGGTCGCCTTGATTTCGACCAGCACCTCACCCTCGCGCGGTCCCTCGAGCTGGACGGTCGTAATCTCCAGCGGCTTGCCGGCGGCGGTGGCAACGGCGGCGCGGACGTCCATGGCAATTCCTCATTCGCGGGTTTGGTTTCGTTATGTGATACCGGGCAGGACCCCTGCGCGTTTCACGATTGCCGGATAGCATATGTTCAGGCAATCAAAGCCGCAATGAACAGGGACTTCGAGGATTTTGCCGCGCGCGCGGCGCCGGCGATCTTTGTCGTGCTCTGGAGCACCGGCTTTATTGCCACCAAATACGTGCTGTATGACGCCGATCCGCTGACCTATCTCGCCATCCGCATGACGGTGGTGGTGGGATTGATGGCTGTTATCGTCGCGATCGGGCGGCCGCGATGGCCGGATCGTATCGGTATTGCCCACAGCGCAGTTGCGGGCATTCTGGTGCATGGCTTTTACCTGGGAGGGACGGCGATCGCGATCGCGCATTCGATCCCGGCCGGACTCTCGGCGCTGATTCCCGGCCTGCAGCCGATTCTGACCTCGACGCTGGCGAACCGCTGGCTCGGCGAACGCGTCACGCCGCTGCAGTGGACCGGGCTGTTGCTCGGGCTCGCAGGGGTGGTGCTGATCCTGCACAATCGCCCCATGAGCGGGGAAGCGGGTTGGGGCTGGCTGGCCTCGGGCGTGTCGCTGGTCAGCATCACCTTGGGCACGCTGTACCAGAAACGCTATTGCGGCCAGATCGACTGGCGTGCCGGAAATCTTGTGCAATATATCGCGGTCACGGCTTTCTTCGCGACCGGCGCGTGGCTGTTCGAGGACAATGCGGTGCATTGGACCGGCGAGTTCGTGCTGGCGCTGGCATGGCTCGCGGTGGTGCTGTCGATCGGGTCGATCGGGCTGTTGTACTGGCTGATCCGGCGGCGCTCCGCAGCGACATCGGTGGCGAGCCTGTTCTACCTCGTGCCGGCGGTGACGGCGATCATGGCCTATGTCCTGTTCGGCGAGCGGCTCGACACGGTGGCGATCGCAGGCATGGTGGCCTGTGCCGCCGCAGTATTTCTGGTCAACCGGCGCGGCCGGCTCTGACGCGTCCAAAACAAAAAGCCTCCGGGCCTTTACCCGGAGGCTCTCGTGAGCCAGCGCTCAGCGCCTGGATTTCTTCGTCTTCTTCTTTTTCTTCCTGGCGGCTTTCTTCGGAGCCGCCTTTTTGGCCTTCCTGGCCGATTTCTTCGCCGAAGACTTTTTCGAGGCCTTTTTCGAAGCCTTGGCTTTCTTCTTCGCCGTCACCTTCTTCTTGGCGGCCTTCCTGGCCTTTCTGACCGCGGGCTTGGCGGCTTCTTTCGGTGCTTCGGCAGGGCTGCTCATCGCCTCGGCCGCCGGCTCTACAACAGGCTTCTCGTCGTCCATATTTGCCCCCAGAGTTTATCGTAGTAACAACGATAGCGGAATTCGCCAACGTGTTAAAGAGATGCGTCAGGTTCACGCCGCAACTTTACCGGACCTCATCCGTATTACAGTTCGACACGTTACGCGGACGGAAAGCCGGGGGAGCCAAGTGAAGCGATACATCGTTCTTTATCTGGCGACGCTGATCGTTCTTGTCCCCGTCGATTTTCTGTTTCTGGGTATCCTCGCCAAGGGCTTTTTCAGCTCGCAGGTTGGCGACATGCTGGGTGAAATCAGACCGGCGCCTGCGATCCTGTTCTATCTGCTGTACGTCGTCGGCATCCTGATTTTCGTCAGCGGCGCGACCGCTGCGACCTGGTCATCGACACTGCCATACGGCGCGTTGTTCGGCTTTTTCTGCTACGCGACCTTCGAACTCACGTCATTGTCGCTGCTCAGGCACTGGACTTGGCCGGTGGTTGCGGTCGATGTGTGCTGGGGGACATTGGTGACGGCAATATCGTCGACGCTGGGGCTATCGATCGCCAATTGGATCGCGCCGAAGGTTTGAGGCCAAGCGTCGTCACGCCCGGGACATCCGGCGCGAAGACACGCTTCGCGCCTCTTTCCGGGCATGACGATTTTCGTCAACGATTCTCCAGGAGATGCGGCTATTTTGGCTGTGGCACGATCCGGATGTAGGGTTTGGGCGACTTCCAGCCCGCCGGATAGATGGTCTTGGCTTCGTCATCGGTGACCGAGCCCGCGATAATCACGTCCTCGCCCTGTTTCCAGTCGGCCGGCGTGGCGACGCGGTGCTTTGCGGTCATCTGCAGTGAATCGATCACGCGCAGGATTTCCTGGAAATTGCGTCCGGTCGTCATGGGATAGACCAGCACCAGCTTTATCTTCTTGTCCGGCCCGATGACGAAGACGTTGCGCACGGTGGCGTTGTCGGCGGCGGTGCGGTTGTTGGCATCGCCCGAGGTGGCGGCAGGCAGCATGTCGTAGAGCTTCGAGACCTTGAGGTCGGTATCGCCGATCATCGGAAAATTCGGCGCCGCGCCCTGGGTCTCCTTGATGTCCTCGGACCATTTGGCATGCCTGTCGACGGGATCGACGCTGAGCCCGATCAACTTGACGCCGCGCTTGTCGAACTCCGGCTTCAGTTTTGCGATCGCGCCGAGTTCGGTGGTGCAGACCGGAGTGAAATCCTTCGGATGCGAGAACAATAGTGTCCAGCTATTGCCGATCCAGTCGTGGAATTTGATCTTGCCGTCGGTGGTTTCAGCCTCGAAATCCGGGGCCACTGCGCCAATTGGGAGAGCCATGTTACGACCTCATGTCATTCAAGTTGCAAGGGAATTCGTCATTTTCAGTATAGGGTGTGAAGCCGCCTAAGTGAACGGCCGCCGCCAAAAGGATAAATCCTTCTCCGGGGCAGGGAACTCCTAGCATCTTCTTTTGATCCGTGTCTCTGCGTCCGAAAAACCACAGCGGCCACTATAACCCGATTGCCCCAATTTTGCCGCTTGCACGTCCCATCGACGCCGGCCCCGGCTGCGAAGTCCCCGAACCGTGACGCGGGGTCAGAGCGACCAATCAGCAACCATCAGGAAGAGACACCGCCGAAGTTTCGAATCGTTAACCACTCGTTTACGCCCGCATGGAAATGCTGCGTCAGAAATCAAGAAAATGAAAAGAGTACCAATGTCCGCCTCTGTCGCCAAGTTAGTCGAACCGCTCGCTGCCATCGAAACCCGGATCTCCTGCCGGGACACCGCCGCCGAAGCCCTGACCATGGTCCGCGATGGCGTGATCACCGGCGAAGGCCCGACCACAAGGGGCCGCATTCATTTTTCCCGCGTGCTGGATGCCGCTGACGCCGCCTGGTGCGCACGCATCCTGACCGCGACCGCCGTTGCGCATCAGCCGGTCAGCCGGGCCGAAGCCGAGGCGTTGTTCGAGATCAACGATGCCGCCGCCGAGCGCAGCGACGACGGCATCTTCGACGACCTCCTGGCCAAGGCCGTCGTGCACCATGCGGCGTCCGCGTCCGGGCTGCCGGTGCCGCCGCGCACCGTGGCGCTGTCGCCGGAAACCGCGATCGAGAGCTGGGCGCCCACAAGGGCTGTTGGCGTCGACACCGAAGTGCTGGAATGGATCGCCAGCCAAATGCGCGGCAAGCGCCGCGGCAACCGTACCCTGATGGCGCTGGTCGCCACCATCGTCGGCGCCGCCACGCTGCCGCTGACCCAACTGCCGAACGTGTTCGACATCGGGATGTGAATTCGGTCCGAGATAGCTGGTATCGCGACGGCGGGATTATTTCCCCGCCGTTTTTTGTTTGCCGCCGTCGGCATCCAGCCCGACCGTTCGCCCCGCAAATCCTGCCGCATCGAAATAGCGCTGCGTCAGCACGCGCTGGAAGTTCAGCACGGTGCGCAGGCCGTTGGCTGACGGCTCCGACTTGACCAAGCCGTAAAATACTTTCGGCGTCGCGCCATTGGGCATTGCTTCGGTCATCACCCGGCCGATCAGGTTGCCCTTCGGCTTCGGCGTGAGGCCGAGCAGCTTTGCCGCGGTAGCTCCGACATCGGCGTTGCTGACCGGCAACCCATCGACGTAACCGGTCTTAAAATCCGGACCGATCGCGGCGGTGAAGTTCATGGTGTCGCCGCGCCCGAAGCTGCCGTGCATGCCCTGGCCCTGCCGCAGCACGGTGTCGGCGATTTCGACCGAGCAGTTGGTCGGCTCGTCGCAGCCGGTCGTGTAGGAGCGGAAATTGACGACGATGGAAGGAGCCGGCGTCACTGCGCTGCCCCTGAGGCCGAGTTGCGAGGTCGGCAGCGTGCCGGCGAATCTGCCGAGATCGTCATTGACGAAAATTCCGCTGATATAGTCCTGCTCCAGCAGCGCCTTGACTGTGCGCGCGGCGAGCTTCTTGTCCTTGTTGGGCAGATAGATCAGGTCCGAGCCGCCATTGGTGGCAACCACGAGATCGGGTTTTGCGGGATCTTTGCCGAGCAGGCCGTTGCCGGCCTTGGGGCGGATATTGTCGGCAACGGGAGCGTTCTTGTCGTTCGGATCGAACAGCGGCAGGTCAAGCGCCTTGGCAAGGTCGATGGCGAGAAAACCCATCGGCAGAAAACCCTTGGGGGTATCGTCGTAGGTCCCGTTCACCGAAGGACTGGTCTTGCTCTCCTTTGAAATCGTCGAGAAACCGTGGTCGGACGAGATGATGATGTTGGTGGAGGCGGCAAGGCCGAGATCGTCGAGCGCCTTGCGCAACTGCGCCAGATTGTCATCGGCATTCTTGATGCCGGCGAGCGAGGTGGGGCCATTGATGCCGGGGGTGAGGGTGTTGAGGCTGTCGCCGCTGTTGTGCTGGCTGCCGTCGGGATCGCGCGACCAGAATACCAGCACGAACGGCTTGTTGCGGGCCTTGAACATCGGCAGTACCACCTTGGTGGCGACATCGGCAAACCAGGCCTGCTGGGCGGTATTCGGCACCGTGGTGCCCGGTGTCTTGGCGTCGCCGGCCTTGCCGTTGTCGCCGCGGGATGGCGTGGCGAGCGGAAGACCGGCCTTGGTCAACTCCGCCTGCATCTCCTGCGAGAGCGGCATTCCGCCCTTGCCGCCGGTGGAATCGTCGATCACGATCGAATGCAGGCCGTCGCCGCCGGTTTTGTCGGTGTGGTCGAAAATCAGGGTCGGGCCGAGCTTGCCCAGGGCGGCCGTGCTGTAGCCCTGGGCGCGCGCCATTTTCAGCACGGTTTCCTCGTTGAGATAGTCGCCGCCGAAGTGCTCGTCGGCATCGATGATCACCGGATCGGATTCGAGGAACGGCGTGACGGTGCCGCTGGCCGGCGCGACGGCATAGCCGGTAAAGATCGTGTTGGAAAAATCGCCGGTGTCGCCGAGGTAATGGCCGGTCGCCATCGCCGAGGCATTGGCCGTGGTGAAGGTCGGGAATAACGCGTGCGAGTTGCCAAAATTGACGCCCTTGTCGCGGACGTCAGCCATCGCCGGCGCGGTTTGTGGGGTCACGATCCGCCCGCGCAATCCGTCCGGCACGAACAGGATCAGGTTGCGCGGGGTCGCGTTCTGCGCCAACGCGATGTCCGCGGATAGCAGCGTTAACCCGGCGGACAGCAGGACGATTGAGCGATACATTAGGAAACTCCCATGAGGGGCGAATTTCGGCTCTCGCCGTTACCCCTGTTTAGTTTTGCTGTACGACGGAATTGTTACAGCGGCTTCTGAGCGCCCCGGCAGTTATAGGCCCGGCGAAATCCCTCGGCCTGGGCATCATCCTCGGTACAGAACCAGCGATCCGGGTTGGTCAAGGCGGGATAACTGCGGCAGCCCTGCAGGTGATAGACGCCGACCTTCCCGGTTACGCGGGCGCGCAGGGCGAATTTGCCCTTGATGCTGCAGCTTGGCGGCATCGCGGGATCCTCCGGAAACAGCACGGCGCGGATTTCGCGGTCCTTGTCGGCCCGGCAGGAACCGCCAAACAGCGTGCCGTCCTTTTTTCCCCAGCGAAATTCCTGGGGGGCGACAAAGCAGCCCTTCCAGAGCCCGCGGCGGTCGTCCCTAGCCGCGGCCTCGTCCTGCTTGAATCGCCCTTGGGCGTAGGGCTCGAAATTCAAGGCAAAGCCCGCGCGAACCGCGAGTTGGTTCAAGCTGTCGGTTTCGCCCTCGACGGTGCAAATACCGATATGCCGCTTCCTGTAGGTGGTGCCTATACCCAGATCCTTGCAGCGCACGGCGCGGCCGCCGATCAAGCCAGACAACCGATCGCGAGCTTCGACGCCGCAGGCCCAGGCGTCGGCGTGATCGTCGATACAGATCTGGTCGATTTCCGGCGCATCGATCCCATCGAGGCGGTACGTCACATCGCCGAGCTGAATGGTGCCGCCATCCCTGACGATCGCTGCATCGGCGGCCCAGGCATGGCTCGCCGGAAGGACCGTCAACACCAGAAAAAAACAACGCAGCGCAAGGAATGAAGGCCGTTTCTGCATTTGCTTCACGTCAAACCTGTTTCGTGACTCGAGATTTCCTAGCACATGCCGGCAGCCGGGTGTTCATGACGCTCCGTCTCGGTCGCCGTTTTTGCGGCGCACGAATATCTCCCCTGCGAGGCCTGTTTTCCGCATATCAGGCGTTGCCTCGGCCGGGTTTTGCTGTACGACGGAATTGTTACGTCCGCCCCCGCGTGCCAGATTGCGGTCCCGGTCCCTTGGGCTGGAACCCCGCCCAAAGGTTGCAGCAAGCCAGTCCATGTTCAAACGAATTCTGATCGCCAATCGCGGCGAGATCGCCTGCCGGATCACCAAGACCGCCCGCCGCATGGGGATAGAGACGGTTGCGGTGTATTCGGAGGCCGACCGCGACGCGCTCCACGTCGAAATGGCTGACGATGCCGTTCTGATCGGGCCGCCGGCCGCCGCCGAAAGCTATCTGGTCATCGACAAGATCGTCGAAGCCTGCCGCAAGACGGGTGCCGAAGCCGTGCATCCCGGCTACGGCTTCCTGTCCGAGCGCGAGGCCTTTCCGCGCGCGCTGGACAAGGCCGGCATCGTCTTCATCGGGCCCAATCCGGGCGCGATCGCCGCGATGGGCGACAAGATCGAATCCAAGAAAGCCGCCGCCAAGGCAAAAGTCTCGACCGTGCCGGGCCATCTCGGCGTGATCAAGGACGAGAAACATGCGGTGAAGATCGCCGACGAGATCGGTTATCCCGTGATGATCAAGGCCTCCGCCGGCGGCGGCGGCAAGGGGATGCGGATCGCGCATTCGACCTCCGAAGTCGCCGAAGGATTTAATCTCGCCAAGGCGGAAGCGAAATCGTCGTTCGGCGACGATCGCGTGTTCATCGAGAAATTCATCGTCGAACCCCGCCACATCGAAATCCAGGTGCTCGGCGACAAGCACGGTAATGTGATCCATCTCGGCGAGCGCGAATGCTCGATCCAGCGCCGCAACCAGAAAGTGATCGAGGAAGCGCCGTCGCCGCTGCTCGACGAGACCACCCGCCGCAAGATGGGCGAACAGGCGGTGGCCCTCGCCAAAGCCGTGAACTACGATTCCGCCGGCACGGTCGAGTTCGTCGCCGGCCAGGACAAGAGCTTTTTCTTCCTGGAGATGAATACGCGGCTGCAGGTCGAACATCCCGTGACCGAGTTGATTACCGGCATCGACCTGGTCGAGCAGATGATCCGGGTGGCGGCCGGCGAGAAGCTGGCGCTGGCGCAGAAGGACATCACGTTGACGGGATGGGCGGTGGAGTCGCGGGTCTATGCCGAAGATCCGTTCCGCAATTTCCTGCCTTCGATCGGGCGGCTGGTGAAATATCGCCCGCCCGCCGAAAGCACCGTCGATGGCATTACCGTGCGCAACGACACCGGCGTGCAGGAAGGCGGTGAAATCTCGATCTACTACGATCCGATGATTGCCAAGCTCGTGACCCACGCGCCGTCGCGCGCGGCCGCTATCGAGGCGCAGTCGGCCGCGCTCGATTCATTCTATATCGACGGCATCCGCCACAACATTCCGTTCCTGTCGGCGCTGATGAATCATCCGCGCTGGCGCGAGGGCAATCTTTCCACCGGCTTCATCGCCGAGGAGTTTCCGAAAGGGTTTGCGGTTCGCATGCCCGAAGGCGAAATCGCGCGCCGGCTGGCCGCGGTCGCAGCCGCCGTCGATCACGTGCTCGGCGAACGCAAGCGGCAGATTTCCGGGCAGATGAACGGCCGGCTGGTGCAACGCAAACGCCGCCGCGCGGTATGGCTCGAGCGCAACGAGATCGCGCTTGAGGTTGCCCGCGAAACCGAAGGCATCGCGGTGCGCTTTGTCGCCGCCGACGGCATATTGGGCCACTCTCATCATCTGGTTTCACCGTGGACGCCGGGTGAAGCGGTCTGGCAGGGCACCATCGACAGCCATCCGCTGGCGATGCAGGTGCGCCCCGTCGCCAACGGCATCCGCCTTGCGCACCAGGGATATGAAGTCGCGGTCAATGTCTTCACCGAGACCGAGGCGGCGGCGGCGCGGCTGATGCCGGTCGGGACCAAGGCCGATACCGGCAAGAAGCTGTTGTGCCCGATGCCCGGGCTCGTGGTGTCGATCGCGGTGACCGAAGGCCAGGAGGTCAAGGCCGGCGAAACGCTGGCCGTGGTTGAGGCGATGAAGATGCAGAACGTGTTGCGCGCCGAACGCGACGGCACCGTGAAGAAAATTCACGCAGCCGCCGGCGCGACGCTGGCGGTCGATGCGCTGATTCTCGAATTCGCATAGTTCAAACAAATCGTCGTTGCTGAGCCAACGGGTCGCGCGAATGCGCGCCCGATGATAAACTCCGCGAAGCAATCCATAGCGGTGGTGCAAAGAAAAAGACAAGATGGATTGTTGGTCGCTTCGCACGTCGCAATGAAGACAAACTCTAAGGACTTTCAAAATGGCCTTCCGAAAACGCCGCGGCGTGTTGCGTTCGATCCTGTCGGGCTCGGCTTGCATTCGTCCGGGATCGGTCTATGACGCCACCTCGATCCGCATTGCCGAGGATCTCGGTTTCGAGGTCGGCATGTTCGGCGGGTCGGTGGCGTCGCTGGCGGTGCTCGGCGATCCCGATGTCGCGCTGATCACGCTGACCGAACTCGCCGAACAGATGCGCCGGATGTCGCGAGCGGCCTCGTTGCCTGTGCTGGTCGATGCCGACCACGGTTATGGCAACGCGCTCAATGTCCGCCGCACCGTGCAGGAACTGGAGGCCGCCGGCGCTGCCGGTCTCACCATCGAGGATACCTTGCTGCCGCAAGCTTTCGGGCAGGCTAAGACCCAACTGATCTCGCTGGAGGAGGGCGTCGGCAAGATGAAAGCCGCCCTCGATGGGCGTAGCGACCCGTCGCTGGTCATCCTGGGGCGCACCAGCGCTGCGGCGATCACCGGCCTCGACGATGCGGTCGCCCGCCTCAAGGCTTACGAAGCCGCTGGAGTCGATGGGCTGTTCCTTGTCGGGCTTAAGACCCGCGGCGAACTGCAAGCGATTGCGGCGGCGACGACGCTGCCGATCGTGCTCGGCGGCTTCCCCGAGGACATGATCGAGCGGGATTATCTGGTAAGCCAGCGGGTTCGGATCGCGTTGCAGGGTCACGCGCCGTTCGCCGCGGCAACCCAGGCGGTTTACGAAACGCTGAAGGCGCTGCGCGATGGGCAGGCGCCGAAGAACCTGAAAGGCCTTGCCTCATCCGAACTGACCGGCCGGGTCACGCGCGAGGCCGACGTGAAAGCGCGCAGCACCGAATTTCTCGGACTCAAGAAATAGATGAGCGGCACGATCCGTCAGGTCACGGTCCGTGGCCGGGTGCAGGGCGTCGGCTACCGCGCCTGGATCGTGCATCAGGCGATGGCGCGCGGGCTCGATGGATGGGTGCGCAACCGCCGGGACGGCAGCGTGGAAGCGTTGTTTGCGGGACCGGAGGAGGTCGTATCCGACATGGTTATGTTGTGCCGGCGCGGCCCGGCCTACGCGCGCGTCGAAACGCTTGCGGAGGAACCGGCCAATTCCGATGCGCTGAATCTGCGGCGGACCGGCGAGCGATTTTCGGTGCTGCCGACGATCTGAAATCAGCGCGCGCCGGACCGCAAGCGGAGGCGTCGGCCGTCAGAAAAGTCCGAGGCTCAAATCGAGGCCATAGATTATCAGCAACAGGGATACGAACAGCGCCGACCCGCAAAGCATGGCAATCGTTTTAAGCGTTTCGACCTCCGCCCGATTGGCGGGAAGCATGTGCGTAAGCATTTTTGCGATGGCTGCCATTTGCAATCTCCAAATCTGGATCCCGGTGATTGGGTTAGTTCGGGGATTGATAGTTCAGCCCGCGCGCGGTGAATGTGAATCAGGTCACATTGAGCGTGGTCCTGTCGATACCGCCTCAACCTAGTGCGTAAATTTTGGAATTTGTTCCGTGAATCCGTTGAAGCAGGCCAGCCGCTCGTCTTCCTCCTTGAGGAAGCGGCAATCCATCACCTTTTTTGGGTTTTTTGCAGTGGCAGGATTTGACTTGGGTTGCGGAGGAAGGACGGCGTCGAAGCAATCCAGCCGGGGTTTCGTCCCGTCATCGATTTTGAGGCACGCCTGAAGCCTTTCGGCAATCGACTTGGAGTTCGAAACTGCGGCCTTCGGCGTCGCCTGCGCCGGGGGTTTGTCGCCGGCCGGGGCGGGCGCGCTTTGGGCCAAAGCAGCGGTCGCCACCGACATCGCGCCCAGCGCAAGTAAAATCCTCATCATTGTTTTCTCTTCGCCCTTGTCTGATCAGTCAGGAACATCGTCAGCAAACCGACGCGCGCCTAAGAGCGCTCAAGTCGTTTACCGCAGGTACCGTCGAGGCAACAAACACCTCCTCAAACGACCGCCGTAGCGCGACATCGGCATCGGCCATCGTCGTGGTATGGCCCAGATCGGCCAGGCTTGTCACGCCATAGCGCGGGTCGGCGACGCCGCAGGCCACGATGGCGTCGAAATGCGTCAGGTCCGGAGCGATATTAAGCGAAATGCCGTGGAACGACACCCAGCGCCGCAACCGCACGCCGATCGCCGCGATCTTGTCTTCAAAGCCCTCGCCCTTGTCCGGCCGATTCACCCAAACGCCGACGCGATCCTCGCGACGCTCGCCCTCTACCTCGAAGGCGGCAAGGGTGCGGATGATCCATTGCTCGAGGCTGGCCACATAGGCCCGCACATCGGGCCGCCTTCGTTTGAGGTCGAGCATCACATAGGCCACGCGCTGGCCGGGGCCGTGATAGGTGAGCTGTCCGCCGCGCCCGGTAGCGAACATCGGAAAGCGCGGGTCGAGCAGGTGATCGTCCCTGCCGCTGGTGCCGGAGGTGTAGAGGGAAGGGTGTTCCAGCAGCCAGACCAGTTCAGGCGCGTCGCGGGCCGCGATATCGGTCACCCGCGCTTCCATGGCCGCCACAGCCTCAAGATAGGGTACCGGCATGCTGGACACCCGCCATTCGACCGCATCGCCGCCGGCCGGCGGCGCAAACGTCTTCAAATCCAGGCTTTGGCGGGTATTAACCATTGGCTAACCATAACGTGTTGATCTGGAACCGCGCAATTTTGCATTTGTGTGTTCGGGTCCCAGTTTGGTGGTTTGAAAGTGCCAACCCTCGATAAAGTCACCGTCGATCTCATGGTGGTCCTCGGGACCACGTCGATGCCGATCCATCAGGTCATGCGGCTGAGCCGTGGCGCCATCATTGAACTGGATGCCACCGAGGCGGACGAGGTCAAGATCCTCGCCAACAACCTGCCCATCGCCAGCGGCGTGGTGCTGGTCGACCGCAACCGGATCGCGGTCGAAGTCAAGCAAATGCAGCCGCGGCTTCCGGGCACCAGATAGGCCGAACGCTTGCGGCCGCGGGCCTTGTCCCTCTATCCCCGATTTGTTACATCCGCGCCGTTGATCCGATCCTTGATCGGGTCCGGCGCGATCCTGGTGCCGATCTCCCGAGCGCTCGTGGCGGAATTGGTAGACGCGCTGCCTTGAGGTGGCAGTGAGTAAAATCGTGGGGGTTCGAGTCCCTCCGAGCGCACCACCTCGGTTGTGAAATCCTCAGGAAATGTCGATCAGATTTTTCGACTGCCGCGGAGAAAATCTCCGGGAACGAGCGCAGTGGTGAAGCGCTGGCGCCGAATCGAATCAGAGGGCGAAACCGGCAGCCGAACCGCCGGCCGATAGCAGGGCTGGAAATCACGATTCCCAGGATACCGTTTTTGATCCGGTAAGCCCGCTAGCAGGCTGAATTTGTGGCCTTTTTGCACCACGTGGCCGGATAATCATAAGAGCCATGTCGCTTTTCGTTGCCGAGACTCACCTCCCAATGTTTCTAAATAATACGAACACTTTTGGCGGCGTATATTTTTGCCTGGAACTGTCCACAACTAACGCTCTCTAGCGGGGGAATAGAAATGATTGGAATGCGATCTGGGGCCTTGGTGGCCGTTTTGGCGGTAGCAGCGGGACCGGCTTTTGCGGCGGACATGCCGGTAAAGGCTGCGCCCATGGCGCCCGTTCCCTACATCATGAACGGCATCGTTCAGTCGAACAACCAGATCAGTGTTGATTTTATTGAGACAAATTTGAATTATGCCGAGCGCCTCCCCAATGGCATACTGTTTGATACTGAAAAGGGCTGGTTCCCGGGGGTGAGTGTCACCGCGTCGTCGATGACGGATACCTTGGTCCAGCATCTTTACCTGTGGGGCCAGGTCTCCTGGATCAACGGTAAACCGATTACTGGAGTGCCCCCCAGCAGGGCCATAGCGGCCTTGACGTAGTGGATGCGGATTTCCGCATCGGTAAAGGCTTCGATCTCAGCGCAACCACGATGTTGACGCCCTACCTGGGTGCGGGCTGGCGAGACTGGCATAGAGATCTCACCCCGCTTGGGCCGAGCGGCTACAAGGAAGATTACACCCATGGGTACGTCGGAGCAGGTTTGCTGTTTCAATGGGCGCCGGCCAGCCGATGGGTCGTGTCCGCCAACGGCTTGGTTGGGTCGACATTTGATCCGCATATCGACGTTACCTTGTTCCCCATACCGCCTGCCAATTTTGGCGAGGGCCTAGGGACTAACGTCATCTACATGGCGGGTCTTGCGGTCGATTACGCGATCACCAACCAGTGGCACGCGAATGCCGGTGTCGATTTCACCCACTTCGCATATGGCGCGGGGCCGATGTTGCCGCCTGATGGGAGGAATGAACCGGATAGCCGCACCAATCTTTGGACGGTGAAGGCTGGTTTCGGTTACTCTTGGGGCGCTCCCATCGTCGCGAAGTACTGATATCTCGCGATCCTGAACTTAAAGCCCCGGCATTGTCCGGGGCTTTTTGTTGTTTGCGGCGATTTCCTGCGATGTTTGACTATCGCCCGAGGCTGCGCTCGACGATTGAACGACGACGCGTCGATATGGCGTTCACAAGTCAGTCGTCGTTGATCTCGCGCAGGTTGCTGGCGAGCATCATGCTGCGAGCGGCACATGCTCATCGGGCAGGACGGGATCCGGTCGTCCTTACCCACCGGCCATCGCTTCATGTCCACGTCTGAACAGGCACGCCAAGAGCATGAGGACATGCCTGCCCGGGATTTGACGACGCACACCAGGTCGACGATCCGTTCGGATAGCTTTTACCGTTGGCAATACAGGAGCCCCGCCCATTTTCCGCAACCTGCCCGAGGGCGGGCGCCGCCATTGTTGCCGCCAATATCGCAATGGTAAGTAAATTCCGCGGCCTGCGCATGTCCACCTTCCCATACCTGTCGTGAGCCAGCTCAAATGGCGATGCCGCGGCGCGTCATGCGTAGCGTCAAATTTCGGCGATCATCTGACACCCGCCGGGCGCACCAGTCAAAACCGATTCGGCGAAATCCAACCCATTGATCGGCGGCCGGACACGCGCAGCGATCGCGTCGGTGCGCGCGGTTGCCAAATCCGCCGGGATGTCGAAGCGATCTGTTAATGATCTCCGTAAAGGGTAATTCGCGTCTTCGATTGACGATCGGCATGGTGAAACTATTGATGTGGGCCAATCGCAACCCTAAGGCACACAGCCATGACAATGTCCCGCGTCAATGCCGCCCTGATCGCTTCAGCCGTCGCAGCAATCGCCGTCCCGACCGCCGCGTCCGCCGGATGTTACAACTGCTACGCACCACCGCAGCCGTGCGGCACCTGCTATCAGCAGCAGGTCATTCCGCCGCAATACCGCACCGTGCAGGAAACCGTGATGGTGTCGCCCGGCAGTGTCATTGCTCATCGCACGCCGGCGCAGTATCGCACCGTGATGGTACCGCAGACCGTGATGGTGGCGCCGGAAGGCGTCGAGTACGAGCGGACTGCGCCTCAGTACGCCGTCCGCGAGCGCGTCGAGATGGTCGCTCCCGCCCGCAGCTATTACGTCGCAGTGCCGCCGCGTTGCGCCACCTGCGGCTACTGACGGATCAAACCGTCACACGCTTCTTTTCTTGACCTGGACCAAACGCCGTAGCGTGCCCCGATGGGCATGCGCGGCGATCCGGTCGCGGTGACCGGCAACCCTGGACGCGCGGTGTTGTCGGCCGTGGCCCAAATGAGTCCGCCCGCGGATCGTGTGCCTGGTATCGCCGTCATCGGCCGAGACCAGTTTTGTGCGGCGGTCCGTTTCACGCTCGGTCGATAACGGTGGCTCCGCGCGATGCGATGACGGAGCGATAACCGCAAACGACTTTTCCGGTATCGCGAACAGGCTCTGCGCCGGCACGGGCAGGGTGAGTGCCGCGCTCTCCAGCGGCAGCGACAATTGCCGCGGCCATGGCGCTTCCAGCGGCAGCGGCACGCCGCGCGTACGCGGTCTGGCGCGGTCGAACGGTTCGGCAAGGTCCATCACCTCTCCGTCACCCAAGGCCACATCGATCAGCGCGGGGGCGGGAAGCAGGTCGGCCTCGGCAAAAACGAAACCAGGAATTTTGGGCCAGTGTGAGATCGCGACGGTTTCCGAGGGCGGGTGCAACTGCCATTCCTGCGGCTCCGTCGGCGTCGCCAGCCGCTCCGATGTCGCCGGCACCACGTGGACGATGCGATAGCCCCGCACCTTCAACTCAGCCAGGATCCGCGGCAATGCGGCGACGGTTCGCGGCTGGATGTCGTGCAACAGCAGAATGCCTCTTCCCTTGTCCTCAAGCCGGTTGATGGCGAGATCGTAGACACGCGCCGACGAAATATGCCGCCAGTCGTCGGCCAGAAAATCGGCACTCCAGACCTGGATGCCCTGCGACGCCAGATAGTCCTCGACGTCCGTGGCGCGCGCCAGGCCGGGGATGCGGAAGAACGGAGCAAGCGCCGCGTCATCGCCAAGCGCGGTTTTCACCGAGGCTATCCCGTCGTCGATCTCCTGCTTGGCGCGCTCGAGCGACATCCGGTTCATGTTGAGCGGATGACTCTGGCTGTGGGCGCCGATGCTGTGGCCCTCGTCGCGGAGCTTGCGGATGCCTTCCGGATAGGCTTGCGCCATGCGGCCGACCTCGAAGAAGGTCGCCTTTACGCATTGCGAGGCCAGGATTTCCAGAATCTGGTTGCTGTTGCGCGGCAGCGGCCCGTCATCGAACGTCAGCACCACCTCGTGGTCCCTCAGCGGCAGCGTTTCCGGATACTGCATGGTGCCGATCCGGGGATGTTCCCTGGGATCGACCACCAGGGTTCGCGAAGTGCCGAGCGCGTCGGGATGGCCGGGGCAATCGGCAGCCGACGCGGTTCGCACGGCGAAACAGGTAAGCAGCCCCAAGCCCAGCGCGGCCCACTGCCTGATCCGAACACCCATCACTCATCACCGATCATAGGACACCGTCACATCGGCTATTTTGCGCAGAAAGCTACAGTTGATACCACAAACATCGCACTAACCGCCTGATTTCCCCACATGATTATCAGGGGACGCCATCGAAGCTAGCGCCGGGCGCGGCCGGCACCAGATGGACCACGCGATAATCGTTGTCGCGCAGATAGCGCAGAAAAGCCGGCAGCATGGCGGCGGTGTGGGCCTTGGGATCGTGCAGCAGGATGATGCCCCTGCGGGCGACGTTGAGCCGGCCGATCAGCAATTTCAGTTCCTGCTTCGCCGTCATCGGGTTCCAGTCGCTGGCCCAGAGGTCTGCGCCGAACACCGCGATGCTGCGCGACTGCAGCAGGTCGAGTGTTTCAGGCGTGGTCTCGAAGCCCGGAAAGCGAAAGAACGGCGTGCTCGGGGTTGTGGTCGCGACGCCGTGAAGCGCCATCTCGACCGCGGCAATACCGTGCTCGATTTCATCCGTCGTTTCGCTCGGCTTGATCCGCCGCAGGCTGCGATGCGACCAGGTATGATGTCCGATGGTATGGCCTTCGGCCGCGATCCTGCGCACCAGGTCCGGGTGTTCCGACGCCGGCTTGCCTATCAAAAAGAACGTCGCGCGCACGCACTCGTTGGCGAGCGCTGCCAGCACCCGCGGCGCGGTCGGCGGCCACGGACCGTCATCGAAGGTCAGCACGACCTCGTGATCGGCAAGCGGCAGCGTCTGCGGAAAGTTTTTCAGCCCGACCCGCGGCGTGGCGGCGGCATCGACCTTCATGATACGCGAGGTGCCGAGCGTTCCCTCGCGCGGGCAGTCCGCCGCGTGCGCCGAAACGATCCAGGGCGCGGAGGCAACGAGGGCGACCCCCAACGCCTTCTTGAGTTTTTGAGCCGGTGTTTGCCGTCGCATAATTATCATTGCGCTTGATATTGCCCGATGGCTAATGCGTGAAGCGACAACAGACGAGTTCAGCAACTCTGTCAAACCGGCGAGGCGCGACATGGCCGAAGGTGTGAACGTTGCACAAACGGCCGATTTATCGGTGCTTGATCGTTTCCCGATGCGGGACCAGGACGGTAACATTCGGCCGGAGTTTGTCGAAAAAATCGCCACCGCCGTCAAAGCCGTCGATACCGCATTTTTGCGCGAAGTCGTCGCCGAACTCCATGAAGCCGACCTCGGCGACCTGATCGAGGCGCTCGAACCCGACGATCGTGTCAGTCTGGTGGAACTGACCGGCGCGGATTTCGATTTTTCGGCGCTGAACGAAGTCGACGATTCCGTCCGCGAGGAAATCCTCGAGGAACTGGAACCGGAGACGGTCGCCGAGGGCGTTCGCGAACTCGATTCCGACGACGCCGTCGAGTTGCTGGAAGGACTGGACCAGGAGGACCAGGAAGAGATCCTGGAAAAGCTGCCGCCATCGGAGCGCGATGCGCTCGAGCGCAGCCTGGAATATCCGGAAAATTCCGCCGGACGCCGGATGCAAACCGAATTCATCGCGGTGCCGCCGGATTGGACCGTCGGACAGGCGATCGACTACATGCGCGACACGCCGGAATTGCCCCACCGGTTTTACGAAATCTACGCCGTCGATAGCGCCCAGCGCTGGCAGGGTGCGGTGTCGCTGGATGCGCTGCTGCGCGCACGCCGGCCGGTGCCGCTCGCGGACCTGATCGACGAAGACCGCCGCCGCGTCTCGGTGATGGACGACCAGGAAGAAGTGGCCCGGCTGTTCGGCAAATACAACCTGGTCTCGGTCCCCGTGGTCGATACCGCCAACCGGCTGGTCGGCGTTATCACGGTCGACGACGTGGTCGACGTGATCGAGGAGGAGGCCGACGAAGACTTGAAAGCGCTCGGCGGCGTCACCAGCGACGAACAACTTTCCGACAATGTCTGGACCATCGCCAAGGGCCGCTTCAACTGGCTTCTGGTCAACCTTGCCACCGCCTTCCTGGCGTCCTCGGTGCTCGGCCTGTTCGAAGGTCAGCTGGAAAAAATGGTGGCGCTGGCGGTTTTGGCGCCGATCGTCGCCAGTCAGGGCGGCAATGCCGCGACCCAGACCATGACCGTTGCGGTCCGTGCGCTGGCGACCCGCGAACTCGGTCCGAACAACGCCTTTCGCGTTGTGATGCGCGAGGGCCTGGTCGGTCTCGTCAACGGTCTGGCATTTGCCGTCATCACCGGCATTGCCGCGGTGACCTGGTTTCGGATTCCCGGTCTGGGCGTCGTGATCGGGCTCGCAATTGTCTGCAACCTCGTTGCCGGCGCGCTCGGCGGCATCTTGATCCCGATGGTGCTGGACCGGGTACGGGCGGACCCAGCGGTAGCCTCCGGCACCTTCGTCACCACGGTCACCGATGTCGTCGGCTTCTTCTCGTTTCTCGGCATTGCCACGCTGTGGTTCGGGCTGAAATAATCCGATGCGTCTAACCGGCGCATCGTTAATCAAACCTTAACGCGCATCGCCGACCATGCCACGGGAGCGGAGTCGGACATGCAGCGCTTGCGGCTGAAAGCGGACGGACGGATCGTGGAATTGCGGGATGGGCGGGAGTTTCCGCTCGCGCCGTCGCCGGCTTTCGCGGTTGCACCGCTAGAGGCGACGGCCGAGACGGCAACACCTCCAGCGGTTCGCGACCTTCGCCGCCGCGCGCGCCTGACCCAGATGGAATTTGCCAACCGGCTCGGCGTGCCTGTCGAGACCATCCGGAACTGGGAGCAAGGCAAGCGCATGCCGCGCGGGCCGGCGCGCGCGTTGCTCGCCGTCTTTGCCCATGCGCCGGACACGGTGTTCGCCGCATTGGCTTCGGAACCATTGCCGGTCTGAGCGAAACCCTTCGCGGCAATATTGGCAGCGCAATCCCCGCGGGACATAATGGCGTTCGGTTGGTCCGGGTATCCGCGATGCAATTCGTCGAAGCCAATGGCGCAAAAATCCCGGCGATCGGACTCGGAACCTGGGAGTTGCGCGGGCGAGCCTGCGCGCGGCTGGTCGAGCAGGCGATCAAACTCGGCTATCGGCACATCGACACCGCGCAGGTCTATGAGAACGAACGCGAGGTCGGCGAAGGCCTGCGCGCTTCCGGGGTGAGGCGCGACGATGTATTCGTCACGACCAAGGTCTGGACCACGCATTTTGCGCCGAACGATCTGGAGCGGTCGACCAGGGAAAGTCTGGCAAAACTGCGGCTTTCCGAGGTCGACCTGTTGCTGCTGCACTGGCCCAATCCCCAGGTGCCGCTGGCGGAAACGCTCGGCGCGCTGGCGCGCGTCAGGAAGCTCGGCATGGCCAGGCACATCGGCGTCTCGAACTTCACCGTGGCCTTGATCGAGGAGGCGGTTGCCGCCTGTCCCGAACCTCTGGTGTGCGATCAGGTCGAGTACCATCCCTATCTCGATCAGACCAAGGTGCTGGCGGCGTGCGCGCGTCATGGCCTGGCGCTGGTGGCCTATAGTCCGATCGCGAAGGGCCGCATCAAGGGCGACGAGTTACTGGGCCGGATCGGCAGGAAATACCGCAAGACCGCGGCGCAGGTTGGCCTGCGCTGGCTGGTGCAGCAAAGCGTCGTTGCCATTCCGCGTACCTCGAAAATCGAACGGCTGTCGGAAAACATCGAGATCTTCGACTTCGAACTGTCCGACGACGAGATGCAGTCGATCTTTCGGATGGGCAGCGCCGGAAATCGGCTGACCGATTTCGGTTTCGCGCCGAAATGGGATTGAGGCGGTCTTGCCTGAGGCGGCCTTGCCTGGGCGGCCTTGCCGCAGCCGATCGAAATTGGATAAAAAAGCGAACACGCGGGCGGTATTGCCCGCTATGCTCCGGCGGGCACATTGCAACGTTGATCGAGTAGGGTGAGACTACCGCGGTTCATACGCCTGGGCATTGCGGCATCGGTGATCGGCCATCTGTCAGCGGTGGCGGCGGTCCTGGTCTACGCCGAAGTGCATCCGTTCGATCCGGCGGCCACCGAGCCGATCGCGGTCGATATCGTTTTGCCGGAAGATGCTGCGCCGGTTCCAAAAGCTTCCGAGCCTCCCGCACCGATCGTACCACCTCCGGACTCCTTCGACCTCTCTTCGAAATCCCCCACGGCCGTTCAGCCGCCCCCACAACAAGCCCAGCAGCCGGCTCCACAACCCAAGCAGCCGCCGAAGCAGGCGGCCGTGCAACCGCCGTCACCACCCCCGGCGCCGGCAGTTGCGCAACCGCCGCCGGTCTCCCAGGTGCCGCCCGCTCCGGAGCCCGATCTTTCGATCAAATATCACGTGCAGCTCGGCCTGCCTGCCAAGGAAGAAGCCGGAGGTTTCGATGCGCCGGAGAAGACCGCGGATATCGGCACCGAATCTGTCGCGGAGTTTCGCCGCCGCCTCAAGATGTGCTCGACGCTGCCGAAGTCGGTTGCGCCCTCCGATGCCATCAAGATCGTGCTGCGGGTATTCATGACGCCCGACGGCCGCCTCGCCAGGGAGCCGGTGCTGGTCGAGGCCAGCGCGTCCGCAAAGGGACCCGCGCTGATGCAAAGCGCGGTCAATGCCCTGCAGGCGTGTCAGCCGTACGTCATGCTGCCGGTGGACAAATACCGTGACTGGAAAGTGCTCGATCTGAGTTTCACGCCGCAGGACTTTACCGGCGGGTAGGCGGCCTGCCGAAAATGCTCGATCTATCCGGACGCTGGTTGAGCCCTCAAAGCGAAGACCCTATTGCCCCATCGCGCGCCAGGCGTTCGAGGCGAACTGCCTTCGCCACGTCACGATGACCACCGCCGCGGTCGTGACGAACAGGATCCAGGGACTGACGAACCAGCCGAGATAGCCGAGCGCGAAGAAAAACGCGCGCTGGCCGCGATTGAAATGCCGGGCCGCAGTTTCGAACAACCTCGTGGTCCGGATGACATGTGCTTCGGCTTCGGGCGTGTCGCGAAGTTTTGTCTGCGGCATCGCCCCCAGCAGGATGGCGACATAGTTGAACAGCCGGTAGGACCAGGCGAACTTGAAGAACGCATAGACGAAAATCAGGATCAGCCCGAGGCATTTGATTTCCCACAGCGCGGGCGAGGGCCGAAGATCGATCGGCAAGGTGCCGAGCACGGCCATGGCTTCGTTGGTCGAGCGCAGCAGCGCCAGCGCGCCGCCGACCGCGAGGAGGCTGGTGGAGGCAAAAAACGCCGTGCCGTTTTGCAGCGACGCCAGGATCTGCATGTCGACCATGCGGGTTTCGCGGTCGAGCATGCGCCGGACCCAGACCTCGCGGTACCGATGCATGCGGGCAGACAGGCTGTCGCGTCCGTAGGCGGTGTGCTCCAGCGTTACCGCGTACACCGTCCATTCGAGGGCGAAAAAGCCGATCGCCAGAATATCGACCCAATACGAACCCATGTTTCATCCTTCACGATCGGGAATGCTGCCACGCATGCCCAATCGCGGCAACCGGCGCCAAGCGGGTTGATCAGATCCGAGACCGCGTGGCAGGATGGCGCCTCCTCACATGGAGCTTCCTCGGCATGGCTTTGACGCTGGTGATCGGCAACAAGAATTATTCGTCATGGTCGATGCGGCCGTGGCTGGCGCTAAAAGCCGGCCATATCGCCTTCGAGGAAGTGTTCATCCCGCTTTATACCGGCGCCGCGGACAAGCAGCGCATCCTTGATTTCACCCGTTCCGGCAAGGTGCCGGTTCTGGTCGATGGCGACGTCACGGTCTGGGATTCCCTGGCCATCATCGAATACGCCGCCGAACGGTTTCCGCAAGCGCGGCTGTGGCCGGAGGACCGCGCCAGCCGGGCCCACGCGCGTTCGATTTCGGCGGAGATGCATTCGGGTTTTGCGGCGCTGCGTAACGAATGCGGCATGAACCTGCATCGTCCCGTAGGCGCGATCGATTTGTCAGCCGAGGCGCGCGGGGACATCGCGCGAATTCAGCAGATCTGGACTGATTGCCGCGCGCGCTACGGAAAGTCCGGGCCGTTCCTGTTCGGGGCTTTCAGCGGGGCGGACGCCATGTTCGGTCCGGTGGTGCATCGCTTCCGGACCTACGCGATCGAGGTTGCGCCCGTGGTGCGGGATTACATGGATGCGATGATGGCGTTGCCGGCCTTTCAGGAATGGACCAGCGCGGCTCTGGCCGAAACCATTATTATCGAGAAATTTGAGACGGCTTGAAGACGGCTGGCGCTCGAATTGCGGAATGTTGACCGCAGCGCAACTTGACGGACGCCCGCGAAAGCGGTCTGAATTTGGAACCGTAGTTCCGCATTTAATGAGAGGGTGTGACCAATGGGAATTCTCGATTCACTGGAAAATTCAGACGCGTTCAAGGGCGCACTCGGCCAGCTTGAGGGGGCTGTGCTCCCGGTCGTGCTGAGCGAAGTCCTGGGCAATGGCAGCCAGGGCGGACTTTCGGCGATCGTTGCCAAGCTGCAGCAGGCAGGCTTCGGCGATCAGGTCAAGTCCTGGCTCGGAAACGGCCAGAACCTGCCGATCACGGCCGAGCAGTTGCAACAGGTGCTGGGCAGCGACACCGTCAAGCAATTGGCGGCGCGGTTCAATATTCCGGTCGATCAACTCGCCAAGGTGCTGGCGCAACAGCTTCCCAACGCCGTGGATAAGGCCAGCCCGAATGGCAAGCTCCCGGCCGGGGCGTAGGGTTGCCCGTTGCGATGGTTCCGGACGCGAAGAGGACGGCGTCAAGGCGGATTCGCCCGGAATCATCTAAATGGTGTTTATCGCACTGAAAAACCTGCAAAATCTGCGTATTTGCCATGTCCTGATGTGACTGGCCAAAAAGCCTGGCGCCATGCTAGGCTATATTTGTGTTTTTCAGTCAGCCGTAGCTAGCGGGACCGTGAGCACGGCCGGCGTTTTTGCGTGATGGAGAGGGCGTTGAAGCACAAATTTACCGTTGGGGAGACCGTCTATTTCACTGCCAGCAACGTTGCCCGTCCGGCCGCCAGCGGCACCTATGAGGTGATCCGGCTGCTTCCGACCGATGGCGACGACTGCCAGTATCGGATCAAAAGCTCGACCGAGGCTTTCGAACGGGTGGCCAAGGAAAGTCAGCTCGACGTTTCCTAAAGTTGTGCGCATGACAGGGTGAAGCGGTTTCCATTTTCCCCTGTCGTCAAAAAGCCCGGTTCGCAGAATCATTCCGGCATTTCCTTTTTCGGGATGAGCTTTATGCTGCGTTGAGGGACATCGGCGCATGAACTGGGCCTGGGCTAATTCGCTCGATCAACTCTGGCGTTCACCGGCATTTCCAATGTGGCTGACATTGGCCGCGGCGGGATTCTTCGGAATCATCGTTCTCATCACGCTGTTGAAAGCGGAGAAATCCGTTGCCAATGGCGCACTGACGGTGATTACACTTTTGGCCGTGGGCATCGCGGTTGCTGCCACCATCAGAGGGTTCGGCCCGGGCGGCCGGGGCGGGCTTGGCGGAACCCGGTTCGCCCAGCCTATGAATGCTTCGCTGCCGGCGTTGTCGTGTATGGACGACATGGCCGGAGAAACGGTTTTGACGGCGTGCGAAAAAGTATTGTTCGGTTCGCCCGAATCCACCGCTGCGGCGCTGTCCTATGCGACGTCCCAGATTACGCGGTTGACCGCGTTCGGCGATGTCGCGGCCGCGAACCAGAGCATGTCCCCCGAACTGCAAGCGCTGCGGCGCGCCGTCGAGCGCGATCGCTATGGGTTGATGGCCTATGCGCTTGCCGCGCGCGATCATTGCACGCCGTCGGATTGCGCAGCGTTCCGCTCGCTGACCGATCACACCCAGATCTCGGCGAATATGGATCAACGGGTCTACGAGGGCCTGATCATACGCTATTCGCCGTCCTGGAACGCGCCGGCAGCGGCAGTGCCGGTCGCAGCGCTGCCGCCACCGGCGCTGCCGACTGGCAAACCGACCAATGCGGAATTTCCGACCGCAGCCTCGACCCCGCCCGTCAGCATCATGGCGCCGGAACCGGGTACAACACCGTCGCCATCCGCGCCGCGTCCGACGGCGCCGGTCGCCAACGCGCCCGTGCCGTCGCCACGGCCGACACCGAGTCCGACGTTGGCGGCGGTCAAAAAGCAGGCCGCGGCGAAAACGCGCGTGGCCCCTCCGACGCAGATCGCGCCGTCAGCGCAGGCCCCGGCGCCGGCGAATGATTGATGCTTTCAAAAGCCGCCGCTGATTGCTAACACCCCGGCCATGCCGTTACATCTCATCAAGCTTGCCGTCGGCTGCGAGTCGGTCAGGGAACTCAAGGGCTGGGTCGCCGAGCGCATGCGAACCGCCAAGAAAAAAGGCTTGCCGCAACGTCATATCCACATCACCCGGATGACGCCGAAGCGCGACGAGGAGTTGCTCGCGGGCGGTTCGCTTTACTGGGTGATCCGCGGTGAAATCTCGGCTCGCGAGAAAATCATCGCGATTGAACCGTTCCGCGATCGCGACGGTATCGGGCGGTGCCGGCTGGTGATGCAGCCTAAAGTGATCCCGGTGCTGCAGCGGCCGATGCGGCCGTTCCAGGGCTGGCGCTATCTCGCTCCAGGCGACGCCCCGCCGGATCTGGGGTCGGTCGGCGCCGGTGTCGCCGAGATGCCCGAGCCATTGCGACGCGAATTGCGCGATCTCGGGCTGCTGTAACCTTGTAATGAAGACCCGGTAACGATGCGCAGCCGGATCCATTCGAGTGGCGGGCTTTCGGTTTGACGCCGGGCCTCTGAATTCTGGTCGACGATGTCGAAGAGTTCCGGAACCGAAGTGCTCGGACGGGCGAATTGAGCGGGGTTAACGAAGCAACATAACCCTGGCGGCGCGGCGTGTCGCCGGCCGCACCAGCGACACATGGCCGTCATGGAGCGCCGCCATGGTTGGAACCCAGGGCGGTGGTGCTTTTTTGATACGGAAGCCGTCGAGGGCGCGGCGCGACGCGGGGATCATGCGGACGATCAGGGGCCTTGCGACATCAGGACTCGAGCCCATTGCGGCATTGCCAGGAGCAGTCCGGTCGGGTGCGCGTCAACCCCCGGCGTGCGCCCGGTCATTGGCGAAAAGAGCGGCAGCGCTACCGCGGGTTAGGCGAAATTCATGATTAAAACCGGACGATCGGCGATCCGGCGCCGTCGTTGCGCATTTTACTTGACCGATGCCGCGGGTAATTTGAAGATATTGTCGGCAAAGGGGGTCGACAAAGAATGTTGGTGCAGACTAGTCAGGGGCAATCGGGCTCGGCACATGTGGTTGTCCTGGGTAACGAGAAGGGCGGTTCGGGTAAATCCACCACCGCCTTGCATATCGCCGTCGCGCTTTTGAAAGCCGGCCAGCGGGTCGCCACCATCGATCTTGATTGCCGCCAGCAAAGCTTCACCCGTTACATCGACAACCGGCGCGCCTGGGCGCGCCGCACCGGTCTCGATCTTGAACTCCCCACCCATTGCTGCATCAAGCTCGGCGAGACCATGCAGATCGCCGACAATGAATCTTCCGAGTTCCAGCAATTCATGGATGCGGTGAGCGCGGTCGAGCGTACCTTCGATTTCATCGTCATCGACACGCCGGGGACGGATAGTTATCTGATGCGCCTTGCGCACTCGATGGCCGATTCGCTGGTGACGCCGATCAACGACAGCTTCCTCGATTTCGACGTGCTCGGAACCGTCGATCCCACCACCTATTCGGTGACCGGCGAAAGCCACTATGCGGCGATGGTGCGCGACACCCGGCGCAAGCGCCGCCAGGTCGATGGCGCCTCCACCGACTGGATCGTGGTGCGCAACCGGTTGTCGATGCTGGGATCGCGCAACAAGCAGCTCGTCGCCGACGGCCTCAACGACCTGTCATTCCGGCTCGGCTTCCGCTCGATCGACGGCTTTGCCGAGCGGGTGGTCTACCGCGAATTTTTCCCGCGCGGGCTGACCGCGCTCGACGATCTCGACGAGGCCACGCTTGGCACCCGTCCGAGCATGGGCCATGTGACGGCGCGCGAGGAGGTCACGAGCCTGTTGCGCAAGTTGAAACTGCCGCTCGATGAGCGCGGCCGGCGCCGCGCGGCCAATCGTGCCGAATGGTTCAGCCAGATCGACAAGCCGCTCGAGGTCCACGACATCCTTGGCGCCTAGGCCTTTGCTGCCAGGACATTTCGGCTTGCGCCATTTTGGGACGCTTTAAGCAATTTTTAGCCATGCCTGCCGTAGTTTGACGGCATTGCGGGCATTTCGCCCCGCCGGACGCGCGACTCCGTCTTTCAGCCAGCCGAGGTTTCATGCGGTCTGTTCGCTTTCAGCTTCGGCTGACCCACAAGATCGCAGCCATCGGCCTCGTCGGTGTCCTGGGTCTCGCCGCGGTCGGGCTGATCTACGAGGAGGGGACCTGGTCGCAGGATCGCGCGCGCAAGGTCGCGGAAGACTCGCGCGCGATCGCCGGTCTCACCAGGCGTATTTCGATCGAAATGCTGGAGGTGCGGCGCGACGAGAAAAATTTCCTGCTGCGCAAGCAGGAGTCTTACGTGAAGCACCACGCGCAATTGTCGGGCGCGATCGGCCGCGACTTCGACGAGTTAAAGGTGATGGTCAAATCGAGCGGCTACGGCGCTCTGGCAGACCAGCTTGAAGTCATCCACGATGCATTCGAAAGCTATGCCGACGATTTTGCGGTACTGGCGATGGTCCAGACCAAAATCGGGCTGGACGAGACTTCCGGACTTTCCGGCTCGCTGCGCAAGGCGGTCGATGTCGTCGAGGCCGGGGTCGCCGAGATCAACGACCCGAAACTCACCGGACGTCTTCTGGTCATGCGCCGGTTTGAGAAGGATTTCATGCTGTGGCGCGATGACAAATATGCCGCCGAATTCAACAAGGCCGCAGTGGCGTTCTCGCTGGCGCTGACGGAAATGGATTTGCCGCATGAGGTGCAGGAAAAGCTTTCGCTGAATCTCGACGAATACTCCCGCGACTTTGCCGGCTGGGTCGGCGCCATCAGGCAGATCGTTCGCTCCGATTCCGATCTCGGGACCAACTTTCAGAACCTGGAGCCCAAGGTGGCGGAAGCAATCAGCGAGATAGACCGGTTGTCGGGCCTCGCCGATGCTTCGGAGCGGGCGCTGCGCGATACCATGAAACTGCGAATGGTAAGTGCGCTCGCGTTGGCGGCGTTGGCGATGTGCGGGTTGTCATTTCTGCTGGGCCGGGCGGTTTCGCAACCGATTTCGGCGATGACGGGCGCGTTGACCAAACTGGCGGACGGCGATTTCCATGTCGCGTTACCGGGACTGGATCGTAGCGACGAGATCGGCAAAATGGCCGGTGCCGCCCGGATATTCAAGGACAACATGATCGAGGCCGAGCGCCTGCGCGCCGAACAGCTTGCCGACCAGCAGGCAAGGTCGGTCCAGCGCCGGGACGAGCGGTTGCGGCTGGCTTCCGGCTTTCACGACGCGGTGGGCTCGATCGTCGACAAGGTTTCGTCCGAAGCGGCCGAACTGGAAGCGGCGGCGGCGACCCTGACCCGGACCGCGGAGACCACGCTGGAATTGTCCGGCGTGGTGGCGGGAGCCTCCGGCGAGGCCTCGAGCAGTATTCGATCGGTGGCGGCGGCAACCGGCGAGATGACGTCCTCGGTAGAGCAGATCGGCCGGCAGGTGGTGGAATCCCGCAAGATCGCGCAAGTTGCGGTCGAGCATGCCAGGACAACCGATGCGCGCATGACGGCGCTGTCGCAGGCGGCGGGACGGATCGGCGAAGTCGTCCAGCTCATCACCGGGATCGCCGAGCAGACCAACCTGCTGGCGCTCAATGCCACCATCGAGGCGGCTCGCGCGGGCGAGGCCGGCCGCGGCTTTGCCGTGGTCGCCCAGGAGGTGAAGGCGCTGGCGGCGCAAACTGCGAAGGCGACCGAGGAGATCGGCAAGCAGATCCTGGGAATGCAGACCGCAACCGAGGAATCGCTCGAGGCGATCAAGGAAATCGGGGCGGTAATCCTGCAGATTTCCGATGTATCCGGGGTGATCGCGGCGGCGATGGAAGAGCAGGGCATCGCAACGCGCGAGATTGCGCGCAATGTGCAGACCGCGTCCGATGGCGCAGCGCGGGTCGGCAGCGCCATTTCCGACGTGCACCACGGCGCCGCCGATACCGGTTCGGCCTCAGGCCAGGTGCTTTCGTCGGCCCAGTCGCTGTCGAGCCAGGCCAACCGGCTGAAGCTGGAAGTCGATAGCTTCCTGGCGTCGATTCGGGCCGCCTGACCCCAAAAGTTCCCGACTGTGCACCCGCACAATAAACGCGTGCATCGCACAATCATCGGGCGGTTAATTCACAACATTTGAGCTTCCCGTCACGTCGCGGTGACGTATATAAAGCACTAGGATCGCGGAATCTTGAACAGTGGAAATTTGACCGCCAGGTCAGTACGCCGAGGACGAACATGAAACGTGGAATTACCATTCTGCTCTCGCTTTGCGTGCTGGCGACGGTTGCATATTTCACCATCAGCAAATGGGCGATCCGTCACGAGACGCTGACGTGGAATGATCCGGCGCGCGACAATCGTCCGGTCCCGGTAGATGTCGCAATCCGGCGCGACAAGGAAATGCAGGCCAACGCCGGCATGATCAAACTGCCGGTGGCGATCCTCAACCACGGCAACACCGTCAAATTTACCGAGTATTCCTTCCTGGCGAACGTGTTCGCCGCCCGCGGTTATCTCGCGATCAGCATCCAGCACGATCTGCCGAGCGATCCACCGATGGTGACGAAAGTCGGCGAACTCTATGTCGGCCGCTTGCCGCAGTATGAACGCGACGTCGCCAACATCCGCTTTGCCATCGACCAAATGAAGCAGGTCGAGCCGAACGCGGATTATGATCACCTGACCATGATCGGGCACTCCATGGGCGGCGATGTCGCCATGTACTTCGCCAAGACCTATCCCGATGAAATCAGGAGGGTGGTGACACTCGACAATCTGCGGGTGCCGTTCGTGACCAGCGGCAGATTCAAGACCCTGTCGTTCCGTTCCAAGGATCCCGTGTTCAAGACCGACCCCGGCGTCATTCCCAGTGACGAAATCTGCGACAAGTCCGGTATCCAGATTGTGCAGACCGGTTACCAGCACACCGAAATGAGCGATCGCGGTCCCGACGAGGTGAAGGCGACCATCCAGGGCATGCTCGACAAGTTCCTCGATGACGAAAGTCCGCTCAAGCCGGTCGCTACCGACAAGCCGAAAATCGCCGCCGAACCTGGGTCAGTCGCGCTCAATGCCGCGGCCAAGAACTGACGAACCGGCACCGCTCCTCGATCGAAAACCTGGATCGTATCCGGCGCCGGATGACTGGCGCTTCGATCGCGCATTGACCGCTCCCCGATCCCGCTCCACATAGAGCTTGCGGCAATTTGCGAGCGTTCATGTCCGGCGAACCGACCAAACCGAAATCTGCAACCGGGGTGTCGCCGGCGCAAAAGGCTGTTTCGGATGATCCCGGCGCATTGCCGGAGACGCGGTCGTCGGCTTCGGAAGAGATCGCGGCCTTTGTCGCCAAGGCCCGGGCGACGTCCCCCTATGCCGCGGGAGCCAGGGCCCGGCTGGTATTCGCGCTCGACGCCACCATGAGCCGGCAACCGACATGGGACATGGCATGCGCGCTGCAGGCCGATATGTTCCGCGAGGCGGCGGCGCTTGGCAGTCTCGATATCCGCCTTGTCTATTATCGCGGCCTCAACGAATGCCGCGCCACGGGGTGGATTGCCGACAGCGCACACCTCGCCAAGCTGATGGGCGGGATCGCCTGTCAGGGCGGCAATACCCAGATCGGCAAGGTGTTGTCGGAAGCGCGGCGCGAGGCCATCGCCTCGGGTGTGCGCGCGGTGGTGTTCGTCGGTGACGCCATGGAGGAGGCGCTCGATGACCTCTGCGTCAAGGCGGGCGAGCTTGGGCTGCTCAAGGTGCCGGTGTTCATGTTTCAGGAGGGCCAGGACAGTGTCGCCGAGCAGGCGTTCCGCCAGATCGCCCGCCTGACCGGCGGCGCATGGTGCAGGTTCGACCCCGGAGCTGCGGCGCAACTGCGCGAGCTGCTGCGGGCGGCGGCAGCCTATGCCGCCGGTGGCCGCGAGGCGCTGTTGCGGCTGTCGAAAACCGCAAGCGGTGCAGCCCGATTGCTCGGGCAGATGAAGTGATCCCGATTTCACTTTATCCGTAGGGAACGGCAGCGACCGGCATGCTTTTTCACGGTCATCCCACTATATTGGCTTCATGCCCGCTCTGATCGCCGGCGTCGTCGCCGTTATCCTGCTCTACCTGCTGCTGCAGATGTTCCGCGCGGCCAATCCGGTCATTCTGGCCCGCACCATCAAAATCGGCGGCGGCGTCGTGGCGCTCGCGGTTGCGGCCTTTATCGGCGTCAAGGGCGAGCTTGCGGTGGCGGTTCCGCTTGGGATCTTCGGCGCCGGGCTGCTCGGCTGGTCGCCGTTCGGTGCATCGGGCTTCAGCATCGGTGGCTTGTTCGGGGGGTCGACTACCAGGCGCTCGCCGGGCCAGGCGTCGCGGGTCCGCTCGCAATTTCTCGATATGAGTCTCGATCATGACAGCGGCGCGCTTACCGGCCAGATCGTCGCCGGGCCGCATGCCGGCCATTCGCTCGACGAATTCGACCTGCCGCAACTGACGGCGATGATACCGGCCTTCGACGCCGAAAGCGTGTCGTTACTTGAAAGCTATCTGGACCGCAGATTTCCCGCCTGGCGTCAGGACGCGCAGGGCAACGCGGCAGGGCGGCAGAGCCGCCCGGCGGCGAGCGGCAAAATGACGAACGAGGAGGCCTATCAGATCCTTGGCCTGCAGCCGGGCGCGGGGCGCGACGAGATCGGGCGCGCGCACCGTGCGCTCATGAAGAAACTGCATCCCGACCAGGGGGGGTCGACGTACCTTGCCGCCCGAGTAAACGAGGCCAAGGATACTTTGCTTCGCACGCATCACAGCTAACTCCGGCAACGCTACTAAACGCCACGAACCGCTGCTTCCCGCTTGCTTCTCCGTCCGACGCCCCGTTGCCGCCCGCCGTTATCCGGCATGGTCGATCCTTCAGCCTGACATCATTAACTGCAAAATCTTGACGAGAAGTTTGCAGGACGCCGATTTGCGGCACGCCGGACCGGCTCACGGCTCTGCAGGGCCCGCGCGTGACGCCGGCATTCCGTCATTGCCTGAATTGCGGCTTAGTTCCGAACGGTGATGCAGGAGATGTCGGAGCGCTTCAGCGTCCGGCATACCGCTTCGGCCTGATCGCGGTCGAGACCGGCGAAACGGGCCCGGAACAGCTTTCGATCGCCCTTGGCGACCACCGGCTCGGTGAACGGGTCGGCCTTGCTGAGCAGGCCGTGGGCCTGGTTGCGCGCCGCCTCGATGCGCAGCCGAGCTTCGCTTTCGCTCTCCAGCGCCCCGACCTGAATGATCCACCCGGTATGGGCTGCGATCGGCTTGATGGCGCCGTCTTGCTGAATGGTCTGCGGTTGCGAATGGGACGCTGGATCGGCGTAAGCCATCGCCTGCGACGTGGGGGATGGCGGGCTCGAGGCCGGCAACACCCCGAGTATGCCGTTTCCGGTGCCGTGGTTTGCCGGCTGTGGCGGCATTTCGGTTTTGGCGGCTTCCGGTTTCCTGACCTCGGTTTTATCGGTTTCAGCTTTGGCCAAGACTGCGCTCGAGGACTCCGGCACTGCCGGTCGTCCCGCGGCCGATATCGAACTGGTGACGGGCGTAGCGGGTTGGGACGGACCGGCCGAGGCAAGCTTGGTCTGGCCGGCCTTGATCTGGACGGTCTTCACTTTGACCGGCTTCATCGGCTCCGACGAACCGGGGATTGTCCCAATTGGCTGAGTTTGAATCACGCCGTTGGTGAAGGGCGCCGGCTCGGTCCTGGCTTGCTCGGGCTTGGCTTGCGGCGGAGGTACAGCCGCGGTTGCGGCGGCGATCAGGGATCGCGACGGCGCCGTGCGTGCCGGAGCGGCAACCGGCTCCGGAGCCGCGGAAGCCACCTGGACCGCGCCCTGGACCTGAACCATCTGGGTCGGCCGCGACGCAGCTTCGTCTTCCGCAACATCGGCATTGGCATCCGATGGACTGCGTTCGGTGATCGCGGCGACGGTATGCTTGCTCGCGGCTTTTTCGAGATTCTCGGCGAGCAGGTTGCGCATGATGGCGTCGCGCGAACCGCCGCTGCGGCCTCCCATGACAACGCCGACCAGATAGCGGTTGCCGCGGCGCATCGAGGTTACGAGATTGAAGCCGGACGCGCGGGTGTAGCCGGTCTTGATCCCGTCGACGCCTTCGACGCTGCCGAGCAGGTGATTGTGGTTGCGGATGGAATGGCCGTGGTAGTTGAAAGCCTGGGTGGAGAAGTAGCGGTAGTAACGCGGAAAACGCTCCTGGATGGCGCGGCCGAGGGTGGACTGATCGCGCGCCGTGGTGACCTGGTCGTCGTCGGGCAGGCCTGAGGCATTGCGGTAAACCGTCCGGGTCATGCCGAGCGCGCGCGCCTTGCGGGTCATCAGCTTGGCGAAATCGCCTTCGTCGCCGGCGATGGCTTCGGCGATCACGACGGCGGCATCGTTGGCCGAACGTGTCACCAGTCCCTTGATGGCGTCTTCGACCTGGATGGTTTGACCGGGACGCAGGCCGAGCTTGGTGGGAGCTTGCTCGGAGGCGTGTTCGGTAACGTTCATCTCGCTATCGAGCTTCATCTTGCCGGCCTCGAGGCGCTCGAACAGCAGATAAAGCGTCATGATCTTGGTGAGCGAGGCGGGATGACGGCTCGCGTCGGGATTGCTGGAGGCGAGGGTCGCGCCGGAATTGCCGTCTACGATGATGGAGGAAAACGCCGGGCTATAGCTTTCCTGGACTTCATGCCGAACGTAATGGCGATGCCTGTAGTAGCGGCGCGCATCGGCGGTACTGGTTGTCAGAATGACCGCTGATGTGATTGTGACCAGCCCGAAAACGCAAACCCGCAAGACCTGCGAGGAAGCCAGTTTTGTACGAAGCATAGACTTCCCCGTCCCAATTTCCGTCTTGATCACCGGTTCGTGAGGCCAAATTATGCCCAACCCCCGGCAAGTTTCGCCAGCCTGCAGGTCCGATCCACAGAAGCATTTGCGGCGCTCTCGCCGATCGGACCGAAGATCTAGCTAAGGTCCTGTACACAAAGAGTTTTTGGACTGTTGCCCGGAATACGAGCAGCTTCAGAGTGAGGTTAGGTTGCCCGGGTTTCCAAAAGATTAAGCAACCCTTGCGCCATCTTGCCGGATTCGCGGCTAATTGATCCATATTTGTGCGATGCACAAAGATTCTTGACTTTATTGTGCGATGCACTATATAGGGGACGCGTCCAAGGAGCCGGAACCTCCCGGCACGTCATTTACACATCGGTCCGGGAAAGGACTTTCATCATGGTCAAGGTTGAAGACATTCAGGCGTACGGAAAAGAGCATTTCGACACGATGGTTGCATCGGCAGCCACCCTGCAAAGCGGCGTTCAGGCGATCGCAAGCGCCTACGGCGAATACACCAAGAAGTCGTTCGAAGACACCAAATCGTTCGTCGAGAAGCTGTCGGGCGTGAAGTCGCTGGACAAGGCGGTCGAAGTGCAGACCGAATACGCGAAGTCCGCCTACGAGACTTTCGTGGCCGAGTCGCAGAAGATCGCCGGCATGTATACCGATCTCGCCAAGGAGACCTTCAAGCCGCTGCAAGGCATGGTTGCGAAGTTCACTCCGGCTGCCGCGGCGTAATAGCGACAAGCGGTTTTTCCAATATCAAAAAGCCCGGCCGTATGGCCGGGCTTTTCTTGTTTCCGGATGTGCTAGCGATTATCGCGCGACGCGCAGTTGCGACAGCGAAGTTCCGATCGAATTGAAGGTGGTGACGATCTCGTTTGCCGAGGTCAGCATAAAGAATTTGCTGGGATCGGTCGCACAGTTCTGCAGCACGCTCGAAGTGGGGTCGGCGGGCGAACTGGTGTTCACCTGAATCGTATAGATCGTGTACATCGGCCCGTTGGTCTTGGGGTCGATCATGGCCTTGATATTCTGGCACAGCAGCGCCTGGCGGTTGTCGATCAAACCGTTACCATGCGCGTCGACATTTTGCGTGCTGCCGTCGCCGTTGGCCGGCCACCGGTCCTCGGTGTTCAAACCGTCGGACAACAGGATGATCGCCCTGTTGTAGGTGTAGGTGGAATCCTCCGCTGGTGCATTCATCGGCGCCGACTGCAATAGCGACTCCCACGCCCAGGCAAGCCCGATCGCCTGGTCGGTACCGCCCGTCGGTTGCATCGCCGCGATAGTGGCTTTGAGCGAGGTCCAGTTGTAGCTCAGCGGCACGATCTGCTGCAGGGGCGTAGAGCTGTTGGGGTCGCAGTAGGCTGTGCCGTTCTCGTAATACTGGTTGGCCGGGAACAGCGTCGCCGTGGTGGTCGTCGTCGGCGTGGTGTTTTGAGCGTCATAGGGCTGGGTGCGATCGGTGACGCAGCCCGTCCAGGTGCTGGTCGCATTGGCGACCCAAGTGTGATCGTACAGGGAGACGGTGCAGACCTTGCCGCTGCCGCTGCAGGAGCACGTGGAGTTGGCGCCGCTGCAACTGGCGGACCCGCCGGTGGAGTAGGTGGCCGTCTGCGCCGGACTTTTAAGCGCGCTGGTCCAGCAGCCATTATACATGGTGTGCGAGTTGGCATCGAGCCCGGGACAAATGTAGCCTTTGTAAGAACCGCTCGACGGTATCGAGGAGGTGTTCGAACTGGCGTTGACCGGGCTGGTCGTGCAGACGAAACCGCTGTTGCTGGTCGTGAACGAACACGTCGAGCCCGGTCCGATCGAGGACCAGTTGCTCGGCAAGGTTGGCTGCGGCGAAAGGGTCGGCTGCACGGTTGGCGGGTTGGCCCAGTCGGTCCAGTCGATCCAGTTCTGGGTATAGTTGCTGGCGCCGACATTGACGACCTTGGCAAAGGGAATGATCGAAATGTAGACGTCGCCGGAATTTTGGGCGAGCGCGCTGAGCTGGTTGATCAGATTGGTCGCGGCGGTTCTCAGCGCGGTTATTTTGCCGTCGGCCGCCATCGATCCGGTATTGTCGAGCGCCATCGCCACGCGCATTTTCACATTGCCCCATGCGGCGGTCGAACTGGTGTTGAAGCTGATGTTCGGGAAGCCGGCGACCCTCATGAAATCGGTGGTAATGGATCCGGATCCATTGACCTGTATGGTCGAACCCAGGCTGCCATTGCTGGCAGTGTAGGCCGCGTTGATCGAAACCGACTGGGCGTCGGGATTGGTGTAGAGTGCGGCGAAATAGGTTTGAGCCTTGGCATTGATCTGCGATGTCGTGATCAGCCCGCTGGACAGATCCTTCGAAAGCATCAAGGCGGTCGAGTCGAGGGCCGCCTGCATCGACGAGCGCGCGCTGTTGGCGCGGGAATAATCGACCGCCGCGCCGACGAAGCTGATCACCGGCACCAGCGCAATCGCGAAGATCACCGCGATATTGCCCTGATTGGCCCCGATGAAGCGGCCGGCTGCCGCGCGAACACGCCTGATAGTGGATGCACCGAACATGACTGTCACCGAAATTGGGTTTTCGCCCCTGTTTCGGTTGTCGCGACTAAAGAGGTGGTAAACCCGTCCGGTGAAAACCGGGCCGAAGTCGCGTGAACCGCGAATCGGGCGTCCCAAGCGATTGCTAGGGTCAACGGCCGCTAAACGGCCGGCGGCTTTATTTTGTCAAATCGGACGGGATTGATTAACCTTGGGCGATCGCCGAGCCGGGAATCAGGCCCGCCGCAAACCGCGTTTGATGAGAGTTTGCGTGCTTGCGGTGAGCCTGGGCCCGACCCATATTCCTGCAATCGATTAAGCGGATGGGTCAGGCCGGCCGGGAGCGGCGATCCGGAAAATGCATCTGGGGAACCTCTTAAGATGGCTCCGGCGGAAGCCATCATTTGAGAGGGGCGCCTTGGCTGCTAGCCGGTTCCCATGGGGATTTCGAACGCCAGTGCCATGTTGCAATTAACTTCCCAATTTGATCTGAGCGGGTTGTCCGGCTTTTCCGCATCCGCTCCCCGAATGGGCAATGACGAGACCCGAGGCGGTGGCGGCGGGGGTCCGGCCACATCCGTTATCGCCAAGGTCAAGCCGAAGACCAAGCGCCCGAACCTCTATCGCGTGCTGATATTGAACGACGATTACACGCCGATGGAATTCGTCGTTCATGTTCTGGAGAAGTTCTTCCAGAAGGATGCCGAAGCCGCGACCAAGATCATGCTGCACGTCCATCATCACGGAATAGGGGAGTGCGGCGTGTTCACCTACGAGATCGCCGAGACCAAGGTGACGCAAGTGATGGATTTTGCACGCAAGCACCAGCATCCCCTGCAATGCGTGATGGAAAAAAAGTGAAGTAGCCTCACAGTGAACCCTCCAAAACAGGAACGGGTTTTGCATTGATCCGTCCGAATCGATTCGGAAAGGGGCCGCTTCCCGCAGTTTGCGGGACCGGTTTGGCGTGAAAGCGGCGCGCATATTAGAGGAAAACCACGGTTGCGGAGCCGGCCTTTCGCCTTGATCGTGCGTAACTATATGACAAAGGTTGTTGTTGCCTGATCGGGCAACGCCGATCATGATGGTGGGGGCCACAGAGGACGCGAATGCCGACTTTTTCCCAGAGCCTAGAACAATCCCTGCATCGTGCGCTGGCGATAGCCAACGAGCGCCACCACCAGTATGCGACGCTTGAACACCTGTTGTTGTCGTTGATCGATGATTCGGACGCGGCCGCCGTGATGCGGGCCTGCAGCGTCGATCTTGACAAGCTGCGCACCAGCCTCGTCAATTATCTCGAAACCGAGTTCGAAAACCTGGTGACTGATGGCGCTGACGACGCCAAGCCGACCGCGGGCTTTCAGCGGGTGATCCAGCGCGCGGTGATTCACGTCCAGTCATCCGGCCGCGAGGAAGTTACCGGCGCCAACGTGCTGATCGCGATCTTCGCGGAGCGCGAAAGCCACGCCGCCTATTTCCTGCAGGAGCAGGACATGACCCGCTACGACGCGGTCAACTACATCAGCCATGGCATCGCCAAGCGGCCCGGGGTGTCGGAAGCCCGTCCGGTGCGCGGGGTCGACGAAGAGACCGAGACCAAGGGCAATGAGGATTCCAAGAAAAAGGGCGAGGCGCTCGATACTTACTGCGTGAACCTCAACAAGAAGGCGCGCGACGGCAAGATCGACCCGGTGATCGGGCGAAATGCCGAGATCAACCGCGCCATTCAGGTGTTATGCCGCCGGCAGAAAAACAACCCGCTGTTCGTGGGCGAGGCCGGCGTCGGCAAGACCGCGATTGCGGAAGGGCTTGCCAAGCGCATCGTCGACAGCGAAGTGCCGGAAGTGCTGGCTGCCGCAACCGTGTTCTCGCTCGACATGGGCACGTTGCTGGCGGGCACGCGCTACCGGGGCGATTTCGAGGAGCGGCTGAAGCAGGTCCTCAAGGAGCTCGAGGCCCATCCGAACGCGATCCTGTTCATCGACGAAATTCATACCGTGATCGGCGCCGGTGCAACCTCCGGCGGCGCAATGGACGCCTCCAATCTGCTCAAGCCGGCACTCGCCTCGGGCATCATCCGCTGCATGGGATCGACCACCTACAAGGAATATCGCCAGCATTTCGAAAAGGATCGCGCGCTGGTACGCCGGTTCCAGAAGATCGATATCAACGAACCGACGGTGGAAGACGCGATCGCGATCCTCAAGGGCCTGAAACCCTATTTCGAGGACTATCACCGGCTGAAATATACCAACGAGGCCATCGAGGCCGCGGTGCAATTGTCTTCACGTTACATCCACGACCGCAAGTTGCCGGACAAGGCGATCGATGTGATCGATGAATCCGGCGCGGCGCAGATGCTGGTCGCCGAGAACAAGCGCAAGAAAACCATCGGCATCAAGGAAATCGAGACCACGATCGCGACCATGGCGCGGATCCCGCCCAAGAGCGTGTCGAAGGACGACGCCGAAGTGCTCAAGCATCTCGAACAGACGCTCAAGCGCGTGGTGTTCGGCCAGGAGAAGGCGATCGACGCGTTGGCGGCGTCGATCAAGCTGGCGCGCGCCGGGTTGCGCGAACCGGAAAAGCCGATCGGCTCCTATCTGTTCTCGGGTCCGACCGGCGTCGGCAAGACCGAGGTGGCAAAACAGCTTGCCGCCTCGCTCGGCGTCGAACTGATCCGGTTCGACATGTCGGAATATATGGAGCGTCACACCGTGTCGCGCCTGATCGGCGCGCCTCCGGGCTATGTCGGCTTCGACCAGGGCGGCCTGCTCACCGATGGCGTCGACCAGCATCCGCATTGCGTGGTGTTGCTCGACGAAATCGAGAAGGCGCATCCGGACCTGTACAACGTGCTGCTGCAGATCATGGATCACGGCAAGCTGACCGATCACAACGGCAAGCAGGTCAATTTCCGCAACGTCATCCTGATCATGACCACCAATGCCGGCGCGGCCGACCTTGCGCGCCAGGCGTTCGGCTTCACGCGAAACAAGCGCGAAGGCGACGACCACGAAGCGATCAACCGGCAGTTCGCGCCCGAGTTCCGCAACCGGCTCGATGCCATCGTCTCGTTCGCGCATCTCAATGTCGATGTCATCGGCATGGTGGTCGAGAAATTCGTGCTGCAGCTCGAGGCGCAGCTCGCCGACCGCGACGTCACCATCGAACTGTCGGAGCCCGCCAAGGCCTGGCTGATTCAGCATGGTTACGACGAGCAGATGGGCGCCCGCCCGATGGCGCGGGTGATCCAGGAGCACATCAAGAAGCCGCTGGCGGACGAAGTGCTGTTCGGCAAGCTGAAGGGCGGCGGCCACGTCCGCGTCGTGCTGGTCAAGGACGAGGCGAGCGCGGAGGCGGCCCAGGAAAAAATCGGCTTCGAATATGTCGAGGGGCCGGTGACGCCGAAGCCGGAAAAGCTGCCGGGCACGCGCAAGCGCCCGGTGCCGCGCAAGCCGAAATCGAGCGGCCCCAGCGGTGGGTCGAAGGGCCCGGCCTCGCGAGGTCCACTGGTCAAGGTCTGATACGACCGATATTGTCAATGAGAGCCGGCGCGTCGCAAGACCGCCGGCTTTTCGATTGGGCGGTGGCGGGAAGGCGCCCATCAGTTCCAAGGCGAGCGCGGCGGCCGCGCTCTGATCTAGGGTCGCGTGCAGCGCGGTTCTGACGGCAGGCAGGCAATGCCGACATTCGAGCAATAGACACCATCGGAATTGCGCCCGCAGGTTCGGCAACCGTCGGTCCACGCCGTGCAGGTAGCGTGCGGGCCCCTGGCAAACTCTTCGAGCCGCGTGTCGCCGCCAACCTTGGGTTCGTCTCGATGCCGCGTTTGGGAGTGGTTGGGAACGAGAGGCAGGTCGGCGGCAAATGCCGACCGCGTCCCGGAAGTTGGACCGAGAACCAACAGGGTGACGAGGGCGGCTATCTGGCACGGGCGCGACAAGGGAGTCCTCCGGTGCTGAGATTTACACCATCGAAGCCAGCATTTCACATTTCGGGGAATAACGGGGTGAGAAAGATTGCGCGGAGCAGCTGGCGTAAAGCGCTCGATAGGCCGCGGCGAACTCGCGGAAAACACACCGGGGCGGAACGCCCGTTAAAATTGGTTGCCGATCAGAGGGATATCGATGGGACTTAATAAGCGACTGTCGAGGTAGTTCGTCCGTCACCACGTGCTGGCTGCCTGGTGCGGCATGCATTCAGCCTTCGCCGAGAAGCTCCTTGATGCGGCGCTGAAGCTGGCGCTTTTTCAGTTCGCTCTTGCGCAGCCTCGCCTCAAGATCGGAGACGGGCAGTTCGGAAGAGGTGTCGGAGTTGAAGGCAACGCCGACGAAATTGTCGCGCCACCAGATGACCCTGGCGAGAAAGGAACGGCCTTTTCGCGCGATGGTCAGCGACATCTGTTTTGTGGGAAGCTTGATGACGTTGCTGAATTCAAGGCCGGCGCCGTTTTCGGAGATATTGCGCACGACGCAATCCCGCGTCGCGCCGCGTTCGCCGATCTCGGCGACGCCGCCGTAAATTACCTTGTCGCGCGCACCCTGGCGTCGATCCGGCATCGAACAGTACTCCCGATAAACGAGGGCGGACCTTACTCCGCTTCGTCGTATCCGAAAGACCATGGCCGGCAAAATGCCGCGTTAACGTAAACCGATCATGGCCGGAACGACGTTGATTTCTTCGGTTTTGGATGGTCCGGAGGGCCTTGCGCCGCGTTGTTTTTGCATCCTTGCGCGGTCGGATCACGTCTTGCGCTCCCACGCGCCCGCCATCATTCTTTGGTGGCCAAGGTTCCCTGTGTCCAGCGGGGGTCTGCAGACACCAAAACTGCCATGCGAATAACCATAGACCTGCATGCCGCGCTTAACGTTATGGTCGGGACGCTGCTGTTGGCGGCGCCGGCGATCGCGCAGGATAGGGCGCCTGCCGCGGGCGGAGGCGAGGTTGTGAAACCGAGCGTCGAAGAACTGGCCATGCCGGTGCCCAAGACGGCTGACCTTATAGGAAATACCGACACCCGCGAAGCGATGTGCCTGATGATCGAATCGGCGGCGCGGGCGCAAGACTTGCCGCTGGAATTTTTCGCGCGCGTGATCTGGCAGGAAAGCCGCTTTCAATCCGACGCGGTGGGACCGGTGACGCGCAACGGGCAACGCGCGCAGGGCATCGCGCAATTCATGCCGGGCACCGCGAGTGAACGCCGCCTGCTGGATCCTTTCGATCCGGTCCAGGCGCTGCCGAAATCCGCCGAATTCCTCGCTGAATTGCGCGGCCAGTTCGGCAATCTCGGGCTGGCCGCCGCGGCTTACAATGCCGGACCGCGGCGGGTGCAGGAATGGCTCGCCGGCACCGGCCCCATGCCGCAGCAGACCCGCAATTATGTGCTCGCCATTACCGGCACGCCGGTCGATGACTGGGCCACGGCGGGGAAGGGCGGCAAGCCGGCTGAGCATCGACCTGCCTCCAGTTGCCGCGAATTGATGGCGCTGCTCACGCACGCACCCAATCCGTTCATCACCCAGCTTGAGCAGCATGTGAGGCTCGGCGCCGCTAAACTGTGGGGGGTGCAGTTGGCTGCCGGCTGGAATCGTGAACAGGCGCTGGCGATGTATGCTCGCGCAATGCGGCGGCTTAGCGCTGTCATCGGCGACCAGGATCCGAGCTTGTTGAGTTCGATGCCGCGCAATCGAGGCACCGCTCCGTTTTATCAGGTGCGGATCGGCGCCGACACGCGTCCCGCCGCCGACGATCTCTGTAACCGCATCCGCCGTGCCGGCGGGGCCTGTTTCGTATTGCGGAACATGTTCGTCAGAGGCTGATCGCGTCCATCCGTGGCGTGGTGTAAGGAACGGTCATGAGTAGCGACTGTTTCAACGCTTTGCCCGATGACCATCGCGAAACCGCGCGCTCGGCGCTCTGCGCTGCCTTCGGTTCCGTTCCCATCAGCGCGATCGCGCCCATCGCTGGCGGAGCCACCAGTGCGTCGGTGTTCCGGGTCGAGACCGGCGGTCGGCGCTATCTGCTGCGGATGGAGGGGCAGCCAAGTCCGCTGCGCAATCCGCACCAGTATCTTTCCATGCGTATCGCCGCGGAGGCGAGGATTGCCCCGAGGATTCATTACGTCGATGAGACGTCTCGCGTCGCCGTGATCGACTTCATCGAGCAACGGCCGCTTGAGGCCTATCCAGGCGGCCCCCATGCGCTGGCGCAGGCGTTGGGAGTGTTGCTCGCGCGGGTTCAGGCTACATCGGTGTTTCCGGTCTTCGTCAACTATCCGGATATCGTCGCGCGCCTGTTCTCACATGTGCGCCGAACCGGTCTTTTTGCGGCGGGTATGCTGGATCCGCATGTCGAACGCCTTGAGTGGCTCGGCAAAGTCTATGACGCGGGAACGACAAGGCTGGTTTCCAGCCACAATGATCCCGTTCCGAACAATATTTTATTCGATGGCGAACGCCTCTGGATGATCGACTGGGAGTCGGCGTACCGCAACGATCCGCTGGTCGATGTCGCGATCATGCTCGACGGACTGGCGCGTTCGCCGGAACTGGAGAGCGCGTTGCTGCGGGCGTGGCTAGGTTGCGCACCGGACAAAGCTCTCTTCGCGCGGCTTGAGCTGGTGCGCGCGCTGACGCGTCTTTACTATGCAGGCGTTCTGCTCAGTGCCTCCGCGGCCGCATCCTCGGTGACGGACGACACGGATTTGTCGGTACCGACGGTTGCCGAATTCCGGCAGGCGATCCGCGCCGGCCGGCTGAAGGCCGGCACGCCCCAAACCAAACACATCCTGGGTAAGATGTTCCTCGCGTCATTTTTGTCCGGCGCGGCCACGCCGGGATTCGACGCCGCCGTCTAGCGAGGTTGCGGCGAACGGTGATGCTTGCTGGCAAATGGTGGCTCGGCTGATAGGGTCTGGCAACTCGGAAGATCAACGGGGAGGCGGCATGAATTTTTTTGCAAGGTCAGCCTTGATCTCAGGTCTCGTTATCGTCGCGGCATTTGCCGCTGCGCCTGTCATAGCCGCGGAATTTCCGGCGCGCCCGATCAAACTCGTTATTCCCTATGCCGCGGGCGGGCCGACCGATATTTTTGGCCGGCTGGTGGCTGAATATCTCGGCAAGGACCTCAAGCAAGCGGTGTTCGTCGAGAACAAGGCAGGTGCGCAAGGATCCTTTGGGGCCGAAATGGTGGCGCATGCCGAACCCGATGGTTACACCATGTTCGGCACGTCCGGCTCGGTCATCATTCTCAATCCGCTATTGTACAAGAAGCTGCCCTACGATCCGGCCAGGGATTTCCGGATGCTGGCGCTGGTAACCGAAGTGCCGGTGGTGTTGTCCATCAATCCTTCCGTGCCGGCGAAGACCATCGCGGAATTCGTTGCCTACGCCAGACAGAACCCCGGCAAGCTCAATTTCGGCTCTTCCGGGACCGGCAGCTTCACTCACCTTGCCGGCGAGATGTTCAAACAGATGGCGGGCATCGAGATGACCCACGTCGCCTACAAGGGCGCGGCGCCAGCGCTGACCGATGTCATTTCCGGCAACATCCAGCTGATGTTTGAATCCGTCAGCCTGGCGCTCCCGCAAATACGATCCGGATCGCTGCGTCCGCTCGGCATCAGTTCGACAAAGAGAATTTCCGGGCTTCCGGACGTGCCGACCATCGCGGAGAGCGGCTACCCCGAATATTTCGTCAGCGTCTGGAACGGGGTAGCTGTGCCGGCTAATGTTCCGGATGACGTCGTCCGGATTCTGACGGATAGTCTCGATCGGGTGATGAACGACCCTGCGTTCCGGGCATCGCTGGAGAAGGTCGGCTATACGGCGCTGCGTCCGCGCAGTCCCGCCGCCATCACCGAATTCATCGATGCCGAGCGCAACAGGTGGTCGGGTGTGATAAAGGCACGCAACATTTCATTGGATTGAGGGACATGGTTCGAGAAGGTGAAATCCGCGAAGGCGAACTCGCCGCCGAAATTCCCGCGGCGAACGATGCCGGTCTGGTCTTCATCGGCCGCATCCGCACGCCCTGGACCTCGCGCCTGATGACTCCGCGGCAAGGGCGTCACGACGGTCCGGTCTGCCGGCTCGAGATTTTCGAGCCATGGGCGCCGGCGCTGAAGGGGATCGACTTTTACTCGAATCTCGAAGTGCTGTACTGGCTGCATCTGTCGCGGCGCGATCTGGTGTTGCAAAGCCCGAAGGACAACAAATCGACCCGCGGCACGTTTTCGCTGCGTTCGCCGGTACGGCCGAATCCGATCGGCACCTCGATCGTCAAGCTGGTCGGCGTCGAAGGCTCGACCGTGCTGGTGCGCGGCCTCGATTGCCTCGATGACACGCCGCTACTCGACCTCAAGCCCGACCGCTGCGAATTCACCCCGCTTGCGCCGCCGCAGCCGGGGGATTTCGAGACGGAGTGACGGTATTAAGCCCTCAACGCCGCGATCAGCTTTGCCGCATTCTGCTCCAGCACCTTGCCATCCTCCTTGCGGCTTGCCGGCGGCAGCAGAGCCACGCCGTCGTGGCGCGGCATCACATGCATATGCAGGTGAAACACCACTTGTCCGCCGGCGGGCTCGTTGAATTGCTGGATGGTGATGCCGTCGGCCCTGAAGGCCTTCATGGCGGCGGCGGCGATGGTGTGGGCGCCGCGGGCGACATGGGCGTATTCGTCCGCTGAGATATCGAGGATGTTGCGGGCAGGGGCCTTCGGGATCACCAGCGTATGCCCGGTCACCCGCGGCATGATGTCGAGAAAGGCCAGCACGTCGTCGTCCTCATACACCTTGTAGCTGGGGAATTCGCCGCGCAGGATCTTCGCGAACGGATTGTTGTTGTCATACGCGGTCATGGCGGCTCCCTGCAATCTGGTTCTACTCGTCGGCGTTTTTGCGGAACGGTCCGGCCTCGGTGAGTTCGCGTGCGGCTTCGGCGACATAGGCGCGTTCCCGCCGGAGATAGTCGTCGATGGCGCGCCGCAGGCTAGGGTCGGCGATGCAATGCGCGGAGTAGGTGGTCTGCGGCAGGTAGCCGCGCGCGATCTTGTGCTCGCCTTGCGCTCCGGCCTCGACAGTTTTGAGCCCGCGTCGAATGGCAAAATCGATCGCCTGGTAATAGCAGACCTCGAAATGCAGGAACGGATGATGTTCGATCGCGCCCCAGTTGCGCCCGAACAGGGTATCGGAGCCGATGAAATTGATCGCGCCGGCGATCCAGCGGTTGTTGCGCCTCGCCATCACCAGCAGCACGTCCTCAGGCATGCTCTCGCCGATCAGCGAAAAGAAGCTGCGGGTAAGGTAGGGCCGGCCCCATTTGCGCGAGCCGGTCTCCATGTAGAAGGCGAAGAAGGCGTCCCAGGCGTCTTCGGTGATGTCGCTGCCGTTGAGCGCGTGGATCGTGATCCCCTCGGCGAGCGCCTCGCGCCGCTCGCGCTTGATCGCCTTGCGGTGGCGCGAATTGAGGGTGGCGAGGAAGTCCTCGAAACTGCCGTAGCCCTGATTGTGCCAATGGAATTGCTGGTCGTTGCGTTGCAGGAAGCCATGCTCGGCCAGAAGCTTCCATTCTGCTTCGCGGGCAAAGGTGACATGCACCGACGAGGCGTTGGTGGCGCTGCAGAGCGCGACCAGACCGCTTGCCAGGGCGTCGGCGATGCGGTCGGCATCGACGCCGTGGCGGATCAAGAGGCGCGGCCCGGCCGCCGGCGTGAACGGCACCGAGGCCTGCAGTTTCGGATAATAATGGCCGCCCGCGCGCTCGTAGGCGTCGGCCCAGCCGCGATCGAACACGTATTCGCCCTGCGAGTGCGATTTCAGGTAGCACGGCACGATGCCGGCGATGGTGCCATCGAGCCGGGCCAGCAGGTGTCGCGGTCCCCAGCCGGTGCGCGCGCAGGCCGATCCGGAGGCTTCCAGGGCCGAGAAAAAGGCATGCGAAACAAACGGGTTATAGCCGATCCCTGATTTGTCGCGCGAATCCCTTGCGGAATCAGGGGCGGCCAGGGTGTCGAAGCCATCGAGGGTGCCTGAATCGGCATTCGGATTGGCGCAGGCGTCCCAATCCTCAGCCGGAATCTGGCTGACGGAGGAGACGGCTTCGAGCGTTATTTCGGATGAATCCATCGACGATAAAAACCGGTCACAGGTTGCGATCAGCCATCGCTCATGGTGACATCTTGCAAGTGATATCCTGCAAAGATCGTGCATCGCGCCGGCGACTTCAAGGGCGCGAAAGCATCAGGTTCCCGGCACAAACCCCTCGAAAATCATCTGGTCGGCATGACGGGCCGCGGTGGCGCGCTGTTCACCCGTGCGCACCGTCCAGGTCAGCAGCGGGCAGCCGAAAATGTTGCGGGCGATCCAGGGTGCGGCCGCCGGCAGGTCGTCGACCCGGTAGGCGATGAAATGCGGCCGGGTGCGGAAGCTGTGGCGCAGATGGAGCATGCCCCGGCGCTGGGCAGGCGTCGCCTCCGGCCAGTCGGCTTGCTCATAGCTCCGCTCGGCGGTGATGCCGCGCGGCAATTGCGGCATCAGCTCGCGCAGCGCCACCACCTGGTCCGGATCGAACGACATTCCGACCGCAGGGCCATGATAGGAGGCGAGAACCTCCGCCATCCGCGCCGCCAGTTTGCGGTCGCCGTCAAAATGGCTCTTCAGTTCGATCACCAGCGGCACCCGGCCGGCGACCAGCGCGCAGAGATCGCCGAGCGACATCATCCGCTCGGAGGTATCCTTGAACTTGACCGTCTTGAGCTGTGCCGCGGTCATGCCGAGCAGCGCGCCTGAACCCTCGGTGAGGCGGCCGAGTTCATCGTCATGATGCACCATCGCCTCGCCATCGGCGGTGAGCTGAATATCGCTTTCGATGCTGAAATTGCCGGCGATCGCCGCTTGCGCAGCACCAGGCATGTTTTCGACGATGCCGCGGGCGCGGTCGTGCAGGCCGCGGTGGGCGACCGGCCGCGCCGTCAGCCAGTCCGGCGCGCGCATCGGCGTGCTCCGCCTAGGCGACCTCGAATATTCCCTCGACCTCGACCGAAGCGTCCGCTGGCAGCGAGGCGACGCCGACGGTGGTGCGGGCGTGGCGGCCCTTGTCGCCGAATGCCGCGACCATCAGGTCGGAAGCGCCGTTGAGCACCTTCGGCCCGTCGAGGAAATCGGGCGCCGAATTGACGAAACCGCCGAGCCTGACAACGCGGACCACCTTGTCGAGGTCGCCGAGCGCGGCCTTGATCTGCGCCAGCAGGTTGATGGCGCAGCCGCGGGCTGCGGCGTTGCCTTGTTCGACGCTCACGCCGGCGCCGAGCTTGCCCTTGGCGATCAGCTTGCCCTCCGGGTCGACGCAAACCTGCCCCGACACGAACAGCAGATTGCCGGTGCGGACGAAGCCGACATAATTCGCCACCGGGCTAGGAGGCGTATGCAAGACCACGCCCTGTGCCGCAAGTTTCTGCTCGATCGTACCCGCCATGTGCCGTCCCCGTTTGATGTGAAGTGCGCCCGAGCCTGCGATCGGGTGCGTTCTATTTCGCGCATCGCGCCGTCACATGCAAGCGAGGCCGGGATGGCGGCGAACCGCGGCCGGATGGCAAAAAACACGGCAATTCGACCTAATTCGTGATTTTCCGTGAAGTGGCCCCAGTTGCGGCGCAATAGGACGGTCATTAATGTCATGATTCCCAACCGAGGAAGCTGCATGGCTCGTTCGTTCCGGATCTCGCTTGGTGATGTCAGGTTGCTGGCGTTGACGGTTGCCGCCGTCGCATTTACGTCGGGCGTGAGCCTCGGGCGGGCCGATGCCGCGGCGAGCGGACCGTTTCTGGCGCACCAGGCGCTCTATGACCTCAACCTCGTGAAGTCGCGCGGCTCCAATTCGATCAGCAGCGCGCGGGGGCGCATCCTGTATAAATTTTCCGGCAGCGCCTGCGAAGGCTACACCTCGGATTTCCGCCAGGTGTCGGAACTGGACAGCGGCGAGGGCAACGTGACCCTGAGCGATCTGCGCTCGACCTCCTGGGAGGACGGCGCCGGCAAGAGCTACCGCTTCAAGATCGACTCGCGGATGAACGACGCCGACTCGAGCTCGGTCGACGGGGTCGCCGAGCGCACCGGCGATCACGTCACGGTCAAGTTGAAACAGCCGGTATCCAAGACCTTTACGCTCGACGGCAGCACGGTATTCCCGACCGAGCAGATCCAGCACATCATCGCGGCGGCGCAGGAAGGCAAATCGGTGCTTGCGCTGACGGTCTATGACGGCTCCGACAACGGCGAGAAGGTCTACAACACGCTGACCGTGATCGGCCAGCCGATTCCCGGCAGCCGGTCGACCGCGGAGCCCGACCCCTCCACCGAGAACGATTTGATGAAATCGCTGACGCGGTGGCCGGTCACGGTGAGCTATTACGACCGTGACGCCAAGCCCAATGACGGCGAGCAGACGCCGGTCTACGCGATGTCGTTCGAACTCTACGAGAACGGCGTCTCGCGGGCGCTGGTGCTCGACTACAATGATTTCGTCATTTCCGGCGCGCTGGGGAAATTCGATGTCAAGGATTCCAAGCCGTGCGAGTGAAGGGGCGACGGATGATGTTTCAGCGATGACGGTGCGCTCCCTCTCCCCTTGTGGGCCGAGACGAGCGAAGCTCGCTCTTAGAGGGTTGGGGTGAGGGGTTCAGGTCTATCGATAGTCTGTAACCCCTCACCCGGATCGCATCTGTCGATGCGATCCGACCCCTCCCACAAGGGGAGAGGTGACACCGCGCAGTGTGCTTCGATTTCGTTATTTCAAATAGCCCAACGTCATTGCGAGGAGCCACCGGGTTGCGCGAACGCGCGCCCGCTTCGCTCGCAATGACGTCTGAATACACGTTCGCAATCCCGCGGCGCGATGCGTCCGAGTTTTGCTGGAATTTCCGTTCCCTCGAAATCAGAGGGCGCAGGGAATGCCGGGCGCCCAATGCGCCCGCAGCCTGGCAGGGCAGAAAAACAAGCCATGCCAGCAAAGTCACCACGGTCACACCGGAAATCA
>NZ_SSMW01000079.1 GCF_004799405.1 Bradyrhizobium sp.
GGCCGATTTGGGTCACGAAACCGCCCCGGCAACCAGGGTTAATCATCCTTAACATTTTGCGTTTATCGATTGGGGCGATTTCCTCATTCCCGGGTGCATCATGCGATCCATTTCCGGACTTTTGGCCGGCTTGTTCATCTTCGCCGCGTCGGCCGCTTTCGCCGACAGCCGCGTTTTCATCGTCGCCAACGAGGCCGACGGCTATGGCGTCGACCAGTGCCTTGCCAAGGGCGAGAAATGCGGCGCCCATGCCGCCCAATCATATTGCCAGTCGCGCCAGTTCGCCGAGGCTTTGTCCTACCGGCGCGTCGATCCGGATGAAGTCACGGGGTCGGTTCCCAAAGAAGTCGGCGGCAACTGCCATCACGCCGGCTGCAACGAATTCGTCGCCATTACCTGTCAGCGCTGAAGCCTCCGGCCGCCGAAGGCCATCCCGCCACACCGGCGCCCCGGAAACGACGTGACGCTGCCCCGAGAAGCTTGTATGGGAAGCCGCGTCGGCCGCGCCTTCCGGTTTCCAAGATCCTTGGTTTCCGAATCGGGCGCGGAATCGTTGTAATGGCCGGATATGCCTGAAACGTTGCTTACCCCCTGCTCCAGATGGATTCTAGCCTGCGCCGTGCTGCTCGGCGGCCTCGCGCTGAGCGTTGACGCCCGGGCGCAAATGAATCCGCAGGCGGCGCCACCGCCGCCGTCAGGGGCGACCGTCAATCCGATGTGCCCGCGGCTGGAAGCGCAACTGGCCACCATCGACCACGGCGGCAGCGGTGACCCTGCAAAGGACGACCAGATCAGGCGCTACCAGGATGCCGCGACCAAGCAGCAAGGCGAGCTCGATCGCGTCACCTCGCAGGCGAGACGCATGGGCTGCGACAGTTCCGGATTTTTCACGCTGTTCTCCGGCCGCTCCGCACAATGCGGTCCGGTCAATAACCAGATTCAGCAGATGCGCGCCAATCTCGATCAGATCACGACAAACCTCGAGCGGCTGCGCACCGGCGGCCTCGGCGGCCCCGATCGCGACAATCAGCGCCGCTCGGTTCTCATCGCGCTCGCGCAGAATAATTGCGGGCCGCAATATGCCAACGCCGTCCGCAGCGGCCCCGGCAACTTCCTCAACAACCTGTTCGGCAACAGCACGGACGTACCCGGTTCCGATGTAGGTCCACAGTCCGGAACCTACCGCACCGTCTGCGTGCGCACCTGCGACGGTTTCTACTTCCCGATTTCGTTTGCCACCTTGCCGGCCCGGTTTCCCGACGACGAGAAGACCTGCAAGAGCCTTTGCCCGGCGGCGGAAGCAACCCTGTTCGCCTATCGCAACCCCGGCGAGGACATGAACTCGGCTGTCTCGATCAACGGCCAGCCCTATTCGGCTTCGCCCAATGCGTTCAAATATCGCACCGAGTTCAACCCGTCATGCGCCTGCAAGGCCGCCGGGCAGACCTGGTCCGACGCGCTGAAAACCATCGACGACAAGGCCGCCGCCGAGCAGCAGGGCGACATCATCGTCACCGAAGAGAGCGCCAAGAAAATGTCGCGGGCGCCAACCCCGAAGGCGCCTGCCAAGAAGGGGGCGGCTCCGCCCGCCACCACAGCCAGCACGCCGCCGCCCGATGCGCCGACGCCCGCGGATGCTTCCACCGGCACCGCCGGGGACAAACCGATTCGCACGGTCGGGCCGACTTTTATCCCGGCCAAATAGTCGCAAAACTATCCGTCGAACGCTTCCGCCGATCCGCGGGCCGCGCGCGATATCAGGGTCTCGTCGGGTTCGGGCAGCGGCTTTCCCATGTCGCGAAACCGGTTGGTGATGGGATAACGACGGTCGCGGCCGAAATTCTTTTGCGTGACCTTGACGCCCGGCGCGGCCTGCCGGCGCTTGTATTCGGCGATGTTGAGCAGCCGGTCGATCCGTGCCACCACCTCGCGATCGAAGCCATCGGCCACGATCGATGCCAGCGGCTGTTCGCGCTCCACCAGCCGTTCGAGGATGGCGTCGAGCATGTCGTAAGGCGGCAGCGAATCCTGGTCGGTCTGGTTTTCGCGCAGTTCCGCGGTCGGCGGCCGGGTGATGATGTTGACCGGAATGACTTCGCCCGATGGGCCGAGCGCGCCGGCCGGCTTCCATGAATTGCGCAGAGACGAGAGCCGGAACACTTCGGTCTTGTAGATATCCTTGATCGGATTGAAGCCGCCGTTCATGTCGCCATAGATCGTGGCGTAGCCGACCGACATTTCCGACTTGTTGCCGGTGGTGACCACCATCGCGCCGGTTTTGTTGGAGATCGCCATCAACAGCGTGCCGCGGGTGCGGGCCTGCAGGTTCTCTTCGGTTATGTCGCGCGGCAACCCCGCGAACGTATCGGACAAGATCTCCTCGAAGCCGTTCACGGCCCGCGCGATCGGTAGCACCTCGTAGCGGATGCCGAGTTCGCCTGCGAGCTGCGCTGCGTCGTCGAGCGACACTTGCGCGGTGAAACGGAACGGCAGCATCACGCCGCGGACACGCTCCGCCCCCAGCGCGTCAACCGCAATCGCCGCGCAAAGCGCCGAGTCGATGCCGCCGGATATCCCCAACAGCACGCCCGGAAACCCGTTTTTGCCGACATAGTCGCGCAAGCCCAGCACGCAGGCGGCATAGTCGCCCTTGTCGCCTTCGACGACAGGCGCAACCGGCCCGTTGCAGCGCCAGCCGGCTTCGCTTCGTGTCCAGCGCAATGTCGCGATGTCTTCGACGAAGGCCGGCAATTGCGCCGCCACCGAAAGATCGCCATTGAGCGCAAACGAGGCGCCGTCGAACACCAGTTCGTCCTGGCCGCCGACCTGGTTGAGATAGACCAGCGGCAACCCGCTTTCGGTGACGCGCGCCACCGCGATCGACAGCCGCAGGTCGTTCTTGTCGCGCGCGTAAGGCGAGCCGTTGGGCACGATCAGTATTTCAGCGCCGGTCTCGGCGAGACATTCGACAACGTTTTCGTAGTCCTCGGATTCCTCAAGCCAGATGTCCTCGCAAATGGGAACGCCGACCCGGATGCCGCGGATGGTGACGGGGCCGGCGGCGGGCCCGCGCGCGAACAGGCGCTTTTCATCGAATACGCCGTAGTTCGGCAGATTGGCCTTGAACCGGATCGCCGCGATGCGGCCCTCGTCCAGCAGGGCGCAGGCATTGTACAGCTTGCCGTCCTCGACCCACGGACTGCCGATCAGCACAGCCGGGCCGCCGTCGGAAGTCTCGCGCGCGAGCTCCTCGATGGCGGTACGGCAGGCCGACTGGAACGCCGGCTTCAAAACCAGGTCCTCCGGCGGATAGCCGGCAATGAACAATTCAGGCAGCACCACCAGATCGGCGCCGTCGGCCCTGGCCCGCGCCCGCGCGGCGCGCGTCTTGGCGGCGTTGCCGGCGACATCGCCCACCGTCGGGTTCAACTGGGCCAGCGTAATGGTAAATTGTTCGGCGCGTTCGGTCATGGCGCGATGGTGCCTTGGGTGCGGCCAAACTGCAAATGCATGCTTTAGATCGCGCCCATGCGTTCGGCGATAGCAAACAGCCAGAACAGGCCGGCCATGACCAGGGAGACGCCCACCGCCGCGGAGCCCATGTCCTTGACCCGTCCGATCTGCGGATCGTGATCGGTGGTCAGCCGGTCGGAGAGCTTCTCGATCGCGGTGTTGAGCAGTTCGACCACCAGCACCAGAGCGACCGTGGCGATGAGCTCGACACGGCGCATGGTGGTCGCGCCGATCAGCCACGCCAGCGGCAACGACAGGGCGAGCGCAATCAGCTCTTCGCGAATGGCCTGCTCGGAACGGATCGCGAAAGCGAGACCATTGCGCGTATTGATCGTGGCCCGCCAGAACCGCAGCAACTCACAGTCCCGCCGCGACCGGCATCGGCTTGACCTTGCCTCCGCGCTCCTGCTTGAGCAATTCGGCGATCAGGAACGCCATGTCGATCGACTGCTCGGCATTGAGACGGGGATCGCAGACGGTGTGATAGCGGTCGCTGAGATTCTCGTAAGTAATGGCGCGCGCGCCGCCGATGCATTCGGTCACGTCCTGGCCGGTCATTTCTAGATGGACGCCGCCGGCATGGGTGCCCTCCGCCGCATGGATGGTGAAGAATGACTTCACCTCGGACAGGATGCGGTCGAACGGGCGGGTCTTGTAGCCGCTGTTGGAGGAAATGGTGTTGCCGTGCATCGGATCGCACGACCAGACCACCACACGGCCCTCGCGCTGCACGGCGCGGATCAACTGGGGCAGGTGATCGGCGACCTTGTCCGAACCGAAGCGGGTGATCAGCGTCAGGCGTCCGGGCTCATTGTCGGGGTTGAGCACGTCGATCAGGCGCAGCAATTCATCGGCTTTGAGCGATGGACCGCATTTCAACCCGACCGGATTCTTGATGCCGCGGAAATATTCGACGTGGCCGTGATCGAGCTGGCGGGTGCGGTCGCCGATCCAGATCATATGGCCTGAGGTCGCATACCAGTCACCGGTGGTGGAATCGACCCGGGTGAAGGCCTGTTCGTAGCCAAGCAGCAGCGCTTCATGACTGGTGTAGATGTCGGTGGCGCGCAGTTCGGGATGGCTCTCGAGATCGAGGCCGCAGGCGCGCATGAAGTTGAGCGCATCCGAAATGCGATCCGCCAGCTCCTTGTAACGGCGCGACTGCTGGGAATCCTTCAAAAAACCCAGCATCCACTGGTGCACGCTACCGAGATTGGCGAAGCCGCCGGTCGCGAACGCGCGCAACAGATTGAGCGTCGCCGCCGACTGGCGATACGCCATCAACTGGCGCTGCGGGTCGGGGGTGCGTGATTGCGCCGTGAACGCGATATCGTTGACGATGTCGCCGCGGTAGCTCGGCAGTTCGACGCCGTCGATCGTCTCCATCGGCGAGGACCGCGGCTTGGCGAACTGGCCGGCGATGCGGCCGACCTTGACCACCGGCAGCGCGCCGGCATAGGTCAAAACCACCGCCATCTGCAGCAGCACGCGGAAGAAATCGCGGATGTTGTTGGCGCCATGCTCGGCGAAGCTCTCGGCGCAGTCGCCGCCCTGCAGGAGGAAGGCCTCGCCTGCGGCTACGCGCGCAAGCGCCTTTTTCAGGTTGCGGGCCTCGCCTGCAAAAACCAGCGGCGGAAAGGTGGCGAGCTGCGCCTCGACATCGGCCAATGCCTTGGCATCGGGATAATCGGGTACTTGCAGCACCGGCTTGGCGCGCCAGCTTTCGGGTGTCCACCGCTCGGACATGACGTTAACTCCTGAGCAAAAACCGCCACTTACCCGCCTTGGCTAAGGCGCCGGCGAACGTCGCCGACCCCGGTGGTAGCGCGGGCCGGGTTATACACAGGCGCAGGACGGACCGCCAGTTGGATTTCAGCCTTTTGAGACAAGCTCTTGCGGCAAAAACCGAATTCGCATTTGCTGGAGCCAATGCGAAGACCCGGAGGAAATCGCGGTGGCGGAAGCGGCGCTGGACGACGTTTTCATCGATGACATTACCTTCCCCGCTGCGGACGGATATTTGCTCGGGGCGACCCTGTTTTTGCCGCGGGGGGCCAAGCGCAACGCCGTCCTGATCAATTCGGCCACCGCGGTGCCGCGCAAGATCTACAAGGGCTTTGCCAGCTACCTGGCGCGGCGCGGATGCGCGGTTTTGACCTACGACTATCGCGGCATCGGCGATTCCAGGCAGAAATCGCTGACCGGCTACAACCAGCCGCGCTCGCTGGTCGGCTTCAAGGCCTCGATGTCGGATTGGGCGGCACTCGATGCCACCGCCGCGGTTGCCTGGATGCGCGAGCGTTACAAGGACCTGCCGCTCGGCTATGTCGGCCACTCCTTCGGCGGCCAGGCGCTGGGACTGCTTGCCAACAACACCGAAGTCGCGCGCGCGCTGTTGATCGCGGCGCAAGCCGGATACTGGAAGCTGATGGCCTCGCCCGAACGCTACCGCGTCTATGCCATGCTGAACCTGATTGGCCTGCCCCTCACCCGGATCCTCGGCTATGCGCCGGGCTGGAGCGGCCTTGGCGAGGACTTGCCGAAAGGCGTGTTCGAGCAATGGGCCGGCTGGGTCATGAGCCCGCGCTACCTGTTCGACGATCGCAATCTCGCGGCGCTGCAGAATTTTCCGCGCTACAAGGGCGCGATGCGCGCGCTGTGCCTTGCCGACGATCCTTGGGCGACGAAACCCGCGGTCGAACTTCTGTGTTCGGGATACGTCTCGGCCAAGCCGGAAATCCTGACGGTTGCGCCGGCCGACGTCGGCGCGGCGAGTATCGGTCATTTTGGCTTGTTTCGTCCTGAGCATCGCGACTCGCTTTGGCGAGGTGCTGCGGAATGGCTGCAGGCGACGGAGTAAATCTGCCATCGTCGTTCCTGCTTCTCAACGTCGTTCCTGCGAAAGCAGGAACCCATACGCCGCGTCGCTTGTTGTGAAAAACGCTGTTCAACGACTTTCGCCTAACCTCACGTCCTGGGGTTATGGGTCCCTGCGTTCGCAGGGACGACGCGTTGATTGAGTGCACGGTGCAGCTCCAAATGAAGCCGTCATGCTCCGCGAAAGCGGGGCATCCAGTACGCCGCGGCTTCTCGGTTCAATCATC
>NZ_SSMW01000008.1 GCF_004799405.1 Bradyrhizobium sp.
GATCGTCTGCATGGCTCGCTCCTTTGAATCGTGGGAGCCTTAACAGCCCCCACATCCATGGCACCGATGTGCCGGTGGAGGAGCCGTCCACAGCATCAAAAGCGGACCTCATGGCCCTGAAGCGCGACTTCCGCCATTCTCCCGAAAGCGGACTCAAGTCGGACATCGCCTGAAGTCCGCAAAGTGCCAACGACGGAAACCGAAGACGGGCATTCCGGTGACTCACATGAAGTTCGGCAGCACCTTGGTCCACAACGCCTCGGTCGATTTCATCAACTTGCCGTGCGGGACCAGCGCGTTGTAGGTGTAGCAGAACAACCAATCGACCGGCTGCCGTTTCATGTTGGCCTCGAGCGCGCGCGTCACGGTATCGACGGTGCCGACCAGGGCGTAGCCGAGGTCGATCGATTCCTTTGCGGTCGCAAAGTTCTTCGTCACCGGGTCCATCAGGCCGCGGCGGAAGCCAAACGGCTCGAACCACGCTTTGCCGGAGAAACGCCCGGAGTCCTCCCACAACGCCATGGCCTCCTCGTCGGTGTCCGCGATGATGACATCGCGCAACAGGCCGGTGCCCTGCCCGCGCGGCTTTCCCGACACCTCGGCATACAGGTCGTACAGCGGTGACGCGTAGGCCTCATGCATCGGCGGCAGGATCGCGGTAACGCCCTCTTGCGCGGCCCAGCGAATAGAACCCGGCGACGACGCGAACGGCAGGAACACCGGCGGATACGGCTTCTGCAGCGGCTTCGGTACCACGCCCACCGACGTCAGCATGCCGTTCTCGACGCCCTTGCCGTATTTCACCGTGGTCTCCAGATCCCAGGGCGTTGCGCCGGCCGGTATCTTCCAGTACTTGCCCTTGAACGTCAGCATCTCCTCGGTCCAGCATTTCTTGATGATCTGCCAGTTCTCCTCGAACGCCTCGCGGTTGGCCTGATCGATCGCATCATGCTGATGCGGCAAGGTCCCGGAGACGCCGTGCGTCTGCTGCGCCATGACGTCGACCCAGCGCCGCTGGTAGCCGCGGGCGAAGCCGGCGCAGGCCCGCCCTCCCGTCATGTGATCGAGCATCGCGATATCCTCGGCGACGCGGATCGGGTTGGCGGCCGGCAGCACGATACCGAGCTGGCCGACGCGGATGCGCTTGGTCTGCATCGCGAAGTAGAGATCGAGCAGCACGGGGTTGTTGGAAACCTCAAAACCCTCGATGTGAAAGTGATGCTCGGTAAAACTCACCGAATCGTAGCCGAGGTCGTCGGCAAGCTTGACCAGTTCGGTCAGCTCTCTCAGCATGCGCTGGTAGAGCTCCGGCCTGGTCGCGGCCATGCCGGCCTCGATCTCGGCGCGCGAGCCGACGCTCGGCAGGCAAAATATCGATGCTTTCATTTTGCTTCCCTCCCGTCCGTATCTGGTCGTGGGTCATCACCCAGCGGACGCTGACCATCTTAGGCGAGCCGGTCATCAACACCAATATATCGCGCGTCATCCCCCTCGGTGACCGGGGTCGAGAAAGCCGTCCCTCGGCCGATCGCGGGCAGTCGTTTGGTCCGGCTCGGCTTTACTGTGAAACTTCAACCCGTCGACGATCTTGTCGATCACCTTGCGCTCGGCGCGCACGGCGAGACCCACCAGATTGAGTTCGGCGCGGATCACCGCTTTGACGACTGCCCGGTTGGCCGCATCATGCGTGGTCCTGAACATGTCCTCGGTATAGACCGCGGGCTTGACGTTTCGCGCCAGCGCCCGCTCCAGCGCGCGGCTCAGCGCCGGCCGGTCGGCGCCGTAGATCAGGATGGGCTGGCCGATCAGCGGTTGATATTTGGTGCCTGAGCCGTCCTCATAGGGTTCGCCGATGCATTCGGGAAACGCCGCTGCGATGCCGCCGCTGAGGAACGCGGCGACATTCAGCTTCTGCCACGCTTCGAGGTCGGTCCGGATCACGACCGCGATCTTGGTGTCGAATTGCATGATGGCCCCTGCTGGTGATCGGGATTCGAATTTTGTGTCGCAGCGTCGCTTCGCCGACAGCGGCCGTGGCCGGCAGGCGGATGCACGGGCGCGCGATATTCAACCAATAAGGGTTGTCAGCCGCAATTCCAGACCGGGCCGATCGGCGTACGCGTCCAGCAAGGACCGAAGCTGCCGCCATTGTAGCGACCATCGTAAAAGCCCGGCCGGCCGAAATAGTGCCAGTCGCCGTCGTAGCCGTAATAACTCGGGGTTGGATCGATATACCAGGGGCGCCGGTTATGGCGCGCCATGCGCGAGACCGCGGCTTTCTGGGCGTAGGGCGGAAGGCTGTTATTCGTTGGCTGGTGATAGCCGGGCAGGAAGCCGTAGCCGTGCCAGCGTGGCGCCGGCCGGCTGTGAGCCGGCGCAGCCGGCGCGACGGCCGGCAGCAGCGACAGGACGACAGCAATCGACAGAAACATCAGGCGCGACATGAGCACAGCATAGACGGCCGGCTGCGGCGACGCGATTCAAATCTGAGTGCGCGGTCCAGCGCAACGGATGCGACGACACTCACGGCGTGTGTGCAATCACCGGGGCAGTCGAAGCCGGGGGAGTGAGAATCTTCAGCGCTGCGTCGGTAACCGGCAAAGCATCGATCTCTCCGCCGGCATCCAGGGCCAGATCCATGGTGTATGCCCCCAACTCACACATGACCTGCGAAGCGATATCTCCGAGCGCGATGAATTCCCTGGCAAGATACTCAAACTGAGCGCGGACCTGACGTAGCGTGGTTTTCGGCACGACGGCATTGGTTTCGCCCGCTGCAGGATCCGGGTCGATCCGCTGCGCTGCAAGCGGACTGAGTTCCGTGCCCAGCCGGGAGATGGCTGAAATGGAGCGGCCGCTGCTGCCATGTCCGAGCGCCTGATTTCGCAGATTGCCGATCTGGTCGAATATGGAGCGAAGCTCGGCACGTTTGGTTTCAAGGTCGGCGATCTTCATCTTGAGCGCGTCGTATTCGCTGCGACTTGCAGCGCGAATTGTCGCCAGTTCATCGCCAAGCATCTGTTGCTGGAGCTTCAATTCAGCGCGCTCCTGGTCAAAGGCGAGACGAAGTTCAGACAGTTCGCTTTCATGGGCCTTCGATTCTGCCACGCGATTCTCGCGTTCGCGCGCCAAATCACCGCGAAGCTGCCCAAGTTCATCGCCGCGCGCCTCCAGCGCCGACTTGAGCGAGCCGCGCTCGCGATCGAATGCAGCGCGAAACTCCGCATCGGCTCTAGCTTGCGCTTCCGCGTGTTCGCCGCGTTCACGGCCCCACGCGGCGTGAAGCTCGTCTGTTTCCGCTTCCTGTGCCTGCAGCGCCGACTTGAGCGCGTCGCGTTCGCTCAGGATCGCAGATGTGATATTGACGTGCCCTTCAATGTCGTGCTTGAGCGCGTCGCATTCGGCTTCCAACGCATCGGCGTGCTGGATCGCAGTTTCGTACTTGTACTGCCAAAGCTGCCCCTCCTCCAAGGCTGCGGTTGCGCGGTCGGTCAGGGTTTCGAGCAGAACGGCCGCGCCATGCAGATATTTCGCGTTTTGACCATTGGACATCAGGTCGGCGAAACGTCGCAGAAACTTCACCGTTTCCGCGACATCGGGCATCTCAGGCGTCATCTGAGGATCCGTCATCAGTCCTGCTCTTGATCGCCATTTCTACGCTGCCGTGCCTGAGTGTCGTAGCCCGCCAAGAAGAGTTCCAGCCTGAGCGGACGGACCGACCATAGTGGCGCTTGGCCAGTCGGCTGGACTTGCCGAAGATGTTCTAGGTCGGCGGCGGCAAAAATAGGGCGACGGCACCTTTCGTACAAGCATGCCGCCAGTAGTCGGCGGCATGCTTCGCGGCTTTCGCGGCCTGAAGCTCACGACCGGGGTCGGGCCTCAGCACGTGCCGGCTACCAGGGCCTGGTTCGGCAAAGCCAGCAACCCGCCTGGCTTTCGTGCCTACCGGCAGGCCGGGTAGCCAAAGCGCCTGATGATTTCGCTACCTGAAATCGGATGAAAGGCGAACGTGTCCATGAAATGGTTGTCGGTGACATACTGGCGCAAGGCGGCGTTATAGGTGCTGAGCATTTCCTGGGTGCGGGCGGGGCTGATAATGCCCTTTTGCATCGAGCCGCCGGCGTGAAACAACAGCGTCGCGCCTGGCGCGATACAGACATTGCGTATCGAAAGGAACATGGTACAGGCGGATTGACAGTGAGAGTCGATGCGGAAGCGCTCGCCCGAGGCATTATACTGCTGGATGACGGCCTGGAATTGCGCAAACACCGCTGGAGTGGGCGCGCCGTTGCCCATGCGCAGGGATGACACGGAGCCATCGGCGTAAGCCGGCTGCCCCGCGAGGCCGCCGAAAGCGTAACAAAATACAAGCGCACCCAACGTGCGGACCGATCGCTGCCATTTATGCAAAACGCTCTCCCAAATCGCCTGGATTTTGACTGGCACTTTCGTCCCGACGGGTATGCAGGACCGGATTTCGCGGAGAGCGTGATTTTGCCGGCCGAATGGCACAAGTCAAGCGGCTCTGTTTCTGTTCCGTGTCAATTCAGGCGCGAGCCACCCTTCCTCCTGCGCGGGCTGTCGTATATGAGAGATTTGCCACTGGAACATGCCGATAGTCCTTGGAGCGAATTGGCGGCGCGGATGGTGGCGGCGGTTGGTTGATCCAGAAATCGCGATCTGGCACTTGATCGACGCAAGCGCGGACGGGCATTGCAACCGGGGCACGGCATGGCGAATCCATTTACGACGGCGCAATCCACCGCGGCGATGCGGCGTTGGGGGCCTGTCGCCATTGTGACGCTCGCGGCGATGGCCGCGCTGACGGCGCTGACCGCCGACGCGGTGGCGAAACAGGCGCGCCCCGCGCCGCCCACCGAGGCGACGGCGCCGCGCGATGCTGGCGAGCCGATCATGGCGATTGTGTCGATAAAGAGCCAGCAGGTCACTTTCTACGACGCCGACGGCTGGATCCTGCGCGCGCCGGTGTCGACCGGCACCACGGGTCGCGAGACGCCGGCCGGCGTCTTCGCCGTCGTCGAGAAGGACAAGGACCACCATTCGAGCATGTACGACGACGCCTGGATGCCGAACATGCAGCGCATCACCTGGAACGGCATCGCGCTGCACGGCGGGCCGCTGCCGGGCTATGCGGCCTCGCACGGCTGCGTGCGGATGCCCTACGGTTTTGCGGAGAAGCTGTTCGACAGGACGCAGATCGGGATGCGGGTGATCATCGCGCCGAACGACGCGGCCCCGGTCGAGTTTTCCCACCCGGCGCTGTTCGTGCCGAACGCGGAAGCCGTCGCGGCTGCTCCGGCGCGTGCCGAGACGCTCGCCCGCGAGGCCACCGAGGCCGCCAGGACGGCCGACGAGGCGAAGAAAGCCGCAGCGACTGCAGCGCGCGAGACAGCGTCGCTCGCGGCCTCGCTGCGCAAGCTGGAATGGCTCAAGACCCGCGCCGAGACCGAACTCGCTTACGCCGACAAGGCGCTCGCCGCCGCAAAGACGGACCAGGCCAAGGCGCGGGCGGAGGACCTGAAGCAGAAGGCCGTCCCCAAGGCCGCGGACCTGGCGACGCAGCTCGACACCGCCAAGGCCGACGCGAAGTCGAAGCTCGACGCCGCCGCCGCCGCGAAGGAAGCCGCCAAGACGGCCGCGACCGGCAAGACCGACGCCGCCAGGGCGGCGAACGACGCGAAGCTCGCGCTCGTGCCGGTCTCGGTCTACATCAGTCGCGCGACGCAGAAGCTTTACGTCCGGCGCAACACGCATAAACCGTGGGCGGACGGGGGCGAGGTGTTCGATGCCACCATCGAGGTTCCGCTCACGATCCGCAATCCCGACAAACCGATCGGCACGCATGTGTTCACGGCGATGGCGCGCAACGACGCCGGCCTGCGCTGGACCGCGGTCACCATCGACAACGGCGACGACGCCAAGGACGCGCTCGACCGCATCACCGTCCCGCAGGATGTGCTCGACCGCATCGCGCCGACCGCGTTGCCGCGATCCTCGATCATCGTCTCGGACGAGCCGCTGAGCCGCGAGACCAACTATCGCACCGAGTTCGTCGCGGTGCTCAACAACCAGCCGCAGGGCGGCTTTGTGACGCGCCGGCCGACCACCGACGCCCTGGTTGCGAGCGGCAATTCCTGGGGTGACGGCGGCTTTGGCTTCTTTTTCCAGCGCAATTCGGACCCGCAAACCGGCAATCCGCGGCCGCGCGGCGGCCAATACTATCGTCAGGCGCAACCGAACTGGTGGTGAGGCGCGGGCCACCGATGGAAAAGGCCACCCAGCGGGTGGCCTTTCTGGCTATTTTTGAAGGTCGGCGGCAAGGAACTTGGTCGCTTCGGCCGTCGCTTCCTCATCCACCTTGGCGTCGTATCTGAGCGGCAGGTTGAACTTCTTGCCGAGTTCGGTGGCTTCGGGGTTCGTGAACGCGTGCACCGCGCCGGGATACTTGATGACCCGATAATCGATCTTCGCCGCGTCGAAATCCTTCTTGAGCGCGTCGTACTCCTCACGCTTGACGAAAGGATCGTCGGCGCCGTTGAGGATGAGGATCTTGGCCTTGACGGCTCCCGGCGCCGGCGCCGGGGTATTGAGACCAAGCAATGCGTGATAGCCCGCAACGGCGGCGAGGTCAGCGCCGGCGCGCGCCATGTTCAGCACGACCGCGCCGCCGAAGCAGTAACCGACGGCGCCGCCGAAGCAGTAACCGACGGCGCCGATCCGCTGGGGATTGACCGAGGCTTGCTTCGCGAGTTGCTCCCGCGCTGCGTTAAAGCGCGACTCCATCACCGTTGGGTTCTTCATCACCGAACCCGACAGCGCGCCGGCGTCCTTCGGATTGTCGGCGGTCTTGGCGTCGCCGTACATGTCGGCGATGAAGGCCGTGTAGCCCTGCTGCGCCAGCTTCCGCGCCTCGTTATGGATATGCCGGGTGATGCCCCACCATTCATGCACCATGACGATCCCGGGCCGCTTGGCTTGGGTGGCGTCGTCGTACACGACGAAGCCCTTCATGGTGGCCTCACCGTCCGTATAGGTGACCGGCTCTTCCCTGATCGCAGCGTTTGCGTTCGCGACCATTGCAATGGCGCAAATTGCCCCCAACATAACCGTTCGCATGCTGACCTCCTGCGAATTTGGCACAAACATATTGGCGTAGATCTACCGGGAGGCTCAAATCCCGCGCAAGAGCGTTCCCAGGAGAAGAACAACGTAGGCAATCAAAAGCAGGGTGAACCCTCCAATGCTGTGCAGCTGCGGGAAGTGCCCATATACCGCAAGCAACGCCACCACGGCCAACAACACCGAAATCAGGAATGTCGGAACGGCGGGCGGTGTCAGGTAAAAGCGCCTGATGGGTCGCGTACAGGGCATTTGAAATTCCCTGATCTGGCTTCCTCCTCCCAAAACAACCGACTACCGCGATTTGTTCCACCCACCGGAAGAGTAAAGGCACAGCTCCAGTGGACGTGGACTTCCCGAAAATGCCCCAACAGCGCGCCTTCGACCGAGGACACACCCAGTTGATGGTTCGATGCGGAACCTATCTCCACGCGGAAGCTTTTGCCTTCATCGCCAGGAAAGGAAGAACACCATGAGGTTTGCCAGTATCGGGATCGCCGCGGCACTCGCACTTTCAAGCACGTTCGCAGTTGCGCAGAGCGGAGGCACTTCCATCGGCGGCAGTTCAACAAGCGGCACCACCACCGGATCGACAAGCAACCGGACAACCGGCCTGGGCAATGGAGCAGGCAGCGCCCCCGCCGCCACCCCCAGCTATCTAAATCCGTCCGGCAACAGCCTGATCAATCCTTCGCCGAGCGGATCGACCTTGACCCAGCCTCCCCCGTACGCCGCCCCCGGGACTCCCGCGCCCGCCCCCCGGTAGGCGCGTGAAGCGTAGTCGGCCTTCGACATACGAACGAACCCGGTCCCGGAAACCAAAAGAAAAGGCCCTCGCGCAAATGCAAGGGCCATTGCCTGACCGGTCTGTTGCAGCTAGCCCTTGGCGTCGCAAACCCAGGCGCGGATCACGCATTCCTTGCCGCCTAATTCATAGCATTTGCGCGTCGCCGCGTTCAGCGAACTCGAAATCCGTGGCTTGACCGCGTAACCGTGGGCGCCGCAGGGATCGGCCATGTCGACCGCCAATGCCGCGCAGGCGCGTTTCATGGTCACCGTGGTGCATTCGCCCTTGCACTGCTTGCGGGCCGCGGCGAGCGCGCCGGCCTCGGCGGCATGGTCAAAGGCCTGGCCGTAAGCGCCGCATTTGCCGACCGCAAGCGCGCCCACCGCCCACGCTTCGGTGACGAATCGCGAGCCGGATATCGCCAAGGTCAGCGCGAAAACAAACAAGGCGCGGCGTTGTGCAGTAGTAAAAGACGTCAAGATCCCCTCCCCGAGGCATGCAAGCGCGAATCTACCCGAGGGGACGTTTCAACTTGGTGAACGAGAGGTTTGAAAACGGTTTCCCGGAGTCGGATAAAGGCTTGGGGGCCGCGCCTTACGACAAACGCTCAGGCTGGCGCTTGCTCCGCTGCGCATCGGCGAGTGCCTGCGGGGTGTCGATGTCCAAAAAAGCGCCATGGCCCTCGACCGGGACTTCGGCGACCGCCTCGCTGTGCCTGGCGATCAAATGCCGGGCGCCGATGTCGCCGTCGAGCGTCATCAACTCGCTGAAAAAACGCCGCGACCACAACACGGGATTGCCGCGCCTGCCATCGCTGACAGGCACCGCAATTAAATTGCCGCGATCCGGCGCGAACGCCTCGATCAGCCGGTCGATCAGGCGGGCATCGATCAGCGGCATGTCGCCGAGGCAGATCACGGCGCCGGCGGCATCGGCGGGCACCGCAGCGATGCCGGCCTTGACCGAACTCGCAAGCCCGCCGGCGAAATCGGGATTGCGCACGAATTTCACTTTGAGGCCTTGCAGCGCCTTCTCGACCTGCTCGGCCTGATGACCGGTCACGACGATCACGCCCTGCGCTTTCGAAGCCAGCACCTGCTCGGTCACGATCCGCACCAGGGTCTTGCCGCCGAGTTCGGCCAACAGCTTGTTGGAGCCGCCCATCCGGGTCGAACGCCCCGCCGCCAGGATGATCGCGGCGACCTGGCGATCGCCATCGGCGCCAAGGTTGGTGCGCGGCTGCGGCCGCGTCACGATTTCCATCAGCAGCCCGCCGACGCCCATGCCGGTGAGTTCGGCTCGCGTGACCTTGAGCCCCGCCAACAGGCGCATCAGCACCCAGTCGAATCCGTTCTCCACCGGCGAGCGCGCGCAACCGGGCGCGCCCAGCACCGGCACGCCGCCGGCGTTGCCGATCAGCAGCAGGTTTCCGGGATCGACCGGCATGCCGAAATGCTCGATGTCGCCGCCGATGCCGGAGATCGCCGCCGGTATAACGTCGCGCCGGTCGGCAATCGCGGAAGCCCCGAACACGATCACTAGTTCGGCGCCAAGCCCGAGCAATTCCTTGATCGCTGTAGCCAGCGCCACCTCGTCATGCGGCACGCGCCGCTCGGCGATGATGCCGGCTCCGGCCGGGGCCAGCCGCTCCGCGGTGACCCGCAAGGTCTTATCCACCACCTTCGGCGCCAGCCCCGGCAACAGGGTCGAGACGATGCCGACGCGCTTGATGACGTAAGGCGCGATCCACAACACGTCTTTGCCTGCCGCGGCAACCGCCGCATCCCGCAGCGTTGCCTCGACGCCGAACGGAATAAGCTTGACGGTCGCGACCATCTCGCCTTCGACCACCGGCTTGTAGGCGGCAAGGGTCGCAAATGTGATGGCTTCATCGACGCCGTTGATGCGGTCGACCGCCGCACGGTCCACCACCAGCATGCCGGCCCTGGCCGCGAACAGATTGGCGCGGCCGGTGAAGGCGCGCTCGACCTTGATGCCATCGCCGGCCACCGCCTGCGCGATGCTGGCCGCCGCGACATCTTCGGAGACATCACCGTCCTCGAGCCGCACCACGACGATTTCCCTGACGCCAGCCTGGGTCAGCGCCTCGACCTCGGCAGGACCGATCGTGGTGCCTTTCTTGAGCACCAGCGGCCCTTGCCGAAGCGTATGCACGGTGACGCCGCCGATCGCGTCCGCCGGGCTGGCAGGACCGAATTTCATGCTGCGTTCTCTTTCGGCAACCGCAACTGCGCGGTGATCTCGGCCATGATCGCGACTGCGATTTCCGACGGCGATACCGCGCCGATGTCGAGGCCGATCGGCGCATGAATGCGGGCGATATCGGCTTCCTTGGCGCCCTGCGCCCTGAGGCGCTCGCCGCGCTTGGCATGGGTTTTTCGCGACCCGAGAGCGCCGATGTAGAAGCAATCGCGCTCGAAAGCGTGCAGCAGCGCCGGATCGTCGATCTTGGGATCGTGGGTCACCGCGACAAACGCGGTGTAGTGATCGACATTGAGCGGCGGCAGCGCCACGTCGGGCCATTCGGCGATCAGCGGCACGTCCGGAAATCGCTCGGGGCTGGCAAAGGCGGTGCGCGGATCGACCACCGTCACGTCATAGTCCAGCGAGCGCGCCAGCGGCGCCAGCGCCTGGCTGATATGAACCGCGCCGATGATGACGAGCTTGGCGGTCGGTGCATAGACATTGAGAAACAGTTTCTTGCCCGCGGCCTCGATCATGCCGCTCTTGCCCATGCGCAATTGTTTGGCAAGCTCGGCGCGCAGCGGATCGGCGGCGATATCCTTTGCCTTCACCAGTCGCTGCTCGCCGTTGGCGGTGTCGGTGACCACGATCACCGGCCGCCGCGCCGCGCGCTCGACATTGACCTCTGCCAGCGTCTCCAGTTTCACGATTGGCCGACTTTCTCGACGAACACCCGGATGGTGCCGCCGCAGGATAGGCCGACATTCCAGGCGGTCTCGTCGGCGACCCCGAATTCAAGCATTTTCGGCTGGCCGCTGGCGATCACATCCAGCGCTTCGGTGACAACCGCGCCTTCGACACAGCCGCCGGAGACCGAGCCGAGAAAGGTGCCGTCGTCGTTGATCACGAGGCTCGAGCCCGCCGGCCGCGGCGCCGAGCCCCAGGTCTCGACCACGGTGGCCAGCGCCACGCCGTGGCCGGCCTTTTGCCAGTCCTCAGCCGCTTTCAGAATGTCTTCGTCGCGATTGAGCATGGGAGCCTCTTTCAAGCTGCGGGGCGGATACGGCTAACATGGTGCGGCGGCGAGGCGGACGAAAGTGCCGCGACCAGCCCCTGGATTGAACTCAAATTATGCACCGGGCGGAATTCGTCAACGTGCGGCAGCATCATTTTGATGCCTTGCGCCTTGGCCTCGAAGCCGCCGTAACGCAACAGCGGATTGAGCCAGATCAGGCGGCGGCACGACCGATGCAGCCGGTCCATCTCGAACGCCAGCCTGGCATCGGCCTCGCGCTCCAGCCCGTCGGAAATCAACAGCACGATCGCGCCTTGCCCGAGCAGGCGCCGGCCCCACAGCTTGTTGAAGGTGTGTAGCGAGGTGGCGATGCGGGTGCCGCCGGCCCAGTCCTGCACCGTCGACGAGCAACGCGCCAGCGCCTCATCGGGATCCCGCGCCCGCAGGCTGCGCGTCACATTGGTCAGCCGCGTGCCGAACAGGAACACCGAAACGCGCTTGCGCGCATCGGTGATGGCGTGGAGGAAATGCAGGAACAGCCGGGTGTATTCGCTCATCGACCCCGATATATCGAGCAGCGCCACGATCGGCGCCGGCTTGTCGATCCGCCCCAGACGATGGATATAGATGATGTCGCCGCCGGTTCGCAACGACCCGCGCAGGGTGCGGCGCATGTCGAGCCGCAAGCCGCGCTTGTCAGGCTGATAACGCCGGGTGCGCAATTCGGCCTGCGGCAGCCTCATCTGTTCGATCGCGCGGGTCACTTCCGCGATTTCAGCCGCGCTCATCTGCGCGAAATCCTTTTTTTGCAGCACTTCCCTGTCCGACACCAACAGCCTGAGCTCCTGCTCCCGGGCCTGCGGCACCTCGCTCATCTGCGGTTGCGACAGCGCTTCCTGGACCCGGCGGGAGGCCGGCGGCGGCTTTTTCCGGGCGTGATCCGGCAGCGGCACCGAATCGAGCATGTGTTTCCAGTCTTCGGCGGCGCGGAAGAACAGCTCGAACGCCTGCGCAAAAATCAGCATATGCTCGTGGCGCTTGACGAAAACGGACTCCAGCGTGGTGAAGACATCGGCGCGGTTGCCGATCTCGATCGCCTGCAACGCGTTCATCGCATCGATCACCGCCCCCGGACCGACCGGAATTCCGGCCGCGCGCAGCGCGCGGGCAAAGCCCACGACATTGTCGGCGATCAGGCCGGTCGGGGGATCAAGGTGATTGATGGGCATCAGACAACTTACTCCTTATCATTCCGGGGCGCGCCCTTTGGCGCGAGCCCGGAATCCATACTCCCCGATCGTGGTTATGGATTCCGGGTTCGCGCTACGCGCGCCCCGGAATGACGGGCGACGCGCGTCAACTCTCGCCGGTCGCTTCCTTCAAGACCTTCTGCAGCGTGTCGCCCTGCATCCGCGCGATGTCGTCCTGGTATTTCAAAAGCGCGCCGAGCGTATCGCCGACCACCTGCGGGGTCAGCGATCGGGCGTCGAGTTCGGTCAGCGCGGTGGCCCAGTCGATAGTTTCGGCAACGCCGGGCGATTTGTAGAAATCCTGCTCGCGCAGCGCCTGCACGAAGCCGACTACCTGCTGCGACAGTTTTGCGGAAATACCGGGCACGCGGGATTTGACGATCGCGAGTTCGCGCTCGGCACTGGGATAATCCACCCAGTGATACAGGCAGCGGCGCTTGAGCGCGTCGTGAATTTCGCGGGTGCGGTTCGAGGTGACGATGACGATCGGCGGCTGCTGTGCCTTGACGGTGCCGAGTTCGGGAATGGTGACCTGGAAGTCGCTGAGAATTTCCAGCAAATACGCCTCGAACGCCTCGTCGGCGCGGTCGAGTTCGTCGATCAGCAGCACCGGCGCGCCGGCCACATCGGGCTCCAGCGCCTGCAGCAGCGGCCGCTTGATCAGATAGCGTTCGGCGAAGATGTCGCTGGACAACTGCTCGCGATCGGTATCGCCGGCCGCTTCCGCAAGCCGGATCGCGATCATTTGCGCCGCACTGTTCCACTCATAGACGGCGGAGGCGACATCGAGGCCCTCATAGCATTGCAGCCGGATCAGCTTTCGTCCCAGTGCCGCCGCCAGCACCTTGGCGATCTCGGTCTTGCCGACGCCGGCCTCGCCCTCGAGAAACAGCGGCCGCCCCATCCGCAGCGACAGGTACGTCACCGTCGCCAGCGAACGCTCCGCCAGATAGCCGCGCGAGGTCAGAAGCGCGAGCATCGCATCGACGGACGCTGGCAATGCCGATGCACTCATGAGATATCCAGTCCGGATGCGCCAGAGATTGGCAAGGTCAGGCTTTGCCGGTCGCAGCCTCGACGGCGCGGCGCGCCAGCACCGCGATCAGGTGCGCGCGATATTCGGCGCTGCCGTGCAGGTCGCTGTTCAGTCCCTGGGCAGGCACCGTCAGGCCATCGAGCATCTTGTGCGAGAAGCGCTTTTTCAGCGCCTCTTCGAACGCAGTGACGCGGAACACCCCCTCGGAGCCGGCACCGGTGACGGCGACGCGCACGTCCGACGGACGCTTGGCGACGAACACCCCGACCAGCGCATAGCGCGAGGCCTGGTTGCGGAATTTGACGTAGGCGGCCTTCTTCGGCACCGGGAACATCACCCTGGTGATGATCTCGTCGCTCGCCAGCGCCGTCGTGAACAGTCCCTGGAAGAACTCTTCCGGCTTCAGGCGTCGCTTGTTGGTGACGATGGTGGCGCCAAGCGCAAGGCACGCGGCGGGATAATCGGCGGTCGGATCGTTGTTGGCGAGCGAACCGCCGATGGTGCCTCGATGGCGCACCGCCGGATCGCCGATCAGTCCGGCAAGCTCGGCCAGCGCCGGGATCGCCTCGCCGACAATTGCCGAACTGGCGACATCGGCATGCCTGGCGGTGGCGCCGATCACCAGCGAGCGGCCCTTCATCTCGATGCCGTCGAGCCCTTCGATATGGGAGAGGTCGACCAGATGCGGCGGACTGGCGAGACGCTGCTTCATCACCGGCAGCAGGGTATGGCCGCCGGCGATGACCTTGGCGTCCTCGTTCTTGAGCAGGAGGTTGGCGGCCTGCCGCACGGTCGCCGGACGATGATATTTGAAATCGTACATGAAGTATCCTGATCAGTATTCCTTGGCCGCCGTGCGTCGTTACGCGAGATCGGAGTTCGCCATCGCCTTGGCGCCGGCGGCGATCGATAAAACGATATTCTGGTAGCCGGTGCATCGACAGAGATTGCCTTCCAGCTCTTCACGGATGGTGTGATCGCTGAGGTCATGGCCCTTGCGGTGGACCATATCGACCGCGGTCATGATCATGCCGGGGGTGCAGAAGCCGCATTGCAGGCCGTGATGCTCGCGGAACGCCTCCTGCATCGGATGCAGCGGCGCGCCGTCGGCGGCAAGACCCTCGATGGTCCTGATCTCGTGCCCATCGGCCATCACCGCAAGCGTGGTGCAGGACTTGACCGCTTTGCCGTCGAGGTGCACGACGCAGGCCCCGCATTGCGAGGTGTCACACCCGACATGGGTGCCGGTCAGCCGCAGATTTTCGCGCAGGAACTGCACCAGGAGGGTGCGGGGATCGATGTTGTCTTTGACGGGATTGCCGTTCACGATCAGGGAAATCTTGGCCATTCAGCACTCTCTTCATCTGCATCGCCGCATTGCACGGCAGCGCAGTCAGTAAATCATTCCAAGGGCATAATATGGGCCATCCCGGCAATGAGCAACCTCATGGCTGACGCCCCGAATTCGACGTTTGCGTGATCCTGGCTATTCTTGCACCGGCCTAACCCTGTACAGCTTTGGCAAAATTGGCGAAAAACTCGTCGGCCAGTTTCTTGGCTGAACCGTTGATCAGCCGCTGCCCAAGCTGGGCCAGCTTGCCGCCGATCTGCGCCTCGACGTTGTAGGTCAACAGCGTGCCGCCGTCCTTGTCGGCCAGCGCCACGGTGGCGCCGCCCTTGGCGAAGCCGGCGACGCCGCCCTCGCCTTCGCCCGAAATCTTGTAGCCGTTGGGCGGATCGAGATCGCTCAGCGTCACCCGGCCCTTGAAGCGGGCGGACACCGGCCCGACCTTCATCTTGGCGACCGCGCGAAAACCGTTGTCTTCGGTCTTGTCCAATTCTTCGCATCCGGGAATGCAGGTCTTGAGCACTGCCGGATCGTTCAACTTGGCCCACACCGCCTCACGCGACGCCGCAAGCTGGACTTCGCCGTTCATCGTCATGGCCATGGGAATTCCTCCTCGCCTCGCCCGTCTTGACTCCCAAGTAAAGCACGGACGCCCTAAAAGGAAGAGGACGAACGGATGACGAGCGATGCATATTCGCAGCGCAACACACTGCGAACGGCCCGGAATCCGTGCTTTGGGATTGGCAGGGGCAGCCTGGGATGATTAGGTCGCGCGCATCATGAGCACTTCGCTTTCGCCTTTGCTCGCGCCCATGCTGTCGAGCGCCGCCATGCGCGCGATCTGCGACGATGCGGCCTATCTGCAGTACATGCTGGATTTTGAAGCCGCACTGGCGCGCGCCGAAGCGTCGGTCGGCGTCATCCCGGCAAGCGCCGCCGGACCGATCGCGAAAGCCTGCAAGGCAAGCGCATTCGATCTGGCAGCGCTGGCCGAGGCCGCGACGCGGTCCGGCAACCTTGCGATTCCCCTGGTCAAGGCGCTGACGGCGGAGGTCGCCCGGGCCGACGCGGAGGCCGCGCGTTACGTGCACTGGGGCGCCACCAGCCAGGACGTGATCGATACCGCGACGATGCTGACCTTGCGCGCGGCGATCGACGCGCTGGTGGGCGATCTCGACCGCGCCATCGCGGGCTTTGCCGGACTGGCGCGGCAACATCGCAATACCGCCATGGTGGCGCGCACCTGGCTGCAGCACGCGCTGCCGATGCCGTTCGGACTCAAGCTCGCCGAATATGCCGCGGCGCTGCATCGTTCGCGCTCGCGACTACGTCGATTGCGCGGCGAGACGCTGGCGCTGCAGTTCGGCGGTGCTGCGGGAACGCTGGCCGCGCTCGGCGACAAAGGATGGCTGGTCGCCGAGAAACTCGCGCAGCAGCTCAAGCTGCCGCTGCCGGAGGCGCCGTGGCATAGCCATCGCGACCGCATCGCGGAAGCCGCTTCGGTGTTTGCGATTCTGGCGGGCACCTGCGGCAAGATCGCGCGCGACGTGTCGCTGATGATGCAGACCGATGTCGCCGAGGCGTTCGAGCCCTCGGGCGAAGGCCGCGGCGGCTCATCGACCATGCCGCACAAGCGCAACCCCGTTGCGGCCGCAACCGCGCTGGCGGCAGCCACCATGGCGCCCAATCTGGCGGCGACGATTTTCGCCGCCCAGGTGCAGGATCACGAGCGCAGCGCCGGGCCATGGCACGCGGAATGGCCGACCCTGCCGATGCTGCAGCTTGTGACCTCGGGCGCGCTCGCTGCCACCGTCGATATCGCCGAGGGACTGGAAGTCGATGCCGCGCGCATGCGCGTCAATCTCGACGCCACCCGCGGCCTGATCATGGCCGAGGCGGTAACGTTTGCGCTGGCTGAGAAGATCGGCAAGAGCGCGGCCCATGATCTGGTCGAGGCCGCCAGCAAAAAAGCCGTTGCCGGCAAGAAGGACCTGCGCGAGGTCCTGGCCAAGGATGCAAAAGTTACCGCGCATCTGAGTACAAAGAAAATCGCCGAACTGTTCGAGCCGATGGCCTATCAGGGCGTCTCGCAGGCGCTGATCGACCGGCTGCTTGCTTCGCTCGATCAGAAAACATGAATGTCGTCATTGCAAAAGCAAAGCAACGACAGGAGGAAAGACTTTCAATGGACGATCAAAAACGCAGGGATGGCGGCATGGTCCAGCGCCGCAAGGTGCTTGGCGACGCCTGGGTCGACAAATCCGTCGCCAACCGGAATTCGTTCAACTCGGATTTCCAGGACCTGATCACGCGCTATGCGTGGGGTGAAATCTGGACCCGGCCGCATTTCGACCAGCGCACGCGGCGCGTGCTGGTGATCGGCACCCTGGTCGCGCTCGGCCAATGGGATGAATTCCGCCTTCACGTGCGGGCAGCGCTTACGGAAGGCGGTTTTGCGCCTGACGATATCAAGGAAATCCTGCTGCAGCAGGCGATCTATTGCGGCGTGCCCGCCGCCAACCACGCCGTCAAGGAGGCGTCCGCCGTCATAGCGGAGTTGGGGCTGCCGAAGGGATAGATCCGCCCGATGCCGCGCTGCGCTCGATCCGCGGTTGGGCGGGACGTTCGACCAGCAGCACGATCGCGGTGCCGACCAGCATCAGCAATTCCGTCGCATGCAACCGAAGTGCCGCGGTCTCGCCCACCCGCGATGCCATTACCATGCTGGCGAAGCTGATGGTGCTGCCAATGGCAAGCGCCATCGCCAGCGCTTCGTCGCAGCCGCCTGCCTTGCGGATCGCGGCGCGGGTGATGAAAACCAGGAAGATCGCAAAAAACGCCACCACGGTGAGCTTGCCCAATGCCAGTAGCCAGGCGAGACGGACCGTGGTCATTGCCCCCGCGTGCAGATAATCGCTGACGAACAACGCGACCGCTATATTGGGCCGCTCATAAAAGCCGTGGATCGGCGAAATCATGATTCTGAAGGCGACGATGGTCCAGGTCGGAATGAAATAGGCCGCCAGCAGCGCGCCGTTGAATGTGCTGATCCGCCAGTTGGTGGAGTTTATGGACATGTCGCTTCCCGCTTGTCCGCTACGCATCCCAACGGAGCGGCGGCTTCGGGGAGCGAGGTAACTCGCTTAAACTGCGGCGGGCAATTTAAACCCTTTGTTTACCTTAATCGCCAGGGGGCAATGTCATCGGGCGTTCGCCGGGATGACAGGAACCCGCAAAAGAAAAATCCCGCCTTGCGGCGGGACTTTCCTTGCTCTCGCTTTAGTTAGCTTCGACTAGCGATCGCCCTTCTGGCCGGGATTGTGCTGTCCCTGACGGCTCGGATCCTGCTGCTGCTGGCCGGGCTTCTGACCCGGGTTCTGGTTCTGCTGGCCCGGATTCTGGTTCGGGTTGGACATCGCGATCTCCCTTGTTGCACGTAACGGCGGGATAACCGGAAACCCGGGAATTGGTTTCAAGGGAACTTTCGGTTCCGGGGCGATCATCAAATAGTGAGGCGGCTGCCGGAACCGGCCTGAAACTAGCCCTGTACAAGCCCTTTAAGCCGCACCTCACGCTGTTGCCGCACCGGGTTCCCGCTGTTAGAAAATGAGACGACGCGTCGTTCCGGCTGCCGGGGCCATCGCCGCGTAATTTGCCGGAAAATCCTCCAGACAGCGGCAGCGCATGGATTATTTCGCCCAGCAACTGATCAACGGCATCGTCCTGGGCTCGATCTATGGCCTGATCGCCATCGGCTACACCATGGTCTATGGCATCGTCGGCATGATCAATTTCGCCCATGGCGATATCTTCATGATCGGCGGTTTCATCGCGCTGATCTCGTTCCTGATCCTGGTCTCGATCGGGCTGACCGTGGTTCCCGTGATCCTGCTGATCGTGCTTCTGGTGTCGATGGCGATCACAGCACTTTATGGCTGGACGGTGGAGCGCATCGCCTACCGGCCGTTGCGGCATTCGTTCCGCCTAGCCCCGATGCTGTCGGCCATCGGCATGTCGTTCGTGCTGTCGAATTATTCGCAAGTGGCGCAGGGCGCGCGGGTCAAGCCGGTGCCGCCGATCATCACCGGCGGCTACACGCTCTTGGAACAGAACGGTTTCGTGGTCCGGCTGTCCAACGTGCAGATCATCGTCGTCGTCACCACCATCGTGCTGCTCGCGATCTTCACCTGGCTGGTGGCGCGAACCCGGCTCGGCCGCGACATGCGCGCCTGCGAACAGGATCAGACCATGGCGGCCCTGCTCGGGGTCGACGTCGACCGCACCATCTCCATGACCTTCGTGATCGGCGCCGCCCTCGCCGCGGTCGCCGGCATGATGTACCTGCTGTATTACGGGCTGGTGGATTTCTACATGGGCTTTGTCGCGGGCATCAAGGCATTCACCGCGGCGGTGCTCGGCGGCATCGGCTCATTGCCCGGCGCGATGCTGGGTGGGCTTGCGATCGGGCTGATCGAGACGCTGTGGTCGGCGTATTTCTCCGTCGAGTACAAGGACGTCGCGGCGTTCTCGATCCTGATCATCGTGCTGATTTTCCTGCCCACGGGTCTGTTGGGCCGGCCCGAAGTTGAAAAAGTTTGATGGGCGACGGCGTGACAACAGCTGCGCCCGCGCTGACGCAAATCCCGCGCGCGCCCGGCATCGCCTTCATCCTCAAGAAGGCCCTGATCAGCGCGCTCGTCGCACTGGTGCTGTTTTCGCTGATGATCGGCATCCGCACCGAAGCCGGGCCCACCGGGCAGTTGATCTACTGGACGAGATTCGGCGACCTCGCCGCCATGGTTGCCGCCGTGTTCGGCGGCAGCATCATCGTCGAATTGCTGCGGCAGTGGTGGGGACCGGTCGGCACCATCAGGATCATTCCGCCGCGGTTGCAAAGCACGCTCGCGGTCGCGCGCCGCGGCATCGCACCCGTGCTGCTGATCTTCACGTTCCTGGTGCCGGTGATTTTCTACGACCAGCGCTACATCCTCGATCTCGGCATCCTGGTGCTGACCTATGTGATGCTGGGATGGGGGTTGAACGTGGTGGTTGGCCTCGCCGGACTGCTCGACCTCGGCTATGTCGCGTTCTATGCGGTCGGCGCCTATTCCTACGCGCTGCTGGCGACCAATTTCGGGCTGTCGTTCTGGGTCTGCCTGCCGCTGGCCGGCATTCTCGCCGCGTTCTGGGGCATGATGCTCGGTTTTCCGGTGCTGCGGCTGCGCGGCGACTATCTCGCCATCGTGACGCTGGCGTTCGGCGAGATCATCCGCCTTGTCATCATCAACTGGCAAAGCCTGACCGGCGGCCCCAATGGCGTTTCCGGGATTCCGCGCCCGACATTTTTCGGCATCCCGCTGGTCCCCGGCCCCGACGGCCTTGCCGCAAAACTCGGCATCGAGTTCTCGCCGACCCACCGCATCGTGTTTCTGTTTTACCTGATCCTGGGGCTTGCCTTGCTCACCAACTGGGTGACGATCCGGCTGCGGCGACTGCCGATCGGCCGCGCCTGGGAAGCGTTGCGCGAGGACGAAGTCGCCTGCCGCGCGCTCGGCATCAATATCACCACGACCAAGCTGACGGCGTTCGCCACCGGCGCCATGTTCGGCGGCTTCGCCGGCGCGTTCTTCGCCACCCGGCAAGGCTTCATCAGCCCGGAATCCTTCACCTTCCAGGAATCGGCGCTGGTGCTGGCGATTGTCGTGCTCGGCGGCATGGGTTCGCAACTCGGCGTCGCCCTCGCCGCGCTGACCATGATCGGCGGCTTCGAGCTGTTTCGCGGTCTCGAGCAATATCGCATGCTGGTATTCGGCGTGGCGATGGTGCTGTTAATGATCTGGCGGCCGCGCGGATTGATCGGCCATCGTGCGCCGACCGTCTTCCTCAGGCATAGCCAGGCGATCTCGTCCGATCTCGTCAAGGAGGGGCACGGATGAGCGGCGATTCCATCCTCACCGTCGATCGCCTGTCGATGCGCTTTGGCGGCATCGTCGCCGTCAACGACCTGTCGTTTGGCGCCGAGCGGCGCAAGATCACCGCGTTGATCGGACCGAACGGCGCCGGCAAGACCACCGTTTTCAACTGCATCACCGGCTTCTACAAGCCGACCTCGGGCATGATGCGGCTGATCCATGACGACGGCCGCGCCTTCCAGCTCGAGCGGCTGAACGATTTCCGGATATCCAAGCTGGCGAAGGTCGCGCGCACCTTCCAGAACATCCGGCTGTTTCCCGGCATGACCGCGCTCGAGAACCTGATGGTCGCGCAGCACAATGCCTTGATGCTCGCCTCGGGACTGACGTTTCTGGGATTGATCGGCGCGCCGTCGTGGCGCGCCGCGGAGAAACGCGCGATCGACCTCGCGCAACTCTGGCTCGACCGCATCGGACTGCTCGACCGCGCCGACGACGCCGCCGGCAACCTGCCTTACGGCGATCAGCGTCGGCTCGAAATCGCGCGCGCGATGTGCACCGAGCCCGCGTTGCTGTGCCTGGACGAGCCGGCCGCCGGACTGAACACGCGTGAAAGTGCCGCGCTGAGCGAGCTGTTGCTCTCGATCCGCGCCGACCAGGGCACCTCGATCCTGCTGATCGAGCACGACATGTCGGTGGTGATGGAGATTTCCGATCATGTCGTGGTGATGGACTACGGCGTCAAGATCGCCGAGGGCACCCCGCAGGACGTCCGCGACGATCCCAGGGTGATCGCGGCCTATCTCGGCGCCGACGAGGAAGAAGCGATCGCGGTGATGGAGAGCGGAGCGTGACCGCGACATCCGCAAGCCCTCTGCTCGCGATCCGGTCGTTGCGCGCGGCCTACGGCAAGATCGAGGCGCTGAAGGGCGTCGATCTCGACATCAACCCCGGCGAGATCGTCGCCTTGATCGGCGCCAACGGCGCCGGCAAATCGACCCTGATGATGACGATCTTCGGCAAACCTCGCGCGCGTGCGGGCCGGATCCTGTTCGATGGCCGCGATATCACCGATCTGCCGACCCATCAGATCGCGAGACTGCGCATCGCCCAGGCGCCCGAGGGGCGCAGGATTTTCCCGCGCATGAGTGTGGCGGAAAACCTGCAGATGGGCGCCGACGCCACCGACAGCGGCGAAGCCGACCGCGCCGCCGGGCTCGAGCGCGTACTGACGCTGTTTCCCCGCCTCAAGGAGCGAATGGCCCAGCGCGGCGGCACCCTGTCCGGCGGCGAACAGCAGATGCTGGCGATCGGCCGCGCCTTGATGAGCCGCCCTCGCCTGTTGATGCTGGACGAGCCCTCGCTGGGGCTGGCGCCGCTGATCGCCCGGCAGATTTTCGACGCGATCCGGACGCTGAACCGGCAGGACGGCCTCACCGTGCTGATCGTCGAACAGAACGCCAACCACGCCCTGCGGCTGGCGCACCGCGGCTATGTCATGGTCAACGGGCTGATTACGCTTGCCGGAACCGGCGCCGAACTGCTGCAGCGCCCGGAAATCCGCGCCGCCTATCTGGAGGGCGGCAGACGGGCGTGAGTTCTTCGGGAGCGGATTTGCCCCAAAATTGCCGATGACTTCGCGGTAAAATCAGCCGACAATAGGCGCGATTTTCGATCCCGGCGGTCTGCCGGGCACTTTCCGTAACGATCACCGCGAGGACTCCACATGAAATCATTGAAGCTCATCGGCCTGGCATTGGGCGCATCGTTGGCGCTATCGACGGCAGCGCTGGCACAGGACATCACCATCGCCGTGGCGGGCCCGATGACGGGCGGCGAATCCGCATTCGGCCGCCAGATGAAGAATGGCGCCGAACAGGCGGTCGCCGATATCAACGCCGCCGGCGGCGTGCTCGGCAAAAAACTGGCGCTGGACGTCGAGGACGATGCCTGCGATCCGAAGCAGGCGCGCTCGGTGGCGGAAAAGATCGCCAGCGCCAAGATCCCGTTCGTCGCCGGGCATTATTGTTCGTCGTCGTCGATCCCGGCGTCGGAAGCCTATGCCGAAGGCAACGTCCTGCAGATCACGCCGGCCTCGACCAATCCGCTGTTCACCGAACGCAACCTGTGGAACGTGGCGCGCGTGTGCGGCCGCGACGACCAGCAGGGGCTGGTTTCGGCCGAGTACATCATCAAGAATTACAAAGGCAAAAACGTCGCCATCCTCGACGACAAGACCACCTACGGCAAGGGTCTCGCCGACGAGACCAAGAAGGCGCTCAACAAGGCCGGCTTTACCGAAAAGATGCACGAATCCTACAACAAGGGCGACAAGGACTTTAACGCCATCGTGTCGCGTTTGAAGCGCGAAAACATCGATCTGGTTTTTGTCGGCGGCTACCATCAGGAAGCAGGCTTGATCCTGCGCCAGATGCGTGACCAGGGCATGAAAACCGTGCTGATGGCCGGCGACGCATTGGCCGACAAGGAGTTCGCCTCGATCACCGGACCTGCCGGCGAGGGCACGCTGTTCACCTTCGGTCCCGATCCGCGCAACAAGCCGACCGCCAAGGCCATCGTCGAGAAGTTCAAGGCCAAGAATATCGATCCCGAAGGCTACACGCTTTACACCTATGCCGCGATGCAGGTGTGGTCACAGGCGGCGACAAAAGCCGGCACCACCGATCCGAAGAAAGTCATGGACACCATCAAGGCCGGCTCCTGGGATACCGTGATCGGCAAGATGGAATTCGACGCCAAGGGCGATATCAAACTGATCGACTACGTCGTCTACAGGTGGGACGCCAACGGCGGCTACACCGAGATCAACCCGAAGGGCTCGTAGGACGGCGCAGCGGCGATTTCTCGATCTCTCCCCGTTCGCGGGGAGAGGTCGAAGAAAGAGCAACTTGAACAACCTCCTCACCGATATATCGGGCGTTCGCGTTGGGCATGCCGATGACGCAAAACTCGCGTCCGGCGTCACCGCAATCATTTTCGACAGACCGACTGTGGCGGCGATCGATGTCCGCGGCGGCGGTCCGGGTACGCGCGAAGGTTCCTTGCTCGACCTCGCCAACACCGTGGAGCGGATCGACGCCCTCGCGCTGTCCGGCGGCTCGGCATTCGGGCTCGATACCGCAGGCGGGGTGCAGGCCTGGCTCGCCGAACAGGGCCGCGGCTTTGTGGTGCGCGACGCCGTCATTCCGATCGTGCCGGGCGCGATCCTGTTCGATCTTCTGAACGGCGGCGACAAGGCTTGGGGGCGTTTTTCGCCCTACCGTGATCTCGGCTATGCGGCGGCGGCCGCCACCGGCACCGATTTCGCGCTCGGCAGCACCGGCGCCGGGCTCGGCGCCACCACCGCGAACTTCAAGGGCGGGATCGGCTCGGCATCGGCGGCGACACCAGGCGGCGTCAGGGTCGCGGCGCTGGTCGTCGTCAATGCCGTAGGCTCCGTCACGGTCGGCGACGGGCCCTGGTTCTGGGCGGCACCATTCGAGATCGGCGGCGAATATGGCGGACGCGGATTGCCTGTCGCGTTCACGCCGCAGATGCTGACCATGCGTATCAAGGGCGGCGCGGCGGCAACCGCCGTGGAGAACACCACGCTGGCGGTGGTCGTGACCGACGCGCTACTGACCAAGGCCCAGGCCAAGCGGCTGGCGATGATCGCGCAGACCGGGTTTGCCCGCGCGATCTATCCGGTGCATGCGCCACTCGATGGCGATGTGGTGTTCGCCGCGGCTACCGGCGAAAAGCCCGTCGATCCGCTGGCCGGCCTCACCGAACTGGGAATGGCCGCGGCCAATGTCACCGCCCGTGCCATCGCCCGCGGCGTCTACGCGGCGACCGCATTGCCGTTCCCCGGCGCGCTGCCGGCGTGGAGGGACCGGTTCGGATAGCACCCAACTCTTATGCGGCGCATTCTTCGATCGTGATATTCGCAAGCGTTTAGGTCGAAAAACCGTCTCAGGCGGTGAACGAAAACGACGGGGTGGTAACCGAGAATGAAACCGCCTGCGCCTCGCGCTGAATCATTTGCTCGAGAAGGTTGTAGGACGACATCGCGGTGCTGGTGACCGTGGTCGCCGCGGGCAGCGTCATCGTCACCTCCGAGCCGTCAGCAAACGTCAACGAGGTCGTGGTCGAGCCGTTGCTGTTGGTGACCGAGGTGGCGGATGCGCCGGTCAACGCCTGCAGCAACGGATCGGAGCTTGGTCCGCCGGTCGTGCTCTGGCCGCCGCCGGTGCTGGCGCCGGAGACCTGATGATGGTGGTCCCCATCAAAACCTTTGCCCTTCAGCCCCGACCACAATTCGCCAAGGCTGACCGTGCCATCGCCATTGGTGTCGAGCTTGCTGAAGACCTCGTCGGCCTGCGCGAGGTTGGTACCGCCGGCGCCAAGCGCGTTTTCAAAGTCCGATTTGCTGATCCCGCCGTCGCCGTTGGCGTCGATCTTCGAGAACAGGTCCTGCAGCGCGCCCCACGGGCCGGTCGGCGCGGATGCCGATGTCGACCACTGGCCTTGCGCCGCCAGCAGCTCGCTCATGGTCGCCGGCGCCAGTTGCGAGAGCCCACCCGAAGCCGGCACAACGATTGACGCGACCGGAGCGTTGCTGGAGAGATCGAACGGGTTTGTTGCGGGCTCGCCAAAGCCTCCGGCCGGTTGCCCGGACGACGAACTCGACGAGGTCAGCGATTTGATGGCGTCCAGCGCGGAGGACACGGTGCCCAGTGCAAACATCATGGCGAGAACTCCGACCAATGCCGCACAGCGCGGCCCTTGCTTCCCACGCCGAGCGATCAGCAAACGCCGTGCCATGATGAAAAAATCAATAAAATGAGGGCTTTTCGCTGGTCGAACGGCCCGGCCTCCCCGGCAATTGATGCCGTTGCGGCAGATTTTTCCGCCCCCGAAACCTTGCTTTGCCGCGCATTGCCGCCGGGCTTGGCGCATGTTACGCGAAGCCGTCCGGCACGCCTCGAATTGCCTCGGGAAAGCCTGTATGTCTCAACAATTTGCGCCACGCCCCCTCGTCATCGCGCCCTCGATCCTGGCATCGGATTTCGCCAGGCTTGGCGAAGAGGTGCGCGCCGTCGATGCAGCCGGCGCCGACTGGATTCACCTGGACGTGATGGACGGGCACTTCGTTCCCAACATTTCCTTCGGCCCCGATGTCATCAAGGCGATGCGTCCGCACAGCAAGAAAATCTTCGATGCCCATCTGATGATAGCGCCCTGCGACGCCTATCTCGAAGCCTTCGCCAAGGCCGGCTGCGATCACATCACGGTGCATGCCGAAGCCGGTCCGCATTTGCATCGCTCGCTGCAGGCGATCCGCGCGCTCGGCAAGAAGGCCGGCGTCTCGCTCAATCCGGGCACGCCGATCAGCGCCATCGAATATGTGATCGACATGATCGACCTGGTGCTGGTGATGTCGGTCAACCCCGGCTTCGGCGGCCAGGCCTTCATCCCATCGGCACTCGGCAAGATCGGCGACCTCAGGGCGATGACCGCGGGCCGGCCGATCGACATCGAGGTCGACGGCGGCGTCACCCCGGCGGTGTCCGGCCAATTGGCAGCCGCCGGCGCCAACGCCTTCGTCGCCGGCTCCGCGGTGTTCAAGGGCGGCACCATGGCGTCTTACAAGGCCAATATCTCCGCGATCCGCGGTGCTGCGGCAACGGCGCGCGGAGAAGCGATCTAGGCTCTCGCCTCCAGCGGCTTATCGTTGGCACTTTCCGCTTGGTGGCGCGATGCCAGCCGGGGCGCTCGCACCACGGTAACGCTGCAGGCCGCTTCGCCCGCCACCTTCGCGGAAACGCTGCCGAGCAGCGTGCGCACCAGCGAATTCTGGCGCGCACCGATGACGATATGATCGACATTGTTGACTTCGGCGAATTCCAGGATGGCCGCAGCGGGATCGACGGCCTCGAGCACATGCACCGTCAGCCTGCTGTCATCCAGCTTCAGCGGCTGCGCCCAATGCCTGAGCGCGACCAGCCGATCGATGTGCTTGTTGTTGCCCTGCTCATCCAGCGTCCTGTCGATGGTGACGCGGCCGAGTTTGAGCACGTTCAGGCACGCCAGCCGCGCGGACGGCAGTATTGAGAGAATTCTGCCGGCGGTGACGCGCATGGCGTCGTTCAGGGCGCCGGACCCCTCCCCGGTATCGAGTGCCACGGCCACGATCGGACTCGAGGCCAGTTGCGCCGCAAGATCGGCTTTCGGTTTCGGCTGCGTCAGGCCGCGATTGAAGCGGCGGCGCAGCACGGTGCTCATCGGATCGCGTTTCAGGCGCTCCGATCGCGCGGTCAGTTTGACCTGGTCGGGATGCCCGAGTTCGAATGCCAGTTGCGACGCCGTAGGCTGGCGCCATGCCGGCTCGATCTCCAGGCAGCGCAACACGATCTCCTGCAGCCAAGGGGGATAATCCGCCCTGAGCTTGCGCGGAGGATGCGGGTCGCGCCACAGCCGCCGCCGCATGCCCTGCATGGTCTCGGTCTCGCCGAACGGCCGCACGCCGGTGGTGAAGAAGTAAAGCAGCACGCCCAACGAAAACAGATCGCTGCGCGGATCGTCGCGCACCCCGAGCAACCGCTCGGGCGCCATGTACGGCGCGGTGCCGAACGGCAGCCGGAATTCTTCCTGCAGCAGATCGGGCAATTGATTGTGATGCGACAATCCGAAATCGATCAGAACAACTTCCCCCGAGGGGCGAAGCATGATGCTGCTCGGCTTGATATCGTGATGAATGACGTTCTGCCGGTGCAGGTCGGCGAGCGCGTTCGCGATCTTGCCGACGAGCACCCTCGCCTCCTGGTACGGGATCGGCAGATCGCTCAACCGGCCGTACAGCGTCTTGCCCGGGATGCGCTCGATCACGACATAGGGCTGCCGCGCGAAATCGCCGGTGCCGAAACATTGCGGTACATGAGGGCCCGACAATCGCGGCAGGACCATCTGCTCCATCTCGAAACTGACGATGGCGGCCGGATCCTCGCCCTCGGAGACCCGGGGAACCTTCATCAACAGCGGCACCGCGATGTCAGGGCGCGTCACCGTCCATAGCGTCGCCATGCCGCCGCGATGGGCGCACTCCCCGAGCGTGAAGCCATCTATGACCGCGCCCGGTTCATTCGAGGGTTTGACCATCGCTCACCTTCCGACCAACAGCCGCTCGGCCAGCCAGGGCGGCAGACCATTTTCGCGAATTCGATTCGCAGCCGCTTCGGCGTCGTAGGGCACGCGGCAATAGGTGATTTCGCGGGAGCCGGTGTCGAACATGGCAAAACTGGCTGCAGGATTGCCGTCGCGAGGCTGTCCCACCGAACCCAGAACAGCCAGCCAGCGTCTTCCCCCAAGCAGTTGCACCGGAACGCCCGATGTCGGGACGAAGCTCGTCATCTTGGCGGCGGCAGACATTGAATAGAGAGCCGGCCGGTGGATATGGCCGCAAAACGTCGCGTGGGCGTTGGTCGCCGAGATGCTCAAGGCGGCATCCGACCTGTTCTGGACATAGCGCCATTTCGCCGGACTGCTCGCTTCGGAATGAACGTAGAGGCGATCATCCTCCCGCAGCGTCAGCGGCAACTCTGCCAGAAAACGCCGCTGCGCCGCGCTCAGCCTGCCGCGCGTCCATTCGATCGCGGCCTGCGCTTCGGCGTTCATCGTTTCAGAAACAGTGCCGACGGCGTTGTCATGGTTGCCACGCACGGCCATGACGCCGTTGTCGACGAGGCCCATCACCGTCTCGACCGTCCACTCCGGATCGGCGCCGTATCCGACGTAATCGCCGAGGCAAATCATGCGTTCGGCGCCGTGCGCGCGCGCAAAATCGAGGCAGGCGCTGAAAGCCTGCCGATTAGCATGGATATCCGCAAAAATTGCCAGCAGCACGCTTTCCTCCACCCGCACGATAACGGCCCGGCTGGAACCGGATTTGATGGACATCAAACAACATCGCGGCGGAGGGAGGCAATCGCACGGCGCGATCGCGCGCGGCGCGGGAGGAAGATCAGCGCTTACGCGGCGCTTCGAGGCCCCGCAGCAGCAGCGCCATCACGGTGTCGATCCGCGCCGGCAGCGCCGGATCGTTCCATTCCTCGGCATGCGCGGGGTGATGGAAGCGGCTGGTGGCGTCGAACAGCGCGCGTGCCGATGCCTTGAGGTCGGCGACCTCGAATACCTTCTGCTCGACGCCGTCGGACAGGATATGCGCAATCTGATCGACCAGACCGTCCTTGTGCGCCTTCACCACCTTGCACGCCTCCTGCGCCAGCGTCAGATAGGTCTCGAACATCTCGGGGTCGTCGCACACCTTCTTGTGCTTGATCGCAATCATGGTGCGCAGCCAGTGCTCCAGCCTGGCCGGGGCCGGCCCGGCGCCTTCCGCGATCTTTTGCAGCGGCGCGTTGACGCGGTCGAGCCAGCGCTTTGCCACCGCCTCGCGCAGCGAGGCCTTGCTGGGAAAATGCCGGTAGACGCTGCCGTGGCTGACATCGAGCGCACGCGCCACGTCTACCACCGTGGCTTTCGCCAGCCCATAGCGCCGCAGCACGTCCTCGGTAACCTCGAGAATCCGTTCAGGCGTCAAAACCAGGGTTTCGTTCATTTGCGCACCGTCTGTTTCTCGCTATCGAGCTCTACGATCTGGTGGCGGGTCATGGCCGTCCCTACCTAACGGGCGAGCTTCTCGGCCTGAGCGGCAAGATGGCGGGCCACGCGCTGGTTCAGCCAGCGCTGGATTTGTGCAGTCAGATAAATGATCTCGATCGTCATGGCTAAGTCCTCTTCAAGTCCGGGTTCTGCGGTGATCAGCCGCCGACGCACGGTGACGCCTCGCTGGCGTCCATTGCATATAGCACATCGTACTGACAGATTACAATATCTGTCAGTCAATATTTCGTGAACGCGCGCATCGCTATGGCTGGCGCAATACCCGCCCGAGCCGGCGTTTGTCTGACCCGGGCCGCTCTGCTAAAGCGCAGCGTAATCCCTTGCCCCACGAGTCTTCGATGATCCCCCGCTACACCCGCCCGGAAATGGCTTCCATCTGGGAGGCGCAGACGCGCTTTCGGATCTGGTTCGAGATCGAAGCGCATGCGGCGGACGCGCAGGCGGAACTCGGCGTGATCCCGAAGGAAGCCGCCAAGACGATCTGGGCCAAGGCCAGGAATGTGACCTTCGACGTCGCGCGGATCGACGAGATCGAACGCGAGACCCATCACGACGTCATCGCCTTCACGACCTATCTCGCCGAAATCGTCGGCCCCGAGGCGCGTTTCGTGCACCAGGGCATGACGTCCTCCGACGTGCTCGACACCTGCCTCAACGTGCAACTGACCCGCGCGGCGGATCTCCTGATCGCCGATGTCGACAAGGTGCTGACGGCGCTGAAGAAGCGCGCCTTCGAGCACAAGATGACGCCGACCATCGGCCGCTCCCACGGCATTCATGCCGAGCCCGTGACCTTCGGGCTGAAACTCGCTTTCGCTTACGCGGAATTTTCTCGCGCCCGAGAGCGGCTGATCGCCGCCCGCAAGGAGGTCGCGACCTGCGCGATTTCGGGCTCGGTCGGCACTTTCGCCCAGATCGATCCGCGCGTGGAAGCGCATGTCGCAAAGGCCATGGGGCTGGTGCCGGAACCGATCTCGAGCCAAGTGATCCCGCGCGACCGCCATGCGATGTATTTTGCCACGCTGGGCGTGATCGCGTCATCGGTCGAACGTCTCGCCACCGAGATCCGCCATCTGCAGCGCACCGAAGTGCTGGAAGCCGAGGAATTTTTCTCGGAGGGCCAGAAGGGTTCCTCGTCGATGCCGCACAAGCGCAACCCGGTGCTGTCGGAGAATCTCACCGGCCTGTCCCGCATGGTGCGCGCCTATGTGACGCCGGCGATGGAGAATGTCGTGCTCTGGCACGAGCGCGATATCTCGCATTCGTCGGCCGAGCGCATGATCGCGCCCGATGCCACGGTGACGCTGGACTTCGCGCTCAATCGCCTCGCGGGCCTGATCGAGAAACTGCTGGTCTACCCTGCCAACATGCAGAAGAACCTCGACCGTCTCGGCGGCCTCGTTCATTCGCAGCGTATCCTGACTGCGCTGACGCAAAAAGGCGCCAGCCGCGAGGACGCCTACAAGTTCGTGCAGCGCAACGCGATGCCGGTGTGGCGCGGCGAAGGCGATTTCCAGACGCTGTTGAAAAAGGACCCCGACGTGAAGAAGTTTCTCACCGACGCCGAGATCGCCGCGCAATTCGATCTCGGCTATCACTTCAAGCACGTCGACACCATCTTCAAGCGCGTGTTCGGGACAGGCTAGTCGACCGATGGGCAGCGTCGTCGCAGTCAGCCTTCGTTCCGGCCATCACTTCAGCAAGACACCGTCTCTTTGTATTCGCCTGCTGACCGGATTGGGCGTCGACGGCGACGCCCATCTGGGCGAGACGGTCAAGCATCGTTCCGGCGTCCGCAAGGATCCGACCCAGCCCAACCTGCGCCAGGTGCATTTGCTGCATGCCGAACTGTTCGACGAATTGGGCGCAAAAGGCTTTGCGGTAAAGCCCGGCGACCTCGGTGAGAACATCACCACGGCCGGCATCGATCTGTTGGCACTGCCGACCGGCACGCGGCTGCATCTAGGCGCAAGCGCGGTGGTCGAAATCACCGGCCTGCGCAATCCCTGCATCCAGATCGATCATTTCCGGAAAGGCCTGATGGCGGCAACGCTGGACAGGGATGCCGACGGCAACCTGGTCCGCAAGGCCGGGATCATGAGCATCGTGGTCGCAGACGGCGACGTTCGGCCGGCCGATGCAATCGGCGTCGAGTTACCGGCTACGCCGCATCGGCCGTTGCTGCCGGTGTAGCGCCTTCCTGTCCCGGCTCACCGTCGATCATTCGCGCCATGACCCGATCGCGTTTGATGAAGTAATGCCATAACGCCGCGGCGAAATGGATCGCGATCAGCGCCAGCAGCACATAGGCCATGAAGATATGGCGTTCTTCAAAGGCGTCGGCAGCGGCCTTGTCGGGCGAGGTGATCTGCGGCACGCGAAACAGCCCGAACCAGTCGGCATAATCGGGCTTGTGTGCGCCGGAATGCGCCCAGCCCAACGTCGCTACCAGAATGGTGACGAGATACAGCGCCCAATGGCTGATACGCGCTGCGATCCGTTGCCAGCGCGGCGTATCGGCCGGCAACGCCGGCGCCGGATTGACGCTGCGCCAAATCAGCCGAACCACCATCAGCAAGAGCACCACGTAGCCGATATCGGCATGAATGGAGCGATAAATAACCCGGTCCGCGCGCGCCGGCATATGATTCATCCACCAGCCATAGGCCAGCATGCCGACGATCGCGGCGCCCAAAATCCAGTGCAACCACCTGCTGACGCTGCCCCAGCCCGAGGTCGTGTTTCGAATCATGTTTTGCGCGGCCTCTTGGAAAGTCTCGGCCTGCCGGTCCGGCGGCGTGCCCTGATAGCTTTCAGCCGTCGCCAAAGCGATTTGAATCATTCCAAAAACAACTGAATGGTAACCCCGGATCGGCTAGGATCGCGGCGTGCCGGCACCTCCGACGATTCTCGTGTTCGATTCCGGCCTCGGCGGCCTCACGGTATTGCGTGAAATCGTCGGGGCACGGCCCGACGCGCATTATGTTTACGTCGCGGACGACGCGTTCTTTCCCTACGGCCACCACAGCGAGGACCAGATCATCGCCCGGGTGGTGCCGCTGATCGGCGAACTGATCACCGCCCACGCTCCGGACCTGGTCGTGATCGCCTGCAACACCGCCTCGACCCTGGTGATGTCGCACCTGCGCGCCAAATATCAGCTTCCCTTCGTCGGCACCGTGCCTGCGATCAAGCCGGCCTGCGCGAGTTCGAAAACCAAGCGCGTCTCGGTGCTCGGCACCAAGGGCACCGTCAAGCGCGAATACACCAAGGCGCTGATCCGCGATTTCGCACAAGGCTGCGAAGTCACGCTGGTAGGCTCGGCGGATCTCGCCGCGCTGGCGGAAGCGGCATTGAGCGGCAACGACGTCGGCGATCGCGAGATATTTGCCGAACTCGCGCCATGTTTTGTCGGAAACGGCGCAGGCGATCCGGCGCGCACCGACACGGTCGTGCTGGCCTGCACCCACTATCCGCTGCTGATGGATCGGTTCGTCCGTCTCGCGCCATGGCCGGTGGACTGGATCGATCCTGCGCCTGCGATCGCCCGGCGGGTTTCGGATTTGCTCAGGCCGGCCAGCGGCGAGGCCGATCATGCCGGTGCCGAAATGATTTTCACCTCGAGGCGGCCGCACACGCTGAGCCAGGCGCTGATGCCGTTCTTCGGCGGCCGCATCCCGGCCTGATCACCATCGGCCTTTTCCGCATCCTGTCGCGCTGCTAGCCTTCCCGGCGACCGGTCACGCCGTCGAACGGAGTTCCCGATTTGACCACCACCACCAAGCCTCCACCCCTCAATCGTCTCCGCAAGCAATGGCGCGAGGGGCGCCCCACGTTTGGAGCCATTGCGACAATTCCCAGCATTCAGACCGTGCAGATCATGGCGCGTTCAGGGCTCGACTGGATCATCATCGATCTCGAGCATGGTCCGATCGAGATGGGTTCGGCGCATGCGATGATAACGGCCACGTCAGGCACGCCCTGCGTTCCGCTGGCACGGATTGCCGCCAACGAGCCCTGGCTCGCCAAGGCACCGATGGATATCGGCGCGCTCGGAATCAATTTTCCGATGATCTGCAGTCGCCAAGATGCCGAAAAAGCCGTGCGCAGCGTGCGTTACCCGCCGCGCGGCGAGCGGCTGTGGGGGCCGTTTCACGCGCCGTTTCGCTGGGGCGTCTCGATGCCGGACTACATCGCGAGCGCCGACGACGACATGATTTGCATGATCACCATTGAGCATGTCGAAGCCGTCAACCGCATCGACGAGATCATGGCAACCCCGGGCATCGACGTCGCGGTGATCGGACCCGGCGACCTTGCAACCAGCATCGGCAAATGCGGCCGCGCCGACGACCCCGAAGTGCTTGCGCTGATGGCGCGCGCTGAAACCGGCATTCTCAAGAGCGGCGTTCCGATCGGCGGGGTGGCGCGCAGCGCTGAACAAGCCAACCAGATGATCGACCGAGGCTATCTGGCACTGGCGCTTGGTTTCGACTGGTCGCTGTTTGCCCGTGGCATCGCGGCGAGTTTTGAGGGGATCAAACGCTGAAGGTTATGGCATCAAACCATTGAAAATACTTTATTTTATATCTTGCACCAAACCAGGCCGCTGGCCTCGCCCGCGCCATAGAACCATCTGGCCTCGGGCCGGCCGGTTCGTGCTAGATCGGATACCGGCGGTCGGGCAATCAGGCCCGCCGGTTGCTGTTAGCGGAAACTGAGTGGAACGATGCGCGGAACGGTTCGAAAAATCTCAATGCCGCGCCGTTTCATCATCGATCTCATGCATGCGTCGATCGGTGTGCCCTTTGTTTCGTTGCGGCGACCTCTCGACGTTCGTCAACTGCTCGAAGCCCGCGCAGCTGCGGTGCAGCGGCCCGGCTGGGCGGCGATCTTCGTCAAGGCGTTCTGTCTGGTGGCGAAAGATGAGCCAGTGCTGCGCACGCTCTACTCCAAATGGCCGTGGCCGCACTTTTATGAACTGCCGGTCAGCATCGCCATGATTGCGATCGCGCGCATCGAAGACGGCCGGGATTGCGTCCTTATGCTGAAGGTCAACGAAGCCGACGGCCTCCCGTTGACGATGGTGGATGCGGTGATCCGGCAAGCCAAAGACGCCCCAGCCGAGCAGATACCGTCGTTCACAAAGATATTGCGGATGACGCGGCTGCCGCTGCCGCTTCGCCGTCTGATGTGGTTATTCGGCCGGAATTTCGGGCGTCAGCGGGCCAACTGGTTCGGCAGTTTCGGGGTGACCTCGGTCGCCGCCTATGGGGCCGGCGAACTTCATCCGCTCAGCCCAGGGCCGTTTATCCTCAGTTATGGCGTGGTGGAACAGGACCAGACCATTGACGTCGTGATACGCTGGGATCATCGGATTACCGATGCGGCCATGATCGCCAAGGCGCTGACGCGGCTGGAACAGGTGCTGAATGCCGAAATCGCTGGCGAATTGCGCAACCAGCGGCAGCAGGCGGAGCTTCATGCGGCCGAAACCTGACGGCGATACGCCGATTTTGGCGCTAAAAGCCGGGCTCTTTCATTGACATAACGTCGGTTTCTCCCTAGAAACCGCCTGCTCGCGGGCCGGTTTCGGCCCGCGTTGCGTTTCGCGACCCGTGGTTCGTCCCCTTCAAGCTTTCAGGGGTGGGCCTGTCGGCACCGGGAAATTCCCGGCGCACAGGAGGGCGCGTTTCCTCAAAACTCAAACCTGTCGAGGACGCGATGACAAAGCGCAGTGAGGCGAAGTTCAAGATCGATCGCCGTATGGGCCAGAATATCTGGGGCCGCCCCAAGAGCCCTGTGAATCGACGCGAATACGGTCCCGGCCAGCACGGCCAGCGCCGCAAGGGCAAGCTCTCGGACTTCGGCGTGCAGTTGCGCGCCAAGCAGAAGCTGAAGGGTTATTACGCCAACATCTCGGAACGCCAGTTTCACGGCATTTATGTCGAAGCCGGCCGGATGAAGGGCGATACCGGCGAGAACCTGATCGGGCTGCTCGAGCGCCGTCTCGACACCGTGGTCTATCGCGCCAAGTTCGTCGCCACCATGTTCGCCGCGCGCCAGTTCATCAATCACGGCCACGTCAAGGTGAACGGCCGCCGCGTCAACATCTCGAGCTTCAAGCTGAAGGTCGGCGATGTCGTCGAGGTCAAGGAAGCCTCGAAACAACTCGCGGTCGTGCTGGAAGCCAGCCAGCTTGCCGAGCGCGACGTGCCCGACTTCCTTGAAGTCGATCATTCCAAGATGACGGCGAAGTTCACCCGCATCCCGCATTTGTCGGATGTGCCGTTCGCGGTACAGATGGAGCCGCATCTGATCGTCGAATTCTATTCGCGCTGAGCTTTGCCCTCGGCGTATTCCGAGATCGAAGGCCCCGGTTTTGCCGGGGCCTTTTTTCTTTCGTCATGCCCGGGCTTGTCCCGGGCATCCACGCTCTTATTGTCGGAAGCAAGCAAGACGTGGAAAGCCGGGACATCTGGCGCGAAGACGCGCTTCGCGCTAATGCCCGGCCACCACGTGGTGCATCGCGAGTACCTACCATGACCTACACCCCTGCCCCGCGCGATCCAAAGCAGCCGGCGGTTCGCATCAACCTGCTGTCGGACACCCAGACCCGCCCGACGCCCGGCATGCGCGAGACAATCGCGCGGGCCGAGGTCGGCGACGAGCAGATCGGCGACGATCCGAGCGTGAACCTGCTGTGCGAGCGGGTGGCCGGTCTGCTTGGCAAGGAAGCCGCGGTTTTCATGCCGTCCGGCACCATGTGCAACGTGGCGGCGACCCTGTCGCATTGCCGGCCCGGCGACGAAATCCTGGCGCATGAGACCGCGCACATCATCGCCCGCGAAGGCGGCGCGCACGCCGCCCTTGGCGGATTCCAGATCATGCCGTTGCCCGGCGCCGATGGACAGTTCACGCCCGATGCCCTTCGCAAGGCGCTTCACCCGCGCACTCGCTACCAGCCGCCGCAGACCGTGGTCAGCGTCGAGCAGACCGCCAATATCGGCGGCGGCACGATCTGGAAGAAGGCCGATCTCGACGAGGTCGTCGAAATCGCAAAGTCCGCCGGCCTCATCACCCACATGGACGGCGCGCGGCTGCTCAACGCCTGCGTCGCCACCGGCATCAGCGCCATCGACATGGCGAAAGGATGGGATTCGGCCTGGCTCGATTTCTCCAAGGGGCTGGGCGCTCCCGTCGGCGCTGTGATCGCGGGCTCGCGGGCATTCATCGACGAGGTCTGGCGCTGGAAGCAGCGCCTCGGCGGCTCGATGCGCCAGGCCGGTATTTGCGCCGCCGCCTGCATTTACGCGCTCGACCATCACGTCGACCGGCTGGCGGAGGACCATGCCAACGCGCGGGCGCTGGCGCGGGGACTATCGCAAATCGCCGGCGTCGAGGTGCAGCATCCCGAGACCAACCTTGTGTTCTTCAAGCCCGACGGCGCCGGCATCTCCGGGGCCGACATGGTCGCGAAACTGCACCAGGGCGGCGTGCTGCTCGCGATGATGGACGGCCGTATCAGGGCCTGCACTCATCTTGATGTGACGGCCGACATGATCGAGGAGACGGTCGGGCTGGTGCGCGACATCGCAAGGAGCGCGTAAGTATACCGTCATTCCGGGACGCGCCTCTTGGCGCGGGCCCGGAATGACAGTGCATGAATTATCTATAGGATTTTAGAAGTAGCGGCTGTCAACGGGCTATCGAGAGCCTATCCACTCTGGCCGCCAGGCTTCCTCGCCGCAATCAGATTCCAGCGGTGGAAAAACCTGATCTCCTCGCCATGAACTGACAATCCGATACCGGCCGACGCACCGGCTTTCGCGAGCGCCCGCACCACCGCGCGAAGCGGCGGGACCCGGGAGGGATCGTTGACGATGCCCATCCATTCGCCGAACTCCCGCGGCTTGTCCCAGCTGGTTTCGGATTCGATGGTAAAGCCGGCTTGCTTCACCAGCGATGTCAGGTCCGAGCCCGGCAGCATCCGCACATGGGAAGGATCGCGCAGGATTTCGATGGCGTTCTGCAATTCCGACTCGGCCGCCACCTCGGACGAGATCACGTCGGCGACGACAAAACTGCCGCCGGGCCTGACAACGCGGAATATCTCCGACATCACGCGGCCAGGCCGGTCGAAATGATGCACAGACAGCCGCGTCACGACCGCATCGAATGTATCGTCTGCAAAGGGCAGCTCGACGGCATTGCCTTCGCGGAAACTGACATTGTTCATCCCGGCGGCTGCCTGGCCTTGGCCAGCATCTGCGGCGTGAGATCGAACGCCACCACATCGCGCGCCGATCTTGCGATGGCCGCACTGAGAATGCCCGGACCGCAGGCGACGTCGAGCACCGAGCCGTGTCCCGCATCACCCAGTGCCACGACGAAACGATCCGTCAACGCCTTGTCGGTGATCGCCGAGGAGGTCGAAAAGGTTTCGGCCTGGCGGGTGAATTCGTCGCGTACGCGATTTTCGTGGGTAAGCATGGTTGTTCTCCCGCTTTATTATTTATCGAGGGCCTCATAGATCAGCGATTTGAGCGCAGTTTGAATCCGTCCGCGCTGCGACGGCGTCTGCGCCATGAAGACCACGAACATGTCGTCCTTCGGATCGACAAAAAGGAAAGTGCCGGCGACGCCATCCCAGCGATATTCGCCGGTCGGCAGGGGTGTGCCAGCTGGTTGCACGGTCCGTACGGCGAAGCCAAGTCCGAATCCGCTGTCGCTGCCTGGAAAATAGGAATCATCGCGGGCGATTCCGGTTTCCGGTCCGATATGGTCCGATGTCATCAGGGCGACGGTTTCGGGTTTGAGATAGCGTTTGCCGTCCAATATCCCGCCGTTCAGCAGCATTTGTGCGAACCGCGCGTAATCGCCGATGGTTCCCACCATGCCGGCCCCGCCGGATTCCCAGCGCCGCGGCAGTATCGGATCCCGGATCCCGGCGACGGGACTGAGAAAGCGGTCATCCGGCATCGGCTCGGCGATCAATACCCGCTTCGCCGCATCCGCCACGTAGAACGCGGTATCGGCCATCCCCAGCGGATCGAGCAGGCGCTGCTTTTCAAACGCGAACAGCGACCGCCCGGACACCACCTCGATAACGCGGCCGAGCACGTCGGTCGAATGACCGTAATCCCACAGCGTTCCCGGCTGCTCGGCCAGCGGCAGTTTCGCGATCCGCTCGACAAATTGCGCGTTGTCGAAATCGCCGTCGAACAGACCGGAGTTGGCATAGAGTTTCCGCACCGTGCTGTCGCCATAGAAGCCGTAAGTGAGGCCCGAGGTGTGCCGCAGCAGGTCCTCGACGGTAATCGGACGGTCGACGGGTTCCAGCGCAAGCTGTGGCTTGCCGCTGTCGCCGCGCTTCTCGACACCGACCTTCAGATCGGCGAAGGCCGGGATATATTTCGAAACGGGATCGCCGAGCGAAAGCTTGCCGTCCTCGACCAGCATCATCGCCGCGACTGACGTTATCGGCTTCGACATCGAATAGAGCTGGAAGATGGTATCCGCCGTCATCGGGCGTTTGCTCTCGAGGTCGCGCACGCCGAAGTTCTCGAAATAAGCCGGCCTGCCGTGCTGCTGGATCAGGATGACGGCGCCGGGGATTTTGCCGGTCGCAACTTCGTTGCGGATATAATCGCCGACGCGCGCCAGCTTTTCCTGTGAGAATCTCGCAGCGAACGCTTGAGATTCGGCGCGGCCGGCGTTCGGCCAGCCCAACGCGACCGCGCCAACCAGGAACGCAAGCGCCGTCGCAACCCTTCGGTCGGCGCCGTCAGTTCTCCATCGCTTCATAGATCAACTGCTTCACCGCCTTCTGGATGCGCTGGCGCTCCGAGGGCGTCTGCTCCAGCAGCACGAAAAACATGTCCTGCTTGCGGTCGATCACGAAATAGCAGCCGCTGGCGCCGTCCCACTTCAACTCGCCCAATGAGCCCGGCGGCGGCGGCTTGGCGTTGCCGGGATCGGTACGCACGCCAAAACCCAGCCCGAAGCCGAAGCCGTCACCGGGAAAATAAAAATAGTCACGCTCCACGCCGGAACCTGGCCCGATGTGGTCCGACGACATCAACTCGAACGCCCTCGGACTGAGATATCGCTTGCCGTCGAGTTCCCCCCCGTTGAGCAGCATCTGCGAAAACCGGGCAAAATCCGCCATGGTGGTGACCATGCCGCCGCCGCCGGATTCCCACTTCATCGGCTCGTCCGGGCTGCTTTCGAAGCCGACGCGGAAGTCGCTGTCTTTCGCCGTCGGCTTGGCGATCAGCTGCTGCTTGGCCGGATCGGTCACATAGAAACTCGTGCTGGTCATGCCGAGCGGATCCAGCAGCTTCTCCTTTTCGACCTGCAGAAGCGATTTTCCGCCCGACGCGACTTCGATGACGCGGCCGAGAATATCGGTCGCGTGGCCGTAATCCCACAACGTGCCCGGCTGTTCCGCCAACGGCAGACGCGCGATGCGTTCGGCGAATTCGGCATTGGTGAAATTGCCGTCATAAATCCTGGCGTCGGCATAGGCCTTGCGGACCATGTTGTCGCCATAGAAGCCGTAAGTTATTCCGGCGGTTTGCGTCATCAGATCCTGGAGCGTGAGCCGGCGTTTCAAGGGCACGAGCTCAAGGGCTTTCTCGCCGTTCTCGGCCTTCTTTTCCACGCCAACCTTGGCGGTGGCGAACGACGGAATATAGATCGCGACGGGATCGTCGAGCTTCAGCTTGTGCTCGTCCAACAGCATCATCGCGGCCACACTGGTGATAGGCTTGGTCATCGAAAACAGCCGGAAGATGGTATCATCGGTCATCGGCGCCTTGGTCGCGACGTCGCGCACGCCGAAGAATTCGTGATAGACCGGCTTGCCGTGCTGCTGGATCAGCAGGATCGCGCCGGGAATCTTGCCGGTCGCCACTTCGTTACGGAAAAACTCGCCGATCTTCTCGAGTTTTTGCCGGTTGAAATGCGCGCCCGCCGGAATGTCGAAGGTGCCTTCCGCAAAAGCCGAAACCGCACTGGTCAGCAGCACGCCAGAGATCAGCGACCTCAGCGCATGTCGTGAATTCATCACAATCCCTCCCCGGATTTCCTGAGGTGGAGTGTAGCGGCCGGCTCACCCGGCACAAGGGCCGGAACAAGCCCGTCCATTCCGCGTCATCCCGGTGCCCGCGGCAAATCATGCTATATCCGTCAAGCGCCCCGGTATATCCGAGGCGGGTCCGTGCGAGCCGTCTGCTGGAGCATTCACCGGATGATCAAACTGATTTCAGCTCCGATACGAGGCCTTGTCAGATTCCCCCTCGTTCAATTCGCCATCGTGATCGCCGTGATCCTGTGGCTGCAAGCCGCCGACGACAAATCGATATTCGGCCAGATCTTCTACGGCCTCGACAAGCTCGTCGAGTCCACCGTGGAAACGGTTTCGGCGATTTTTACCGTAAAATCCTTCACCCGGTCCTGGCTGACATTCGCCTTCATGATTGCGTATGTCTATCTCGCGGGCTCGCTGGTTCTGTGGCTGTTGCGCCTCTTGACCCGGGCGGTGGTCGATTTTGCCGGACGCCATAACCTGCTCTATCTGAGAAAAGCCATCGCGCGCGAGCGCGGCATTCTGGCCTACCGCGCCTGGGAGCCGTTCGAGAGAATCCGGCCTCCGGAGATTCCCCAGCGCGACTGGGAAGAGAGATTTGCGTGGCCGCCCAATAACCAGCCACCGTATCCGCCGCTGCCACATCGCCTGCTGCGCGGAATGTTGTTCTATGCGGCCACGATCCTGATCGCCGCTTTGCTGTTGCAGTTTTTTACGCCCTTCCCGGTCTTGACTTGGATCATCGGCTGGCCGGCGGCAAAGCCATCCTAGCGGCCGACCTCCGCAAATGCCTGCGCGTGCAGCCTGGCGCTGTCATCGGAAAAGCAGCAGAAGATAACCCGGCTGATCGCGGGCGCCGCAGCCAGCGCCTCCGCGATCGCGCCGACCGCAATCCGTGCCGCGCGCTCGGCCGGGAAACGATAGACCCCGGTGGAAATGGCCGGATAGGCAATCGAGGCAAGGCCGTGGTCCTGGCCAAGTGCGAGTGCGCGGCGATAGCACGACGCCAGCGCGTCATCTTCGCCCCGGCCGCCGCCATGCCAGACCGGACCGACGGCGTGGATCACGTGACGCGCCGGCAGCAGATAACCTTTGGTGATTTTGGCGCCGCCGGTCTCGCAACCCCGCAGCGTGCGGCATTCGGCGAGAAGCTTAGGCCCGGCCGCGCGATGGATCGCGCCATCGACGCCACCGCCACCGCCACCGAGCAGGGAGGTATTGGCGGCATTGACGATGGCGTCAACGCGGAGCGTCGTAATGTCAGCGACAATGACTTCCAGCCGCGCCGTGCCGATCTGGCGCGCCGTCAGGTTCAGGCGGAGGCAGCCGCGCTGACCGTGACACCCTTGTCGGCCAAAAGCTGCTGCAGCTCGCCGGCCTGGAACATCTCGCGGATGATGTCGCAGCCGCCGACAAACTCGCCCTTGACGTAAAGCTGGGGAATGGTCGGCCAGTTGGAATAGGTCTTGATGCCGTTACGCAGTTCGGCGGATTCCAGGACGTTCAGGCCCTTGTAGCCGACCCCGACGTGATCGAGAATCTGCACCACCTGACCGGAAAAACCGCACTGCGGAAACTGCGGCGTCCCCTTCATGAACAGCACGACGTCGTTCGACTTCACTTCATTGTCGATGAATTGCTCGATGCTCATATTGGCGTCCTTTTGAGGCACGGCCCCTTGGGCCGGCATCCCCGTTAAACCCCGACACTGTCATATATGTAGCCCAAACCGTTGTGCATCCAAAGTAAAATGGCGGGAGGCTGGCATGCGTGCGGCATTTCCGCCGGGATCACCCAAGGGCCGGCGTGGGCGGCGGGCACCCTTATCCCAGCCTCGGAGAGGCTTTTATCCCCGCCGGGAGCCCCTATCTAGGACAGACGCCGGGGAACCCGTCCGCCAGAGCTACGTTCTCTCCCCAACGGAGACTATCGTGACGAAACCAGCATCCGCTGCAGCCACGCTCGCTGCCCCCTGCCCGTCATTATTCTCCGATTCGGGCAGCCTGGCCCAGGATCTGGTGGAAGCCTTCCTTGCCGTCCGAAACGAGACCGAGCGCCGCGCCGGCCCCCTGACGCCTGAGGATCAGCTGATCCAGTCGATGCCGGATGCCAGTCCCGCCAAATGGCACCGCGCCCATACCACCTGGTTCTTCGAGCAATTCCTGCTCGGCGAGCACTGCAAGGGCTACCAGCCGTTTCACCCGGATTATGCGTTCCTGTTCAATTCCTACTATGTCAGCGCCGGACCGCGGCACGCCCGCCACCAGCGCGGCCATCTGACCCGCCCTGGCGCTGAGGAAATCACCGCCTATCGCCGCCATGTCGATGCCGCCGTCGTGAAATTCTTTCACGAGGCCGGCGAGGATACGATCAAGGCGATCGCGCCATTGGTGGAAGTCGGTCTCAACCACGAACAGCAGCATCAGGAATTGATGCTGACCGACATCCTGCACGCCTTTGCGCAAAACCCGATTCCGCCGGCTTACGATCCGGCCTGGCGCCTCCCGGCCTCCACGCGCAGCGGCGACGAAACTCGCGCCGGCGGCGAATGGGTCACCCTCAACGAGGGCATCCACACCGTCGGACACGCCGACGACACCTTTCATTTCGACAACGAGAAGCCGGCGCACCGCGCTTTGGTCGGCCCGGTCAGGCTGGCGCGCAATCTCGTCACCAACGCCGAATGGCTCGCCTTCATGCAGGACGGCGGCTACGCGACGCCGACGCTGTGGCTGATGGACGGCTTTGCCGCCGCCGGCAACGAAGGATGGCAGGCGCCCGGCTACTGGCGCCGGGTCGACGGCGAATGGCAGGTCATGACGCTCGGCAGTTTGCAGCCGGTCGACCCCACAGCGCCGGTCTGCCACGTCAGCTATTACGAGGCCGACGCGTTTGCGCGCTGGAGCGGCAAGCATTTGCCGACCGAAATGGAATGGGAAGTCGCAGGCCGCGGCGGCCACCTCAACGACGCCTTCGGGGTGGTGTGGCAATGGACCCGCAGCGCCTATGCCTCCTATCCCGGTTACCGCGCCATCGAGGGCGCGCTCGGCGAATACAACGGCAAGTTCATGGTCAACCAGTTGGTGCTGCGCGGCTCCTCGCTCGCGACACCTTCGGGCCACAGCCGCGTGACCTATCGAAACTTCTTTTATCCGCACCACCGCTGGCAATTCACGGGATTGCGCCTCGCCGATTACGCCACCTAATTTTTTTAATTCAACCGCGCCGGGGAAGCGCGCTTTGGGAGACGGTCATGAATGTTCACGCCGCGGCTTTGGCTAAAGCGCATCGTTTCGATGAACAGACCTCGACGTTTGCCTGCGACGTGATCGGCGATTTGTCGCAAACCCCCAAACGGCTGTCGCCGAAATATTTCTATGACGCCACCGGCTCGGAATTGTTCGAACAGATCACGCTACTGCCGGAATATTATCCGACGCGCACCGAGCTTGGAATCCTGCGCGCCCGCGGCCGCGAGATTTCGGCCATTATCCCCAAGGGCGCCGCGCTGGTGGAATTCGGCGCCGGCGCCACCACCAAGGTGCGGCGGCTGCTGAACATCTGCGCATTCGGCGCCTACGTGCCGGTCGATATTTCGGGTGACTTCCTCAACGCCCAGGCCGATGCCTTGCGCAAGGACTTCCCCGATCTGGACGTCCACCCGGTCGCCGCGGATTTCACCGCGCCGTTCGCATTGCCCGACGCCGTCAAGGCGATGCCGAAGGTGGGATTTTTCCCGGGCTCGACGCTGGGAAATTTCGAGCCGCACGAAGCCTGCCGTTTCCTGCGCAGCGCCCGCGACATTCTGGGCAAGGACGCGCAGATGGTGATCGGCGTCGATCTCGAAAAGGACGAGCGCGTCTTGTATGAGGCCTATAACGATGCCGCCGGGGTCACCGCGCGCTTCAATCTCAATGTGCTGGAGCGCATCAACCGCGAACTGGGCGGCAATTTCGACCTTTCCGCGTTCACCCACCGCGCGATCTACAACCGCGACCGTCACCGCATCGAAATGCATCTGATCAGCAGGAAGACGCAGAGCGTGCGAATCCTCGGCCGGAGTTTTTCGTTCCGCGCCGGTGAAACCATCCATACCGAGAGCAGCTACAAATACAGCCTCGACCGGTTCACCGCGCTGGCGCGCGGTTCGGGCTGGAAGACGCGGGAATCGTGGACCGACGACAACAGCATGTTTTCGGTTCACGCGCTGGCGGCGGCCGACTGAGTTTCCCGAACCAGGTTTCCTCGTGCTCAGGCCTCCTGGGATCGAGGCGGCCCGGCCGCGCCCGACTTCAGCGAGATCGACTCCCAGGCCGCGACCACGATCATGATCGCGGTGGTCAGGACCGACAGCAGCAGCGGCGAAAGCGCGCTTGCGAAAAACGCCAATACGCCGAGCGCGACGATGCCGGCGCCATGCGAGGGTTGAAGCCAGCCGCGAATGCTGTGCTTGAACAGGATGGTTCCGAGCAGGAATAGCAACGGCCCGCCGATCGCGCAGAGCACCGTCTTCGGATCGGAATGGTCGGCCGGATGCGTCAACACGAGTTCGTTGGCGACGGCGGACAGGATGATGCCGGCCACGATCAAAAGATGCAGGTAGGTGTAGGCCAACCGCGCCAGCCGGCCCGGCTCGGCGGAGTTTGAAATCTGCTCGGAGCCCGCCTCGGCGCCTTTGTGGAAATAGATCCACCACATCGCGAGCGCGCCGATAAAGGCCGACATGAACGCAACGACGGTATCGCGGGTCCAGGCCAGATCGGCAAAGGTCGCACCGATCACCACGATGGATTCGCCGAGCGCGATGATGATGAATCCGGCACAGCGTTCCGCCATGTGGCCGCCCTCGACGACCCAGTCCGCCACCGAGGACGCGCCGTATTTCGGGATCCAGAACCTCACCGCCGGCGAGAGATATTCGATGCCGAGCGCGACCGACCAGAGCACCAGCCGCGGATACCCTTGCGCAAAGCCGCCCGCGATCCAGAACACGGCCGACATCGACAGCCAGACCAGGATGCGGACCGCATTCATGCGCGCCAGCGTCCGGCCCGGCGGGGTCGAGACCAACAGGAAGATGGTGCGGCCGACCTGCATGCCGGCATAGGCCACGGCAAACCAAAGCCCCCGCGACTCAAAGGCCTTTGGAATCGAAGTCGAGAGCACGAGGCCGCCGAGCATCAGCAGGAACAGCAGCACCCGCACCGGGGTCAGTTCGGGATTGAGCCAGTTGGTGATCCACGAGGTGTAAACCCACACCCACCAGACCGCGAGGAACAACAGCGTCGTCTGCAGCGCGCCGAGCGGGGTGAAGCGGCCCAGCAGCGTGTGCGAAATCTGCGTTACCGCAAACACGAACACCAGGTCGAACAGCAATTCGGCATAGGTGACGCGGCTGTGCTGATGCGGCAGAATTTCGCGAAACAGCGCGCCGCGTTCGTTGTTCCCGGCCATCGCGCTGTATCCCGGAGGACCTACCCCTCCGGTACCCCGGTTTGCAGCGCCAGCGCGTGCAGCACGCCGCCCATCTGGCCCTGCAGCGACTGGTAGACGATCTGGTGCTGCTGGACGCGGGATTTGCCGCGGAACGATTCCGAAATCACGGTCGCCGCATAATGGTCGCCATCGCCGGCGAGATCGCGGATCGTCACCTCGGCGTCGGGTATCGCTGCCTTGATCATCGATTCGATATCGCGGGCGTCCATCGGCATTTCGAACAGTTCTCCAGACCGGCGTTTCTAATCGTGGCGACCTCGCCACGGGCGGTGCCGGAACTTTAGCGTGAACGCCCTTCTAGGTCACGCTTTCTCGCACTATATCGGGGTCCAATCGTCATCGAAGCGGCCGGATCGTGCCTTGCGATCACAACGGGCTGACCAAAGAAGGAGTGACCATGAAACTTCCCGGTCCCGACCATCCCATCACCATTACGGCGAACCCCAGGCGCGTCCGCGTCACGGCTGGCGGCGTCGTGATCGCCGACACCACCCACGCTTTGTCGCTGAAGGAAGCAAGCTACCCGGCCGTGCAGTATGTGCCGCGCCAGGACGCCAATCTGGCCCTGCTGGCGCGCACCGAGCGGGTGACGCACTGCCCCTACAAGGGCGATGCGAATTATTTCAGCATCAAGGCCGACGGCAAGACCATCGAAAACGCGATCTGGACCTATGAGACGCCGTTCCCGGCGATGGCGGAAATCTCCGGCCACCTGGCGTTCTATCCCGACAAGGTCAAGATCGAGGAAGGGGCCTGAGGGCCGCTTGTGTTTTTCGTCATATCCTGAAGATCGTGAGACCGAGGATCAGCAGGACGAGGAAGATCACGACGAACACATAAAACAGGAAGCGGGCGATATCCGCCGACGCGGCGGACAGGCCGGTGAAGCCGAGAATGCCGGCGACAACCGACACCAGGAAGAAGATCAGCGCCCATTTCAGGATTGTCATCGCTCGCTCTCCAGCCTCGCGCCCCGCGGAATCGGCGGTGCTTTATCGCTGATCTAACTTCGAGCAATGGCGCTGGTTCCATCGCGGTGAAAGCGCGCCATCGCCACAATTGCCCTTGCTGAATCGGGTTCCCGGCGGCAACATCGGGAAGAACACCCCGCCGGGCGTGCTGATGACCTCGATTTCCAGTTCAGTGGCGCCCGCGCAGACGCGGGCCGCGCCAAAAGCCAAAGCGCGCAACGCGGCGCTCGACCGCGCCCGCACCTTCATCACCATGCTGGTGCTGATCCACCATTCGGTGATCGCCTACACCTATTTCGGCCATACCGACCCCCAGTCGTTCCTGGGCTTCGACGGCGTGGTGACGTTCAACGACAGCTTCTTCATGGAGGCGATGTTCTTCCTGTCGGGGCTGTTTGTCTGGCCCAGCCTGCAGCGCAAGGGAACCGGCTGGTTCCTGCGCGACCGCTGGTGGCGCCTCGGCCTGCCCTTTATCGTCTGCGCGCTGATCCTGATGCCGGTGGCCTATTACGCGGTCGATCTGCGCGTATCCGGCGCAAACAGTTTTGCGGAATTCTGGTGGAAGACGGTCACCGTCGGACCCTGGCCAAGCGGACCGGCTTGGTTTGTCTGGGTGTTGCTGGCGCTCGATGTGATCGCCGCCGGTGTGTACCTCGCAGCCCCCGGATGCGTCGAAGCCATCGGCCGGCTGTCGCGCGCCAGTTTTGCGCGGCCCGGATTGTTCTTCTGGGCGCTGCTGATCGGATCAATCGTCGTCTATGTCCCCCCGGTGCTTTATTTCGGCGCATCGCGCTGGTTCACGGCCGGCCCGCTCGCGATCCAGGCCAGCCGCATTCTGCTTTATTTGCTGTATTTCTTTGCCGGCGTCGGCATCGGCGCGGCGGGCTTCGGCGAAGGGGTGCTGGCCGGCGATGGCGGGCTGGCGCGGCGCTGGCCGCTATGGCTCGCGGCGACCATCGCCACCTATGGCTGCATCATCGGCCTGATCTACATCAAACACTCGGTGCTTCCCGACGTGAACCATCAGCCGTTGTGGTGGGAGACGGCCTATTCGCTGGCATTCGCGTGCTACAGCGCGGCGCAGACACTCAATGTCCTCGCGCTGTTCCTGCGCTTCGACAATGACGGCTCGAGCATCCTCGATCCCCTGCGCGACAGCGCCTATGGCATCTACCTGATCCACTACATCCCGGTGCTGTGGCTGCAATACGCGCTGCACGACTTCGCGTTGGCGCCGGTGATGCAGGTGAGTGCGATCCTCAAGGCGGTCGTCGTCTTCATTCTGACGCTGGCCTTGAGCTGGGCCGCAACCGCGGCCTTGCGGAAGATCCCGGGCGCCACCCATGTGCTCTAGAATCTGATCCTGCTTCGCAGGCTCGTCGGCTATCTTTTTGTTCAGCCATGATGTTTTTCGAAAAACCGGTCCGATTTTTCGGGATCGTGTTCGGACAGTTGGCATCAAAACTGCATCGGTTTTCCCGGGAGGTGTGTCCAAGGCCAGCATGAAAGGACGCTCGAATGGGATTATCCGCTATTTTGATCGCCACCGCGATCAGCCTCACGATGCTCGTGATGGTTTCAGACCTGCCCTGACGGCAAGCTTCGTTCAGAACGCCTTGCCGCCCATATAGTCCGGAAACCAGCTCTCGAAGGCCGCTGCCAGCGCCCTGACCGGCACCGCGCTCTGGCCGGCAATAGCGATGGCATCGCCGCCGGTGGTGCCTATACGCACGCATGGCACACCGGCGCCCTTCATCTTCGCCAGCACCAGCCCTGCCTGTTCGACGGGCATCGTGACGATGTAGCGTGCCTGATCTTCGCCAAACCAATAGGCATGCGGCACGATCGATTCCGGCCCCGCCAAAAGCTGCGCGCCGATGCCGCCGGCGATGGCCATCTCCGCCAATGCAACCAGCAGCCCGCCATCGGAGACGTCGTGCACGGCGGTTGCGGTACCGGCGCGGATCATGCCGCGCACCACATCGCCGTTGCGCTTTTCCGCGGCGAGGTCGACCGGCGGCGGTGCGCCCTCTTCGCGGCTGCAGATGTCGCGCAGGTAAACCGACTGGCCGAGCCATCCCTGGGTCTCGCCCACCAGCAGGATCGCCTCGCCTTCCGCCTTGAACGCCAGCGTGGCGGATTTGGTGAAATCGTCGAGCAGCCCGACGCCGCCGATCGAGGGCGTCGGCAGGATGCCGCGGCCGTTGGTCTCGTTGTAGAGCGAGACATTGCCGGACACGACCGGGAAGTCGAGCGCGCGGCAGGCTTCCGCGATGCCCTTCAGGCAGCCGACGAACTGGCCCATGATCTCCGGCCGCTCCGGATTGCCGAAATTGAGATTGTCGGTGATCGCCAGCGGCCGGCCGCCGACCGCGGTGATATTGCGCCAGGCTTCCGCCACCGCCTGCATGCCGCCCTGGTACGGATCGGCCTCGCAATAGCGCGGCGTCACGTCGACCGTCAGCGCCAGCCCCTTCGGCCCGTCCTGCACCCGCACCACCGCCGCGTCGCCGCCGGGACGCTGCACGGTATTGCCCAGGATGACGTGGTCGTATTGCTCCCACACCCAGCGCTTCGAGCAAAGCTCGGGCGTCGCGATCAGTTTTTCGAGCGCTTGCGGAATTCCCAGCGGCGGCTTCACCTCGCGCGCATGGATCACCGGCAACAGCGGCGTTGCCACATGCGGCCGGTCATACAGCGGCGCCTCGTCGCCCAGTTCCTTGATCGGCAGATCGGCCATCACGTCGCCGCCGTGTTTGACCACGAAGCGCTTGCTCGGCGTGGTGTAGCCGACCACCGCGAAATCCAGTCCCCACTTGCGGAAGATCGCCTCGGCTTGCTTCTCCTTCTCGGGCTTGAGCACCATCAGCATGCGCTCCTGGCTTTCCGACAGCATCATCTCATAGGCGCTCATGCCGGTTTCGCGGGTCGGCACCGCGTCAAGGTCGAGATCGACGCCGAGATCGCCCTTGGCGCCCATCTCTACCGCCGAGCAGGTCAGGCCCGCCGCGCCCATGTCCTGAATCGCGATCACGCAATCGGCTTGCATGATTTCGAGGCAGGCTTCCAGCAGCAGCTTTTCCGCAAAGGGATCTCCGACCTGCACGGTCGGGCGCTTCTCGGCGGAGTCGTCGTCGAATTCGGCCGACGCCATCGAGGCGCCGTGAATGCCGTCGCGGCCGGTCTTGGAGCCGAGATAGACGATCGGCATGTTGACGCCCGACGCCGCCGCGTAAAAAATCTTGTCGGTATCGGCAAGGCCGACCGCCATCGCATTGACGAGGATGTTGCCGTCATAACGGGTGTGAAAACGCACCTGCCCGCCGACCGTCGGCACCCCGAAAGAATTGCCGTAGCCGCCGATGCCGGCGACGACCCCGCCAACCAGATGGCGTGTCTTGGGGTGTTCCGGCGCGCCAAAACTCAGCGCGTTGAGGCAAGCGATCGGCCGCGCGCCCATCGTGAACACATCGCGCAAAATGCCGCCGACGCCGGTGGTGGCACCCTGATAGGGCTCGATGTAGCTCGGATGGTTGTGGCTCTCCATCTTGAACACGACCGCCAGGCCGTCGCCGATGTCGATGACGCCGGCATTCTCGCCCGGTCCCTGGATCACCCACGGCGCCCTGGTCGGCAGTCCGCGCAAATGCAGCCGCGACGACTTGTACGAGCAGTGCTCGTTCCACATCGCCGAGAAAATCCCAAGTTCGGTGAAACTCGGCACCCGGCCGATCAATTTGAGGATGCGCTCGTATTCGTCCGGCTTCAGGCCATGGCTGGCGACGAGTTCCGGGGTGATTTGCGGCTGGTTCATGAGGCTTCTTGCGCGATCAAGGTCTCTTATTAGGGAGATCGGAAGGGCTGGAAAAGGCCTTTTATGGCGCAATTTCCGGCTGTCCATAGATTTGCGGGAGCACGATGGGCGATGGCGGTTTGCACATCGCGGGCGGATCGGATTTAAGGGCCCAGCACACTCAACCCAAGGGCCACAGCGCGTGGACGACCTCGCCAAAAACGCATTCCTCAACCGCCCCGACCTGCACGTCGGTACCGAGGGCGAATTCAGTGGGTGGCGGACCTGGAACCGCGACAATTTCGAGACCAACAACGGGCCGTTCTGGCACCGGATGGAAGACGACGGCCGCATCCATTGCGCGTTCCGGGTCGAGAAGAAGCATCTCAACGGCACAGGCAACGTTCATGGCGGCGCCTTCATGACATTCGCGGATTACTGCCTGTTCGCGGTGGCTTCACCGATACTGCAGGGACCGGGCGTAACTGTTTCGTTTGCCTGCGAATTCCTCGACGCGGCGCGCGCGGGCGAGTTGATCGAGGGCACGTGCGAAATCATGCGGGCCGGCGGCTCGATGACCTTCCTGCGCGGCCTGCTCAAATCCGGCGAGCGGCCGCTGTTCACGTTTTCCGGCACCATCAAGCGGGTCAAGCGGCGAACGCCGCGGGCAGCAAGCGACGACGCCGGCCAAGCACCGCCTGGATCGGAGGGCGGCGTGGGGTGATTGGATGAACGAGCGCGCCGGTGTCGACATCGAGCGGATGACGACGGCAACCGATGACGTTCGCCTGTTGATCGGCGAACTCGACCAGGTGCTTGCGGCCAATACCCGCCCGAGCAGCGGCACGGGCTGGCGTTGCAGGCGCTGTTCCAGCCGCACATTCTTTTCTTCCTGGCGCGGCTGAACGGCGCTGCCGTTGGCTGCGGCGGGATGGCCCTGTTTGCTGATTTCGCCGAAGTGAAGCGCATGTATGTGCGCGAGGCGGTGCGTGGACGCGGCGTGGCGCAGGCCTTGTTGGCGCGGATCGAGACCGAGGCGCGCGCCGCCGGACTGTCGTCCTGCGCCTGGAGACGGGAGAACGGCAGGCGGCGGCATTGCGATTTTATGGACGGGCCGGCTTTCGGCCCTGCACGGCATTCGGCGACTACACGGCGATGTCCCGGGAGGCCGTCGCGACCAGCATCTTCATGGAAAAGCGGCTGACGACACCAACTCCTTGAGGCGCGGCGTTACTCGATGGCGCGCGTCCGGTGCTACGCCGCGCGCTGCAGATGCGCCACGAGGCCTGCGAACAGGCCGCGGCCGTCGGTGCAGCCCATGATGTCTTCGACGTGGTTTTCCGGATGCGGCATCATGCCGAGCACGTTGCCCTTGTCATTGACGATGCCGGCAATCGCGTGCGAGGCGCCATTGACGTTGGAGCGTTCGTCGATCGCGCCCTCGGCGGAACTATAGCGGTAGAGCACGCGTCCTTCGCCTTCGAGACGCTTCAGCGTCTCTTCATCCGCCTCGTAATTGCCCTCGCCATGCGCGATCGGCACGCGGATGACCTGGCCTGCATTGTAGCCGCGGGTGAACGGCGTATCGGAGCGCTCGACCCGCAGGTGCACGTCGCGGCAGATGAATTTCAGCCGCGCGTTGCGCATGAGCACGCCGGGCAACAGGCCAGACTCGCACAGAATCTGGAAGCCGTTGCAGACCCCGAGCACAAGGCCGCCGCCTTTGGCGAAACCGCGCACCGCATCCATCACAGGCGCGCGCGCGGCGATGGCGCCGCAGCGCAGGTAGTCGCCGTAGGAAAATCCGCCGGGCACCACCACGAGATCGGTGCCCTTGGGCAGCGAGGTTTCGGCGTGCCAGACCATCGCGGGCTCATGCCCCGACGCCAGCCGCAGCGCTCGCGCCATGTCGCGCTCGCGATTGATTCCGGGAAAGACGAGAACGGCGGATTTCATGGGCGCGTCGTGCCTAGCTCAGAACCTCAACCCGGTAATTCTCGATCACGGTGTTGGCCAAGAGCTTGTCGGCGGCATCCTTCAGCGCCGCTTCGGCCTTGGCCTTGTCGGAACCGGAAAGCTCGATGTCGAACACCTTGCCCTGGCGCACGCTGGCGACACCGTCGACACCGAGCGATTTCAGCGCGCCTTCGATGGCCTTGCCCTGGGGATCGAGGATGCCTGATTTGAGCGTGACGGTGACGCGCGCTTTCACAGTCAACCTCAGCTCTTGACCAGCACCGGACCGGAGCCCGCGGGACGCTCGTTCTCCATCAGGATGCCCAGGCGCTTGGCGACCTCGGTATAGGCCTCCAGAAGGCCGCCGAGATCCCTGCGGAAGCGGTCCTTGTCGAGCTTCTCGTTCGACTTGATGTCCCACAGCCGGCACGAATCCGGCGAGATCTCGTCGGCGACGATGATTCGCATCATCTCGTTCTCGAACAGCCGGCCGCATTCCATCTTGAAATCGACCAGACGGATGCCGATGCCCAGAAACAGCCCGGTGAGGAAGTCGTTGACCCTGATCGCCAGCGCCATGATGTCGTCGATTTCCTGCGGCGTCGCCCAGCCGAACGCGGTGATGTGCTCCTCGGAGACCATCGGGTTATTGAGCTGGTCGTTCTTGTAATAGAATTCGATGATCGAGCGCGGCAGCTGGGTGCCTTCCTCGATGCCGAGGCGCTGCGACAGCGATCCCGCCGCCACATTCCGCACCACCACTTCCAGCGGCACGATCTCAACTTCGCGAATCAGTTGCTCGCGCATGTTGAGGCGGCGGATGAAGTGGGTCGGCACCCCGATGTCGTTGAGGTGCTGAAACAGGTACTCCGAAATCCGGTTGTTGAGGACGCCCTTGCCCTCGATCACCTGGTGTTTCTTGGCATTGAACGCGGTCGCATCGTCCTTGAAGTGCTGGATCAGGGTTCCCGGTTCCGGTCCTTCGTAAAGGACCTTGGCCTTGCCTTCATAAATGCGGCGTCGACGGCTCATAGGGATGTACCGTGTGTTGTTGAAATCCATGAATTTGGTGTGCTCCGATGACAAAGGATACGACCCACGACGGAGCTGCCGTGAAGGCCAGGAACCGAAAACAGAACAAGAACCGGGCCTGAGGGCAACCTAACCGATTGGCCTATCCAGCACAATCGATCCGGCCGATCGGGACCGAGTTTTACCGCTCGGCCTGCGGCTTTTCCGCCGTTGTTTTAACCATTTACTCTCGCTATCTAGGCATGGAAGCAGGCAGCCGCAACGCGGCCGCCATCACCGATTCGGCACCGAGACGGGAACCCTTGATATGACCACATTCGACAAGCGCGAAGAAGGTTTCGAGAAGAAGTTCGCGCTGGACGAGGAGCAGAAATTCAAGGCCGAGGCCCGCCGCAACCGGCTGCTCGGATTATGGGTAGCCGGGAAGCTCGGCATCTCCGGCGACGCCGCCAGCGCCTACGCCAAAGACGTGGTGGCGGCTGATTTCGAGGAAGGCGGCAACGGCGTGGTCCGCAAGGTGACTGCCGATCTCGGCGCCAAAGGCATTGCCATCACAGACGCCGAGCTTGGCCTGAAGATGGGTGAGTTGATGGCGCAGGCCGTCGTGGAGCTGAAAGCGGGGAAGTGAGGCGTGCGCGACAGCATCCTTCGAGGCTCGCCGAAGTCGGCTCGCGCGTCGAAGGATGGCGTCCACCTATTTACCCCTCCTTGAACCCATACTCCGGCACGTTGCCGCTGGCGCCGTAATATTTGTACGGCAGGAATTTGCCCGACATCGTGATCTTGACGCGGTCGCCCTTGGGATTGGGCAGGCGCTCCATCACCATGTCGAAATCGATCGCCGACATGATGCCATCGCCATATTCCTCCTCGATCAGCGCCTTCCAGGCCGGCCCGTTGACCATCACCAGCTCGTAGAAGCGATAGATCAGGGGATCGGTCGGCGGCATCGGGGTGCCCTCGCCGCGCATCGGCACCTCGTTGAGCATCGCGGTTTCGGACTTCGACAGCCCGAACAGTTCGGCGGCGTTGGCCGCCTGCGGTTTCGTCAATTTCATCTGGCCGAGGATGGCGCCGACGATCAGGACTTCGGAATAACCGCCGATCTTTTCGCAGATGTGCTTCCAGCTCCAGCCTTTCTCGCGCTTGATGTCGAGCAGCTTTTCCGTGAGGTCGGTTCGTTTCATGTGTGGTCTCCCTTGCGCTCGTCATGCCCGGCCTTGTGCCGGGCATCCACGTCTTTCTCGCCTTACGCAGACGTGGATGGCCGGGACAAGCCCGGCCATGACGCCTGCTGTGATTCTTCATGTCGCGCGTCGGATATCGATGCGATCATCAGTTCCGGCTTTCCGATCCGTACCGTCGGCACATTGCGCGGATCGTGATCCGGTACATCGGCAGCGAAAGTCTTGCTGCGGCTGACCAGAAAATCGACGATGTGATTTCGCACCGCATAATAGTAGGGATGGCGGTGCAGATCGACGCGGCCGCGGTCCTTTGGCAGCGGATTTTCCACGACCTCCGCCAGCACCGCGCCGGGCCCATTGGTCATCAGGAAAATCCTGTCGGCAAGATAGATCGCTTCATCCACGTCGTGGGTGATCATGAACGCGGTCTGCCCGGTCTCCAGGCAAATGCGGCGAACTTCGTCCTGTAGCGTGCCGCGCGTCAGGGCATCGAGCGCCGAAAACGGCTCGTCCATCAGCATGATCTTTGGCGTGATCGAGAGCGCGCGCGCAATGCCGACCCGCTGTTTCATGCCCCCCGAGAGCTCCGACGGGCGTTTGTGCTCGGCGCCGGTCAGCCCGACGAGATCGATGAAGGTCTGCGCATGCGCCTTGACCCTGGCGCGGTCCCAGCCGCGCCATTTCGACGTCACCGCATAGCCGACATTGCCGAGCACGGTACGCCACGGCAGCAGCGCGTGGCTCTGGAAAATCACGGCGCGGTCGAGACTGGTGCCCTCGATGGCCTGCCCGTCCACGATCACGGTGCCCTCGCTTGGCTCATCGAGCCCGGCGAGGATGTTCAGCACCGTGGTCTTGCCGCAGCCGGAATGGCCGATCACGCAGACAAACTCGCCCCGCGCCATCGACAGCCAGAGATTTTCGAACACCGCGATCTCGCCGCCATCGGCGCCCGGATAGCGCTTGGCGATGGCTTCGATAGAAATGAATTTGTCGGTCACCGCTTCACTCCGGAAACGTGACCATGCGCGTGAAGCGCGCGAGAATCTGATCGAGCAGCATGCCGACCACCCCGATCACCAGAATGGCGATGATGACGTTGGTGATCGAAAGGTTATTCCATTCGTTCCAGACGAAATAGCCGATGCCGGTGCCCCCTACCAGCATCTCGGCGGCGACGATCACCAGCCAGGCAATGCCGATCGAGATTCGCATGCCGGTGAGAATCGTCGGCGCAGCCGCCGGCAAAATCACCGTGAAGGCACGCCTGACGGTGCCGACTTCCAGCGTGCGCGCGACATTGATCCACTCCTTGCGGACGGCCGCGACGCCGAACGCGGTGTTGAGCAGCATCGGCCACACCGAGCAGATGAAGATGACGAAAATCGCGGACAGTCCCGAATCCTTGATGGTGTAGAGCGCCAGCGGCATCCAGGCGAGCGGCGAGATCGGCTTCAG
>NZ_SSMW01000080.1 GCF_004799405.1 Bradyrhizobium sp.
CCCAATGCGCCCGCAGCCTGGCAGGGCAGAAAAACAAGCCATGCCAGCAAAGTCACCACGGTCACACCGGAAATCACCCGGCATTCCCCGCACAATGGTTTTACGGTTTCCTTCGCGCTCTCCCCGGTGACCGGGCTTTTTTGCCACCGTCGCCGGCGGATAATTCCGCCGACTTGACACCAGCGTCGGGGTGTCAGGACCACACGACTTCGCCGTCCGCATCACGCGCATTCGTCAAAGCGCCATCAGCGTCCACCGCATCCCGTCCCGCGTCCGTGACGATCGCGAATACGCCCCTCCGAGAGGGACGGAACGTAGAGGGTATATTGCTGATTTGGGTAGGATGGCAAGCATTATTTCTGAAAATCGGAATAAAGCTATACCATTGGCGTGGAGCCCGGATTTGTTGATAATTCCGGCCATCGAGCCGTCACCACGACAGAAGCGCCAGGGAGGCAAGCGAATGGGCAGCCCATTCTATACCGCCGAGCACGAGGCCTATCGCGAGGTGGTGCGCCGCTTTGTCGAAAGGGAGATCGAGCCCTACGCCCATCAATGGGACGAGGCCGGCGAATTTCCTCGCGTGCTGTACGAGAAAGCCGCCGAAATCGGGCTGCTGGGTTTGGGTTTCCCGGAGGAGTATGGCGGCACCGAAGTCGACCGCTTCATGTGGATCGTCGCGGTCCAGGAACTGGCGCGGGCCGGCGCCGGCGGGGTCAGCGCCAGCCTCAAGAGCAACTCGATCGGCGCGCCGCCGATTGCGCGTGCCGGCAGTCCGGAATTCAAGGCGCGGGTGTTACCGGAGATCCTGTCGGGCCGGAAAATCTCGGCGCTGGCGATTACCGAACCCAGCGGCGGCTCCGACGTCGCCAATCTGCGCACGTCAGCGCGCCGCGACGGCGATGTCTACGTGGTCAACGGCGAGAAGACCTTCATCACCTCAGGCATGCGCGCCGATTACATCACCACGGCGGTGCGGACCGGCGGCCCCGGCCCCGGCGGCGTCAGCCTGCTGGTGATCGAGGGCGACACGCCGGGTCTTGCGCGCACGCCGCTCAAGAAAATGGGCTGGTGGTCGTCCGATACCGCGACATTGTATTTCGACAATTGCCGGGTCCCGGCCGGCAACCTGCTCGGCGAGGAAGGGGCGGGCTTCAAGATCATCATGCACAATTTCAACCACGAGCGGCTGACCATGGCGGCCGGCTGCACCGCGGCGGCGCGCGTCTGCGTCGATGACGCGATGGAATACGCCAAACAGCGGCATACGTTCGGGAAACCGCTGGCGCAGCATCAGGTGATCCGGCACAAGCTGGTCGACATGGCGCAACGGGTCGCGGCGTCGCAGGCGATGCTGGAAATGCTGGCGTGGCGGCTCGATCAGGGCGAAAATCCGGTCGCCGAAATCTGCATGCTGAAGAACCAGGCGACCCAGACCATGGCGTTCTGCGCTTCCGAAGCGGTGCAGATTTTCGGCGGCGCCGGCTATATGCGCGGCATCAAGGTCGAGCGCATCTATCGCGAGGTCAAGGTCAATGCGATCGGCGGCGGCAGCGAGGAGATCATGAAGGATCTCGCTAGCCGCCAGTTGGGACTGTGACGGAAAAAAGGAAACGCCTGATGATCACGCTGTATCACTGCGCCGCGGCGCGCTCGTTCCGGCCGCTGTGGATGCTGGAAGAACTCGGGCTGCCCTATGAGCTGAAAATGCTGCCATTCCCGCCGCGGGTATTCGCCAAGGAGTACCTCGCCGTCAATCCGCTCGGCACCGTTCCTTATCTGATCGACGGCGAAACCAGAATGACGGAATCCTCGGGCATCTGTCACTACCTCGGCACCCGCTACGGACCGACGCCGCTGATTGTCGGCGTCGACGAGCCGGCCTATGGCGCCTTTCTGAACTGGATGTATTTCAGCGATGCGACGCTGACCTTTCCGCAGGCACTCGTGCTGCGTTACAGCCAGCTCGAGCCGGAGGAGAGGCGCAGTCCGCAAGTCGCCACCGACTACGCCAAGTGGTTCCTCGGCCGGCTGCGGGCGGTCGAGGCCGCGACCGCCAACGCCAAGATGCTGTGCGCCGATCGTTTCACCGCGGCCGATATCGCCATCGGCTACGCGCTGCGGCTTGCCGAACGGATCGGGCTGGCAAAGGATTTCGGGCCCAACGTCGCCGCCTACTGGCAACGCCTTCAGATGCGCGACGGATACCAGCGGGCGGTCGCCGCGGAAAATCTCGCCGGCGAGCAGCAAAAGGTTGCGCGGCGTCTCTGAAGGGTTAGCTTGCGCTGCCCGGATAGCGAAGGTCAATCCATGAGCGACAAGGCTGTCATCACCTGCGCGCTGAATGGCGTGCTGACCGACCCGAAGCAGCATCATGTCCCGGTGACGCCGGAGCAAATGGCGCGCGAGGCCAAGGCGGCCTTCAACGCCGGCGCCAGCGTGATGCATATCCATCTGCGCCAGCAGGCGCCGGACAAGGGGCATCTGCCGTCATGGGACGTCAGCGTCTCCCGCGAGATCCAGCAGGCGATCCGCGAGGCCTGTCCGGGCGTCGTCATCAATCACACCACGGGCACCTCAGGGCCGAATTATTCCGGCGCGCTCGATTGCGTGCGCGAGACCCGGCCGGAAATGGCGGCCTGCAATGCCGGCTCGCTGAATTATCTTAAAGTAAAGAGCGACAACACCTGGGCCTGGCCGCCGATGATGTTCGATAACGCGGTCGAGAAAGTGCAGGACTATCTCGACGTCATGAAGGCCGCACAAACGATTCCGGAATTCGAATGTTTCGACGTCGGCATCGTGCGCTGCGTCGGGATGTACCGGCAGACCGGCATGTATTCCGGGCCATTGGAATACAATTTCGTCATGGGCGTCGCCTCGGGCATGCCGGCCGATCCGGAATTGCTGCCGATCCTGCTGAAACTCAAATTGCCGGAAGCCCATTGGCAGGTCACCGCGATCGGACGGGCGGAAATCTGGCCGCTGCATCAGCGCTGCGCCGATCTCGGCGGTCATCTGCGCACCGGGCTTGAGGATACGTTCTATCAGCCCGACGGCGCCAAGGTGACCTCGAACGGACAATTGATCGAAACCATCGCCGCCTGCGCGCGCCGCGCCGGACGCGAGATCGCAAGCCCGGCCGAAGCCCGGCGAATATTTGGAATCAGGCGCTAGTGTCACGCGTCAATATCGCTGCGAGTTCAGTCCACCTCTCCCCTTGTGGGAGAGGTCGGATCGCATCGCAGATGTGATCCGGGTGAGGGGTTACGGTGCCAAACGATAGACCGTGACCCCTCACCCCAACCCTCTAAGAGCGAGCTTCGCTCGTCTCGGCCCACAAGGGGAGAGGGAGCTCGCTGCCGCTGTTGATACAGGTGAGGTAACAATAATGATCGGTATCCATGACCATCCTTGAATCCACCATCGCCCCGTCCAGCACCGCCTACCAGGCCAATCGCGACGGCATGCTGGCGCTGATTGCGCGGATGCGCGCCCTGGAACAACGCGCACGCGCGGCTTCGGCCGCCGCCAAGGATCGCTTCCACAAGCGCGGGCAATTGCTGCCGCGCGAACGGGTGGCGCTGGTGCTCGATCCCGGTTCGCCCTTCATCGAGCTGTCGACACTGGCCGGCTACAGGTTCGATGTTCCCGACGCCGACAAAAGTGTCCCCGGCGGCGGCTTGATTGCCGGCATCGGATTCGTGTCCGGGGTGCGCTGCATGGTCAGCGCCAACGACTCCGGCATCGATGCCGGCGCGCTGCAGCCTTATGGTCTCGACAAGACGCTGCGGGTGCAGGAACTGGCGCTCGAGAACAAATTGCCCTACGTGCAACTGGTCGAAAGCGCCGGCGCCAACCTGTTGCGCTACCGCGTCGAGGATTTTGTCAGAGGCGGCAACATCTTTCGCAACCTGGCGCGGCTGTCGGCAGCAGGTCTGCCGGTGGTCACGGTGACGCATGGGTCATCCACCGCCGGCGGCGCCTACCAGACGGGACTCTCCGATTACATCGTGATGGTACGCGGTCGCACCCGCGCGTTTCTGGCGGGGCCGCCGCTGCTGAAGGCGGCGACCGGCGAGATCGCGACCGAGGAAGAGCTCGGCGGCGCCGAGATGCACACCAGCATTTCCGGGCTCGGCGACTATCTTGCCGAGGACGATCGCGACGCGCTTCGCATCGCGCGCGACATCATGGCCAAGCTGGAATGGGACCGGCCCGATGCAGCCGAAGCTCCACATCGTCCGCCGCGCCATGATCCGGAAGAACTACTCGGCATCATGCCGATGGACCACAAGCGGCCGGTCGACATGCGGCAGGCGATCGCGCGGATCGTCGACGATTCCGATTTCACCGAAATCGGCGTCAATTACGGCCCCGCCACCGTATGCGGACACGCCCGCATCGAGGGTCACGCGATCGGCATCATCACCAACAACGGGCCGCTCGACCCCGACGGCACCAACAAGGCGACGCATTTCATTCAGGCGTGCTGCCAGTCGCGGACGCCGCTGCTTTATCTCAACAACACCACCGGCTACATGGTCGGCAAGGCCTATGAAGAAGCCGGCATGATCAAGCACGGCTCCAAGATGATCCAGGCCGTGACCAGCGCCACCGTGCCGCAGATCACGATCTATTGCGGCGCGTCGTTCGGCGCAGGCAATTACGGCATGTGCGGGCGCGGATTTCATCCGCGCTTTTGCTTTTCGTGGCCCAACGCCAAGACTGCCGTGATGGGCGGCGAGCAGGCCGCCGAGACCATGGCGATCGTGACCGAAGCCGCCGCCATCCGGCGCGGCAAGCCGATCGAAAAAGACAAGATCGAGGCGATGAAGGCGCAGATCGTTGGCGTGTTCGACGGCCAGATGGATGTGTTCTCGACCAGCGCGCGGGTGCTCGACGACGGCGTGATCGATCCGCGCGACACCCGCAGCGTGCTGGCGCAAGTGCTGGCGATCTGCCGCGAGGCCGAGGCCCGCATTCCGCAGCGCATGCAGTTTTCGGTCGCCCGGCCATGAGCAATGGGTTGAAGCGCACGCCATTCGGTAAAATTCTGATCGCCAATCGTGGCGAGATCGCGCTCCGGGTCATCCGCACCGCGCGCCGTCTCGGCTATGGCGTGGTCGCGGTCTATTCCGACGCCGATGCCGATGCGCTGCATGTGCGCGAAGCAGATCAAGCCATCCGCATTGGAGAGGCGCTGCCGGCGCAATCCTATCTCAGGAAAGACGCGGTCATTGCCGCGGCCAAGGCCAGCGGCGCCGATGCCGTTCATCCCGGCTATGGGTTTCTTGCCGAGAATGCGGATTTCGCGCGATCCTGCCGCGAGGCTGGCCTCGTGTTTATAGGGCCGTCGCCGGAATCGATTCAGGCGATGGGCAACAAGGCCGGGGCGAAAAAGATCATGCAGGCCGCCGGCGTGCCCTGCGTGCCCGGCTATCAGGGCGACGACCGGAGCGACGCCGTGATGCTCGCCGAGGCCAAAAAGATCGGTTTTCCCGTCATGATCAAGGCGGTCGCCGGTGGCGGCGGTCGCGGCATGCGGCTGGTTGTGGACGCTGCGGCATTTCCCGATGCGTTGCGCAGCTCTCGATCCGAGGCGCAAGGCGCGTTCGGCGACGCCGGCGTGATCCTGGAGCGCGCGATCGTCGATCCCCGCCATATTGAAATCCAGGTGTTCGGCGATCGCTACGGCGATGCGATCCATCTGGGCGAGCGCGACTGCTCGGTGCAGCGGCGGCACCAGAAGCTGATCGAGGAAGCGCCTTCCCCGGCGGTATCGCCGGAATTGCGGGCGCGCATCGGCGCGATCGCCGTCGCCGCGGTCAAATCGCTTCGCTATGAGGGTGCCGGCACGCTGGAATTCCTGCTCGATACCCACGGCGAATTCTATTTCATGGAGATGAACACGCGCCTGCAGGTCGAGCACCCCGTCACCGAGGCCATTACGGGACTCGATCTGGTCGAATTGCAATTGCGGGTCGCCGCCGGCGAGCCGCTCGGAGTCCGGCAGCAGGACATCAGGTTTTCGGGTCATGCGATCGAGGTGCGGCTGTGCTCGGAGGACGCCGCGCAGGATTTCATGCCGCAATCGGGAAAGATGGCGCTATGGCGGATGCCGGATGGGCTTCGCGTCGAGCACGCGCTGCAATCCGGCTCCGAGATCCCGCCGTTTTACGATTCGATGATCGCCAAGCTCGTCGGTCATGGCGCGACCCGGGATGAGGCGCGGCGCAAGCTCATCCACGGACTTGAGCAGACTGTCGCGTTCGGCATCACCACCAATCAGGCGTTTCTGGCGGATTGCCTGCGGCATCGCGTATTCGCAGCCGGCGAAGCGACGACGGCCTTCATCGGGAAATGTCGCGGCGATCTGCTGGCGCCGCAGACCGATGCGCCGTCGGATGCAGCACTGGCGTCATTGCTGCTTTATGTCAGCGATCCTCATGCGTCGCCGTGGCGGAACGGACGCTCGCTGGCGGCGGCATTTCCGCTTCCCGCGCGCATCGAGGTGGATCATGGCATCCATGATCTCGAAATCGCGCGTGAGCGCGATGGCGGGTATGTCGCGAGCCTTGATGGCCGCGATTACAGGTTCGAAATCGATGAACTCGGCCGCGACACCATACGCTTTCGCATCGACGGCCTGATGGAGTCGGCCAGGTTCTACCGGGACGGCGACCGGCTCTATTTCCTGCATCATGGCGTCACGCATGCGGTGCGCGATCTCGCGCGCGCCGCGCCGGCAGCGTCGGCGGCCACGGGCAGCGACGGCAAGGTCCGCGCGGCCATGAACGGCCGTGTCGTTGCCGTGCTGGTGCGGCAGGGCGAGCGCGTCGCCGCCGGTCAACCCGTCATGACGCTGGAAGCCATGAAAATGGAACATGTCCACACTGCGCCGATCCCGGGCACGATTTCCGCCATCGACGTTGCGGAAGGCGAGCAGGTGACCACCGGGAAGGTCGTGGTCGAGATCGAGCGGGACGCGCAAGCTTAGTCCCGTCATTGCGAGGAGCGCAGCGACGAAGCAATCCAGACTTTCTGCGGATCAATGGATTGCTTCGCTTCGCTCGCAATGACGGTGGGCAATCCTACGCCTTCCGCCCCGTTCCCTCGTTGAGCCAGCACGCCACCTGATGCTGCGCGCCGCTGTCGGCCGGTCTGGGCGTCTCCACCTTGCAGCGCTCCATCACATAGCGGCAGCGGGTGTGGAAGGCGCACCCCGAGGGAGGATTGATCGGGCTCGGCACGTCGCCGTCGATCAGCGGCTTCAGCGACCTTGCCTTGGGATCGGCGACCGGAACGGAGGCGAGCAAGGCTTGCGTATAGGGATGCCGGGGGTTGGCGAACAATTCGGTCTTCTCGGCGATCTCGACGATGCGCCCGAGATACATCACCGCGACGCGGTGGCTGATATGGGCGACGACGGCAAGATCATGCGCGATGAACAAATAGGAGAAGCCGTGCTTGCGCTGCAGGTCGATCAGAAGATTGATCACCTGGGCCTGGATCGATACGTCGAGCGCCGATACCGGCTCGTCGCATACGATCAGGCGCGGCGCCAGCGACAGCGCCCGCGCGATGCAGATGCGCTGGCGCTGGCCGCCGGAGAACTGATGCGGGTAGTTCTGCATTTGATCGGGCCTCAGCCCGACCTGATCGAACAGTTCGGCGACCCGTTCACGTTTGACGCTGCCGGACGCGATGCCGTGGACGCTGAGCGGTTCGCCGACGATATCGCCGGCCGTCATGCGCGGATTGAGCGAGGCGAACGGGTCCTGGAAGATGATCTGCATCGAGCGCCGGTGCTCGCGCAATTCGGCCTTGCCGAGACGGGTGATGTCGCAATCGTCGAGCCGGATGCTGCCGCTGGTCGGCTCGACCAGCCGCAGGATGCTGCGCGCCACCGTGGATTTGCCGCAGCCGGACTCGCCGACAAGCCCCAGCGTTTCGCCGACGCCCAGCGCGAAGCTGACGCCATCGACGGCATGCACGGTGCCGACCCTGCGGCGCAGGATGCCGCCGCGCACCGGATAGTGTTTGACGAGGTCCGATATCTCGAGCAGCGCGCGCGTCTCGCTCATGGCGGGCCCGCGGTTTCCGCTGCGCGCCAGCATGCCGCCAGGTGATCGCCGCCCCAGTCCTGCAACGGAGGATATTGCTCGCGACAGCGCGCAATCGCCAGTTCGCATCTAGGCGCAAAGGCGCAACCGGCCGGCAGGTTGGTCAGCGACGGCACCATGCCGGGAATCTCGACCAGCCGTTCATTCTCTTTGGTGCTGAGCGAGGGCACGGTCGGGATTGAGGCCATCAGCCCGCGGGTGTAGGGATGCCTCGGCTGAGCGAACAGGGTCTCGACATCGGCCTCTTCGACCTTTTTGCCCGCATACATCACGATGACGCGCTGCGCGGTTTGGGCGACCACACCGAGGTCGTGGGTAATCAGGATCAGTCCCATGCCGAGCTCTTTTTGCAGCTCGAGCACCAGCGCCAGTATCTGCGCCTGGATGGTGACATCGAGGGCGGTGGTCGGCTCGTCGGCGATCAGCAGCGCCGGCCGGCACGCCAGCGCCATCGCGATCATCGCGCGCTGGCGCATGCCGCCGGAGAGCTGGTGCGGGTATTCCAGCGCCCGCCGCTCGGGCACGGGAATCCGCACCAGGCGCAACATCTCGACGGCTTTTTTCCATGCGTCCTTCCGGCTCATGGTTCGATGCAAGCGCACCGCCTCGGTGATCTGGTCGCCGATCCGCATCACCGGATTGAGCGAGGTCATCGGTTCCTGGAAGATCATCGAGATCCGGTTGCCGCGGATCTTTCGCATCTCGCTTTCGTCGAGATCGAGCAGTCCGGTTCCTTCGAGCACGACCGAACCGCCCACGATCCTCCCCGGCGGATCGGGCACCAGCCGCATGATCGACAACGCGGTCACGCTCTTGCCGCAACCGGATTCACCGACGATCGCCAGCGTCTCGCCGCGGCCGACGGTGAAAGAGACGTCGTCGACCGCCTTGAACAGCCCGGAATTGGTGAAGAACATCGTCTGCAGGCCCTTCACCTCGAGAACCTTGGCTTCCGCCTGAACCTCGCTCATCAGCCGCGCTGCCTCGGATCGAGAATGTCGCGCAGCGCATCGCCAAACAGGTTGGTGCCGAACACGGCAAGGCTGATGGCGACCCCCGGGAAAATCACCAGCCAAGGGGCGGTGCGAACATATTCCGCCGCCGATTCCGACAGCATGCGCCCCCAGGACGGGTACGGCTCGGGAATGCCGAGGCCGAGGAACGACAATGAGGCTTCGGTGAGAATGGTGGACCCGAGCTGGGCGGTGGCCAGCACGATCAACGGCGCCAGCGTGTTGGGCAGCACGTGACGAAGCGCAATCCGCGTCTCGCTCATGCCGATCGATTTGGCGGCTTCGACGAACGGAAGCTCGCGCAGCGCCAGCGTGTTGGCGCGGATCACGCGCGAAACGGTGGGGACAAGCGGGATCGCGATCGCGAGAATCACGTTCGGCAGCGACGGCCCCAGCGCCGCCGTCATGACCAGCGCGAGGACCAATAGCGGCAACGCCTGCAGGATATCGGTGACCCGCTGAAACACCAGATCGACCCAGCCCGACAGATAGCCCGACGTAAGCCCCACCATCACGCCGATCGATGAGCCGAGCGCGGTCGAACCGATGCCGACGGCGAGCGAAATGCGCGCGCCATGGATGATCCGGCTCCAGACATCGCGGCCAAACGAGTCGGTCCCCAGCCAATGCAGGCCGCTGGGGGCGGCAAGCGCGTGCACCGCATCGACGGAAAGCGGACTGAAGCGGCAGATCAGATCGGCAAACACCGCCGCCAGCACGAACATCACCATGATGGTCAGGCCGATGGCGCCGAGCACGTGACGTTGCGCCAGGAACGCCAGCTTGCGCCAGCCATGGGTGGAATGGGCTCCGGCGCGTCGCAGTTCGCTATCGTAGTTGATCGCGTCCAATTTGGTTTCCCTGTTGGCCTAGTCGGTGTACCGGATTCGCGGGTCCAGCACCGCGTAGAGCATGTCGACGATGAAGTTTGCCGTCACCACGACTAGGGCGATCAGCATCACGAGGTTCTGCACGATCGGATAGTCGCGCCATCGCAGCGCCTCGACCAGGAAGCGGGCGACGCCGGGAATATTGAACACGGTCTCGGTGACGATCAAGCCGCCGATCAGGAACGCCGCCTCGATGCCGATCACGGTGATCACCGGCAGTATCGCGTTCTTCAGCGCATGGTGAAAATTGACTGATGCCCTGGAGGCGCCCTTGGCGCGGGCGGTCCGGATGTAATCCTGCCGCAAAACCTCGAGCATCGAGGAGCGCGTGATGCGCATTGTCAGCGCGGCGCTGCGAAAGCCGACCGCCATCGCCGGAACGCAATAGATCGCGAACGCCTCGGTCCAAGTTTTCGGATTCGGATTGAAGATCGGCATCGATCCGAACAGCGAGACCGACGCCATCAGGATCAGCAGGCCAAGCCAGAACGACGGCAGCGACAGGCCGCTCAGGCTGACGACGCGCAGGACATAATCGAGCCGCGAGCCCTGATTGACGGCGCTGATCACGCCAAGCGGAATGCCGATCGAGGCCGAGAACATGATGGCGAGGCCGGCCAGCCTTGCGGTGATCGGAATGCGCGGCAGGATCTCGTCGAGCGCGGGCTTCTCGGACACGAAGGAATAGCCGAGGTCGCCGTGCAGCAGTCCGCCGATCCAGTGCAGATACTGCACGACGATCGGCTGATCGAGCCCCAGTTCCCGGGTCAGGTTCGCCTTGTCGGCGGGATCGACATAGCCGGCGGCGTCGAACAGGATGTCGACGATGTTGCCGGGCACGATCCGCAGCAGCACGAAAATGATGACCGAGATCCCGAACAGGGTCACCAGCATCAGCGTGAGGCGACGCACCAGATAGGCAAACAACTGGCTGCTCCCGTTGGCGCGCATTCCGCAAAAAGAACATACCGGCTTTGCGAACCGAATGCGCGAGAGGTTGTCAGAAGCCGGCCGGCGAGAAAGGTTCTACACCGGCTTTTAAAAGGATGGCGCTATTTATCCAGCCACACATCCTCATAACGATAGCCGTTATAGGAGCTGTTCACCATGATGGTGACGCCCTTGACATAGGGCTGCCAGCAGCTGCCCTGCCGGCCGTGGAAAATGATCGGGCGGGCGACGTCTTCCTGCAGTTGCTTGTCGATATCCCAGACCAGCTTCTTGCGCTTGGCGACATCGGTCTCCTGGGATTGCTGGTCGAACAGCTTCTCGATGGCGGGGTTGCAGTAATTGGTGTAGTTCCGCTCGGAGTGGCAGGAGTAGTTCTCGTAGAACGACTGGTCGGGATCGTCGACCGCGTTGCCGGTGAGGTTGAGGCCGAGCGCATAGTCCTTGCGCGCAATCTTCGGGAACCAGTTGGCGGTCTCGACCACGTCGAGTTCGCCATCGATGTAAATGTCCTTGAGCTGGTCGATCAGGATGACGGCGGGGTCGCGGTAAACCGCGATGTTGCGCGTCGATACCTTGACCTGCAGGTGCTTGTCCGGCCCAAAGCCCGCTTTCTGCATCAGCTTGCGGGCTTCCTCGCGGTTGGCCTTGACGTCGGGCCCATAGCCCGGAATCGTTTCCAGCATTTCCTTGGGCATCGCCCACAGCCCCGCCGGCGCCGGAAGCATGGTGCCGCCGATATCCGCCTGGCCTTCGAACAGGATCGAAATGAACGCCTTGCGGTCGAGCGCCAGCGCCAGCGCGCGGCGAATGTCCAGATTGTCGAACGGCGGCGAGGACGAGTTGACGATGATGTTGGTGCTGACGTTGATCGGTTCGACCACGCATACCGCGTTCGGCGCCTGGGTCTTGACGTCCTTGAGCAGCGGGATCGATACCTCTGTGGGGAACGTCATGTCGAACTTGCCGGCGACAAACGCCAGGATCGCGGTCGAGCGATTCGGGATGATGGTGAATTCGATGCCATCGAGATGCGGAAGGCCCTTCTTCCAGTAGTCCGGGTTACGGGTGAGCTTGATCGATTCGTTGGCCTTGAACTCGACGAATTTGAACGGACCGGTGCCGATCGGGTGCGTGCGCATGTCCGCCGGCGAAACATGGCAGGGATAGATCGGCGTATAGCCGGAAGCGAGCAGGGCCAACAGCGCGGGCTGCGGCCGCTTCAGGTTGAACGCGACCTCGAAGTCGCCGTTGGTCGAGACGTCGTTGACCTGGTCGTACCAGGACTTGCGCGGGTTCTTGCGGAATTTCTGCGTCGACTTGCCCATCAGCATGTCGAAGGTGCACTTGACGTCGGCAGAGGTGAACGGTTTGCCGTCGTGCCATTTGACGCCTTGCCTGAGCTTGAAGCTGAGGGTCTTGTTGTCGCCGCTCCAGGCCCAGCTCTCGGCCAGATCCGGCACGATCGAATCGAGGCTGTTCTGCGCCACGTCCTGCTTGTACATCACGAGGTTGTTGAACACCGGCATAAAGGGAATGTTGACGGAATAGGTGGCTTCCTCGTGGATCGAAGCGCTGCCCGGGCTGTCCCGGTGATACATCCGCAGGATGCCGCCCTGCTTCTCAGCTGCAAACGCTGGATTGAAAGCCGCCAGATACAACACGACGGCGGCAAGCGCTCGCACGCTCCGCATGGTTCTCTCCCTCGATATTTTCCGGCTTCAGATGGGCCGATTGTCCTGAACGATAGCATGGCAGGTCGTGCGCGCAACCGGCAAGACCGGCGGCGGCATTGGTCCTTCGGACTAATACAAACCGGTGCGATGATGGATCAGGATCGAGCTGCAATCCGCTTGGCGGCGCAATCGCTTCACCGAAATACGGCGCGCCTTTACAAAATCCGTGACGTCTTGTCGCCCCAGTAGCGGTCGCGCAACAGCCGCTTGTAGAGTTTCCCGGTCGGAAGCCGCGGCAGTTCCGCCTCGAAGTCAATCGAACGCGGCACCTTCTGGCGCGACAGCGACTGGCTGCAGAACAGCATCAGTTCCTGCGCGAGATCCGGCCCCGGCGAAATTCCCGGCATCGGCTGCACCACGGCTTTTACTTCCTCGCCGAGGTCGGCATTGGGGACGCCGAACACCGCGGCGTCCGCGATCTTGGGATGGGTGATCAGGAGGTTCTCGCATTCCTGCGGGTAGATGTTGACGCCGCCCGAGATGATCATGAAGGTCGCGCGATCGGTCAGGTAGAGAAAGCCGTCGCTATCGACATAGCCGACGTCACCGACGGTGCTCATGCTGCCGTCCGGCGAGCGGGCCTCCCTGGTTTTGTTCGGATCGTTGAAATATTCAAACGGCGTGGCGGTCTTGAACCAGACCGTGCCCGGCGTGCCCACGGGACAGGGCCTCATATCTTCATCGAGAATGTGGAGATCGCCGAGCATGATCCTGCCGACGGTGCCGCGGTGGGCGAGCCATTCCTCGCTGTTGCAGGCGGTGAATCCGAGGCCTTCGGTGGCGCCGTAATATTCGTGGATGATCGGTCCCCACCATTTGATCATGTCTTCCTTTACCTGCGCCGGACAAGGCGCGGCGGCGTGGATCGCGATCTCGAGCGACGACAGGTCGTAGCGCGATCGCGTGGCTTGCGGCAGTTTCAGCATGCGCGAGAACATCGTCGGCACCAGCTGGCTGTGGGTGATGCCCCATTTCTCGACCAGTTCGAGGTAACGCTCCGGATCGAAGCTTTCCATGATGATGACGGTGCCGCCGGTGCGGATGGTCAGACCGACGGCGGCCTGCGGCGCCGAATGATACAGCGGCGCCGGCGACAGATAGATCATGCCTTCGCGGTACTGCCAAAGCTTCTGCAGGAAATCGAACAGCGGCGTCTGCTGTGTCGGCGGGTTTTCCGGCAGCGGGCGCAGGATGCCCTTTGGCCGGCCGGTGGTGCCCGACGAATAAAGCATCGCGGTGCCGATACATTCGTCCGCAATCGGAGTCTTGGGCAGTCCGCTGGTGGCTTCGCGCAGGCCGACAATGCGGTCGCTCTCGCCTGGGCCATCGACCACGATGCAGAGCTCGACCTTGGGGCACTGCCTGAGGGCTTCGCGGGCGACCTCGAGTTTTGCCATCGATGTGATGAGGACGCGCGATTCGCTGTTGCCCACGATGTAGGCGAGTTCGTTTCCCGTCAGGTATGAATTGACGCAGGTGTAATATAATCCGGACCGCTCGCCCGCGCCGCAGGCCTCGATGTAGCGGCTGTTGTTCTCCATGAAGATCGCATAGTGGTCGAGCCGCTTCAGACCGAGCTTGCGAAACAGGTGCGCCAGGCGATTGTTGCGCGCCTCCAGTTCGGCGTAGGTCACGGTCTCGCCGGAACCGGCCATGATGAAGGCGGGTTGCAGCGGACGAAGATGGGCATGCTTGCCGGTGTACATGGTGTCTCCGAAGGTTCGATGCGGCTGCCGGCCGCCTAGCGTGCGCCGTATTGTGTTGCGGCGGACGCCTCTTCGTCAATAATGCGCTGCCACAACGCCTTCACCATGTCTTTCATGACAAGCGCGTCCTGCCAGCGATCGGATAGTTCGGCGCCGTCCGGCCCGGTGATGGCGTAAGGCGGCGGACCGAGTTCGCACAAGAAGGTCAGCACCGCATCGGGCTCGGCGCGTTTTCGCCAGGAGCGGATGGCGTATTCCCACCAGTCCATGAACAATCCGACCCAGCCCTGGTGCTGCGGAAAGCCGAGCGAGACCTGCACCTGTTCGCGGCTGGCGATCCGTCCATGAATGCCCCAGCTGTTGTCGAGAATGCGGTGGATCAGCCCGTGATTGACTTCGTCCACCGGCCAGGCGAATTCGCGGCCCACCAGGTAATGCGAGACGTCGGCCGTCAGCCGCAGATCGGGAAAATGATCCAGCAGTTGCAGCGTAAGGAATAAATCCGTGGTCATGCGGTCGCGGTGGGTTTCCACATGCACAGCGATGCCGGCCTCATCGGCCAGCCTCCGCCATCCGTCAAGCAACGGAATGCATTGCTCGATCCGGTACGGCCGCACGTTCGGCTGCAGGTTGACGTGATCGGCCCCAAGCCGCGCGACCAGTTCCAGCACCGGCTTCAGGTCGTCGACATTGGTCGGGTAGCACTGCGCCTGCCAGATCATGCCGTGTCCGCGCAGGAAGCCAGTGACTTCCTCGGCAAAGGCCGGATCGATGAAACGGACGCCGGCGCCGTCGAAGCCGGCGTCGCGGATCATCGCGAGCTGGGTCTGCAGCGGCCACTCGGCCTCATCCGCCCGCCGCCGCTCCATCGCCCACAGCGATTGCAGGATGCGGAGTTGCTGCGCCATCCCTAGGCTGGCACTGCGGCCGCCTGGATCGCGCCGTCCGCGGTGTTGTCGACCGTGATGCTTTCCTCGTAGGTCTCCGGACCGCACCAGATCGCCACCGCCGTCAGCCCGGACAATAAAGCCGCGTAGCATGCCACCGGCCACCAGCTTCCGGAGATTGCCACCAGGTAGGCGGCGAGGAACGGCGCCGGACCGCCGGCCAGCAGCGAACCCAACTCGCGTGCGAAGGCAAAACCGGCAAAGCGGCGTTGTGGCGGAAACAGTTCGGCGAAATACGCGGCCTGCGGGCCGAACATCGCCGCGGTCACCACCGCCCGCGCTATGACGAAGGCGAGCGCGATCCAAATCCACTCTTTGGTGCCGACCAGCCAGAAGAACGGAAAAGCAAATGCTATGCCGGCCAGCGCGCCGAACATGTAGACCGGGCGACGCCCGATGCGGTCGGAGAGTGTAGCGAAGCCGACAATGGCGAACAGTTCGACCACGAAAGCGAGCATCAGCGCGCTCAGCGCGTCGGATTTCGGCACGCCCAGGGTATTGATGACATAGCTCAGGCCGAACACCGGAAACAAATAGCCGAGCCCGTTTTCGGCCAGCCGCGCACCGAGCACCACCATGAAATTGCGCGGATGCCGGCGCAACGCCTGCATCGCCGGATTGCGTTCGATCTTGCCGCGCGCCACCACCGCCTCGGTGAACACGGGCGTTTCCGCCACCCGCAGCCGAACGAAAATGCCGACCAGAATCAGCAGGAAGCTGGCAAGGAACGGCAGGCGCCAGCCCCACGACATCAAGTCGTCGCGCGGCAACAGCGTCACCAGCGCGAAAGCGGCGGCCGCGAGCAGATTGCCGATGGAAACGCCGAGCGGCGCGAAGCTGCCCCAGAAGCCGCGATGCCGCGGAGGCGCGTTCTCCACCAGGAAAATCACCGCACCGCCGTACTCGGCGCCGGCTCCCAGTCCCTGGATAACGCGCATGGCGACCAGCAGCGCCGGCGCCCAATACCCGACTTGCGCGTAGGTCGGCAGCAGGCCGATCGCGGTGGTGCCGATGCCGATCATCAGCAAGGTCGCCACCAGCACCGGCTTGCGCCCGAATTTGTCGCCCATGATGCCGAACAGGATGCCGCCGAGCGGCCGCACCACGAATCCCACGCCGAAAGTCAGGAAGGCCAGCAACGTGCCGACCACCGGATCGCTTTTCGGAAAGAACAGATCGCCGAACACCAATGCCGCGGCGGTGCCGTAAAGGAAGAAATCATACCATTCGAGCGCGGACCCGATGCTGGCTGCCAGGATCACGCGCCAGCGCGAGCGCAACGTATTATCGGCTGTGGTCTCCGTCATCGTTGTCTCCCCCGTTTTGCTTTTTTGTCTTGGTCATTGTTGTCGTTGCTTGTCGGCTATCGGTCGTCGGCGCCGACGCAGGCCCGCGGGCGCGCATTCGCAGAATTCACGCCGCGCGGGTGAAGTAGGATTTCTTTGCCGCGGATTGGGTTTCATAGATCGACCCCTGCCGCTTGGCGGGCGGCAGCGGCATGCGCACGGGCACGTCGGCCAATCGCGGCGTCACCACGGGATCGCCCGACAGCAGGCGGCTGTTGAACTCGTCGAAATCCCTCACCCCCATCAGCGGCCAGGCGTCGCTCGCCGCGACTTCGTACAGCAGCAAGTTGCGCGGACGATCCGACGTGTTCATGGCCGATCCGTGCAAGGCGCGGACATGGTGGAACGACATGCTGCCGGCCCGGCCCATGCAGGGGACAGCGCGTTCGATCTCGGCTTTGATAGTGTCGGGATCGATCAGGCCGGCAAAGCAGCCGTCCTCGCCGTGATGGCTCCAGACTTCTCCGGTGTGCGTCCCCGGCGTCACCAGCATCGGCCCGTTGGACAGATCGGTATCGTCGAGCAACACGCCGATCGCGAGTATGTCGTCATTGCTATGCGGATAGAATGCCCAGTCCTGATGCCATTCCACCGGCGATCCATAATGCGCCGACTTCATGTTGAGCTTGGAGCCGTGCAGCCGCAGGCCGGGGCCGATCAGCTTCTTCAGGATATCGAGCACGGCCGGGCTGCGCACGATCTGGTCGAACAGCGGATGAACCTTGTGCGGCGTCTTGATGCGGCGGACGCGGGGGCTCTCCGCGGTATGACCGGGCTCGAGGTCGTAGACGTCGGTGTGCTCAAGCGTCCTGGCCGATCCCGCGACCAGTTCGGCGATCACCGTCCGAAGCTGGGCCAGCGTATCGGCGCCCAGTACATCCGGCACCACGATGACGCCGTCGCGCTGGTAGGCCTGCACATCCCGTTCCGAAATCATTCCCGTGCCTCTCCTGACTTGAACCGGCAGGGAAATGATAGCGCTGTCATTTGCGCTACACAAGCCAAATCGTGCATTTCCGGCATGCCTTCGCTAATCTCCTGTCGATGACCACCGCCGAACCCGACGCGCCGCATTCCGCCCCAACGCTATCCGCCGTGGCCAAACTCGCCGGCGTATCGTCGATCACCGTCAGCCGCGTGGTGCGACTGCCCGGCCTTGTTGCGCCCGAGACCAGGGGCCGGGTCGAAGCCGCGATGCGGGAACTAGGCTATGTGCCGAACCAGCTTGCCGGGGCGCTGGCGAGCGCACGCACCCGTTCGGTCGGCGTGCTGGTGCCAACCATCGCCAACTCGATTTTCGCCGATACGGTGCAGGGCCTGTCCGACGAGTTGGAGCCGCTCGGCTATGCGGTGATCCTGGCGCAGTCGCGTTACGACGCTATGCGCGAAGACCGCATGCTCGCCGCACTGCTGTCGCGCCGCCCCGAGGCGATCATCATGGTGGGATCGCCTGCGACCGACGACGGCGCGCGCTTGCTGCGCCGCGCGGGCATTCCCATTGTCGAGACCTGGGAGCTTCCGGCGTCGCCGATCGACGCCGTGGCCGGATTTGACAATTACGCCGCCGGCGAGACCGTGGCGCGGCATCTGGTGGCGCAGGGCCGCCGGCATCTCGCCTTCATCGGCGGCGATGATCCCCGCGCGACGCGGCGCTGGAATGGATTCAGGGATGCGGCGCTCGCCGCCGGCGCCAACGAGCCGCGCCGCCTGGTCCTCGAGCGCAATGCCTCGGGCAGCGTCGCCGCGCTGGCGGAGTTGCCCGGCGTCGATGCCGTGTTCGCGGCCAACGATGCCCATGCCATCGGCTTTCTGTCCGGCCTCCGCGCCGCCGGATTGCAGCGCAGCGGTCCCGCCTCGGCGCAGCCGGTCGCCGTCATTGGTCTCGGCGATCTGGAAATGGGCCGGCTGATCGCGCCGAGCCTGAGCACCATCCGCGTTCACGGCGACGCCATCGGCCGCACCGCCGCGAAGCTGATGCTGACGCGCGATGGGCCGCGCCATGTCGATCTCGGTTTTGAGCTGGTGCTGCGCGATAGCGGGTGACGGAGATTGGCGTGTACTGCGCGCTCGGTTCACCTCTCCCATTGGGAGAGGTCGGATCGCGTAGCGATCCGGGTGAGGGGTTGCGGCCTAACGATGGACTGTAACCCCTCACCCCAACCCTCTCCCTATGGGAGAGGGGGCGCACCTCGGTCGGCGCGCGATCGAGGTAACTAATCAAGACGGGACAGACCCTAGTCGCTAAGCAACCCGACAACTTCGCCGATCGAAACCTCACGCTGCGAAAACAAGATCTCCGCGGCTTGGCGTTCCCATTCGCCGGTCGCGGGCGCAAGCGGATCCTGCGCACTGAGGCGGTGCTCGAGGACAAACCGCGCATACAAGGCCCGGCGCGCGTCGGCTTTCGGCCGGGCTGCTTCCGATGTCATCAGGATGGCGCTGGTGACGTGATAAAGCGCGCTGGCGGCTTGCCGCGCGGTCTCCTCCAAAGCGGGCTTCGCCGCGACCCGCTCGGCGAAAGCAAGCGTTCGCCCCAGTGCCAGACGCAGGCGATCCCGGAACGATGGCGGTATCGGCGTCGCTGCATCGAGCAAGTTCGCAAGCGCTGCTTCAAGCGTGCGATGCGCGCGGCTCTTGCCGACCGCACGCGTGATGATATCGAGCGCGTTGATGTTGCTGGTGCCTTCCCAGAGCACGCCGATATGGGCATCCCTGACCAGCCGCGCATTCACCCATTCCTCGATGTAGCCGTTGCCGCCGCGCACTTCCATCGCGCCGGTCGCCACCGGAATGTTGTCGCGGCAGGCGCGGAACTTGAGCAGCGGGGTCAGGATGCGCAAACAGCTCTCCGCTTCCTTTGCGCCGGCGTTGGCGCGATCCATTGAGCTGGCGGCAAACAGGAACATCGAGAGCGCCTGCTCGGTCGGCACCGTGATCTTCAGAAGCTGGCGGCGAAGCAGCGGATAGTCGATGATGGTCCTGCCGAAGGCTGTGCGCGTGTGCGCGCATACCAGCGCCTCGTTGACGCAGCGCCGCATCATCGCGGCCGCGCGAACGCCGTGCGACAGCCGCGACAGGTTGACCTGCTCCATCATCTGCTTGAGGCCGCGGTCGGCCTCGCCGACCAGGTAGGCGACGGCGCCCTCAAGCCTGATTTCGCCGCTCGCCATCGAACGGGTGCCCAGTTTGTCCTTGAGGCGGACGATGCGGTAGGCGTTGCGGGAGCCATCCTTCAGCCGGCGCGGCAGCGCGAACAATGCGAGTCCCCTGGTGCCGGCGGCCGCGCCTTCGGGACGCGCCAGCAGCAGCGCGACGTCCGCGTCGGCATGCGAGCAGAACCATTTGTCGCCGGACAACCGCCACACCCCGTCCTCGCAACGGGCCACGGTTTCGATCGCGCCGACATCGGAGCCGCCGGCCCGCTCGGTCATGAACTGCGTGCCCTTCCACATCGCGGCGACATCGCCGGACAGCATCTTCGGCAGCAGATAATCCTTCAGTTCGGCGCTGGCGAATTTGCGGATGAGATGGATCGAGGTGTCGGTCACGCTGATCGGACACATCAGCCCGAACTCGGCCTGCACGAACAGATATTGCAATGCGTATTTGGCAACCGCCGGCAGCGGGCGCTCCATGCCGAGTGCGCCGGCGCGATGACTCATGGCGTGAAACTGGAAATCGCCGAACGCGATGTTCTCCATTTCGCGGTAGGATGAATGGTAGTCGATCCAGTCCTCGTCGCGGCCGAACCGATCGCGCGCGTTCAGCACCGGCGGGTGCCTGTCGGCGGCCCTGGCGAGTTCATCCAGCCGGCCGCCCGCGAGCGCGCCGAGACGATCGAAGTGAGGCTCAAGCCGGCGAAAATCATCCGGTTCCAGGTACATCTGCAGGAGATCGCGCAGGCCGCGATCCCTTGCGTAGAAGTTCTGTCCGGCGCAATCCGGCGCGATGTGATGGGCGCCGCGATCGAAATCGGGCGCCTGGGCCTTGTCGGATGACGTCTGGGATTGAGGTGCGTGCATGGTTGACCTCGTTTCGGCCGGCGGCCAAGACGCTGCCCGCGATCAAGCGCGCCATGACCCCACTTAGGGCTCAATACGCCTTCCGGCCGGCTATTCCAACACCGTCACACAGCCCGATGCACCACTACATAACTATTCGCTTGCTCCCGGACGGGTATTGAACAGACCGGCAGCCAGTCTCATCTTGATCCTGTCGCGGGTTATCGTCGCGGCCGCCTCGATTGATTACGGCAAATTGTAGAGGAGATGCAATTGAGCGCGACTGAAGAATCCGGGCGTTCGGCTCAAGCGGAACTTTTCAACATCCCTTGCTTGCGCGTCCTCGGTCCGCTGACGCTTCTGCTCGCCGTCACCCTGTCGGGCTGCGGGGACAAGCCGCCGCCGCAGGCTGCAGCCGCGGCGCCGCCGGTCACGGTCGCACAGCCGACCAAGCGTACTGTGACCGACTGGGACGAATTCACCGGACGGTTCGAGGCGGTGGAAGAAGTTCAGGTTCGCGCCCGGGTCGGCGGATTCGTCAACAACGTCGAATTTCGCGACGGCGCCTTCGTCAATACCGGCGACCTCCTGTACCTGATCGACGCGCGCCCCTATGAGGCGATCGCCGAGCAGGCGGAGGGCCAGCTCTCGGATGCGCGCGCCAAGGCCGAACTTGGCAAGCGCGAACTCGACCGGGCGCTGACCTTGAATCAAACCCAGGCCGTCGCCGATACCATTGTCGACCAGCGCCGTCAGGCCCTGCAGGCCGCCAATGCCGCGATATTGCAGGCCGAAGGCGCGCTCAAGGCGGCCCAGCTCAATATCGAATTCACCCACGTGCTGGCGCCGATCAGCGGCAGGGTCAGCCGCCACCTCGTCAGTGTCGGCAATCTCGTGCAGGGCAGCGATGGCGGCTCCACGCTGCTGACCTCGATCGTCTCGCTGGACCCGATCTACATTTATTTCGACATGGACGAGGCGACCTATCTCAAGAACAACCGGCTTTATTTCGAGGGCAAGCGTCCGAGCTCGCGCGACACGCCGAACCCGGTCGAGGTGACGCTGACCGGCGAGACCAAGCCCTCGCATTACGGCACGATGAATTTCCTCGACAACCGGCTCGATCTCGGCACCGGTACCTTGCGCAGCCGCGCGGTGATTCCGAACAAGGATTACTCCATTCTGCCCGGGCAGTTCGGCCGTGTCAGGCTGATCGGAAGCGCGCCCTATGAAGCGTTGCTGCTGCCGGATTCGGCTGTCGCCACCGATCAATCGCGCAAGATCGTTTTCGTGGTCAAGGACGACGACACCGTCGAAGCAAGGCCGGTGATTCTCGGGCCGCTCGACGACGGCTTGCGCGTGATCCGCGAGGGCCTGAAGCCCGACGACCGGGTGATTGTCGATGGCCTGCAGCGCGCTCGCGTCGGGGCCAAGGTGAGCCCGCATGCCGCGCCCGCCGCTCCAGCCGGCGGCAAGACATGAATCTCGGTCAGCTTTCCATCAATCGGCCGATCCTGGCGATGGTGCTGTCCATCGTGCTGCTGATCGTCGGCGCCATTGCCTACACCACGCTGCCGGTGGCGGAATATCCGCAAGTGGTCCCGCCCACCGTGGTGGTCACCACGCAATATCCCGGCGCTTCCGCGCAGACTGTTTCCGACACGGTCGCAGCTCCGATCGAGCAGCAGATCAACGGCGTCGAGGACATGCTGTACCTCTACAGCCAGGCAACCTCGAACGGCCAGCTCACGATCACGGTGACGTTCAAGCTCGGAACCGATCTCGACAAGGCGCAGGTGCTGGTTCAGAACCGGGTCGCGATCGCGCAGCCGCAGCTGCCCGAGGAAGTGCAGCGCAACGGCGTCGTCACCCGCAAGAACAGCCCGGACATATTGATGGTCGTGTTCATGCTGTCGCCGGACGACACCTTCGACCAGCTCTACATCAGCAACTACGCGCTGCTGCAGGTGCGCGACCAGTTGCTCCGGCTCGATGGCATCGGCGACATCCAGATTTTCGGCGCGCGCGATTATTCGATGCGGCTGTGGCTCGATCCGGACAAGATCGCCAATCTCGGAATGACCGCCGGCGACGTGCTGGCGGCGATCCGCGCCCAGAACCTGCAGATCACCGGCGGCCAGCTTGCAGCGCCCCCGATCGCGGATCGGGCCTTCCAGCCCAACCTCACCTTCACCGGCCGGTTGAAGGATATCCAGCAATTCGAGGACATCCTGGTCAAGGCCGGCGAGGACGGCCGCACCGTGCGGCTGCGCGACGTGGCCCGGATCGAACTGGGGGCGCTGGACTACACCACCAACAGCTTCCTGCTGCGCAAGACCGCGGTGGCGATGCTGGTGACGCAGCGCCCCGGTTCGAACGCGCTGGCCACGGCGAAAAATATTTCCGACGCCATGGTCAGGCTCAAGGGCAGTTTCCCCAAGGGGCTCGACTACAACATCGGCTACAACCCGACTGAATTCATCGCCCAGTCGGTCAGCGAGCTGATCAAGACGATCTACGAGGCGATGGCGCTGGTGGTCATCGTCGTGCTGGTGTTCCTGCAGGGCTGGCGTCCGGCGATCATTCCGATCGTGGCGATCCCGGTGTCGCTGGTCGGCACCTTCGCCGCGATGGCGGCGCTGGGCTTTGCGATCAACAACCTGACTCTGTTCGGCCTCGTGCTCGCGGTCGGCATCGTGGTCGACGATGCGATCGTGGTGGTCGAGAACGTCGAGCGGCATCTGCGCGACGGCATGAGCCGGCGCGACGCGGCGCTCAAGACCATGGCGGAAGTCGGCGGCGCGCTGGTCTCGATCGCGCTGGTGCTGTGCGCGGTGTTCGTGCCGACCGCGTTCCTCGGCGGCATCTCCGGCCAGTTCTTTCAGCAGTTCGCCATCACCATCGCGGTGGCGACCGCGATCTCCTGCTTCTGCTCGCTGACGCTTTCGCCGGCGCTGGCGTCGCAGATCCTGCAGCCGCACGACGAGAAACGTCCGCCGGCGGACTGGAATTTCGTCGGGCGGGCTTGGGAAAAATTCACCGGCGTCTTCAACCGTGCCTTCGACCGGCTGTCCCACGGCTACGGCAACGCCGCCGACTTCGTGATCCGGCATTCGGCGGCGATGCTCGTGGTCTACGTGGCATTGATCGGCAGCGCCGGATGGCTGCTGGTGACGACGCCGCAGGGCTTCATTCCGGCGCAGGATCGCGGCTATGTCATCGTCTCGGTGCAATTGCCCGGCGCGGCCTCGCTGGCGCGCACCACCGAGATCGTCCGCCAGATCGAAAAGATCGCGCTCGATACGCCCGGCATTATCCGGGTGGCGGTGTTTGCCGGCCTGTCGGGCGCCACCCGCACCCAGGCCAGCAACGCCGCAGCGTTGTTCCCGGTATTCGAAGAGCCGGAAACCCGCCTGAAGAAGGGCCTCTCGGCCGCGAAGATCACGGGCGATTTGCGCAAGCGGCTTTCCGCCCTCGAGGGCGCCTTCATCATCGTGATCCCGCCGCCCTCGATTCCCGGCATCGGCACCGGCGGCGGCTTCACCATGCGCATCCAGGATCGCCAGGGCCGCGGTCCCGAATTGCTGGCCGCGGCGACCGACGAACTGGTCGCCGCCGCCCGCAAGGCGCCGGGGCTGACCTCGGTATTTTCACCGTTCACCGCCAACACGCCGCAGGTGTTCGTCGATATCGACCGCATCAAGGCGCAAAAGCTCGGGGTGCCGATCCAGAACGTGACGGATGCGATCGAGACCTATTTCGGCTCCGCCTATGTCAACGACTTCAACATTCTCGGCCGCACCTATCACGTCACCGCGCAGGCCGACCTGCCGTTCCGCAAGGAGACCGCCGATCTCGCCCGCCTGCGTACCCGCAACGCCGCCGGCGATATGGTGCCGCTCGGCAGCGTGGTGAATTTCACCGACATATCGGGACCGGATCGGGTCGCGCGCTACAATCTTTATCCAGCTGCGGAGTTGCAGGGTGACACCCTTGCCGGGACAAGCTCGACGACCGCGATCAACACCATGAAGCAACTGGCGGAGCAAACGCTGCCGAGCGGATTTTCCTACGAGTGGACCGACCTGTCCTATCAGCAGGTCACCGGCGGCAATTCTGGCCTCTACGTATTTCCGATCTGCGTGCTGTTCGTGTTCCTGGTGCTGGCGGCGCAATACGGCAGCTGGAGCCTGCCGTTCGCGGTGATCCTGATCGTGCCGATGTGCCTGCTTGCCGCGACCATCGGCGTGCGGATCATGGGACAGGACGTCAACATCCTCACCCAGATCGGCTTCGTGGTTCTAGTTGGATTGGCCGCCAAGAACGCCATTTTGATCGTCGAATTCGCCCGCGATATCGAGAACGAAGGCCGCGATCGTCTGGAGGCGGTGATCGAGGCTTGCCGTTTGAGGCTGCGTCCAATCTTGATGACGTCGTTTGCCTTCATTCTCGGCGTGCTGCCGCTGGTGGTGTCAACGGGTTCCGGGTCGGAAATGCGTCAGGCGGTTGGCGTCGCCGTGTTCTTCGGCATGCTCGGCGTCACCTTGTTCGGGCTGATCTTCACGCCGGTCTTCTACATGGTCGTTCGCGGCCTGGCCGACCCGAACAAGCCGCGCCAAACTCCGGCGCCTGCCACTTAGCCGCAATCGCGACCTTTCGCCGCCCGTCTGATAGTTTTGGCGGTTGCGAAATAGTTGGGCAACCGCAGGGTTATAAAATACCATAACCACAACAAGAACCTTGGGAGGCGAATATGAAATCGGGATTGTTGGCGGCCGCCGCGGTGGGCGGCCTGTTGTTCGCGTTGCCGGCGTCCGCACAGGGCGTCAAGATCGGCATTCTGAACGACCAGTCCGGGGTCTACGCCGATTACGGCGGCAAATCCTCGGTCGAAGCGGCCAGGATGGCGATCGAGGATTTTGGCGGCAGCGTGCTCGGTGAGAAAATCGAGATGGTCACCGCCGACCATCAGAACAAGCCCGACCTCGCCGTCAGCATCGCGCGGCGGTGGTACGAGGTCGAAGGCGTCGACATGATCACTGAACTGACGACGTCGTCGGTGGCGCTGGCAGTGCAGGAACTGTCCAAGGAAAAGAAGAAGATCGACATCGTCGTCGGCGCGGCGACCTCGCGCCTGACTGGCGATGCCTGCACGCCCTATGGCTTCCACTGGGCCTACGATACCCATGCGCTCGCGATCGGCACCGGCGGCGCGCTGGTCGAAGCAGGCGGCGATACCTGGTTCTTCATGACCGCGGACTACGCTTTCGGCTACGCGCTGGAAAAAGACACCGGCGATGTCGTCAAGGAAAAGGGCGGCAAGGTTCTGGGGTCGGTCCGCATTCCCCTGAACTCCTCGGACTTCTCGTCGTTCCTGCTGCAGGCGCAAAGCTCGAAAGCGAAAATCATCGGGCTTGCCAATGCCGGCCTCGACACCACCAACTCGATCAAGCAGGCGGCGGAATTCGGCATCGTCAAGGGCGGCCAGAAGCTCGCCGGCCTGCTGCTGACGCTGTCTGAAGTCCATGGGCTTGGCCTCGAAGCCGCCCAGGGGCTGGTGCTGACGGAAGGCTTCTATTGGGACCGTGACGACAAATCGCGGGCGTTTGGCGAGCGTTTCTTCAAGCGCACCGGACGGATGCCGAGCATGATCCATGCCGGCACCTATTCGGCGACGCTGCAATACCTCAAGGCGGTCAAAGCGGCCGGCACCAGGGACTCGGATGCCGTCGCCAAAAAGCTGAAGGAATTGCCGGTCGACGATTCCTTTGCCCAGGGCAAGGTGCTCGAAAATGGCCGCATGGTGCACGATCTCTATCTGTTCGAGGTCAAGAAGCCATCGGAGTCCAAGAAGCCGTGGGATTATTACAAGCAGCTTGCGGTGGTGCCGGGCGACAAGGCGTTTCCGTCGGCCAAGGATTCAGGCTGCCCGCTGACGAAGTGATCGCATCCTTGCGTCGTCCCGGCACTCGCGGGGACGACGCGTTATTTCACCCGTGAACGAGCCGCCAGACGATCATGCCCAATGCGCCGAGCCAGAGGATGCCGGCCGCGGCGGCCTGAATCCCAAAACCCTGTCCGCGTTTTTCCGCGGCTTGCGAATAACCGGTCATGTAGAGAATACGGCCGGCGATCCAGACCAGGCCGAGCAGTGCGGCGATTGGATCGCTAATATAGATCGCGAACAGCCACAGCGACGGCAGGAAAATCGGCATCCATTCCAGCGTGTTCATCTGCACGCGAAATACCCGCTCGAAATCGGGGTTGCCTGATATCGCCGGCACCTTGACGCCGAATGCCGCGCGCGCCTTCGAGACCTGGATGCTGGTGAAGAAATAAAACAGGACGGCGAGGCAGGTGACGAGTGCGGTGAAGTGATACATGCGAGATCCCCTCAAATCTTGAACATCGTTCCCGAAATACCGCGTTCGCGCCAACGACTCTCGGAACACTGTTCTTCGTTTCAATACCCGGTCATCTCCAGATATCCTAGCCCCGTGTGGCTGCCCGAAAAACTGATCGGTCCTTCCCAATAGGGAAAGCTCGTCCCCATCCAGCTTTTTGCATTCAATGGAATACTCTCGATGGCCATGCCGCGGGCAGGAATCTCGATACGCCACGATGTCGGCAGCTTGCGGCCCGCGATGTCCGTCGATGCCATCGGCATCATCTTGATATCTGCCGGAAAAATCTGCTCGGACTTTCCTTCCTTCGATATCCAGTTGCCGGAGAGATAGTCATGACCGTCGCTCTGGCGCATCCGGTACAGCATCAGCTTTTCGCGGTCGTTGAGGTGCAGCGAGAACCAGTCCCACCCGGTTTGATCGGATGCGAGCGGCTGGCTGCTCCATTCCCGGTCCATCCAGGCTTGCCCGGTCACCTGCACGGGCATGCCGTCGAGGGTGACGCTGCCGCTCGCCCTGAAATAGGGCTGGCTGTAATAATATGAGGCCTGTCCGCGTTCCGATTTCCGGCTGTAACCGGCATCGCCTTCAAGCACCAGCGCCCGGTCGGTATCGAGCCGCAGCAGATATCTGAAATCCGCGCCCGACGCCTTGATTTCGAGTGGCGCCAGCGTCGTGTCCGACATGGCGTCAAGTCCGCGCATTTCCCATGAATCGATCCAGGCTCGATAGGGTTCGGCCTCGACGCCGGCCTGGCCGACGCCGCCACGGGCGAAGGTTTCGCTGTATCGATGGGTGTCCGCGCGCGTCACCGCCGCGTGGCCCATCCATATCTGCTGGTTGGCCCAGCCTTGCGCTTGCGCGCCTGCACGCATCGCCTGGCGAAACAGGGTCCACTGCGCGCCATAGGCGGTACCTTTGGAGTCCGCCAGGTTGGCGGTCACGTACCACCATTCGATCCGGTAATCCGGATGCGGCCCGTGATCGGCTGGAAACGCAAAAACCTTACCGGGCATGACAGTTGCGAATCCTTCCCCGTCGATGCCGAGTCCGGCAAAGCTCTGCGCCAGCGCCGATCTGCGGCCGAGCCCGAGAAGGGCAACGCTGCTCGCGAAGGCGCGACGGGATATGAGGCGCTTATCGTTCATCGGCAAAGATCTTGATCAGGCTGGTCGGTTGCATGCGCGCCAGCTTGATCACGGGAAGCAGTGCCGCCAGCAAGGCCGCCGCCATGGCCACGCCCAACAGTTCAAGCAGTTGCAGCGGGAACACATTGAACGGCAGCCGCCAGCCGAACGCTTTCACGTTCACCACCGCGATCAGGCACCAGGCCACCAGCAGGCCGAGCGGCAGCGCGAGCAGGGTGGTGATCAGCGCAACGGACAGGGTCTTCAACAGTTCAATGACCGCCAGCCGCCGCCGCGTGATTCCGATGGCCCACAGCGGCGCCAGTTGCGGCAGCCGGGAATTGCTCAGCGTTAACAGGCTGGTCAGCAGCGCAATGCCGGCGACGCCGAGCGTGAAGGCGTTCAATGCGGATGTCACCGCAAAGGTCCGGTTGAAGATCCGCGTCGACTCCGCCTTTAGCGTCGCCTGATCGAGCAGGTTGTTTCCGTCCAGTCCGAATTTGTCCTGTAACCCCGATATCAGCGCCGGAATGGCGGCAGGGGCGACGCGCAGGCCCAATCGCGTCAACGGGATTCCGGGAAAACGCCGGGTCAATGCTGCAAAATTGACGGCGATCTGGCCCTTCGGGTTGCCGTAGTCGGCATAGATTCCGACCACCTCGAGCGTCCAGTTGCCGCCGGAGGCGGGCACGTCGATCCGATCGCCGAGCGTGAGCTTCAGGCGCCGGGACAATTGCTCGCTGATGAAACCGGCATCGCCCCGGTGAAGGCGATCCCAGGCATTGGCGCTTGATTGCAGCAACGGCCAGCGATCCCGATAGGTGGCGTGATCGGCGAGCCCGAGGATTTCAACCGGCGCGCCGCCGATCTGCGCCTCGGCCCTGCCGCCGGGCAGGATCGCCTCGACTTCGGGACGTTCGCCGAGCCACGCCTTGATTTCAGCGGCCTGCGCATCGCTGGATGCGTTGATGTAGACATCCGCCGCCAGCCGTCCGTCCAGCCAACTGGTAAAGGTCCGGCTGAAGCTTTCGACCATGGTGCCGACACCGACATTGACCGCGAGCGCCAGCAACAGCGCCATCAAGGCCAGCGACAATCCCGAAAGCTGCTGGCGGCTGTCGGCCCAGAACCATACCGCGAGCGGACGACCGGCGCTGCGCTGGCTCAACGAAAGCACCCATTCCAGGATCACCGGCAGGCCCAGCGCCGCGCCAAGCAATAGCGCGGCGAGCACGGCAAACCCGGATATTAGAGAGTCGCCGAACCACAGGAAGCCCGCCGCGACAGCCAACACGACGAGCGCAAACGCACCCTGCCAGATCAGCCACCGATGCTGCGCCTGCTGCCAGGCTTGCGGTTGCGCCGCCGCCAGCACCGGAAGGCGGATTGCCTTTGCAAAACTCGCGGTCGCGGCCGCCAGCGCGCCGATCACGCCGATGACGAGGCCGGCGATCCACCATTCCGGCTTGAGCGTCAACTCACCCGGAATTTGCGCGCCGTAGAGTCCGCGCAAGCTCGCCGCGACATCGGGTAACAGCGATGCCGCGATGAAATAGCCGCACACCAATCCGACCGCGCCCGCCAGCAGCGCCAGCGATACCAGTTCAAGCACCAACACCGTGTTCAGCATGCGCGCGGACACCCCGCAGGCGCGCAGGGTCCGCAGCATCGGCCGGCGTTGCTCGAACGCGAGACCGATAGCCGAATTGACGATGAACAGTCCGACGAAAAACGACAGCAGGCCGAACGCGGTCAGGTTGAGGTGAAAGCTGTCGGTGAGGCGTTCGAGATCGCTCTCCGCGGTGGGCTCGACCAGCCGGAGCCTGTCGCCGGCGATGGTTTCGAGCGCCGCGCGCCCGGCTCCGGATTTGCCAATCAACAGCCGGGAAACCTGATCCGGCCTGTCGAGCAGCCGCTGCGCGATGCCGATGTCGACCACCAGCACGCCCGGCACCAGTTGCGGCTGAACGCGAAGCGGCGGCAACACCATGCTGCTGGTCGCCGCCGGCCTCGCGCCTTGCGGCAGATCGAGATCGGAAAGCATCTCGGGCGCCACCAGCGTTTCACCGGGCGGTGTCATGAAGGATTGCAAGCCGGCGCGTCCGATCGCCGGTGCATTGCCGACTTCCGCGGGCAATGTGACCGGCTCGATTCCGAGCAGCCGGAAGGACCGTCCGCCGATCTGAACGCGGCCCTCGAGTACCGGCGATACCGGCCATCCGGCGCGGCGAAAGTCGACAAAGAGTTGCTGCGGGAAGGTCGTGCCGTCGCGCGCGACCAGCATGGCCGTTCGCGCGCCGCCGAAAGTGGCGGCCGCGCGGTCGTAGCTGTCCCGCGCCTGCTGGTTCAACGCCTGCACGCCGCTCCACAGCGCGGTCGCGGAAATCAACCCGATCAGCAACGTCGCAAGCTGCATCGGATGCCGCCGCCAATGACTCAAGAGCACCGCGAGAATCCACAAAGTCCGGCTCATGCGATCACCCCCGCGCTGAGATGCAGCTGGCGGTCGAGCGTGGCGGCGAGCCGCGTGCTGTGGGTGACCATCAGGAAGCCGCAGCCGGTTCTAGCGACCAGATCGCGCGTAAGCGCGAGCACCGCGTCGGCGGTGGCCTCATCGAGATTGCCGGTGGGCTCGTCGGCGAGCAGCAGCAGCGGCTTCACGGCGAGAGCGCGGCCGATCGCGACCTTCTGCTGCTGGCCGCCGGACAGTTGCTCGGGATAGCGTCCCAGCAAATCGCCGAGCCCCAGCCGCTCCACCAGCTCGGCATGCCAGCCAGCATCATGACGGCCGGCAATGCGAGACTGAAATGCCAGGTTGTCCCTGACATCCAGGCTCGGGATCAGGTTGAACTGCTGGAATACCAGGCCGAGCCGATCGCGCCGCAATGCCGCCCGCCCGGCATCGGCGAGATCGGACAATAGCGTATCGGCCAGCCGGATCTCGCCGCTGTCGGCTCGATCCAGTCCGGCAATCAGATGCAGCAGCGTACTCTTGCCGCTGCCGGATTCACCGGTCAGCGCCACGCGCTCGCCGGCCGCGATGCTCAGATCGACCCCGCGCAACACCGCGATCTGCTCTCCGGCCGAGCGATAGGTCTTGGCCAGGTTGCGAACGCTCAGCACGGTTGCGTTGCCGGGTGTCATGCCAGGCGGGCGCGAACTCTCACAACGGCTTCTGATACTTCAACACGAACTCGTCGACCGGGATCTGCGCATGGAACACCGTTGCGTCCCGCGGATCTTCGGGATGACGCAGGAAATCCCCCTCGCTTGCCAGCTTGAAACCGGCGGCCTCGATCTCCTGGCGCAGCGTGGTTTCCTCGATGCGGTGAAATGTCTTCGCCACATCGGTGCCGTCGCCGGGACGCGCCGAATGGTCGGCGATAACCAGAAAGCCGCCGGGCTTCAAGGCGGCGAACATCTTTTTGTTCATCTCGGCACGGTCGACCGGCATGTAGCTCACGTCATGATAGGCAAAGAAGAACGTGACCAGGTCGAGCCCGTTGACATCCGGCGGGATCGGATCGTCGAAATTCCTGACCACATGCACGACGTTCTTCATCGCCGGCTTCTGCGCGCGAATATCGAACTTGTCCTTGACGAATCGCTCGATGACGGCGGCCGAGTCCTGCGCATAGACGACACCGGCCGGTCCGACCGCGCGCGCCAGAAGTTCGGTGCTGTAACCGGCGTTGGCGTCCATATCGAGCACCTTCATCCCGGTCTTGACGCCGGTGAATGCAAGCATCTTGGCGGGCTGGCGCCGCTGATCGGTTTGCCGGTCGGTCTCGCTCCGGTCCGGCGCGGCGACGATGGCTTCATAGTCCGGTGCCTTGGCGTCTTGCGCGGCCGCCGAAACCGCGTTCAATCCCGCCAATATCGAAAGCGAAGCAAGCACGCTGATGACATGCGCGCGGCGATGAATGGATATGGTCATATCTGAAAACCCCGTGGATTGCCGTTCAACATAGCAAGGCCGCGGTGAGAGATCACGGTCTCAATCGCGTCGGCGACGCGATCGTGATGGGTTGCAGGGGCGTATCCGGGCGGCTCTTGAGTTGCAGCGCACCCGGTCCGGTCAAAATGTCCAGTTGCATTGCCCGAGACCCCGTGGCTAGCATCGGTCAAGCCGATCAACAGGGCCGTAAAACGATCATTGGGGAGTGACCATGACCTCGCAGCCGACGCCAAAAGGTGCCTGGAAAATCACGTTTCTGCTGTTTCTGTTCATGCTGGTCAATTTTGCGGACAAGATCGTGGTCGGCCTCGCCGGCGTGCCGATCAAAACCGAACTGCAACTGCAACCCGAGCAATTCGGCCTGCTTGGCTCCTCGTTCTTCTTCCTGTTCTCGATCTCGGCCATCATCGTCGGCTTCATCGTCAATCGCATCGCCACGCGCTGGGTGCTGCTCGCTTTGGCGCTGGTCTGGGCGCTGGCGCAGTTTCCGATGGTGGGCACGATCGGATTCAGCACGCTGCTGGTCTGCCGCGTCATCCTCGGCGCTGGCGAGGGACCGGCCTTTTCGGTGGCGGCGCACGCGGTCTACAAATGGTTCCCGGACGAGAAGCGGACTCTGCCCACAGCCATTCTGTCGCAGGGTTCGGCGTTCGGCGTGATCCTGGCGGTGCCGGCGCTGAACTGGCTGATTGTCCATCATAGTTGGCACTACGCGTTCGGCGCGCTCGGCATCGTCGGCCTGATGTGGGCCGTGGCGTGGCTGATCATGGGCAAGGAAGGGCCGCTGGTGCAGACCGTCGCCATGGCGGCGGCCGACCCCCGCGTTCCCTATTTCCAGCTCCTGACCTCGCGGACCTTTATCGGCTGCTGCGCCGCGACCTTCGGCGCCTATTGGGCGCTGTCGCTCGGTCTTACCTGGTTCACGCCCTTCATCGTGGAGGGTCTGGGCTTCTCGCAAACCGACGCCGGCTGGATTTCGATCCTGCCCTGGGTGTTCGGCGCCGTCATCGTGCTCCTCACCGGGTGGATTTCGCAGGTGCTGATGGCGCGCGGCATTACGACCCGCGGCGCGCGCGGCGTGCTCGGCTCCGTCCCGTTGATCGTCGGAGGAATGATTCTGCTCGCGCTTGCGCATGTCGATAGCTCGGGCATGCGCATCGCGCTGCTGGTCGCAGGATCGGGACTTTGCGGAGCGATCTATGTGGTGTGCCCGCCGATGCTCGGAGAATTCACGCCGGTGTCGCAGCGCGGCGCCGTGATCTCGATCTACGGCGCGCTCTATACCCTTGCCGGTGTGCTGGCCCCGTTCGTCATGGGCAAGGTGATCCAGGGCGCGGCAACGCCGGTGGACGGCTATCTTACCGGCTTCACCATCAACGCCTCTATTATGATCACCTCGGGACTGCTCGGCTTGCTGCTGCTCTGGCCCAACACCGAGCGCGCGCGCCTGATGGCCCAGGCCCCGCAACCGAAGTTCGCGTGAGTTCACCTCTCCCCTTGTGGGAGAGGTCGAATTGCGGAGCAATTCGGGTGAGGGGTAACGGACTATCGATAGACCGTAACCCTCACCCCAACCCTCTCCCACAAGGGGAGAGGGAGCGCCGTTTCCGTTGAAGCAGCGAACGAACGCTTTCAGAGATCAGAGACTTACTGCAGGCTCTGCGCGCCGCGCAGCAGCCGGCCGGGGTGTGCGCCGTTCGCATTGCCATTGCGTTGGGTTACCACGCCGGAGACGATGGTGGCGTCGTAGCCATCGATCTGCTGCAGCAGGCGGCGGCCGCCGACCGGAAGATCGTAGTGAACTTTCGGCGGATGCATATGCAGCCTGTCATAGTCGATGACGTTGACATCGGCCTTGTAGCCCGGCGCGATCACGCCGCGATCGCTGAGTCCGACCGAGAGCGCGGTCTTGCGCGACTGCGCAGCCACCACAAACGGGATCGACAGTTTTTCGCCGCGGGTGCGGTCGCGGGTCCAGTGCGTCAGCAGATAGGTCGGGAAACTGGCGTCGCAGATGATGCCGCAGTGGGCGCCGCCGTCGCTCAACCCCGGCACCGAATTCGGATCGCGCAGCATCTCGCGGGTCGCATCGAGATTGCCGTCGGCATAATTGAGGAAGGGCACATAGAGCATGCCGCGGCCCTCGTCCGTGAGCATCGCGTCATAGGCCAGCGCTTCCGGCTGCCTGCCCTGGCGGCGCGCCTGCGCGCCCAGGGCATTTTCCGTCGGCTGTTCGTAGTCGGGCGGATTGCCGAGCAGATACATCTTGTCGTAGTTCGGCCGGAAGAACAGCGGATCGTCGGTCGCCGTCGCATGTTCGCTCAGGATGGCTGCGCGCACTTCCGGTTGATGCAGCCGCTTCAGGCGCTCCGCCAGAGGCAGATGGGCAATCGCCTTGTAGCTCGGATGGGTCTGGAACGGGTTGCGCGACAATTCGAGGCCGAGCATCAGGCCGACCGGGCGCGCGGCGATCTGGGCCGTGATCGACAGGCCCTTCGCTGAGGCATCCCGGATGATGTCCAGCGTCTGACGCCAGCGCTGCGGCGCCTTGTCATTCTGCGTGATCGAGAACGAAACCGGGATTTTGGTGTTCTCGGCCACACGCAGCATCATCGGCAGGTCTTCGTTGATGGTCGACAGATCGAGCACGAATTGCAGCACGCTGCGGCCGACGCCATGCATCGCGCCGGCGATCGCGGTCAGTTCATCCTCGCCGGCTTTCAGGGTCGGGGTGAAGTCGCCGGTGGAAGTGCGGTGGTTGAGGGTGCGCGAGGTCGAAAAACCAAGCGCGCCGGCGCGAACCGCATCGCCCGCCAGCGCAGCCATCGCCTTGTTGTCTTCGGGGGTCGATGGATCGCGGTTGGCGCCGCGTTCGCCCATCACATAGACGCGCAACGCGGCGTGCGGCAATTGCGCGCCGATATCGACGTCGAAGGAACGTTGCGACAGCCAGTTCATGTAGTCCGGGAAGCTTTCCCAGGCCCAGGGGATTCCCGCGCTCAGCACCGGTTCGGGAATATCCTCGACGCCTTCCATCAACTGGATCAGCCGGACATGATCGGAAGGACGGCAGGGCGCAAAACCGACGCCGCAATTGCCCATGATGGCGGTGGTGACGCCATTCTGCGACGAGGGCGTGATGTCCTGGCTCCAGGTGACCTGGCCGTCATAGTGGGTGTGGATGTCGACAAAGCCCGGCGTCACCAGTTTGCCGCGGGCGTCGATCTCCTCCTTGCCCGGGCCCGCGACGCGGCCGACCTCGACAATGCGGCCGCCGGAAATGGCCACGTCGGCCTCGAACAGTTCGCCGCCAAGTCCATCGGCGATGTTGCCGCCGCGGATCACGAGATCTGGTTTGCCGGTCATGGCGTCTCTTCCCGATGCTGGTTTTGCTGCCGCATCATGGGTTCTGGCACCGCGCTGTCAACCGCCGCCGATGATGCTCAGGGATGCATCGGCCTTGTCGGGCGTTCGGGAACTGACTTGCGGGCTGCGGTCGGTGGCGAGCGACAGCAGCACGGTAAGGATCATGAAGATGACCGAGGCGCCGAATACCCAGTGCGGCAAATTCTGGTCCATGATCCAGCCAAACAACAGCGGACTGACAATGCCGCCGAGGTTGAAGCCGGTGGAGACGATGCCGAAGGCCCGCCCCGCCGCTCCCGGGGGTGCCGCGTTGCGCACCAGCATGTCGCGCGAGGGGGCGATCACGCCGCCGAGGAATCCGGCCAATCCCATTGCCATCGTCAACAGCAGTGAGGGCAGCATGACCGTCGCTATGACGAACACGATGGCGGCATTGATCGCAAAACAGACGGCGGCGACCTGTCCATGGCGCTGGGTGCGGTCGGCGAGAAAGCCGCCGGCGAGCACGCCGATCGCGCTAAGGCCAAGGAACGCCGTCAGGGCGATATTGGCTAACGAGAACGATACGCTATAGCCGCTCATCAGCGCGACCACGCCGAAATTACCGATCCCGGCATTGGACAGGCTGAGCAGCATGAAGAACAGCGTCAGCACCATGATGGTCGGCGTGACGATGCTGGGCTGTGGTAGCGGCGCGCCGCCGGCGTTGCGGTCGGCGGCGCTCGCATCGGGAATACCGACGATAACGAGCAACAGGGCCACCAGCGGTCCCACCGCGCCGGCCACGATCAGGGCGCCAAGGCCTCCGACCGTTGCAACAAGTGCGGCCACGATGGCGGGTGCGACCGCGCCGCCGAGGAAGCCCGCGAAAGTGTGGATCGAAAACGCGCGGCCCATCCGCGCCTCATCCATGTGGGCCGACAGGATCGCATAGTCCGCCGGATGATAGACGCTGTTGGCGAGCCCCAGCAGCACGGCGCTCGCGATCAGCCATGAATAGCTCAGATGCAGGCCGAGCATGATCAGCGCCAGGCCGCCCAGAGTGAGGCCCATCAGCAGGATTTTGCGGGCGCCGATACGGTCGGCAAGATAGCCCATCGGCGCCTGGGTCACGCCGGAGACGACCGCATATATGGTCAGCGCAAAGCCCAGTTCGATGTAGCCGACGCCGAGTTGCTGTTTCAGAAAGGGGAACAGCATCGGCAGCACGAAGATGTGGAAATGGCTGACCCAATGGGCCGTCGAAATCGCGGCCAGCGTGCGCAGCGATGAATCGGCCCTTGTCTGGCTCTTTGCTTGCGGCGGTGCGGCCAGAACGTCGACCATCTCGGATTCATACCCCGTTTGAACGTAACGGCCCGGCGAGGCCTGACGCTTAATATCGGTTGTGCCGGTTATTTGTCCATGAATGTGGCTGCATGGCAGCCCTCGCGAGAGCCGCCGGAACCGGCAGAGGCGCCGTTGAATTCGCAAGACAAAGCCGTATCCGCCGGGAATGATGTCCGGCATGGCCAGTTCAGCTTATGCCCAACAACCGCTCCGGGTGCTTGTTTCCGAGGGCTCCTCGACCTCGGCGCGGGAGGCGATCACAATCCTGGGTTTGTCGGGCCATAGGGTGGAAGTCTGCGATCCCAGCCGGTATGGCCTCGCCAGATTCTCGCGATTTGTCGAAAAATTTCACATTTGTCCGGCATTGCGGGACGATCCAGCCGGGTTCCTCCGCTTCGTCGAGACGCTGCTGGCGGCGCGGCATTTCGATGTGTTGCTGCCGATCCACGAACAGGGATTTCTGTTCGCGCGGGTGCGGCAACGGCTGGAGGGTCGCGTTGGGCTCGCGCTGCCGGAGTTCGAGAACTATCGCACCGTGCACAGCAAGGCCGGATTCAGCCGACTGCTCGATGAACTGGGATTGCCGCAGCCGGCGACGGCAATCGTGAAATCCGCCGGCGAACTGCGCGCCGCCGCCCGCTTTCCCTGCATGGTCAAGACCTCCATCGGCACCGCCAGCCGCGGCGTCTGGCGCGTATGCACCGGCGATGAATTGACCGAGGCGATGCGCGAACTCGATGCGATCAGTGCGTTCGACGGCGAGGTGCTGGTGCAGGAGTTCGTCGCAGGCGCGACCGAGAAAGCGCAAGCCGTGTTTTGCCGCGGCGAACTAAAGGGGTTTCATGCCTACCGGCAAATCGCCGCCGGCGCGGGCGGCGGCGAGGCGATCAAGCAAAGCGTGACGCGGCCGGTGGTGCGCGCGCACCTCGCGAGGATCGGACAACGGCTCGGCTGGCACGGTGCCTTGTCGGTCGACTACATCCTGTCCGATGATGACGCCACACCGCGCCTGATCGACTGCAATCCGCGGCTGGTTGAACCGATGAGCGCCTATCTTGCCGGCGTCGATCTGGTCGGGCTGTTGCTTGAAATCTCGCTGGGCCAAACGCCGCAAGGAGCGCCGCCTGGCCGCGAGGGCGTGCGGACCCATCTCGCGATGCAGGTGCTGCTCGGATGCGCGTCGCGCGGCGGCACACGGCGCGACATCATCGTCGAGTGCTGGCGCCTCCTGAGAGGCAGCGGGCCCTATGCCGGCAGCAGCGAGGAGTTGACGCCGGTGCGGCTGGACTGGCTCAGCGCCGTGCCGCTCGCGGCGACCGCGATATCGCTATTGGCGGTCCCGAAGCTGGCGGCGACGCTGGCGAAAAACGGTTTTGGCGCGCATCTGCTCGATATCAGAAGCATTGCGATCATCGAGCGGGGAAATCTATAGCGGTTGGTCGTCGTCGTCGCTGCGATCGCGTTTCGGCGTCGCGATGTCGCAATCCTCGATCTCGTCGTCCTCGCTCGGTCGCGGCGCCGGCTTCCTTGATTTGCCGCCGTCCGGTTTGGGATTGTCACCCTTTTTGCCGGTTCCGCCCACTTTGTTGCCCTTGATCGGATGCTTTGAGCGCATATTAGCCGTTACTGGACAATCTTTCCTGCCTTTTTCCGGCGATCGGTGTAAAGGGAGGCCAACCGGGAGCCCATGATGAAAAAGCCGAAGATCGAGACAGAAGAACAGCAGCCGCGCAAAATCATTCGCGCCGATAAAGCGCCAACCGACGGCTACTCGCTGGTGGTCGACGGTCACTTTAAGTCGCACCATGACACGCTCGAAGCCGCCGAAGAGGCGGGCATGGCGTTGAAGAACCAGTATCAGATGCTTCAGGTGCAGGTTTACGACGCTGCGACCAAGACGCGCTCGATGATCGAGTTGCCCGCGCCGGTATAATACCGGTTCAGGTCCGCCGGCCGCCGCTTTGCTGGCCTGCCAGCCAATCCGCCAAGGCTGGGCCTTTTTCGCCCGATTTTTTTGATTTGGCGCGCGGCTTCTTGACCGTTGCGACCGGCGTAGGCTGGGCCGCCTCGCGGGCAAGCCGCAACGCCTTCAGCTTCGCCATGTTGTCGGTAACGGCTTTCAGCGCGGCGTCGCGCTCGCTCCTGCCGGTTTTGGCGTCGTTGGCCGCGCGTGCCGCTTTGTTGAAACGCGCGTCGGCGCGGTTGCGATCTTCCTGTGTCATTTAAATCGATTTCTTTTTCTTGGGCTTGGCCTTGGCTTTGGGTTCCGGTGGCTTGTCGCGGTCGGCGGCTTCTTTCGCCAACCGGATCGCCCGCAGATTCGCTGTCCGTTTTCGGATCGCGATGTCTGCCGCCGCAATATCCGCCATCGCCTTGATGCCTTCGGCATCCTGGGCAAGCTTTCGGTTCAGCCGGATTTCTTTCAGTTCGGCGGCGCTTTTCGGTTCGTCATTCATCGAGTGCCTCAAAATTCGCGGGGATGCACATTAAGGTGCGGCGAGCCGCGCTGTAATCTTACCATGCATTGGGCCGCCAAAGGGGCATCTTTGGGCGGAATCGAACGGAAAAGCGCCCTTTTCGGCCTGAATCGGTCTTCATGGTGAAGGGTAATGCCCCTGCGACCGGGTCAAAACCTTTCGCGCAGGCCTGAACAGGCTCTACCGGTCAGAATGTCGCGCCGGCCTTGAGCATGTACGTGCGGCCCGGAAGCGGATAGGCACTGAAGACGCCGGGCGTGAACGCGCTTGCGACGGCGTAGTCGTAATACAGCACATTGAATACGTTGTTTATGCTCAGCGACCAGAAGTACCGGTCATAGGCTCCGCTCAGCTTGAAATCGACGGTGGCGTTGGCCGGAATCAGCGGCTGATCGTTGGACTGATCGTTATCCATGCGGCGGCGGCTCCAGTAGCGCACGGTGGCATCGACCACGAGATATTTTTGCCAGGCGTTCCAACTGACGCCGGCGCTGGCCGTATAGCGCGACACCAGCGGAACGTCGTTACCTACAAACGGACCTTCCCGGTACACCGCGCGGGTGTAAGCAAAGCCGCCCCGGAACAGCAGGGTATCACTGGCGCGGTAGGTCGCACTGGTTTCGGAGCCGTAGCGGCGGGTGGGATCCAGGTTGTAGTCGATGAAGTTCACCGGATCGAAATGAATCTCGTTCTTCAGATTCATGTCGTAGATGCTCGACTGCATCTCGAACCTGCCGGCCTTGATGCGAAATCCTGCTTCGACGTCGTCTGACGTCTGTGTCTTCAGGTTGAAAGTAGGCGGCACCGGGGGAAAGAAAGTGACTGAAGCGCCAATTCTTTCGTCGATGTTGGGCACGCGGAATGCGCTGGCGGCGCGGCCGAACACGGAAAAAACCTCGTTGAAGCGATGTTCGATGCCGACGTGCAGAGCGTGGTTTGTTCCAGTGGTATCCAGCGGCGCAATCTGCGACTCGCCAGAATATCCCGGCGCGCTCGGGTTGAGCGTGTCTCGCGCCGTTGCGCTGGTTTGCTGAAGTCGCGCGCCATAGGAGAAATCGGTGGTCGGAAGGATTCCAATGGTCTGTTGCCAATAGGCGGCAAAGGTCTTTTGAGTGCCGTTATAAACGTCGAGCGGTGCTGCGCCCTGGAATTCGGACCGATTCGAATGATAGGTCGCATCGTAAAAGTCGAAGCCGGTCAAGATCGCGGAGGGTAATCCGAACGCCAGGTTCTTGATGCTCATTCTGGGAGTGAGCGACCAGGTTACCAAGGTAGTATCGACGTAACTAAAGGGCGTCGCGCCCGAGAAGAATTCCGCCTGTTGCATCTTGTCGCGCACACCGCCATCGACGATGAGGTCGGCGCCATTCCACAGCGTCTTGGTGAAGCCGGCTGTGGCATTGGCGCCCTGCTGGTTGGCGTAGTTGAAGGGCGTGCTAGTACCGGTTCGGTCGTTGACAAGTTCGTTGGAGCCAGCGTCCGGAAAGAAGGATGGCGCGACGTTGTAACGGCCGCCGGGGAGTCCGAGGTGCTGATTGTCTCCGGATACGTTGAAGAACGCGGTGAAGTCCGGCGTAGTGTAGCGGATTTCGCCGACGCCATTTTCCTGCTTGAGAGCGTTATTGGCTCGATATCCGTCGGAGCTGATGCCGTTTCCGAAGAAGGACGTCGACCATGGGCCCGAATTTGTCGTGACCGAAACCGCACCCAGGACCTGGCCGAACGACCCGACACCGCCTTCGACGCGTCCTGACACCGGCGGACCGCTGACGCCGGTCTTTGTAATGATATTGATGACGCCGCCGACGGCATTGTCGCCATACAGCACCGCGCCGCTATTGCCCCGCGTTATTTCGATGCGCTCGATCGAATCGCGCGGAATGGTCGAAAAGTCCACGCCCTGCAGATCGATGTCATTCACCCGGCGGCCGTTGATCAGAAGCAGCGTATTGGCGGTCGCGAATGCCCCAAATCCCCGCAGGTCAACCGAGGTGCCTGCGCCGCCCACGCCTCCATACAAGCTCTGAAGCTGCACGCCCGGGACCTGCGCGATGATCTCCGGCAAGGTCTGGGCCGGCGAGCGCGCAATATCTTCGGCGGTGATGACCGTCGCCGATGCGCCGACGATGCCGCTGAATTGCCGGACGGGCGGTGTGGCGTTTGTTGGCGCGGCATTTGTCGGCGCGGAGTTGGGGGTGTTGCTGGTCGAGGCGGCCGGCACCGCGCGGCGCGAGCCCGTCTCTTGATCGGTTGTCGGTTTGGCACGGGTTCGGGTCTCGTCTACCGGCGCGCTGACCACGACCGGCGGCAACGATGTCGGAGGTGGCGCGTCCTGCGCCCTGGCGGCGGAAACGCTCAGGAAAATAACAGGCACAAAAAACGCAAACAGACAGGCGTGGCGCCGCTGTGCGGTGATAAGGGAAGACATGGTTGGGGCCTCGGCATGACGTCAGTGGCACGTCACAGCGAACCAAGTCTCACCATCGTGCTCTGGGCACCACCGGTGAAGCTAATGTCTGTACTCCCCGACCGACATCTTCGCGTGTGACCACGGCTGACGGCAGGTCTCCTGGCTTGCGGGTCGTTACCTTTCGCCGCCTTCCCAGGACCGAGATTCCCAGTGGCATATGACGAAAGATTCACCGCTTACAGTTGCGGGGGCAGCCGCGGCATTGGGGAAATCCCCGCACCGCATTCCCTTTTGATCCCCAAGTGAGGGAACCGTCGGGAATTATGCTAGAATTTTGTCCAGATCAGAGTCAATCCCGTCACTCCCGGCTCGCAATCTTGACTGGACGGGTGCGTCTTTTTTGCCGCATTAGCTCTGTTGTCCGGCTGAAATCAGGTATCAGCACGTGGCCGCTTGAGGACAATTGATGAGCATTCAGAGCGTCATGGCGACGACCGGCATTGACGCCCGCCGACGTGTAAGCGTGATGGCGGCGCTCTCGATCCTCGTCGGGCTTTTGGTGCTGGCCTCGCTCGGGATCGGACCGGTACGGCTATCGCCGCTGACCGTGATCGATGCGCTGTTCGGCGGCGGCAGCGACGTGCAGCAGGTGATCGTGCGCGAGATCCGGTTGCCCCGTGCGATCCTGGGATTCGCGATCGGCGCCATTCTCGGTCTTTCCGGCGCGGCGTTGCAGGGGCTGCTGCGCAATCCGCTGGCGTCGCCTTCGCTGTTCGGCGCGCCGCAGTCGGCCGCCTTCGGCGCGGTGCTGGTGATCGCGCTTGGTCTTGCCGATGTGCGGTCGTGGGCGTTGCCGGTCGCGGCGATTGCCATGGCTTTCGTCTCGGTATTCGCGCTGCTGGCGGTTGCGGGCCGCAATGCCGGATTGCTTATTCTGATTTTGGCGGGCCTGGCGATCTCGAGCCTGGCGGGGGCTGCGACCGCGCTGGTGATGAACCTGTCCGGCAACCCATTCGTGGTGCTCGAAATCGCGTTTTGGCTGCTCGGCTCGCTGGAGGACCGCAGTTTTCGCCACGTCACGTTGGCGCTGCCGTTCATCGTGGCGGGCGCGATCATTCTGTGGAGCCAGCGCAACGCCTTTCGCGCGCTCAGCCTCGGTGAGGAGACCGCGCAAAGCCTTGGCGTCGATGTCGGCCGGTTGCGGCTGCTGGTGATCCTCGGGGTCGCGCTCGGGGTCGGCGGCGGGGTCGCGGTATCCGGCACCATCGGTTTCATCGGTCTGGTCGCGCCGCATCTGGTACGGCCGCTGATCGGCCACGATCCGTCGCGGTTGCTAATTCCCAGCGCGCTCACGGGTGCTGCGCTGTTGCTGGCGGCCGATATCGCCGTGCGCATCATTCCGTCGACCAGCGACATCAAGGTCGGGGTGCTGACCTCGATCATCGGCGTGCCGTTCTTCCTCTATCTGATCATGCGCGAGCGTCGTGCCCTCGGTGGAGGCGTCGCATGACCGCGTCGGCCTTTCTCACCGCGCGAGGCCTCAACGTAAAGCTCACCGGCCGTTTGGTGCTGAACGATATCTCGCTTGCGCTGTCGCCGGGGCACCTGGTCGCGTTGGTCGGACCGAACGGCGCCGGCAAGACCACGCTATTGCGCGCGCTGGCCGGACTGGTGCCGTCCGATGGCGTGATTCATGTCGGTGGCGACGTGCTCTCGTCGCTCGCTTTGCGCGAACGCGCGCGACGGTTTGCCTATCTGCCGCAGGGTCATATCGTGCACTGGCCGCTGCCAGCGCGGGATATCGTGGCGCTCGGCCGTTATCCGCACGGGGCAACCGACCCGGCGCGGTTGACGGCACGAGATGCCGAAGCCGTGCTGCGGGCGATGCAGGCCACCGATGTCATGGAGTTCGGCGAACGCCGCGTCACGGAATTGTCCGGCGGCGAGCGCAGCCGTGTCGCGCTGGCGCGTGTGCTGGCGGTAGAAGCGCCGGTGATCCTGGCGGACGAGCCGACATCGTCGCTCGATCCGCGTCACCAGATCGACGTCATGAAAACCCTGCGCCTGGTCGCCGACCAAGGCGTTCTGGTCATCGTTGTGACGCACGATCTCGGGCTCGCCGCGCGTTTTGCCGATACGGTGCTGGTGTTGTCGGATGGACGCCTGGTTTCGCAAGGCGCTCCCGCCGAGGCGCTGTCGGAACAGGTCATGGGCCAGGTGTTCCGGATCAGCGCCTATCGTGCCGAATATCAGCGCGAGGCCGTGATCGTGCCCTGGGCGGAAATTTGATGATCCGATGAGCAGGCAGTCAGGAGCTTTATTCCGGTCGTTGGCCGTCGCGGCCGTGGCGATGCTCGGGCCATCCATGCCGGCGCGCGCGGCGGGTCTGCCGCGCATCGCGTCGATGAATGTCTGCACCGATCAACTGCTGCTTACACTTGCCGATCCCGCACAAATCCTCGGCCTCAGCCGCTACGCGCGCGACAGCTTTCAATCCTGGGCGGCAGACGATGCGCGTCGATATCGGACTCTGTCGGGCGGTGCGGAAGACGTATTGGTGCTCAGGCCCGATGTCGTGGTCGCCAGCCTGTTCGACAAGCGCTCGACGCGAGAGCTTCTGAAAGAGAACGGGCTTGATCTCGTCGAATTCGCCGTGCCGCGGAACCTAGACGAGGTAAAGGAGCAGATTCGCCGGATGGGCGACATCGTCGGGCATCCCGACCGCGCGGCGGCGGAAATCGCCCGGCTTGACGACGCGATGGCGCATGCGCGGCAGGCCGTGGCGAACAGACGCTATTCAGTGCTGCCGCTGTCCCGGCGCGGCTGGGTGTCGGGCAGCGACAGCCTGGTCAGCTCGCTGTTGACCGAGGCCGGTTTGTTCAACGCCGCCGGCGATCTCGGCATTACCTTCGACGGCTACGCCTCGCTCGAAGCGATCGTGAGCCTGAAACCGGATTTCATTCTGGTGTCGCAGGCCGGCGACCGCGCGGAAGACGACGGCAGCGCCTTTCTGCTGCATCCGGCGCTGCAGCGTTTTTATCCGCCGGCCAGGCGCATCGTCATCCCGGACCGGCTGACGGTGTGCGGCGGCGTGATGCTGGCCGACGCGCTGGATGTGCTGGTCAGGGAGTTGAAGCGGGTGGAGCGATAGGAAGTTTTAATCGTCATTGCGAGCGAAGCGAAGCTATCCACGAAGCGGCAAAACAAGGTTGGATTGCTTCGTCGCTTACGCTCCTCGCAATGACAGCAGACGACGAGGCTTGCTCACCCCGTCTGCACCGGTCCGCCGGCCTTCTTCCATGCGTCGATGCCGCCGGCGATGTGCGCGGTGTTGGTCAATCCGGCCTCCCTGGCGGCGGCGACCGCCATGGCGGAGCGTTCGCCGAACGCACAGAAGAACACGACGCGGCGTCCGGTTGCGGCGGCCACTTCGCGCAACATGCCGCCCGGTTGCAGGTTTTCGCCGATCGCGGGGTAGGGCGCGTGCAGCGCGCCCGGCAGCGTGCCGTGCTTGGCGCGTTCGCTGTTTTCACGCAGATCGACCAGCAGGATGTCGGGCCGCCCGAGGCTTTCGATCGCCTCGCGGGCGTTGAGCGCAAGGCCTTGTTTGGCCAGGTCGTCCTGATGCAGGCCGACATGCATATTGGCAGGTACCGCCACATCCATCATTTTTGGATTCGGCAGCTTCAGATTGTTCATCAGCTCGACATATTCATCCATCGAGCGCACCTGCAGCCGCGGATTGTATCGTTTCTCTTCGCCGATGGTGGAGACGGTATCGCCTTTGTAGTCGTGGGCCGGAAAGACCATGGTCTCATCGGGTAATTTCAGCAGCCGGCCGAAGATGGATTCGTATTGCGCCCGGGCGCTGCCATTCTGGAAATCGGTGCGGCCGGTGCCGCGGATCAGCAACGTATCACCGGTGAAGACACGATCGCCCATTAGATAGCTGTAGGAGTCGTCGGTATGGCCCGGCGTGTACATCACGTCGAGGCTGAGGCCTTCGATCATCACCTTGTCGCCATCGGCGACCCGCATCGCCACCACGTCGGCCTTGCTCTGCTCGCCCATGATGGTGACGCAATGGGTGCGGTCGCGCAGTTCGCCGAGTCCGGTGACATGATCGGCGTGCAGGTGGGTATCGACGGCCTTGACTAGCCTGAGGTCGAGCTCGCGCAGCAGCTGACAGTAGCGATCGACCTTCTCCAGCACCGGATCGAGGATCAGCGCTTCGCCGCCGGCGCGGCTGGCCAGCAGATAGCTGTAGGTTCCAGAAACGCTGTCGAATAGCTGGCGGAAGATCATGATCGGTCGCGTCTGTTGCTGGGCGGACAATAGCTGATTTTCGAAAGCCTCACCGCGTTTTTTCAGAAATCGATCTTGTCCCGGATGGCGTCGAGTCCGGCCCTGGCGCAGGCTTCGTCCTTGTCGCCGCCGGGCGCGCCGGATACGCCGATGCCACCGAGCAGCGTGCCGCCGGCTTCGATCAAGAGGCCGCCGGCCAGCATGGCGATGTGCGGCAATTGGGCAAGGCCGGAGGACATCTGTCCCGACCTGACCGACTTCTCGAGGTCGCTGGTGGTGGCGCGAAAACTTAAGGCCGTATAGGCCTTGCTGGTTGCGGTTTCGGCGGCGGGCAGGCCGGCAAAGCGATCCCGCAACATCACCTGCGGCTGGCCGAAACGATCCACCACCGCAACCGCGACCTGGAATCCGTTGTCGCGGCATTGCTTCAGCGCGGCCTGCGCCGCCTCCAGTGCCACTTCCGGCGACAGCGATTTGTAGACCACGATGGCGTCGTCGCTGGCCGTCGCAGGCCAGGCACCCAGCGCCAGCATCACGGCAGCGATCCCGGCCGGATATCGCATCGCGGGTCTTTCAGGCTTCACGGCTACGGCTTGACATAACTCCAGCCCTGTTCCTGCAGCTCCATCAAATGGACGACGCCCGAAGGAACGATGGTGGCTTCGGGCAGCACGGAGATCGCGTGACCTTCGGTCTTCTCCATGCCCTGCTTGGTGTGGTTGCACGCGGAAAACTGGATTTTGCCGGGAAACGCCATGTCCTTGAGGCGCTTGATACGGTCTTTTACCGGTGACGTATCGGCCCGCAGCATGTGGAGGCCCGGACCATAGGCGACGACATCGAGGTCCACGTCTTCATTCTTCGCGCGATAATATTCGATCACGTTGGTGGCGTTGTTCAGCACCAGGTTCATGATCTGCGGATCGTTCTGGTCGATCTGGATGGTGACGCGATGCGGTTTGCCGTCGGCCGCGAAACCGGCCGAGCCAAACCCGATCGAGAGCAAGGCGATGATCGCCAGGCGAAGAAAGCCGCGCATGATCTGAAACTCCTTATGGCCGCACCAGTGTATACCCATTTTCGGTCAGCGACAGAATTTGCCCGACACCGACCTGAACCGGCGTCGCGGCGGGGATAATGTCCGGCCGCTTGCCGGTTTCGCGCTCGACGGTATCCACCGTGTTGAGGCAGACATCGACGCGCACACCTTGCGCGACCAGGCTCTCGACCCGCTTGCGGTTGGCATTGTTGGTGCGAAGTAAATCGATGCCCGGGCCAAACGCCACCAGTTCGATGGCAACCTTGTCGGGATCGTAGAACTTCAACAGATTATAAGCGACGCTGATCACGAGGCTCTGTTTTTTGGGATCATTGTCCGAAATCTGCAGCACGACGCGGTGCTCGGCGAACGGCTTGTCCGGCAGCGGCGCCTGCTGGGCGAAGCTGGCGGACGGGATCATGGCCAGCATCAGCGCCGTTCTCAGCGCATTGCCGAGAGCGCCGATGATCGTCCGTCGATGCCTCCTAGAATGTGTCATCCCTGTCCTGCGATGCCCGGATTGTCGTCGACGCCCTTCAAGGTGACGCCGGTGACGTTCCGATCCGGCATTTTTCGGGAACGGAGATGGTGGGCAAAGACATCCCACACCGGCGTTCCCTTGAGATCATTGACCGAGGCCCAGCCGGCCACCTTGTAGCTCTTGCCGGCCTCGATGGCGCGGCCATTGTCGAGCTTCAACTCCGATATCCGGTGCCCGAGCGATTGCGCCGGCGTGCAGGTATAGGTGAAGCCGCCGACCCGAACCATGTCGCCGCCCTGCTGGTAATAGGGATCGGGATTGAAAAGATTGTCGCAGATGTCCTCGAGGATGTCCTTGATCTGGCTGCCGGTCATGCGCTGGAGGTAGGTTTCCGGATAGGTGATCGCGGTTTCCGCCAGCACGTCTTCCATCGTCAACGGTCCCGGCAGCACGCTGGTGCCCCAGCGGAAGCCCGGCGATAGCGCGATCTCGGCGTCCAGTTCGCCGCGCAATGCGTCGCAGATCATTTGATCCATGGTGCCGCTGAAATTGCCGCGGCGATAGAGCAACCGGTCCGATGTCGTGATCTTCTCGGCATAGTTTGCTGCCTGCGGGCCGCGCAGCCTGTCGATCAGCGCCTGCATCGCGGCATCCGGCTTGAGCAATTCCGAGAATACCGGAAGCAGCCGGTAGCGGACGTCGCTAATCTTTCCCTTGGCGATTTCGAGGTCGAGCACGCCGAGGAATTTTCCGTTCGAACCGGCATTGGTCACCAGCGTGACGCCGCCGGCATTGCTCACGGCAATCGGCTGCGGGATAGCGTCATGGGTATGGCCACCGAGAATGACGTCGATGCCGCTGACGCGGCTGGCAAGCTTGAGGTCGACATCCATGCCGTTATGCGACAGCAGCACGATTGCATCGACCTTGTCATTGGTGCGCATCGCATCGACCAGTTTCTGCAATTCGTCGTCGCGGATGCCGAAGGTCCAGTCCGGTGTAAAACGTTTGGGATGGGCGATCGGCACGTATGGAAAGGCTTGCCCGATCACCGCTATGCGGTGGCCGCCGATTTCCTTGATGGTGGCGGGCTTGAACGCGCGTCCGGAGGCGGCATCGAATGCCTTGGCGTCGTTGAACGCGGCTTCTTCGGTGAGGAAGACATTCTGCGCCAGAAATTCGCCCTTGAAGCGCTCGAGATTGCCGCGCAAGGCGGCTTCGCCATAGGTGAATTCCCAGTGGCCGGTCATGGCTTCGATGCCAAGCAGATTGGCGGCCTCGACCATGTCGGCGCCCTGCATGGCATTGGCCTGTCCGGTGCCTTGCCACAAATCGCCGCCGTCGAGCAGCAGCGAACGTTCCAGTCCCACGTCGCTGCGCAGGCGCTCGATCAGTGTTTTCAGATGCGCGAAACCTCCGAGTTTGCCGAATCGAATCGCGGATTTTTCGAAATCGAGACAGGTGAAGGCGTAGGCTTCGGCGCTGTCGGATCTGATGCCAAACCGCTCGAGAAAAGCGCGGCCGACCAGATGCGGCGGCCGTCCCTGCATCGCCCCGATCCCGAGATTGACGCTCGGTTCGCGAAAATAAACCGGCTGCAACTGCGCATGGGTATCCGTCATGTGCAGGATGCGCGCATTGCCGAAGCGCTCGAGGTCGTAGACGCCGGTGGTGTCGGCGCCGCGTGCGCGGCGCGGCAGTCCGCCTGCGAGCGCGGCAGCACCGGAGAACTTGAGAAAATCACGGCGGCGGATGGTCATGCGATGTCTCCGCGCGTCCGGGGAAGTTCAGCGTATCGCACGATCTTTCCAGGCGTCTTTTTCGCTGGTGGCCTGGAAGATCGAAGCCTTGGCCAGCGCTTCGGCTTCCCTTGACTGCGACACGCCCGTGTCGAAATCACCGGCATCGGCTGCCTTTTTCGCGGCGGCCAGCGCCGTCGCCGTCACCGTCCATTGGTCGCGCAGCGCGCCGGCTTCCTTGTTGGCGGTTTCTGCGGCGGCGTAGGCGGTTTTGAAATCGGCCTCGGAGGCTGCGGCCATCGCCGATGTCGCGGCCGCCATCAGCAGTAGCGACGCCAGCACCAAGCGGGATATCCTCGTGATGTTTCTCATGACGTCTCTCATGGCCGCGCGCCCGGTCCGGAAATCGGCAGCCCGTTGCTGACATAGGACAGATAATATTCCAGATCGCGATATTCGTCGGATTGGGGATCGAGCGGCACGCCGCGGGTCTGGACGTTGCAGGTGGTGAAGCGCCGGCTGATCGTGCCCATGCCGCCCCATTCGGATCGATAGATCGGCATCGCGTTCAAGATCCCGAGTGCCGGCGCCAGTATTTCGGCGCGAATCCGCTCGCCCGGGTTCTGCACATGGCAGCTGGCGCAGGAGAAATTGAGCTGGCCCCGCCGGGTATAGAAATATCGCTTGCCGTTCTCGTAGGCTTCAAGCGCACGCGGATCGTTGGGAATCTTGATGTCGAACGGCTTGCCGCGCGAGGTGAACGCCATATAGGCGGTGAGTGCGGCCATTTCGTCTTTCACATAGGAGAACGGCGCCTCGCCATTGGCCACGCGGCAGCGGTTCAGCGCCAGTTCGAGGGTGACGACCTTGCCCTCCTTGTCGTCGAAGTACGGATAGTCTTGCCGAATGCCGATGCCTTTATTCGGGAAGCAGTCGGCATAGCTCTTGCCGTTCTTGAAGGGCTTGGAAAACATCTCCTTGCCCATATCGAGCGAGAACTCATAAGGCGGAAATTGCTCTTTCTCCTCCCACTGCTTGTGCATGTCCTCGTTCAGCGAATAGGGACCGTTGACGAAATCCGCCAGCTTCAGCTTGGGAAATTTATCGATGAAGTATTTCTGGAACGCCCTGGCGTCGGCCGCGGGATTTGGAGTGTCGGCGGCGAGCGCAGGCGGCGCCGCTACCGATGCCAGCGCTGCCAGCGCGAGAGCGGCCGAGGCAAAATGGATCGCAGATCGCACGTTCACTTCTCCGCTCATCCGGTTATTACAGGATCTTCGCCGTGGTGGTGTCGCTCGCGCCCTTGTTGTCGACCCAACTGATCTTGAGGTCGTCGCCCTTGTTGCCGCCCTTGAAGCTGAACTTGACATAGGGATCCTTGGAGACGGCCGTTCCCCAGTTGGCGACGAACACGCTCTTGCCGTCATGTTCGAAGGTCAATTGCTGGATGAAGTGCGGCGGGATGATTTCGCCTTTGGCGTCCTTGACGAAACCGGAATCCATCGGGTGCTGGATCAGCGCCTGGACTTCGGTGGTGTCGCCGCTGGAGGTGGCGCGCACGCGAATGGTCGATGCCATCGAAATACTCCCTTACAGATACCGGCTCAGCCGCCGCAGCCGCCGACCGTGACTTTGACTTCCCGGGTCGCGCTGTAGAGCTTCCCGCCGGCTTCGACGATCGCGATCACGTTGCTGGTCTTGGCCATCTTGAGGCGATTGGCGACGGCCGGAACCGTGCCGGGCGGAATTTGGTAGGACGCCGCCAGCGCATTTGGATTTTCGCTTACCAGGAACGAGATCGAGGTGACGTCGGCCAGCGTGGTCGTCAGCGAGATCGGGACCACCGCGCCGTTCTCGGCGATCTCCGGCGCATCGAGCTTGACCTTGTCGGACGGCTCGGCGGTCTTGCCATAGAGCGACTTGATCGCGTCGGCTTCGCCCTTTTGCTTGAACGCATCCTCCGGATATTTGTCGTTGGCTGCGGCCAGGGCCGGCGCAACGCCAAGGGGAATGTTGCCGAGGCCGACCAGGATGACTAGGCCCGCGCCCTGCAAGACCAGGCGCCGCGTGGCCGTGAACCCGTTGTCAGTGATGGTCATCCGAAGTCTCCCGCGAGGCGCGCTCGCCATTACAAGGTCTGCAGGAAATCCACGATCGCGTTGATCTCCTTGTCGGTCAAAATAAGATTTCTTCCGAACGGAGGCATCACGGTTTGCGGATTACGCTTGGGTTCGTCGTGCAGGATCGCAACGAGATCGTCGCGATTTGGATATTTCCTTTTGATATCCTTCAGGGCCGGCCCGATGGTGCCGGGAAGATCGCCGCCCTTGATTTCGTGGCAAGTCAGGCAGTTGCCCTTGCCGCGGTCGAAAGCCAGCGCCTGGCCCTCGGCCACGGCGGATTGTGCGGCGGCGGGTGCAGAAGGCAACGCAGCGCCGACCAGCAATGCCAGCGCAAGCGCCGGGATCAGGACGGGCCTCGCCATCGGGGTATTGGTCAAAGCGCGTTTCCTGCGAGGTCTATTTCGGTTGCATGGTGTCGAGCGGCCCGGTCGTGCGTGGCGTGAGATTTCTGCCTTCGGCCGTTGACATGATCTTGATGTCGGCAGGATCGGCACATGCGCTCATGCACGGCTTGGCCATCGTATCCGGTCTGGGGTCGGTCCAGGTGAAACTGTCGTGATTGGGCATTTTGACTTTCGGCAGACTGTTCCGGTCGGCGACGAATTCGTTTGGAACGATGTCGTTCAGGTTCAGAATATAGGCGGTCAAAGCATAAACGTCGTCGGCTGACAATGTGTGCGGTGCAGGCATCGGCATGGCGCGGTTAATGTAATCCCATAATGTCGGCGCAAACGGCCAATAGCTGCCCACCGTCGGTTCCGGCCGGTCGTCCCTGAGCGTTCCCATGCCGCCCGCGAGTTTGGGGAAGCGGCCTTCGCCTTCGCCGAAAGTCCCATGACAGGCCGCGCATTGGTCCGCGAACACCTCGGAGCCTTTTTGGACCGTGCCCTGGCCGGCAGGTAAGCCCACACCATCGTCGCCGCGCGCGTCGATATCCCATCCGGCAAGCTGTTCGGGGGTGGCTTTGACGCCGTAACCATAATGGCCGGGCTCGGCAGCGTCCGCGGCCGTGCCGGCGGCGGCCAGCAGGCTCAGGCAGAGCAGCAGCGAACGTTCACGCGAGTTGAACATCGAACACGCTCCCGTCAGGCTTGATCTGCCAGGTCTGGATCGAATTGTTGTGATAGACCGAGTTCGATCCGCGCTGCTGTCGCAGTTGCGAGATCGTCGGCTGAACATAACCGGTCTGGTCGATCACCCGGGATTCGAGCAGCGCCGGCCGGCCGTCCCAGCGCCACGGCAGCGTGAATTTCGTCAGCGCTTTCGTCAGCACCGGCTCATGCAATTGCGCGCTTTGCCAGTTGACGCCGCCATCCACGGAGACGTCGACCTGCTTGACCCTGCCATTGCCGCTCCAGGCCAATCCCCTGATCTCGTAAAGTCCAGCGCCATCGAGCGGCTTTTCGGGGCAGGGGAAGGTGATGACGGACTTGGCATCGATCAGCCAGGTAAAACCGCGCGAGGTGCCGTCCGGCATCAGGTCGGTGTATTTCGAGGTTTCTTCACGCGAATACCAGGGCCGGTCGCCAAGCTTGATCCGGCGCAGCCATTTGATGCTGACATTGCCTTCCCAGCCGGGCACCAGCAACCGCAGCGGATAGCCTTGTTCCGGCCGCAACGCCTCGCCGTTCTGCGCATAGACCACCAGGCAATCGTCGAGGCATTTGGCGAGCGGCAGGCTGCGGTTCATGTGCGCGCCGTCGGCGCCTTCCACCAGCACCCACTGCACCTCTTTCTTGATACCGACTTCTTCGAGCAAGGTCGAAAGCCTGACGCCGGTCCACTCCGCGCAACTGATCATGCCGTGATTGAATTGCAGCGAATTCAACTGCGCCGCGCGCCATTCCATGCCGCCATTGGCGGGGCATTCGATGAAATGGATGCGCGACACCGACGGAAAGCGCATGATGTCCTTCATCGAAAGAACCAGCGGGCGCTCGACCAGACCATGGATCATCAGCCGGTGCTGCGCCGGATCGACGTCCGGCCGTCCGGCATGATGGCGCTCGAAGAACAGGCCGTTCGGCGTGATGCTGCCATGCAGATCCTGCAGCGGCGAAAAGCTGACGGAGGATTCGGTCCCGGCGGTGAGCCACGGCACGTTGCGCCGGATAACGCCGGCCTCGGTATCGGCAGGCTTGCCATAGGGCCGGTCAACCACGCCGGCGCCGATCGATTGCGACCACGGCGCATCCGCCGGCGGGGATGACGGCGCCGGTTCGGCATTGCCTCGCGTGGCGCCAAGGGCAAAACTGCCGGTGAGCGCCGCGCCCAACCCGAGAAACGATCGTCGGCCCAGCAGCGGACTGCGCGTGCCCGCGAGCCTGGATACCACGGGCATGTTGCGCCAGGGTGGAGGCCGCACGTTTCCTCGCATTTCGGCTCGAAGCCGCATTGTTGATCGTTGCGTCAGACCTATCGTCACCCGGTAATTTAGTCAATGCTAAACAACCGGGAATGCTGTAGCATGCAACGTGCGGTTCAACCCCGCGAACATTTTCGATCCGGACATGAAACCATGAGAGCCGTCGCGACCATCACGAAAGCAGCGCGAAGCATTCCGGCCGGCATCGGGGTTGCCGAGGCGACGGCGTTGAAAAAACTCGCGAAGCAGGCCGGCAATGCCGCGCAGCTTTTGAAATTGCTCGGCAATGAGAAGCGATTGCTGATTCTCTGTTTTCTTTCGGTGCGAGGCGAAATGACGGCCGGCGAACTGGTCGACGTGGTGAAGTTGAGCCCGTCGGCGCTGTCGCAGCATCTGGCCCGGCTGCGCGCCGATGGCATGGTGACATTCCGGCGCACGTCGCAGACGCTGCATTATCGCGTCGCCGATCCGCGCGCATTGCAGGTGCTCGGAGTGCTCAAGGAAATCTACTGCGCGGACATCACATGACGCCGGCTTTGAGATGACGAATGGCTGAATACGTCGTGGAATTCGGCAAGGACGGCAGCCCGCTGGAGCCGGACGGCCGTCTCGACGCGGCGGCGTTTCACCGCAACCATCAGGCGATCTCGGCGGTATTGCAGCGGTTCGTGGCCGGAAAATCCGGCGACGTCGTCGAGGCCGGCAGCGGCACCGGACAGCATGTGGTCGAATTCGCCCGCCTTCACCCCGGGATCACCTGGTGGCCGAGCGATCTCAACGCGCAACATCTGAAAAGCATCGATGCGTGGCGGGCGCATGCAGGGCTGGCGAACATCCGCCCGCCATTGCGGATCGATTTGTCCGATCCGGCGTGGTGTCCCCGGATGCACGACGGCAGCGGCCCCGGCAAATTGCTGGCGGTGTTCTGCGCCAACGTGATCCACATCGCGCCTTGGCGCGTGGCCGAGGGTCTGTTTGCAGGCGCCGGTCGTTATCTGCAGGCGGACGGGCGGCTGTTTCTCTATGGGCCGTTCAAGCGCGGCGGCAAGCACACCGCGGTCAGCGACGCGGTGTTCGACAGCAGCCTTCGCGAGAGCGATGCCGAATGGGGCGTGCGCGACATCGACGATCTCAAGCGACTCGGCGAGGGCGTCGGCCTGAATTTGATGGAACTCGTCGATCTGCCCGCCAACAACCTGATTCTGGTGTTCGAGCGGCTGAAGACGGCCTGACCGCAACGCATGGCGCGCGCCCGTTTGCGTCGATTGATTGAGTGGACGCCGCATAGTATCGAGAACCGATTGTGGCTCCGGCTGAACTGGCCACATCCGGGCGGAAGTGCCGATGATCGACGTGACGACAATGGACGAGGTTTCCGGCGACGCGCGGGCGCGGTCCAATGTGGCGCGTCTGGCGGCGGCGCAGGCGCTGACCGGCGCCAATTCCGCGGTGATTTTTGCGACCGGCTCGATCGTCGGTGCGACCCTGGCGCCGGATATCTCGTTCGCGACGGTGCCGCTGTCGATGTATGTGGTGGGGCTTGCCGCCGGCACCCTGCCGACCGGTGCGATCTCGCGCGCCTATGGCCGCCGCGTCGCCTTCTTCATCGGCACCGGCTGCGGCGTGGCGACCGGCCTGCTCGGGGCCTTCGCCATCCTGCACGCCTCGTTTGCGCTGTTTTGCTGCGCGACGTTCCTCGGCGGACTATATGGCGCGGTGTCGCAATCCTACCGTTTTGCCGCCGCCGACGGCGCCAGCGCCGGGTTCCGTCCGAAGGCGGTGGCATGGGTGATGGCTGGCGGCGTGTTCGCCGGCGTGCTCGGCCCGCAGCTCGTGCAATGGACGATGGATATCTGGCCGCCCTATTTATTTGCCTTCAGCTTCGTGATGCAGGCCGCGGTCGCGCTGGTGGCGATGGCGGTGCTGTCGGGCGTCGATGCGCCGAAGCCCGCGCCGTCGGATCTTCACGGCGGCCGTCCGCTGTTCGAGATCGCACCGCAGCCGAAGTTCATTGCGGCTGCGCTGTGCGGCGCCATCTCCTATCCGATGATGAACCTGGTCATGACCTCGGCGCCGCTGGCGATGAAGATGTGCGGGTTGAGCGTCAGCGATTCCAATTTCGCGGTTCAGTGGCATATCGTGGCGATGTATGGGCCGAGCTTCTTTACCGGGTCGCTGATCGCGCGCTTTGGCGCGCCTCGCATCGTCGCGCTCGGCCTGTCGCTGGAAGCCGCGGGCGCAGCGATCGGGTTATCCGGCATCACCGCGATGCATTTCTGGGCTACCCTGATCGTGTTCGGGATGGGGTGGAATTTCAGCTTCGTCGGCGCCTCCGCCCTGGTGCTGGAAACGCACCGGCCGCAGGAGCGCAACAAGGTGCAGGCCTTCAACGACTTCCTGGTGTTCGGAATGATGGCGGTGGGATCGTTCTCGTCGGGTCAGGTGCTGGCGAATTACGGCTGGTCGGCGGTCAACATGGTGGTGTTTCCGCCCGTGCTGTTGGGACTTCTGGTCGTCACGCTGGCGTCGTTCGCCAGGCGGCGCTCGAAATTGCAGGCGGTCGACGAATTTCCCGATCCGAGTATCTGACCCGTCGTAATTTTTGAAACGTTGGAGGTTCGATGCCGTCGCGCGCTCTTCTCGATGAGTTCATCGCCGTTGTCGAAGCCGGCGATCATGCCGGCGCCATCGAGCGCTACTATACCGAGGATTCCAGCATGCAGGAAAATGCCGCGCCGCCGCGCGTCGGCCGCGACGTGCTGGTTGCGCATGAGCGCGGCGTTCTGGCGCGCATGACGCATGTCTATTCCAAGGCGATGTCTTCCGTGGTCGAGGGCGATCACGTCGCCATTCACTGGATTTTCGAATTGACCGATAAATCCGGCAAGCTGCACCGGATCGATGAGGTGAGCTTGCAGCAATGGCGCGGCGACAGGATTTTCCGCGAGCGTTTCTTCTACGATCCGTCGAGGCCGAAGGCATGATGGCCACGACACTTCGGTAGCGACCGAAGCATTGCGGTCACCGACCGGTTATCGTGCGTCTTCGAATCTTCAGCCAAGGCTCGCATGGACGCGTCCAGTCACATCACGATCGACGAGACCTCGCTGCGGTATGATGGCTGGCGGATCGTCGCGGTCTGCTTCCTGGTGGCGACGTTCGGCTGGGGGTTCGGCTTTTACGGCCAGAGCGTTTATCTCGCCGAATTGCATCGGCTGTATGGCTGGCCGGCTTCGTTGATTTCGGCGGGCACCACGTTCTTCTATTTGTCCGGCGCGGTGATGGTCGCCTTCGTCAGCGAGGCGGTGCGCGGATTCGGTTCGCGCAACTGCCTGCTGGCCGGCGTGGTTGCGATGGCGGCGGCCGGCGCCTGGATCGGCCAGGTCACCACACCGTGGCAACTTTACGCCGCCGACGCGCTGCTGGCGGTGGGTTGGGCCGGCACCAGCCTTGGCATCATTACCAATACGCTGGGGCTCTGGTTCGATAGCAAGCGTGGCATGGCGATCAGCCTGGCGCTGAACGGCGCCAGCTTCGGCGGCATTATCGGCGTGCCGCTGCTGGTCGCCGCCATCGGACACTTCGGGTTTGCCGACGCGATGATTGTTGCGGCGCTTGTCATGCTGGCGCTGATGATCCCCACCATCCTGATCTTTGTCGGGCAGCCGCCAAATCCCGGCGGCCTCGCGGTGAGGTCCGCGGCGGATGCGCCGTCAGCGTCACGGATACGCGCGCAAGCCTTTCGCGACGTCGCATTCCTGACGGTATCGGTTGCGTTCGCGCTGGTGCTGTTTGCGCAAGTCGGCTTCATCGTCCACCTGATTTCATTTCTCGATCCGGTGATCGGGCGCGAGCATGCGTCGATCGCGGTGGCTGGCGGTGGTCGGGCGCGTGTTGTTCTCGACCGTGATCGACCGGCTCAATCAGCGGCTGGCGTCGGCGATCTCGTTCATCAGCCAGGCCGCGGCGCTGCTGGTCATCATCCATTCGCACGACGAAGTGCTGCTGATCGCAGCCTGTGCTTTCTTTGGCTTCTCGGTCGGGAATTTGATCACGTTGCCGGCGCTGATCATCCAGCGCGAATTTGACCCGCGGTCATTCGGCGTGCTGGTCAGCCTGGTCACGGCGATCAACCAGATCACCTATGCGTTCGGTCCGGGAGTCATCGGTCTGCTGCGCGATCTGTCGGGAAGCTACACGCTGCCGTTTTACGGTTGCATCGGCCTGGAGCTGATCGCGGCTGTTTTGATCATGATTCGCGGCAGGGCTAAGCCACGCGCTGCCGCAGCAAATCCTCAAGATCGAGCCGCCGCGTGAACATCGCCAGCGTCCCGTCCGGCGTGCGCGGCCATTGCTCCTTTGGCCGGTCGTAATAGAGCTCAACGCCGTTCTCGTCGGGATCGCGCAGGTAAAGCGCCTCGCTGACGCCGTGATCGCTGGCGCCGTCGAGATGAATTCCCGCCTGCATCACCCGATGCAGCGCGTCCGCCAGCGCCGGCCGCGTCGGATAAAGGATGGCGGTGTGGAACAGCCCGGTGGTTCCGGGCGACGGCGGATGGCCCCCTTTGCTCTCCCAGGTGTTCAATCCGATGTGGTGGTGATAACCGCCGGCGGAAATGAATGCCGCGCCGGAATTCAGGCGTTGCGTCACCTCGAAGCCCAGCACACCGCAATAAAATCCCAGCGCGCGATCGAGATCGGCGACCTTGAGGTGAACATGCCCGATCCGCGTTCCCGCGATGATGGGTCGATTTTCTGACATACCGGCTCTCCTTTTTTCGCCTCGTCCCGCTGTAGCGGGACGAAGAAAATTACGACCGTCTCTTGTTACAAGAGCTCCGACACTTGCCCATCGGGTAACCCGAACTCAAACGTGTTCAGTGTCATCGACACCAGGGTGTAGTAACCGCACAGCCCGATGATTTCGACGATGCCGCGCTCGCCGAACATCTTCACGGCGTCGTCATAGAGCGTCTTGGCAACGCCGTGGCCCTCGTGCAGCGATTTGGCGACGTCGTAGACCATCTTGCCCTTCGGGTCATCGAAATGCGGCGTGCGGCGGTCGCGGATGTCGTCGATGATCTTCGGATCCATGCCGCCTGCCAGTGCCAGCCGCTTGTGGGCGAACCATTCGTAATGCGACGTCCAGTGCCGCGCGGTGACCAGGATCGCGATCTCCGACAGTTTTGCCGGAAACACGGTATCGAAGCGCAGGAAGCCGCCGAGACGGGTGGCGTGCCGCGCCATCTCCGGACTGTTGAGCCAGGCCATCATCGGCGGCGGCGGCTTGCCGCGCTTGCCGGCGATCGATTCGTCGTAGGTTTGTTTCTGGTCCTCGTTCATTTCGCCAGGCGAAAGCAACTTCAGGCGCATGTCCGTTTCCTCTGGTTTTTCAATCGCTGCCGCTTTGCGAATACACCCGATCAGGGATCATGACCACATCCGCGATGGCATGGCCGGACAAGAGATATATTGAATTCCCCCATGCGGCGGCTAAGGTCGATCCGATATCCCGCATGGAAAAGCCATCATGTCCGACCTGGAAAATTTTCGCCGTGAAACCCGTGCCTGGCTGGAGGCCAATTGTCCGCCGGAGATGCGGCGTCCCATGACCTCGGACGAAGATACCTTCTGGGGCGGCCGCAACACCAAGTTCTCCTCCGAGCCGCAGCGCGTCTGGTTCGAGCGGATGCGCGACAAGGGCTGGACCGTGCCGCATTGGCCGAAAGAATATGGCGGTGGCGGCCTCGATCCCGAAGAAACCAAGATCATGCGCCAGGAGATGGCCGCGCTCGGCGCGCGCTCGCCGCTGACTTCCTTTGGCATCTCGATGCTCGGGCCGGCCTTGCTGAAATACGGCACCGATGCGCAGAAGAAGGAACATCTGCCGAAAATCGCCGCCGGCCTGATCCGCTGGTGCCAGGGCTATTCCGAACCCAACGCCGGCTCCGATCTCGCTTCACTGCAGACCCGCGCCGAGAGCGACGGCGACGACTTCATCATCAACGGCCAGAAAATCTGGACATCCTACGCCAATTTTGCCGACTGGATTTTCTGCCTGGTGCGGACCGATCCGTCCGCCAAAAAGCATGATGGCATCAGTTTCATCCTGTTCGACATGGCCTCAAAGGGCGTATCCACCAAACCCATTCTCTTGATCTCGGGCCGGTCGCCGTTCTGCGAAACCTTCTTCGACAATGTGCGGGTGCCCAAGGCCAACCTGGTGGGCACTGTCAACCGCGGCTGGGACGTCGCCAAATACCTGCTGCAGCACGAGCGCGCGATGATCTCCGGCATGGGCGAGCGCGGCGTCGGCCGTCCGCTCGGCCAGGTCGCCGCGGATTCCGTCGGCACCGACGAGCAGGGGCGGCTGGAAGATCCGATGCTGCGCGGACAAATCGCGACCTTCGAGATCGACGAGGCGGCGCTGGCCTGTGCCGCCGAACGCGCCGTCGACCTCGCAAAGGCCGGTCAGGCGCATCCGGCGTTTTCCTCGGCGATGAAGTATTACGGCACTGAGCTCAACAAGCGCCGCTACGAGATCCTGATGTCCGCAGGCGGCGTCGATGCGCTGGAATGGGAAAGCGAACGCTCGAAAGGCGGCGCCCGGCCGCGCGCCTGGCTGCGCACCAAGGCCAATTCGATCGAGGGCGGTACCAGCGAGGTGATGCTCGGCATCGTGGCGAAGCGGATCCTCGATTTGCCGGGGGCGTGACGAGCATCCAACACTAACGGGATTTCTCTCCATGGCACTCGTCCTCAACGAAGAACAAACAATGCTGCGCGACAGCGCGCGGGGTCTGATCAGCGACAAGGCGCCGGTGTCGCATCTGCGGCAGTTGCGCGATAGCAACGACGCGACCGGATTTTCCCGCGACCTGTGGAAGGCTTTCGCCGAGATGGGATTTTGCGGCCTGCTGGTGCCGGAGAATTTCGGCGGCAGCGGGCTCGGCTGCGTCGAAGCCGGCGTGGTGATGGAGGAAATCGGCCGTACCCTAATGCCGTCGCCGTTTCTGTCGACCGCGGTCGTGGCGGCGTCGGCGCTGTCGCGCGGCGGGAGTGCCGCGCAAAAATCCGAATACCTGCCGAAGATTTCAGACGGCTCGCTGCTGGCAGCACTTGCCGTCGACGAAGGCGCCAAGCATCGCCCGCTGCAGACCAAAATGCAGGCGGCGCGTTCCGGCAACGGCTTCAGGCTCAACGGCGCCAAGGCTTTCGTGGTCGACGGGCACACCGCCGATCTCCTGGTGGTCGCGGCCCGCACCGCGGGTGCCGCCGGCGAGCGCGAGGGGCTGACGCTGTTCCTGGTCGATCCCAAGAGCAAAGGCATCGAGACCGAGCGCACCGCGATGGTGGATTCGCACAATGCGGCGCGAGTTGTGTTCGACAATGTCGAAGTCAATGCCGATGGCGTGCTCGGCGAGGTCGATCAAGGCGGCGCGCTGCTCGAAGGCGTGCTCAATATCGCCCGCGGTGGGGTGGCGTCCGAGATGGTCGGCCTCAGTGAGGAAGTGTTCGGCCGCACCGTCGGCTACCTCAGGGAGCGCAAGCAGTTCGGCAAGTTGATCGGTGAATTCCAGGCGCTGCAGCACCGCGCCGCGCAGCTTTGCATCGAGATCGAGATCACCCGCGCCGCGGTGTTGAAGGCGCTGCAGACGCTCGACGGCAATTTCGAAAAGGCCGGTGCGGCGGTCGCGGTCGCGAAAGCGCGCGCCGGTTCAACCGCGACGCTTGCGGTTCAGGAAGGCGTGCAGATGCACGGCGGCATGGGCATGACCGACCAGTTCGACATCGGCTTCTTCATGAAGCGTGCGCGGGTGTGCCAGGAATTGTTCGGCGACACCAATTTTCACGCCGATCAACTGGCGCGGATGAAGAATTATTGAGATCGAGGATGCCAGGAGTGTCATCGCCCGGCTTGGCCGGGCGACCCAGTATTTCAGAGCAGTGGCGATCAAACTGAGAAGCCGTGGCGTACTGGATCACCCCTTTCGCGGGTGATGACAAGTTGTTGTCGGGCGCGGCGCAAGCTGGACGACGACAGCGTGGCCTATCTGATCGGCGGCGCGTACTGAATGCCGCCGGCGCTCCAGAGCTGGTTGAGCCCCCTGGGAATGCCGAGCTTCGATCCGCTGCCGACATTGCGCTCGTAGACTTCGCCGTAATTGCCGACATGGCGGATGATGCGCGCGGCCCAATCCCTGGTCAGGCCGAGCTGCTCGCCGTAATCGCCTTCGGTGCCGACCAGCCGCATCACGTCGGGTTTCTTCGACTTCAACGCCTCGTCGATGTTCTTCGAGGTGATGCCGAGTTCTTCGGCGTTGATCATCGCATACAGCGTCCACTTCACGATCAGCATCCAGTCGTCGTCGCGCTCCCGCACCACCGGCGCCAGCGGCTCCTTTGAAATGACGTCGGGCAGGATGGTGTGGTCGCCGGGCTTGGCAAGGTTCAGCCGTATCGCATAGAGCTGGGACACGTCGGCCGTGAGCGTGTCGCACTGGCCGGAGCCATAGGCCTTGACCACGTCGTCCAGCTTGGGGAATTTCATTTCCGTATATTTGATGTTGTTGGCGCGGAAATAGTCGGCGAGGTTGAGCTCGGTGGTGGTGCCGCCCTGCACGCATACCTTGCTGCCGTCGAGCGCGAGCGCGGAATCGATGTTGCGCGCCGACGGCGTCATGAAGCCTTCGCCGTCATAATAGGCGACCGCCGGAAAATACAGGTCATAGGAGGTCTCGCGCGACATGCTCCATGTCGAGTTGCGCGACAGAATATCGACCTTGCGGTTCTGCAATTCCCTGAAACGCTCGTTGGCGTCGAGCGGAACGAATTTCGCCTTTGACGGATCGTCGAAAATCGCCGACGCCACCGCGCGGCAGAAATCGACGTCGAAGCCGGTCCAGTTGCCCTTGTCGTCGGGGATCGAGAAGCCGGGCAGGCCGGTATTGACGCCGCACAGCACTTCGCCGCGCCGCATCGTCCGCTTCAGGGTCCGCGTGTCATATCGTTCATAGGTGATGGCCGCCGCCGCGACCGCGACCGCGACCGCGAGCCCGATCAGGAGGCCGCCTCGGAATGTCCGCATCATGTGTTTCTCGCCAATATCGGGAAATGGATCGGTGATGAAGCAGCGTCGCGGTTACAGTTCCGGCTTCTGCCGGATGATCACCTTGGTGCCGATCGGGACCCGGTCATAGAGATCGGCGACGTCGGCATTGACCAGACGGAAGCATCCGGACGAGACCGCGGTGCCGATGGTGTCGGGACGATTGGTGCCGTGGATGCGATAGACGGTGGTCCCGAGATACATCGCGCGCGCGCCGAGCGGGTTGCCGGGTCCGCCGGCCATGAAGCGCGGCAAATAGGGCTGGCGTGCGATCATTTCCGGCGGCGGCGTCCAGTCCGGCCATTCCGCCTTGCGGGTGATGTTGACCAAGCCTTGCCACTGAAATCCGTCGCGGCCGACGCCGATGCCGTAACGCAGCGCGCGGCCGTTGCCCTGGATCAAATAGAGATGGCGCTCGGCGGTCGAGATGATGATGGTGCCCGGAGCTTCCGTGGTGCGGTAAAGCACCATCTGCTTGCGGAATTCGGGATCAAGCTCGACGGAGTCGTCGGCCAGAAGTCCGGGCTGGTCGCCGACGTCGGGTTGCTGGGCGAAACTGTGCGACGCCGAAAGCATCAGACCGGCCGCCGCCATCACCATCCAGATCAGGTGCCGAAACTTCGTCATTTAAGCTCTCCCGATAGCGTTGCGGGGCGTGTCTATCACTTCCGCCAAATCACTGGAACCATCAGATTGCGCCAAAGATGCGATGGTCTGGAGGTCGGCGCGCTCGCCAGAGCGCAGCGGGTGGGGTGCCCCGGACGCAGAGCGACCCGGAGGGGGGCATCCCGTCCGGGTCGTTGGAGGTATTTGAGCGGTTGGAAACGTGTGTGTCGGCGTCGCTGATTGTGTTTGTAGCAGGCGAGTTTTTCGGCGTGATGTCGTCTATTGTTTCATTTGTTTCGTCGGCTCGCTTTGCTTCCTTCGATCGAGCCGGTCGTAACCAATTGAATTAAATCGACTATTTACGCCGCCAGGCTTTCCACGCCGGCGCCCTTGAGCAGGTCGGCGAGTTGTTTGCGGGCATAGAACATCCGGGTCTTCACCGTGCTCTGTCGGATGCCGATGATCGCACCGGCCTCCTCCACCGACTTCTCATGGTAGTAGACGAGATTGATGATCTCGCGGTGCGCCGGCGACAGCCTGGCGACGCAGGCGCGCAGAATCGCGCTGGTATTGCTGCGGTCCAGTGAAGCTTCGGGTGTATCCGCCTCGTCGGCGATTTCAAGCACGTCCTCCTGGTCGATGTCCTCGAAGCGCCGCTGGCGCAACGCGGTCAGCGCCTTGAAGCGGGCGATCGACAACAGCCAAGTGGAAACCTGGGAGCGGCCCTGGAACTGGTCGGCGGTGCGCCACACGTCAAGAAAGACCTGGCTGACGAGATCTTCCGCCACGGTGACGTCGCGCACGATGCGAAGGATGAAGCGGTAAACCCGCACATTGTGACGGGAATAGAGGATATGCATCGCAGAGCGGCTGCCATCGGCAATGCTATCCAGCAGCATTTCATCCGAAGTCGCCTGGGCAGCGACGATGCCTTGGCGGCCGGCGGCGTTGATGGCGATGACGTTCTGCATGACTGACTCCCGGTGTCGCCGTTGATGGCGCTTCGTTGGCCGGATTGTTAGTCAGCGAACGTTTCGGGATGTCTGCGCGACAAGCGGAAAATGGTTTCTTGGGCGGGAGATTTGTTTCGTCGCGGCGCCGGCGACGAAACATTCGGAGCCGAAAGGCCAGTGATTTCAATGATGGTAAAATCGGAGGGCGGATTGCTCCGGTACGTCGTCAGGCCTTGTCGCCGACCGGAGAGAACAGGTAGCCGCCACCCCTGATGGTGCGGATCACCGCGGGCTTGGTTGGATCCGGTTCGATTTTGCGCCGGATTCGCATGATCCGCAGATCGACCGCGCGGTCGAAGGCCTCGCTGTCGCGGGCGTTGGCCAATTCGAGCAGGCGTTCGCGCGACAGCACCCGCTTGGGATTTGCCGCGAAAACCTTGAGCAGGCCGAATTCGGAAGCGGTCAGCGGATGCTCATTGCCCTCGTCGTCGCGCAAGGCCTGCGCCTCGAGATCGAGCCATTTGGTCCCGAACCGCACCAATTGGTCCTTCGCCGCTTTGGCGCCGGCGGTTTCCGGCGCCGCCGGCTTTACCGGCGCGCTGCGCCGCAGAACGGAGCGGATCCGCGCCATCAATTCGCGCAATTCGCAGGGCTTGGCGATGTAATCGTCGGCGCCGAGTTCGAGCCCGACCACACGATCGATCGGACTCGCGGTCGCCGTCAACATGATGACCGGAACATTGGTGCGGCTTTTCAGGTCGCGGATGATCGACAGCCCGTCTTCCTCCGGCATGTTGAGGTCGAGCACCACCAGATCCGGCACCGAAGTTTCGATCGCCGCACGCAGGCTCTTGCCGCCGTCGCACAGGGTAACGGTGAAGCCATGCATCTTGAGATACTCGCCGACCATCTCGCGGGCCGGCGCCTCGTCGTCGACGATGATGATGTGCGGACTGTGGGTCATGTCGGGTCGGTCGCGGGCAATGTGATGGTGAAGGTCGATCCCGGTCCGGGCCCGGCGCTGTTGGCGGTCACCTGGCCGCCATGCATGTCGATGATGCGTTTGACGATGGACAGGCCGAGGCCGGTCGAGCTTTCGCCGGCGGTCGGTTTGGCGGACAGCCGCTGGAAACGGCCGAACAATCGCCCCAGATCTTCAGGCGACAATCCGGCGCCTTCGTCGGCGATGCGGATCACGGTGCTGTTGCCTTCGCGACTGACCAGCATCGTGATCTTGCCGCCGATCGGGCTGTATTTGATGGCATTGCTGACGAGATTGTCGATCGCTTCCCGTATCCGGTCGGCGTCGCACAGGGTGACGCAACTGGGCGGCGCCGACACCGTGATGGTCTGCTGCTTGTTGACGGCCAGAGGCTGGTTGGCGTCGGCGACTTCGGCCACCAATGCCGCGATATCGACCGGCTCGCGGCGGATGGTGATGTCGAAGGCATCCGCCATCGCATCCGAAATCAGGTGATCGACCATCGAGGTCAGACGCTTGGTGGCGTCGCGGATGTGGTCGACCTGGGCCGTCACGCTTTCCCTGGCCGAGCCGGCACCGATCAGTTCGATCAGCATTTCGGTGCGGCCCAGGATCACGCCCAGCGGATTCTTCAAATCGTGGGCGACGGTGCCGAGAATTTCATTCTTGAAGCTGTTGGCGCGCTGCAGCCGCAGCCATTGCGCCGACAACCGGCGGTTGGCCTGCATCAGCGCGCGGGTGCGCTGGGCGACGCGGTCCTCGAGCTGGGCGTTGGCCTCGTGGAGCTGCTGATAAAGAATGACATTGTCGAACGCGATCGAAAGCCGGCTGCCGAAAATCTCGACCAGCGAGCGGTCGGTTTCGGACAGTTCGCGCTCTGCCTGCAGCAGCACCACGACCTCGCGCCCGCTGCCGGTGCGAACGTAGAGCACGGTGCGCTGATCGGCGAACTCGTGCTTGCGCCGCCTGAATGCCGCCTCCACCATCGAGCGCAGGTCGGGATCGAGCGATTTCGACCCGGCGGCGCCGATGAAGCGGCTGTAGCAGCCGGAGCCTGCCAGCACGGAAAAATCGTCGCCGACCGCGCCACCGTCGCGCAGCACCAGGATGCCGGCGCAGTCGACATTGAGAAGCGAGGCGATCTGCGTCAGCACGCCTTCGGCAAGGCGTTGCATCGATTTGAAATCGTACAGCGTCGAGGCGGCGTCGATGATGATTTCCAGCCCGCGCCGGGTCTGGACCATTCGCTCGAGCTGCTGATAGCTGCGCAATGCCGCGGTCAGCGAGGTGAACAGCTTGTCGGCGGTAAGCTCGGTCTTCGCCTTGTAGTCGTTGATGTCGTACTGCACGATCACGCGGCGCTCGGGGGCCTGTCCGGGTTGCCCGGTGCGCAGGATGATGCGGACGGTCTCGTTCTTGATTTCATTGCGGATGTATTCGACGAGGTCGAGGCCGGCAGCGTCGGTTTCCATGATAACGTCGAGCAGCACCGCCGAAATGTCCGGATGCGCGCGCATCAGGGTGCGGCCCTCGGCCGCCGAATAGGCCGACAGGATCTCAAGCGTCTGTCCGTTGAGATTGTAATCGCTTAGCGCGAACCGGGTGCCCTCATGCACGGCCTTGTCGTCGTCGATGACGGCGATCTTCCACTTGCGCGCGGTCGAGGCTTCCGGAACGATTCCGGAATCGTCGATCAGGTGGAGGAGATCGTCCTGTTCGGCCATTGAGGGGTCCCGTCGCTTGCTGAACCTTCGGTTGCGGCGCCGCCCTTGGCCGCCCTCGCCATGATAATGCGAAACGTAGTGCCTTGTCCCGGTCTTGAATCCCGCATCATGCCCTCGCCGAACTGCCGGGTGAGACGCTGCAGCTCCCTCGCGCAGCATTCGGCTCGGCCTTCTTCCTGGTTCGACGTGATTGACCATGGTGGCGAGAAGTCCGCGCAGGCCGCTTTTGATTCTGCCGGCGAGCGCGGCAACCGGCTGCTACGCCAGTTGGAGCGGGCGGATCCGGAACGCTAGCGGCGCAGCCGCTCAAGAAAAAGGCGTCTGCGATATTTGCATCCATAATAGGCAAAGTTCTTTCTTTGTATGCAATGCCCGCTGCCGTTTAAGGGCATGGGATCGTCGCCAGAAACGAAAAATTTGAAAGCCAAGTCATCAGCTTAGCCTGCCATTAGGGGCTCGTTAAGGTTTGGCACGAACCTTGCGACGTTGCTCCAAAAGCCGTTTCCCCCGTGCGTTTGGAGCATCACATGAAGCGTCGCGATTTTCTGAAATCCGTCACCGGAGTCGCCGCCGGCGCCATGGTGCCTGCGCCGGCGATCTGGTCCGCAGCCAAGGCCGACGCCCGCTCCGAAACCCTGCTGATCGTCTCCGAAGGCGGTCCCAACAATCTCGACATTCACGGCGTCGGCACCAACGTTCCCGGCTACGAGGTGTCGTGGAATTGCTACGACCGCCTGATCAGCCATGAGATGAAAAGCGGTCCCGGCGGCGTGCCGTATTACGACCGCGACAAGTTCAAGCCCGAACTCGCCGAGGAGATGAATGTCGGCGACATGTCGGTGACCTTCAAGCTGAAGAAGAACGCCAAATTTCACGACGGCGCGCCGGTCACGGCCAAGGACGTCAAGTGGTCGCTGGACCGCGCGGTCAGCGTCGGCGGCTTCCCGACCTTTCAGATGAGCGCGGGCTCGCTGACCAAGCCGGAGCAGTTCGTCGTCGTCGACGACAACACCGTGCGGGTCGACTTTGCCAGGAAGGACCGGCTGACGATTCCCGATCTCGCGGTGATCGTGCCCTGCGTGGTCAATTCCGAACTGGTGAAGAAGAACGCCAGCGAAAAGGATCCCTGGGGACTTGAGTACACCAAACAGCAGACTGCCGGCTCGGGCGCCTACAAAGTGACAAGATGGACCGCCGGGACCGAAGTGATCATGGAGCGCAATGACGACTGGGTCGGCGGACCGATGCCGAAGGTCAAGCGCGTGATCTGGCGCATGGTGCCGCAGGCCGGCAACCGCCGCGCCCTGTTGGAGCGCGGCGATGCCGACATCTCCTACGAATTGCCGAACAAGGATTTTCAGGAACTCAAGGCGGCCGGCAAGCTCGACATCGTGTCGCTGCCGTTCTCGAACGGCATCCAGTACCTCGGCATGAATGTCACCAAGCCGCCGTTCGACAACCTGAAAGTGCGACAGGCGGTGGCCTACGCGGTTCCCTATCAGAAGATCATGGACGTGGTGCTGTTCGGCCTCGCCAATCCGATGTTCGGCGCGCCCGCCAGCAAGGTCACCGAGGTCGCGTGGCCGCAGCCGACCAAGTATTTCACCGACATCGACAAGGCCAAGGCGCTGCTGACCGAAGCGGGCTATCCGAACGGCTTCGAGACCACGCTTTCGTTCGACCTCGGATTTGCCGGGATCAACGAGCCGCTCTGCGTGCTGGTGCAGGAGAGCCTGGCGCAGATCGGCATCAAGACCACGATCAACAAGGTGCCCGGCGCCAATTGGCGCACCGAATTGAACAAGAAGGAAATGCCGCTCTACACCAACGTGTTCTCGGGCTGGCTCGATTACCCCGAATACTTTTTCTACTGGTGCTATCACGGCAACAATTCGGTCTTCAACACCATGAGCTATAAGTCGCCGGAGATGGACAAGCTGATCGACGGCGCGCGCGCCGCCGCGGCGAACAAGGACATGGCGACCTACGATACCGACGTCAAAGGCTTCGTCGACCTGGCATTCGCCGACATTCCGCGCATCCCGCTGTACCAGCCCTTTGTCAACGTCGCGATGCAGAAGAATGTCTCGGGTTATCAATACTGGTTCCACCGCCGCCTCGACTACCGCGCGCTGGTCAAGGCGTGAGTGGCGTGATGGGTAATCGCGAGCACTGTTTTCTCGGCTTACCCCTCTTGGAGAGAAGAAAGATTCCGCCATGCTGACCATGATCGGCAAGCGGCTGATGTTCGCGATCCCGAGCCTGATCGGGGTCGTGATCGTGACGTTCCTGCTGACGCGCGCGCTGCCGGGCGATCCCGCGGCCTATTTCGCCGGACCGGCCGCCAACAAGGAAGCGATCGAGCAGGTCCGCAAAAAGCTCGGCTTCGACAAGCCTCTGATCGAGCAGTTTTTCCGCTACACCGCCGATCTTGCGCATGGCGACTTCGGCAATTCGCTCACCACCGGCCAGCCGGTCGCGACCGAAATCCGCAATCGCCTGCCGGCCTCGGCAGAGCTGACGCTGCTCGGCCTCATCGTCTCGATCGTGATCGCGATTCCGCTCGGCATTCTCGCCGCCACCAGGCCCGGCTCATGGATCGACCACCTCTGCCGGGTGACGACCACGGCGGGCGTGTCGCTGCCGGTGTTCTTCACCGGGCTGGTGCTGGTCTATATCTTCTATTTCCAGCTCGGATGGTCGCCCGCGCCGCTGGGACGGCTCGATGTGTTCTATAGCGCGCCGCCGGCCGTGACCGGCTTCTATCTGATCGATGCCCTGATCGCGCGCGATTTCGAGACCTTCCGTTCCGCGCTCAATCAGTTGATCCTGCCGGCGATGACGCTCGCGATCTTCTCGCTGGCGCCGATCGCGCGCATGACGCGGGCCTCGATGCTGGCGGTATTGTCGTCGGATTTCGTGCGCACCGCGCGTGCCAGCGGCTTATCGCCTTCCACGGTGATCATCACCTACGCCTTCCGTAACGCGATGCTGCCGGTCATCACCACGCTGAGCATGGTGTTCTCGTTCCTGCTCGGCGCCAACGTGCTGGTCGAAAAGGTATTCGCCTGGCCCGGCATCGGCTCCTACGCGGTGGAAGCCTTGATCTCGTCGGACTTCGCCCCGGTGCAGGGCTTCGTGCTGACCATGGCGGTGATGTACGTGCTGCTCAATCTGATGATCGACATTCTCTATGGCGTGATCGACCCGAGAGTCCGGCTGGAAGGGTAGGGGTACCAATGTGAGCAGCGTTGCGCCTACCGTCGAACCTGTCGTTGAACCTGTCGCGCCTGCGCGTACCTCGGGTCTTGCCGCGATCTTCGAGCACTCGCGCTATGTGCTCGGCGAGAACCGGGTTACCGCCTTTGCGTTCGGATTGCTGATCGTCATTGTCTTTGCGGCGGTGTTCGGCCCCTACGTCGTTCCCCACGATCCGCTGGCGTCCGATACCGCGGCGGCATTGAAGCCGCCGTCATTGGCGCATTGGTTCGGCACCGACCAGTTGGGACGCGACATCTTCAGCCGCGTCATCGTGGCGACGCGGCTCGATACCTTCATCGCGGTCGCTTCTGTGGTGCTGGTGTTCCTGATGGGCGGCCTCGCCGGCATCGCCGGCGGCTATTTCGGCGGCTGGACCGACCGCATCGTCGGGCGCATCGCCGACACCATCATGGCGTTCCCGCTGTTCGTGCTGGCGATGGGTATCGTCGCCGCGCTCGGCAACACCGTGCAGAACATCATCATTGCCACCGCGATCGTGAATTTCCCGCTTTACGCCCGCGTCGCCCGCGCCGAGGCCAATGTGCGCCGCGATGCCGGCTTCGTGCAGGCGGCGCGGCTGTCGGGCAACGGCGAATTCCGGATCCTGCTGGTGCACATCCTGCCCAACATCATGCCGATCATGATCGTGCAGATGTCGCTGACCATGGGATACGCGATCCTCAACGCCGCCGGGCTGTCGTTCATCGGTCTCGGCGTGCGGCCGCCGACCGCCGAATGGGGCATCATGGTCGCCGAGGGCGCCGGCTTCATGGTCTCGGGCGAATGGTGGATCGCGCTGTTTCCCGGCGTCGCGCTGATGATCGCGGTATTTTGTTTCAACCTGCTCGGCGACGGGCTGCGCGATATCGTCGATCCGCAGCGGCGAACCTGAGGACCGAATCATGACCGCGCAGCCGCTGCTCGACGTCAACGACCTCACGGTGGAATTCTCCACCCGGCGCGGCATCGTCAAGGCGGTGCAGCATGTCAATATCACCGTGGGCAAGGGCGAGACGCTCGGCATCGTCGGCGAATCCGGCTCCGGCAAATCCGTCACCTCCTATGCGGTGATGCGGATTCTCGACCGCGCCGGCAAGATCGCCGAAGGCTCGGTGATGTTCTCCGGCATCGACGTGAAAACCGCGACCGAAGACCAGATGCGCGATTTGCGCGGCCGTGAAATCTCGATGATCTTCCAGAATCCGCGTGCCGCGCTCAATCCGATCCGCAAAGTGGGCGACCAGATCGAGGACGTGCTGCGCCAGCACGTCCAGCAGTCGACGGTCGGCGATCGCGGCGAGAAGGCGATCGAGGCGCTGGAACAGGTCAAGATCACGCGTCCGCGCGAACGCTATCACGCCTATCCGTTCGAACTTTCTGGCGGCATGTGCCAGCGTGTCGTGATCGCGCTGGCGCTGGCCTGCAATCCGCAGCTTCTGATCGCGGACGAGCCGACCACGGGCCTCGACGTCACCACGCAAAAAGCGGTGATGGACCTGATCGTGGAGCTGACCAGGCGGCGGGGCATGTCGACGATCCTGATCACCCACGATCTCGGTCTCGCCGCAGCCTATTGCGACCGCGTGGTGGTGATGGAGAAGGGCCGTGTGGTCGAAACCGCGCTGTCGGCCGATATCTTCGCCAGGCCGGAACACGCCTATACCCGGAAGCTGATGCGCGCGACGCCGCGGCTCGGCGTCTCCTTGCGCGATTTGCTGCCGGAGGAGGAGGCAGCCGCGTTGCCTGTCCACCCCGCTTCCGACATGGCGCCGGCCGGTGACGAGGCGATAAAACCGCTGCTGCTGGTCGAAAAGCTGGTCAAGGAATATCCGCGCCAGGGCGCCACGGCGACGCTGACCAAGCTGTTCTCCCGCAAGCCGCCGGTCGAGCTCGAACAATTCCGCGCCGTCGACGGCATCAGCTTCAGCGTGGGGCGCGGCGAGAGCGTCGGTCTGGTCGGTGAATCCGGTTGCGGCAAGTCGACCACCTCGATGATGGTGATGCGATTGCTCGACCAGACCTCGGGTCGCATCATGTTCGACGGCGATGAGATCGGCGACATCCTGCCCAATGCGTTCGCGCGGCTGCCGTTGCGCAAGAGCATCCAGATGGTGTTCCAGGATCCGACCGACAGCCTCAATCCGCGCTTTACCGCGGCGCGCGCCATCGTCGATCCCATCATGCAGCTCGGCGACATCAGGGGACGCGACGCGTTGCGCGCCCGCTGCGAGCAACTGTCAGGGCTGGTCGGGCTGCCGGTCAACCTGCTCGACCGTTTCCCGCATCAATTGTCGGGCGGACAGAAGGCCCGCGTCGGCATCGCGCGCGCCATCGCCCTGCATCCCAAGCTCGTCATTCTGGACGAGCCGACCGCGGCCCTCGATGTCTCGGTGCAGGCGGTGGTGTTGAATCTGCTGCAGGATTTGAAGCAGTCGATGGGGATGAGCTATTTGTTCGTGTCGCACGATTTGAATGTGGTGCGGTTATTGTGCGATCGTGTCATTGTGATGCGGACCGGACGAATCGTCGAACAGGGCCCGTCCGAGCGCGTCCTCGGCGATCCGCAGGACGCCTATACAAAAGAATTGCTGACGGCGATTCCGCACCCGCCGCTGCCGGTTCATTGATGAGAGAGCCATGGCTGCTGATCCGCTGGACGATTACATCGACGCCGTCTCAAGGGCGCTGGCGCTTGCCGTCGACGACGCCTGGAAGCCGTCGGTCAAGGCCAATCTCGAAGTGTCGCTGAGGCTGGCGCGGCTGGTCGATGAATTTGCGCTTCCCGACGAAACCGAGCCGGCCAGTGTCTTTGCAGCCTGATATCGCCGTGACCGCCGGGCATGACGGGCTGTCGGCAGCGGACATCGCACGCGCGGTGACCGGCCGGAAGATGTCAGCGCTTGGCGTGACCGAGGCGGCGCTGGCACGGATCGCCAAACACGATTCTGTCCTGAATGCATTCACCGATGTGACCGCCGATCGCGCGCGCGCCAAGGCGCGAGCGGTCGATGCGGCGATTGCGGCTGGCGAGAGTGCCGGGCCGCTGGCCGGCGTGCCGTTCGCGGTGAAAAACCTGTTCGATGTGCGGGGCTTGCCGACCCGCGCCGGCTCGAAGATCAATCGCGATCTTGCGCCGTCGCCGCGCGACGCCACGCTGATCGAGCGGATGGAAGCCGCCGGTGCCGTGCTGGTCGGCGCGCTCAACATGGGCGAATATGCTTACGACTTCACCGGCGAGAACGTGCATGACGGCCCGTCGCGCAATCCGCATGACGTGACGCGGATGACCGGCGGCTCGTCCGGCGGCTCCGGCGGCGCGGTCGGCGGCGGTCTTGTCCCGATCGCGCTGGGCTCCGACACCAACGGCTCGATCCGGGTGCCGTCTTCGTTCTGCGGAATTTTCGGGCTGAAGCCGACCTACGGCCGGCTGTCCCGCGCAAGGTCGTTTCCGTTCGTCGCAAGCTTCGATCATCTCGGTCCTTTCGCGCGCAGCGTCGGCGATCTGGCGCTGGCCTATGACGCGATGCAGGGCCCCGATCCGGATGACGCGGCCTGCACGGCGCGGCCGGCCGAGCCGGTGACCGCGCTGTTGGCGCAGGACATCGGGAACTTGCGAATCGCGATCGCCGGCGGATATTTCCAGACCAACGTTTTTCCCGAAGCCAAAGAGGCGGTCGCCCGCGTCGCCAGGGCGCTCGGCGCCGCGCGTACCATCGAAATTCCCGAAGCCGCGCGCGCCCGCGCCGCAGCCTATGTCATCACCACGTCCGAAGGCGCCTCGCTGCATCTCGATCGCCTGCGTAACCGCCCGAACGATTTCGATCCGGCGGTGCGCGACCGGTTGCTGGCGGGCGCGATGATTCCGGCGCCCCTGGTCGACCGCGCGCAGAAATTCCGCCGCTGGTATCGCGCCAGGGTGCTGGAGATTTTCAGGTCGGTCGATGTGATCGTCGCGCCGGCGACGCCTTGTGTCGCGCCGAAACTCGGGCAGGCGACCTTCGTGCTGGACGGCGTCGAACTGCCGGTGCGCGCCAATATCGGCATCCACACCCAACCGATTTCCTTCATCGGCTTGCCGGTGGTTGCCGTACCCGTTCCGCTCGAGCCGATGCCGATCGGCGTGCAGATCATTGCCGCGCCGTGGCGGGAAGATATTGCGCTGCGCGCAGCCTACACGCTGGAGCGCGCCGGCGTGGTCTGCGCGCCGCCACCGAGAGCCCTGTAAAGGAGATTGCAGGATGGAGGTCGATCTCCCCGACGTCGTTGCCGAAGTGACCGCGCAATTCGCGCGCTACGAGGCGGCATTGGTGTCGAACGACGTCGCGGTGCTCGGCGAGTTGTTTCGCGTCGATCCGCGCACGCTTCGCTACGGGATCGGCGAAAATCTCTACGGCTACGACGCGATCGCGGCATTTCGCGCGGCGCGCTCGCCGATGGGATTGATGCGCAGGACCGCAAGGACATTGATTACAAGTTACGGCCGCGATGCCGCGGTGGCCTCGACGCTGTTCTATCGCGACGCCTGGACCGGCAGCAAAGTGGGGCGGCAGATGCAAACCTGGGTTCGATTTACTGAAGGTTGGCGGATCGTCGCCGCCCATGTCAGCATCATCGACGAGCCCGAATCTTCCAAAGCGCCGGGTCAAAAGCCATGAGTCTTGACGATCTTCCAGCCGGCGCCCCGCAACGTCCTGCTGCCGGGGCCGAGACCCCGGTTCGCAGGGTCGACCGCGCCGGGCCCTATCCGGACAAGATCACGCGCGCCGAGGAATTGCGGCTGCAATTGGCGGACGAAATCGTACGCGGCGCGCTGCCGCCCGGCGCCGCTCTCGACGAGACCGACATCGCGCAGCGCTTCAAGGTCTCGCGCACGCCGGTCCGCGAGGCACTGCGCCAGCTTGCGGCCAGCGGCCTGATTGACGTCCGCGCGCATCGCGGCGCGGTGGTGGCGCGGCCCTCGATTGAACGGTTGACCGGAATGTTCGAGGCGATGGCGGAACTGGAAGCGCTGTGCGCCGGGCTTGCCGCCGAGCGGATGCTGCCGGCGGAGCGCCACCGGCTGGAGGCGATTCACGAGGAATTGCGGGTGCTGAGCCACGCCGGCAATCCAGACCGCTTCCACGAAGTCAACGAGCGCTTTCACAATGCGATCTATGCCGGCTCGCAGAACGGCTATATCGCCGAAATGACGCTGGCGACGCGGGTGCGGGTGCAGCCGTTTCGCCGCGCGCAATTCCGCAACCTCGGGCGCCTGGCCAAATCCCACGCCGAGCACGATCGCGTCGTGGTCGCCATCATGCGCGGCGACCGCACCGGCGCCGCAACCGCGATGCGCGCGCATATCGAACTGGTGCGCGGCGAATACGAGTTGTACGCGGTATCGGTTTAGTCTTCTCACCTCTCCCCGCAGGCGCGGGGCGAGCGAGCGGTCACACCGCCACCTTCTCCGCCACAAAGGCCCGCCAGCCGCCGAATGCGGAGATATCCCGCGCGCCGTCGATCGCGGTGGGTTCGACGATAAAGCCCTTGACGCCGCGGCCGTCGGCGAGACGGACGGTGCCGATCGACAGCGGCGGCGGGATCGCGGCGACGAATTCCCCGAATGATGCCGCCGGCAGCGCCCAGATCTCCAGCGCGATCGACGATCCGGTTCCTGCCGCCACCCGCAGCATTCCGGGTTTCGGCGGCGTGGTGGGAAGCGCATAGAGCTTGTAGTCCGGCGCGGTCGAGGTTGCTTCCAGCAGGCGTCCGCGCAGCGCCTTCAATTCGCCGTTGAGCACCATGCCCGACAGATGCGCGCCGACTACCGCGATGGCGATCTCGTCGCCGTCAACGCCCGCCCTCAACGCCGAAAAAGCCGGCTGTGGCAGGTTTCGGCTGCCCATCGGGAGCCTGGTGTCGGCGTGGAAGACGCGGCCGATGCTGGCGAGCCGTGCGTCCTGCCCGGTCGGCGCCAATAGCGTGATGCCGAACGGGATGTCGTCGGGCCGGATCGCTGCCGGCAATGCCAGGCCGCATAGATCGAGCAGGTTGACGAAATTGGTGTAGGTGCCGAGCCGGCTGTTGAGTTCGATCGGATTGGCCAGCACTTGCGCCGTTGAGTACACCGTCGGCGTCGTTGGCAGCACCAGGGCGTCGATATTGGCAAAGGCCCGCTCGGCGATCCGGCGCAACCCCTGCAGCCGGTAGAACGATGCAAAGGTGTCGGCAGCGGTTAGCCGCGCGCCGGCGGCGGTGATTTCGCGCGTCACCGGATGAATCGAATCCGGCGATGAGGCCAGGAGGTCGCGGACCACCAGATAGCGCTCCGCGACCCACGGGCCTTCATAGAGCAGCCGTGCGGTTTCATAGAACGGCTCGAGATCGAACCCGACCAGCGTGGCGCCGAGCGATGTCCAGCGATCGAGCGCATCGCGGTACGCCTTCTCCGAGGCCTTGTCGCCGAAGAAGATCAGTTGCCCGTCACGCGGCACGCCCAGCCTGAGATTGGACGGAAACGCGCTCATCTGCGCCAGCGGCCGGATCCGCGAAAACGGGTCGGCGCCGTCGGGGCCGGCCATCGCGCTCAACGCCGTCATGGCGTCGTCGACGGTCAGCGAGAACACCGACACGCAATCCAGCGTGCGGCAGGCCGGCACCAGGCCGGCGGTGGAGATCAGCCCGAGGCTCGGTTTCAGGCCCACGATATTGTTGAGCATCGCCGGCACGCGGCCGGAGCCGGCGGTATCGGTGCCCAGTGCCAGCGGCACGAGGCCGGCCGATACGGCCACGGCCGATCCCGAACTCGATCCGCCCGGAATGAGATCGCCGCGCATCGGATTGTCGGGAATGCCATAGGGCGAGCGCACGCCAACGAGGCCGGTGGCGAACTGGTCGAGATTGGTTTTGCCGATGATGATGGCGCCGGCGGCGCGCAGCCGCGCCACCGAGGTCGCGTCATGCGCAGGCGCGTAGGCAAAGGCCGGGCAGGCCGCGGTAGTAGGCAAACCGGCGACGTCGATATTGTCTTTGACGGCGACGGGGATGCCGTAGAGCGGAAGCTGCAAGGCATCTTTCGCCGTTAGGGCTTCCGCTTCCGCCAATGCTTCTGTCTCGTTGCGCAGGCTGATGAAGATGGCGGGATCGTTGTGGTCGCGAATGCGTGCAAAGGTGCGCACGACGGTCTGTGCCGGCGACACGGAGCCTGCGCGGTGCGCGGCGACCAACGCTGCGACAGTTTCAGTCACGCGGTGCTCCGATCGTTGCGAAAGATGCGGTCCGCAAAACGCGGCAGGCCGGTAGTGGCTGGGCCAAAGTTTGCCATGGCGGGCGGTGCTCCGGGACCGGAAATCCTTGATCAGATCGAAGCAAGCGGTGTGCCATTGTGTACATCGCCTCGCAACAACGAATTCCGAGAATGATGCTGGTTTGTCAATTGCTTGAATGAACCTCGGAGCAACGATTGCGGTTCTGCCTCTCCGGTCAATCCATTGTATTTGCCCATTTTATGAGCAGCACGAATTCCGCCGCGTGGCTGATACGACCGGCTTCCGCAAATTCACTTGCTGACTTTGCTGCTGCCTTGCGTGATCAGGCGCGCGGCGCGTTGATCGCGGGCGTGGATCCACAGCCAACTGATGGCGACGCTCAACCGGTTGCGCAGGCCGATCAGAAAATAGATGTGCGCGATGCCCCATATCCACCAGGCCAGCGTGCCGCGCAGCTTGACGCGCCCGAAATCGATCACCGCCTTGCGCTTGCCGATCTGCGCCAGGCTGCCGGCGTGCCTGTAACGGAACGGCGCAGGTGTGACGCCGCGCAGCCGCGCCTTGATGGCAGCGGCGACATACTGTCCCTCCTGCTTGGCTGCCGGCGCGATACCGGGGACCGGCTTGCCATCCGGGCCGGCGATTACGACGGTGTCGCCGATGGCGAAGATATCGGGATGGCCCGATACGGTGAGATCGGGCAACACTTGCAGGCGGCCGGCGCGGTCGGCCGCGGCAGCAAGCCATTCGGCGGCGGGCGAGGCGCGCACGCCGGCGGCCCAGATGATGGTCGTGGTGTCGAGCCGGTTATCACCATAGACCACCTCGTCGGCGGTGCACGCGGTGACGGCCTGTCCCAGCATCACTTCGACGCCGATACTCATCAGCGAGCGTTGCGCATAGGTCGACAGATCGTCGGCGAAGCCCGCCAGCACGCGGGACCCGGCCTCGATCAGAACGACGCGCGTCTTGTGGGTGTCGATGTTGCGGAAGTCCGGCGGCAGCGTGTCCTGCGCCAGTTCGGCGATGGTGCCTGCGAGTTCGACGCCGGTCGGGCCGGCGCCGACGATGACAAAGGTCAGCAGCGCCGCCCGCCGCCGCGGATCGTTCTCGCGCTCGGCGCGTTCGAAGGCTACCAGGATGCGGCGCCGGAGTGTGGTGGCGTCCTCCAATGTTTTCAGGCCGGGCGCGAACGGCTCCCACTCGTCATGACCGAAATACGCATGACGGGCGCCGGTGGCGAGCACCAGCGTGTCATAGGATAGCGCCTCGCCGTCATCGAGCAGCACCCGCTTGCCAGCCGCATCCACGCCGGTCACCGTGGCGAACAGGGTCGTCACTTCAGGGCGATCGCGCAGCAGATAGCGGATCGGCCACGCGATCTCCGATGTCGCCAGCGACGCAGTGGCGACCTGGTACAATAGCGGCTGGAACAGATGATGGTTGCGCCGGTCGACCACCGTGATGCGGACCGGCGCGCCCGCGAGGCGAAACGCCGCCTCCAAGCCGCCGAAGCCGGCGCCGACAATCACGACATGATGCGGTTTTGTCGGGTGCGGCGGCTCTGTCATGCGTAGCCTCTACAGGTTTCAGAGCGTGCTGTGCTGCAAGGACCAAAAGCTGCGACCAGATTGCCGATCGCCGCGATTCTCAGACCGATTGCTCACACACCTGGCGGATATAAAGCCACGGTCGTTGATTCCCAACCAGCACTATAATGCGTATTATAACCTTGACAAAGCAGATCGACAGAGTTAAGATTGCTTCAATTCTGGAGCTATCGCCATGACAGACTTACTAAAAAACCCGATCTTCCTTGACGAAACCAAAGCCCGCGATTGGCTTGAAGCGCGCGTTTGGGCGAACGGTCGGGTCTGCCCGCATTGCGGCAACGCGGATCAGGACAAGATCACCAAGCTTGATGGCGACGCGCATCGTCCCGGCGTGTACCAGTGCAACGAACCGGCCTGCCGTAAGCAGTTCACGGCCACTGTCGGGACCGTATTCGAGAGCAGCAAAATTCCGCTGACCAAGTGGCTTGCCGCGCTGTTCCTGATGACTGCCAGCAAGAAGGGCATCAGCGCCCATCAGGTCCACCGCATGTTGGGCATCAGCTACAAATCGACTTGGTTTCTGATGCACCGCTTACGTGAGGCAATGCGCGTTGGCGGCCTTCTCCCGCCCATGGGCGAAGATGGCGGCGCTGTCGAGGTTGACGAAACCTATATTGGTCGCGTCAAGGGCGTGAAGATGAAGCGCGGTGGATCACGCCATAAGAACGCTGTTCTATCACTGCTTGACCGCGAGACCGGACAGGTCCGCAGCTTCCACGTTTCGAATGCGAATGCTGCCGAGATCGCGCCGATTGTTAACGCAAATATCTCGAAAGAAGCGCGCCTGATGACCGACACCGCGCCCGTCTACAAAAAGATGTTCACGGAATTTGCGCGCCACGATACCGTCGATCATTCGAAAGACGAATACGCACGTCGCGATGGCGAAACCATCATCACGACCAACACCATTGAAACTTACTTTTCAGTGTTCAAGCGCGGTATGAAAGGAACGTACCAGCATTGCAGCGAGAAGCATCTGCACCGCTATCTCGCAGAGTTTGATTTCCGCCATAATAACCGCACCGCTTTAGGTGTGAACGATGCTGCTCGCGCCGAGCAACTGGCGAAGGGCATCGTCGGCAAACGTCTCACCTATCGACGGCCTGACTAAAAACACGTTTCATATTCAGGCGCGCCGCTTTGTTTATTGGCGCAAGAAGAAGCGTCCCGTTTAAGGTAGCCAGCGACCTAACAAAACGTATCGCACGACCCAGCCGAGAGCGCACAGCCCGAAACCAACAATCCAAGTAATAAGTTGCGCCTCCGGGGTGGCGGCAATGATATGCAGGCTTCCCAGAACCGTTACGACTACGCCGGAAGCGAAAAGAACCCAATAAGAGGCGTGAGCGAGACGTTCAATCAAGGCGCTTCTTCTTTTTGGGACTCGCAGCCGTTTTTGATTTAGCTTTCGGCTTTACCCGATGCTGCGGCGGAGTTTTCGCGACAGCACTGGCGGCACGCTCAAAGCGCGCCCATGCATCTGGATGAAGCTCAATGCCTTTTGACGAAGCGGATTTTGCCATGCAGCCGTTATCCCGAGTAAAGCCTGATGCCCTTGTAAATTGGGGCGATAGTACAACCATGGCGCAACGCCCGCAATTGGCTGCTAAGATATGCCATTGCATAACGCAGTGGTCCGAGATTGAGATTTTTCTTGGTGCTTTTCTTGGAGTTTTATTACACACAAACCATCAAGCCGCGGTAGCGATGTATTCTGGTGTTGAAAGTCGCGCTGCCCAACTTCGGCTAATTACTTCTGCCGCTAAAGCTAGCGTTCCTCCTGAACATTTCGATGTCTTTTCGGTATTCTTATCGGCGGTGGTTAGACCACTTATGAAAGAGCGGGATAAACTTGCTCATTGGAGTTGGGGATACAGCCCTGACTTGCCCGATTCACTCTTACTTTCTGATCCATCTCACACACTAGAAAATTTCATGCTGGCACTTCGCACTCAGCCTGGCGTCGAAAACGCAGCAGTACCAACAAACTTTGATCGCGTCTTCGTTGTCGGAGATAGCTTCCTTGATGGAATAAGTAAGCGTGCAGCGACTACTAAAACCCATCTAAGGGTGGCTATGGCGTCAGTTTGGGATCACAACTCGCCGAAAGAGCACGCTGAATACCTCCTCCGATTATCCAACGTGCCTCAGGTTCGTGAAGGCTTAGACCGCCTCGCGCAGGGTCGTCAAAAAACTCAAGAAGCTCCGCCACAAGCGCCTCGCTAAGGGCGGATCGACTGACAGTTATAAGATCGGGCGCGCCAGCCCCTTGAATCGATTCGATTTTAGAGGCGCAAGATTCATGTGTCATAATGCCCTGCTTTGTCAAGGTTATAATTGGCACTATAATTCTTGCTATTCGTACCGGCTGCGAATTATGGTGCATGCTCCTTTGCGAGGGACACCAAAGGTGGTGCTTGCCGCCACCGAGAGAATTCGCGCACAAAGCAAGCCATCTCGCAGGGGGCATCGGTAAATAGTGAGGAGGGACGACAATGAGAACAGCATTCTGGCTCGCGGGCGCTACGGTTCTGGCGCTGGCAAGCCCTGCGTTGGGCAAGGATTCCATCAAGATCGGTTTTGTCAGCACGTTCAGCGGCCCGACCGCCGTGATCGGCAACGACATGCGCAATTCGTTCGAGCTCGCGCTCGATCACTTGGGCCGCAAGATGAACGGCCTGCCGGTCGAGGTGATCTACGAGGATGACGGCCAGAAGCCGGATGTCGGCAAGCAGAAGACCGAAAAGCTGGTGCAGTCCGATCACGTCGACTTCATCGCCGGCTACATCTGGTCGAACGTGCTGCTGGCGTCGCTGAAGACCGCGGTGGATTCGCAGACCTTCCTGATCAGCGCCAATGCCGGACCGTCGCAGCTCGCGGGCGAATTGTGCTCGCCATACGTATTTTCGACGTCCTGGCAGAACGACCAGACCCCGGAGGCGATGGGCCTCTACATGAACCAGAAGGGCGTCAAGTCGGTGTTCCTGATCGGCCCGAACTACGCCGCCGGCAAGGACATGCTGGCCGGCGTCAAGAGCACGTTCAAGGGCGAGGTCAAGGGCGAGGAATACACGGTGTGGCCGAGCCAGCTCGACTTCTCCGCCGAGCTTTCCAAGGCGCGCGCGTCGGGTGCCGAATCGATCTTCGTGTTCTATCCGGGTGCGGCCGGCGTCCAGTTCCTCAATCAATATGTGCAGGCCGGCCTCAAGCAGCAGATGCCGCTCTACACCGCCTTCACCATCGACGAATTGTCGCTGCCGCTGCAGAAGGACAATGCGCTCGGCGTTCCCGGCGCGCAGGAATGGGTCAACGACCTGCCCAACGAGCAGAACAAGCAGTTCGTCGCCGACTATCGCAAGAAATATCCCGGCCTGCGCCCGACCTATTACGGCGCGCAAGCCTATGACGCCGCGCAACTGATCAACAGCGCGGTGGTGGCGGTGAAGGGCGACACCGGCAAAAAGGACGCGATGAAGGCCGCGATGGAAAAGGCCGATTTCAAGTCGCTGCGCGGCCCGTTCAAATACGGCAACAACCACATTCCGATCCAGAATTTCTATCTGCAGGACGTGGTGAAGGATGCCGACGGCACGCTGTCGCTCAAGACCGTCTCCACCATCGTAAAGGACAACCAGGATCGTTTCCACGACAAATGCCCGATGAAGTGATCGCGGATTTTATTCAGCACGGCGGCGGCGCTCGCGCGCTGCCGCTGTTTTGTTGGAAGATAATGAGATCAAGCGGCAACGGCGGTGTGCTCCTTCTCCCCTTGTGGGAGAGGGTTGGGGTGAGGGGTTCAGGTCTATCGATAGAGCTTAACCCCTCACCCGGATCGCATCTGTCGATGCGACGTAGCCGAAGCCTTGCTTCGGCGTTCTCTTCTTCAAGAACGGCCGCCGAAGGCGACCTATGCCTCCCCCACAAGGGGAGAGGTGAGCTGAGCTAAGTTTGCGGACACGAAAGTTCTTCAACTATTTTCAGGATCCATGCTGCTCGTCGTCGAACAATTCCTGAATGGGTTGCAGTTCGGCCTGCTGCTGTTCCTGCTGGCGGCGGGATTGACGCTGGTGTTCGGCATCATGGACTTCGTCAACCTGGCGCATGGTTCGCTCTACATGATGGGCGCCTATTTCACGGCAACCTTCGTGGCGTGGACGGGAAGTTTCGTCGTCGGCGTGCTGCTGGCGCTGGGCGCGACGTTGCTGCTCGGCATCGTGCTGGAATTCGTGGCGCTGCGGCACCTGTATGGCCGCGACCATCTCGATCACGTGCTGGCGACGTTCGGTCTGATCTTGTTCTTCAACGACGCGGTGCGGCTGATCTGGGGCCCGGCGGGCCTGGCGCTGCCGCTGCCGGCGTGGCTGACGGTGCCGATCCAGATCATGCCCGGCGTGTTTTATCCAAGCTACCGCCTCGCAATCATCGTGGTCTCGCTGCTGGTCGCGATCTTCCTCTATGTGATGGTGATGCGCACCCGGCTCGGCATGCTGATCCGCGCCGGCGCCTCCAACCGCGAAATGATCGGCGCGCTCGGCATCAACATCAAGCTGCTCTACACGCTGGTGTTCGGGCTCGCCGCCGCACTGGCCGGTCTCGCCGGGCTGATGCAGGCGCCGATCCTCACGGTCCAGATCGGAATGGGCGAAAACATCCTGATCCTCGCCTTTGTCATCATCGTGATCGGCGGCATCGGCTCGATCCGCGGCGCGTTCCTGGCCGCGATCTTCGTCGGCATGATCGACACGCTGGGCCGCGCGTTCCTGCCCGATTTGCTGCGGCGGGTGCTGAGTTCGGCGACCGCGTCGACCGCAGCACCCGCGCTGTCCTCGATGCTGATCTATCTGGTGATGGCCATCGTGCTGGTGCTGCGGCCGGAGGGGCTGTTTCCGGCCAACCGGCGATGAGCGCTTCGTTCAACGCGCGCAACGCGGTCGCAGCACTGGTGGTCGCCGGGCTGGTGCTGCTTCCGCTTTACACGTCGCTCAGCGGCAACGTCTTCGCGCTGACGCTGTTCACCCGGATCGTCATCTTCGCGCTGGCGGCGGTCAGCCTCAATCTCATCATGGGCTATGGCGGGATGATGAGCTTCGGCCATGCCGCCTATCTCGGGATCGGCGGCTATGCGGTCGGCATTCTCGCCTTTGAAGGCACCGGCTCCGGCTTCATTCAATGGCCGGTGGCGCTGGCGGCCTCGGCGCTGTTTGCGCTGGTGATCGGCGCGCTCAGCCTGCGCACCCGCGGCGTCTATTTCATCATGATCACGCTGGCCTTTGCGCAGATGGCGTATTATGTCGCCTCCGGGTTGGCGCGGTACGGCGGCGACGACGGTCTCACCATCTACAAGCGCAGCGATTTCGGTGGCCTGATCAATCTGTCGAACCGCGTGCAGTTTTATTATCTCTGTCTCGGCTGTCTGCTCGGCGGGATCTACCTGGTCTGGCGCATCGTCAATTCGCGCTTCGGCATGGTGGTCCAGGGCCTGCGATCCAATGAAGCGCGGATGCAGGCGATCGGGTTTCCCGCCACGCGATACCGGCTGGTCTGCTTCGTCATCGCCGGCACCCTGTGCGGCCTCGCCGGCGCGCTGCTGGCCAACAATACCGACTTCGTCAGTCCGGCCGTGATGTACTGGACCCGCTCCGGCGATCTCATGGTCATGGTCATCCTCGGCGGCATGGGCTCGCTGTTCGGCCCGGTGATCGGCGCGGTGGTCTATCTTGTGCTGGAAGAGTTTCTGTCGCAACTCACCGAATACTGGGCGCTGATCATGGGTCCGCTGCTGCTCCTGATCGTGCTGTTCGGGCGCGGCGGCATTGTCGGATTGCTGGGGAGGCTCGACCGTGGCTGATCCCCTGCTTCGCGTTGAAAACCTGGTGCGGCGGTTCGGCGGCATCGCCGCGACCGATCATCTCTCGCTCGACGTCGCAAGCGGAGAATTGCACGCGATCATCGGCCCCAACGGCGCCGGCAAGACTACGCTGATCAGCCAGCTCACCGGGCAGTTGCAGCCGAATTCCGGCGCCATTCGGTTCGCCGGCCGTGACATTACCCGCCTGCCGGCCTGGCGCCGCAGCGCGCTCGGACTGGCGCGCTCGTTCCAGATCACCTCGCTGCTGTCGGAGTTCACCGCGCTCGACAACGTCGCGCTGGCGGTGCAGGCGCATGACGGGCACTCGTTCTATTTCTGGGGCGATGCCCGCCGGGAAAAACATCTGCGCGACAAGGCGCTGGCGGCCCTGACGCGTGTCGGGCTCGAGCGGCGCGCCGGCGTGGTGGTGTCGAGGTTGAGCCACGGCGAGCAGCGCGAGCTCGAGCTTGCGGTGGCGCTCGCGACTTCGCCGAAATTGCTGCTGCTCGACGAGCCGATGGCGGGACTGGGTTCAACCGAATCGGCGCGCATGATCAAGCTGCTGCAGGAGTTGCGGCGGGAAGTGACCATCGTGCTGGTCGAGCACGACATGGACGCGGTGTTCGCGCTCGCCGACCGCATCACGGTTCTGGTCTATGGACGCGTCATTGCCTCGGATACCCCGGCGGCGATCCGCGGCAATGAAGAAGTCAAGCGCGCCTACCTCGGCGATCAGCATGTGGTGACATCCAATGGCTGACGCCTCCGCCCTGCTCGAAGTCGAAGAGATCGAGACCTGCTACGGCCTGAGCCAGGTGCTGTTCGGCATGTCGCTGCAGGTCCGCTCCGGCGAGATGGTGGCCCTGATGGGCCGCAACGGCATGGGCAAGACCACCACGATCCGCTCCATCATGGGGCTGACGCCGGCGCGCGCCGGCGCAATCCGCTTCGCCGGACAGGACGTTCGCAAGCTGCCCTCGTTCCGGATCGCGCAGTTGGGCATCGGCCTCGTCCCCGAAGGGCGCCAGATATTTCCCAACCTGACGGTCTACGAAAATCTCGTCGCCGCCTCCGGCAACCGGCTCGGCTCGGAGAATCCGTGGAGCATCGAAAAAATCCACGCGCTGTTTCCGCGGCTGGCCGAACGCGGCGGCAACATGGGCGGCACGCTGTCCGGCGGCGAGCAGCAGATGCTGGCGATCGGCCGTGCGCTGATGACCAATCCGCGCCTCTTGATCCTGGATGAAGCCACTGAAGGCCTCGCACCATTGATCCGCGACGAAATCTGGAATTGTCTTTCGATGCTGAAAGCGCGGGGACAAGCGGTGCTGGTGATCGACAAGAACGTCGAGCATCTCACTCGCATCGCTGATCGCCACACCATCATCGAGCGGGGGCGGACGGTGTGGAGCGGCACGTCGGCGCAGTTGATGGCGGAGCCAGAGCTGCAGCACCGGTATCTGGGGATTTGAAGAAAGCCACCTCTCCCCTTGTGGGAGAGGTCGGATCGCATCGTTAGATGCGATCCGGGTGAGGGGTTAAGCTCTATCGATAGACCTGAACCCCTCACCCCAACCCTCTCCCACAAGGGGAGAGGGAGCTCACTGCCGATGTTGAGGCCCTATTTGTCCAATCCGCGATCCGCATCCTTCCGTCATGGCGGACTTGTCCCGGGCATGACGAATTAGCGCAACCTCTCAAAACATCTCGAAATATTCGCGATGTTCCCAATCCGACACTTCGGCCTGGAAGCGCTCGATTTCGGCGTTCTTGATGTGAACGTAGTAGTCGACAAACTCCGCGCCCAGCGCCTCGCGGAAGAACGGATCGTCCTTGAGCGCCGATACCGCTTCGCCCAGCGTCTTCGGCAGCGGCTTCGCCTTGGTCTCGTACGGCGTGTCCGCGGACGGGCCGGGATCCAGTTCGCGATCGACGCCGTCGAGGCCGGAGAGAATTTGCGACGCCATGTAGAGATAGGGATTGGCGGCGGGCTCGCCGATGCGGTTTTCCAGGCGGGTTGCCGGATCGTTGGCGCCGCCGAGCACGCGGATCATCACGCCGCGGTTGTCGCGGCCCCAGATCGCGCGATCCGGCGCCAGCGAATAGGAACGGTAACGCTTGTAGCCGTTGATGGTCGGCGTCGTGAACACGGTCGAGGCGCGGGCATGCTCCAAAAGCCCGGCGAGATAATGCCGCCCGAACGCGCTCAACAGCCCGCCATTGTCCTTGCTCATGAAAGCGTTCTCGCCGCTGCCGCGCGCGACCAGCGATTGATGCAGATGCCATCCGGAAGCGAACACGTTCGGCAATCGCGGCCGGCACATGAAGGTGGCGTGATAGCCATGGCGGTGGCAGATCTGCTTCACGGCGCTGCGAAACAGCACCATGGTGTCGGCGGGCTCGAGGCCTTTGCCCGGCTTGAACGTGAACTCGCATTGGCTGGGGCCGAATTCGACTTCGATCGATCGCAGCGGTAGGCCGAGCGCCACGATGTCCCGCCTGACGATCTCGAGCGCCGGCTCCATCTGGTCGTAGCGCTGTTCGGTCAGGTATTGATAGCAGTGCGACAACAGGCTGACGGCAGGCGGCTGTCCCGGCTGACCGGCATCCTCCGGCGACATCCTGGCGTCTTCGAGTTTGAAAATGTGGCATTCGACTTCGAGGCCGGCGACGAAGTCGTAGCCGCGCGCTTCGAGTTTTGCGAGCGCCGATTTGTAGAGATTGCGGGTCGCGAACGGGACCGGCCGCCCATCGGCAAAATAAACGTCGCACAACAGCCAGCCGGTGGCCGACGCCCATGGCAGCACGCGAAAACTGGTAGGGTCCGCCACCATCAAAACATCGGCGGCGCCTTCCATCTCGCGCATCCCGAAACCGCCGCCGGAGGTGAACACCGGGAATACCGTGCGATGCGAGGTGTCCTTGGCGAACATCGTGGTGGTGATGCTGCATCCGCTCTCGAGCGAAGCCAGCGCCTCGCTTGCCACCAGCGTCTTGCCGCGGAGAATGCCGTGCTGATCCGGGAACGACAGCCGGATCACTTCGAGCTTTTGCGCCTCGACGATTTTGCGAAGGCTGCCGGCGGATTCTTTCTGTTCACGCGACCACAGGCCGTGACGCTCGACAAAACTCAACGCGTCACTCCCCTGGTGCTCCCTCGCCCCGCAAGCGGGGCGAGGTGATCCTGCTCCAGAAGCGCCATCATCAAACCGCCCGGAGATGGCGAATCTTTTCGGAAATCTCGGCCGGGACCGGCGCGGCCCACGGCGCGCTGCGCCGCCGCTTCACGTCGACCTCCATCCAGAAGGTTTCCCAGCCGCGGGTCGGCCCGATCCCGTCCATGGTGGCGGGACCCTGGATGCTCCGCTCATGCGCGGCGTCGAGGAACATGAAGGGCTTGCCGCCGCCGGCGACCGTCTCGATCTCCTGGCGCAGCAGGCGGCGGTATTGCACGATCGCCTTGTCGGACTGGCCGAGATGCTCTTTGGTGCGATCCTGGACCGGTCCCATCGATTCCACCGCCCACTGGTCGTGCACGTTGATGTCGGTGCCCATGCCGGTGTAGGTCGCGGTCGCCTGCTCGTGCGGATCGAAACCGTAATCGTTCGATTTGTTCTTGCGCGAGCGGTAATCCGGCAATTCATAGAGTTCGAGGCGCTGGTCGCGCATCTTCTGCTTGTCGACCGGCGTCGAATAGCTGGTGAAGATCGCATACCAGTAGCAATTCTCGTCGTCGACCGGCACATGCCATTGCGAAATCGTCATCTCGGTGCTCATCGGGATGACGAAGCCGTGCGGGAACAACTGGTTGGTGACGCGGACGTGGGTTCGCTCGTCGTCGATCTCGCGCAGCGCGATCAGCCGCAGTCCGTATTCGGTATGCTCGACATTGATGATGGGATCGTGGTGTTCGCGCAGGATTTTGGTCATCGGCATGTCGCTGCCGGCCGACGCGCCGCGAAACTGCTTGCCGTAGGAGGCGGCGGGATCCTCGTCCTCGAAGAAGCGATGCAGGAACGAGGCATGCGCCGGATCGATGCCGACCTCGAGCGCCTGCAGCCAGTTGCAGTTGATGTGGCCCTTGAAGGCAAAGGTGTGGCTATCGGGCGCCACGAAGCAGTCGATCTCGGGAAACGCCGGCGGCTCGCCTTCGCCGAGATAAGCCCAGAGGATTCCGCCTTTCTCGACCACGGGATACGCGCGCTGCACGATGCCTTTGCACAGCGTCGAATCCTTCGGCTCGGCGGGTGTTTGCAGGCATTGGCCCGAGACGTCGAACAGCCAGCCATGGAACGCGCAGCGCAGGCCGCCATGCTCGAGACGGCCGAACGCCAGATCGGCCCCGCGATGCGCGCAATGCCGTTCGATCAGGCCGTAACGTCCCTGCTCGTCGCGAAACAGCACCAGGTCCTCGCCGAGCAATTTGACCGGCTTGACCGGGCGCGGTCCGGTCAGTTCATCGACCAGCGCCGCCGGCTGCCAGTACATCCGCATCAGTTTCCCGCAAGGCGCCTTGGGCCCGGTGCGGGTCATCAGGTCGTTCTGTTCCTGGCTCATCATGACGGCGTGTCCTTTTCGGCCATTCTATCCAAAGCCCGTGACCTCGGCCAGATCAACCCCGCGCAAACATCCGCGCATCGCCCTGCAACACCGGCGCCACCGCCTCGATCAATCTTGCCGCCGCAGCGTCCACGGAAAGCCCGGCGGTATCGACCACCGCCGAAGCCCGTGCATACAGCGGTTCGCGGCTCTTCAGGATGGTGCGCAGCTCCGTCATCGCCGAGCGATCGTCCGCCATCGGGCGCAGATCGCCCTGGCGGCGCACCCGCGCCATGTGTTCTTCCGGCTCGGCCTTCAGCCACACGGTGTAGAACGAAGATAAAATCAGGTCGAAGGTGACGGGCTCGGAGACGATGCCGCCGCCGGTCGCCAACACCATCAATTCCCGGCGCGTCAGCAGTTGCGCCAGTGCGGCCTGCTCCATGCGGTGAAAGCCTTCCTGGCCGTACAGCGCGATGATCTCGGCGACCGACAATCCGTTCTGCGCCTCGATCTCCTTGTTGAGTTCGACAAACTTCCAGCCGATTTTCTTCGCCAGCATTTTTCCCAGAGTGGATTTGCCGGCGCCGCGCAGGCCGATCAAAGCGATGCCGGAAGACATCCGCCGCTGCGACGATGCGCCGTTGCCGGAGAGAACGTCCTTGGCTTGCGCGATCTGGCGCGGCGTCGCCCTGCGCAGGAGGTCGCGGATCACCGGCCAGTCCGGCGCCGGATCGGTTGCGGGAATGATGTCCTCGAGATGCGCCCCCATCGCGTTCGAGACCCGGCGCAGCAGCACGATCGAGACATTGCCCTTGCCGCTTTCGAGCTGCGCGATGTAGCGTTCCGAAATGCCCGATACCTTCGCCAGCACCTTGCGTGACATCCCGCGCAGCGCGCGCATGGTGCGGACGCGCTGGCCGAGCTGTTCGAGAAAGCCGGTTTCGGGATCGGGATTGTCGGTCATCGCCGCTTTTTCGTTTGCTTCCCGGTCAAGCGGATTTCGCTGTATCGCCAGCGATCGAGATTTCCTGCCGCTTGCAGCCTGTTGGCTCTGACGAGCGCTTTGATCCGGCCGGCGATGATGTTCACCGGCAATCCCGGCGGCGGTTTGAACGTTATCGGAACGTCGTAGGCCAGGCGCTCCCAAGCAAACGGCGCCTTAAGCACCTCGGCGACGTCAGTGATGACACGTGCAACCTTGTGAAATCGCGGTTTGCAGCAGCGCAAGATGGTTTGATCGACCACAGCAGGGGACATTAATTTGCGATTGTAAGGATGCATGGCTCGGAATCATAATGCCGCCAAGGATTGACAGCAAGCGCGTGTGATGCCTTTCTATGAACTATAATTCTTAAAACCGGGGGAGAAGGCGTCGTGACACGCTTGAGCTTTGAGGGCGCGAAATGAGCGACGCGTCCGGTTCCTATAACGCGGCGACCTGGCTGCTCGATCGCAATGTCGATGAAGGGCGCGGAGACAAGCTCGCCTTCACTGATACGGTGCGTGAGCTGACCTATGGCGATTTGCAGAAGCAAAGCCGCCGCCTCGCCAATCTGCTGCGCCGCCTCGGTGTCCGCCGCGAGGAACGCGTGGCGATGATCATGCTCGATACGGTCGATTTTCCGATCGTGTTTCTCGGCGCCATCCGCGCCGGCGTGGTGCCGGTGCCGCTCAACACGCTGCTGACCGCCGATCAATACGCCTATGTGCTGGCGGACTGCCGCGCCAAGGTGCTGTTCATTTCCGAAGCGCTGCTGCCGGTGATCAAGGACATCGTCGGCCGGTTGCCGGATCTCGAACACGTCGTCGTCGCTGGCGGCGATGCCCATGGCCACAAGAAACTGTCCGACGAACTCGCCCGCGAAAGCGATTCATTCACGACGGCGGCGACCCATCCCGACGAGCCGGCATTCTGGCTCTACTCCTCGGGCTCGACCGGCATGCCCAAGGGCGTGCGGCATCTGCATTCCAGTCCGCAGGCGACCGCCGATACGTTTGGCACGCAAGTGCTTGGCATCCAGGAGGACGACCTTTGCCTCTCTGCGGCAAAACTGTATTTCGCTTACGGGCTCGGCAACGCCTTGACCTTCCCGATGGCGGTCGGTGCTAGCTCCGTGCTGAATGCAGACCGGCCGACGCCGGCCCGGATGTACGACCTCTTGAACGGGTACAACCCGACCCTCTTCTTTGGCGCGCCGACGCTGTTCGCCGCCATGTTAAATGACGCAACGGCGAAGAACGTGCGTGCCGGCAAGCGGCTGCGCCTCTGCTCCTCCGCAGGCGAACCGTTGCCGGAATCGGTCGGCCATAGCTGGAAGTCGCGCTTCGGTATCGACATTATCGACGGCGTCGGCACCACCGAGCTGTTGCATATTTTTCTCTCCAACGCGCCCGGCGATATCAAATACGGCACTGCGGGGCGTCCGGTGCCGGGCTACAAGATGCGGCTGGTCGATGAGGCCGGTGGTGACGTGGCCGATGGCGAGATCGGCGAACTCCTGGTCGATGCGCCCTCCTCCGGCGAGAGCTACTGGAACCAGCGCAGCAAGAGCCTGCGGACCTTCGAGGGCCGCTGGACCCGCACCGGCGACAGATACATTCGCGATGCCGAGGGTCGCTATACATTCTGCGGCCGCAGCGACGACATGTTCAAGGTGTCCGGCATCTGGGTATCGCCGTTCGAGGTCGAGAGCGCGCTGATCACCCACCCTTCGGTGCTCGAGGCGGCCGTGGTGCCCGAAGCCGATCCGGAAGGTCTGTTGAAACCGAAAGCCTTCGTGGTGCTGCGCAAGGATGGCAACACCGATGGTCTGTATGAATCGTTGAAGGAGCACGTCAAGCAGAAGATCGGTCCGTGGAAATATCCACGCTGGATAGAAGTGGTGGATTCATTGCCGATGACCGCGAATGGCAAGATCCAGCGCTTCAAGCTGCGGGATGGCGACGCGGCGAAGCCATGATGCGCGGCTTGATTGAAACTCGAACGGTCGCGGCGAACTCGACTCTGCTCTCTCCCCCACGCAACCGGGGTTTACCCCCGTTTCGCATTTCAATTTCGCGCAAATCGGGCAGGCCCGACGTGCGCTGGGGGAGAGCCGGAGAGGGGGGTGGCCGCGGGTTCGGTGTTTGCGGCTTACCCCTCTCCCTAACCCTCCCCCACAAGGGGGGAGGGAACGTACCTGAACTGTTGCGAGCAGTGCGGCCATCATGACCGCGCTCGCAGCTACCGGCTTCCTCTCCATCGGCGCCTCCCGCCTCGAATACCGCTTGATCGGCCCTGCGCCGGACGCCGCGCCGACCATCGTCATGCTGCACGAAGGGCTCGGCTCGACCGGGCTCTGGGGCGATTTTCCCGACAAGCTGCAGGCCGCCACCGGCTGCGGCGTGTTTGCGTATTCGCGCGCAGGCTATGGCGCTTCGACGCCGGTGACATTACCGCGTCCGCTCGACTACATGCATATCGAGGGGCTGCAGGTGTTGCCGAAGCTGCTCGATGCGATCGGTTTTCGCCGCGGGCTGCTGGTCGGCCATTCCGACGGCGCGTCGATCGCGGCGATCTATGCCGGGGGCGTCGCGGATCATCGTGTTCGCGGGCTGGCGCTGATTGCACCGCATTTTGTGGTGGAGGATATTTCGGTGACCTCGATCGCCGGGATCAAGCGGGCCTATGAAGCCACGGATCTCAGGTCGAAACTGGCGCGCTGGCACCGGGACGTCGACAACGCCTTCTACGGCTGGAACGGTGCGTGGCTCGACGCCAGGTTCCGCGACTGGGATATCTCGGAATATCTCGCCTACATCCGCGTTCCCATTGCAATTCTGCAGGGAGCGGAAGATCAATATGGGACGATCCGTCAGGTCGAGGTTGCCCGGGAGGAGTGCTACTGTCCGGTCGATGTGACGATCATTCCCGGGGCGGGACATTCGCCGCATCGGGAGGCGCCGGGGGCGACGCTTGAGACCATTGCGGAATTTGCTGGACGCATTTTGGATGGGCATGAAGGCGCGCGGGGACGCGCCGCGTAACCCGTTTGTCGCGACGATGTGCGCATGAGCACCCCGCCCCCACCCCCGGATCTTGCGTTGCCGCGATGGGCCTATGTTCCCGGCGAAACCGCCGAGGCCGAGGCCGATCACGATACGCTGGCAGTTGCGAGGAAACTGGTGCCGTCGCGGTTTCGCGGCCACGTGCCGGCGCGTCACCCGGCCTTGCGTTATGCGCTGGCGCTGAACACCGCCGGATATTTCTGGGAATCGCAGGAGATCCTGGAAGCGGTGTGGGCCGCCGCGCCCCAAGGTGGACGCGAACGGATCCTGCTGCGGGCCTGCATTCAGATCGCCAACGCCAATCTCCGGCTGCGCATGGCGAAGTCGCACGCCGCGGCGCGTTTTTTCCGCGAAGCCCTGGCCGGGCTCGATGAACTCGGCACGCGCAAGGCGACGCCGGCAGGCGACGGATTTGCCGATGGCGCAACGATGGGTGCGCTGGCGGCGCTGCTTCGGGCCAAACTGGCGCAGCCTGCATTGTCCGAAGCGGACTGGATCGATATCGCGGTCATCGGCCGGATGTGAAGCAAAATGCAGATTTCGCTGTCTGTGGTCTGGACGTGGCCGAAAACATGCATTATTGTGCATAGCGACTTGAGGTAGCCAAGACCCAAAGTCGCAAAGTCCCAAAAACCGCAGGAAACCGCGCAAGGGTGGCGCATGTCTGGTGAAGATCATGGCCGGTGAAGATCGCGTCCTCGCCAGCGGCGCCAAGCATATCGACTTTCAGACCGAACCGTCGCGCTACAAGCACTGGAAGCTTGATGTCGCAGGCGAGGTGGCGACGCTCACCATGGATGTCGACGAGAATGGCGGGCTGTTCGAAGGCTATCAGCTCAAGCTGAATTCCTACGATCTCGGCGTCGACATTGAACTGGCCGACGCGGTGCAGCGGCTGCGCTTCGAGCATCCCGGGGTGAAGGTGGTGCTGCTGCGCTCGGCCAAGAACCGGGTGTTCTGCGCCGGCGCCAATATCCGGATGCTGGCGGGGGCGACCCACGCGCATAAAGTGAACTTCTGCAAGTTCACCAACGAGACCCGCAACGGTCTCGAAGACTCCAGTGAAAATTCCGGCCAGCGCTTCGTCACGGTGATCAACGGCACCGCGGCCGGTGGCGGCTATGAACTGGCGCTGGCGACCGATCACATCATCCTTGCCGATGATGGCGCGGCGGCGGTGGCGCTGCCGGAAGTGCCGCTGCTCGCGGTGCTGCCGGGCACTGGCGGGCTGACGCGCGTCGTCGACAAGCGCAAGGTGCGGCGCGATCACGCCGATTATTTCTGCACCATCGAGGAAGGCATCAAGGGCAAGCGCGCGGTGCAGTGGCGGCTTGTCGACGAGATCGTGCCGAACAGCAAGCTGGAAGCCAGGGTCGCCGAGCGCACGCGCGAATTCGCCGCCGCCTCGAAGCGCAACGGCGCCGGGAAGGGCATCGAGCTCAAGCCGCTGACGCGCAGCATTGACGACAATGGCATCCGCTACGGCCTGGTCAGCGTCGATATCAATCGCGCCGAGCGCATCGCCACCATTTCGATCGCGGCGCCCGACTCCGGCCCGCCTGCCGACACCGACGGCATGGTGGCGCAGGGCGCATCGTTCTGGCCGCTGCAGGTCGCACGCGAACTCGACGACGCCATCCTGCATTTGCGCATCAACGAGCTCGAGACCGCGATGCTGGTGTTCAAGTCGCATGGCGAGAGCGCCAATGTCCTGGCTCACGACGCATTTCTGGAAGCCCACAAGGCGAACTGGCTGGTCAATGAAATCAGGCAGTACTGGAAGCGGGTGCTCAAGCGCATCGACGTCACCTCGCGCACCCTGGTGACGCTGGTCGAGCCCGGCTCGTGCTTTGTCGGCACCCTGGCCGAACTGGTGTTCGCGGCCGACCGCTCCTACATGCTGATCGGCTCGCGGCAGGGCGACAATCGCGCACCGCCGGCGATTGCGCTGAGTGCCATGAATTTCGGCCCCTATCCGATGAGCCACGGCCTGACGCGGCTGCAATCGCGTTTCCAGGCCGACCCGTCCGACGTCGAGGCGGCACAATCGAAAATCGGCGAGGCGCTGGATGGGGAGCAGGCCGAGCGGCTCGGCCTCGTCACCTTTGCGCTCGACGACATCGACTGGGATGACGAGGTCAGGGTGTTTGTCGAGGAACGCACCTCGTTCTCGCCCGACAGCCTCACCGGCATGGAAGCCAACCTGCGCTTTGTCGGGCCCGAAACCATGGAATCGAAAATCTTCTCGCGGCTGACGGCGTGGCAGAACTGGATCTTCCAGCGCCCCAACGCGGTCGGCGAACACGGTGCGTTGCGCCGCTACGGCAGCGGACAGAAGCCAGAGTTCGATATGACGCGGGTTTAGTAGGTTTGCTGCGTCATGGCCGGGCTTGTCCCGGGCATGACGGGAAATGTGTCCAAGGAGCACGCCATGAACATCATGAACGTCGACTACTCCACCAAGATTCCCAACAACGTGAATCTCAGCGAGGATCGGCAGGTGCTCAAGGCACTGGAAGGCTGGCATCCCGGTTACATGGACTGGTGGGGCGACATGGGGCCGGAAGGTTTCCAGCAATCGCTGGTTTACCTGCGCACCGCCTATTCGGTCGATCCGCGCGGCTGGGCCAAGTTCGACTACGTCAAGATGCCCGATTATCGCTGGGGCATCCTGCTTGCGCCGCAGGAAGAAAACCGCGTCATCCCGTTCGGCCAGCATTATGGCGAGCCGGCCTGGCAGGAAGTCCCGGGCGAGCATCGGGCCATGCTGCGCCGCCTGATCGTGATCCAGGGCGACACCGAACCGGCGTCGGTCGAACAGCAGCGCCATCTCGGCAAGACCGCGCCCTCGCTCTACGACCTGCGCAATCTGTTCCAGGTCAATGTCGAGGAAGGCCGCCATCTCTGGGCGATGGTCTACCTGCTGCAGAAATACTTCGGGCGTGACGGACGCGAGGAGGCGGATGAACTGCTGCGTCGCCGTTCCGGCGACGCCGATTCGCCGCGCATGCTGGGCGCCTTCAACGAGGCGACGCCGGACTGGCTGTCGTTCTTCATGTTCACCTATTTCACCGACCGCGACGGCAAGATGCAGTTGCACTCGCTGGCGCAATCCGGCTTCGATCCCCTGTCGCGCACCTGCCGCTTCATGCTGACCGAGGAAGCGCATCACATGTTCGTCGGCGAGACCGGCATCAGCCGCGTGGTGCAGCGCACCTGCGAGGCCATGAAGGCCGCCGGCATCGCCGATCCCAACGATATTGCGAAAGTGCGCGCGCTCGGGGTGATCGATCTTCCGACCATCCAGAAGAAGCTGAACCTGCATTACACGCTGTCGCTCGATTTGTTCGGCTCGGAGGTCTCCACCAACGCGGCCAACGCCTACAACGCCGGCATCAAGGGCCGCTACCGCGAGACCCAGATCGACGACGATCATCGCCTACAAAACCAGACCTATCCGGTGCTCAAGCTGGTGGATGGCAAGATCAAGCGCGTCGACGAACCGGCGCTGACCGCGCTCAACATGCGGCTGCGCGACGACTACACCCAGGACTGCGCCAAGGGCCTGTTGCGCTGGAACAAGATCATCGCGCTTGCCGGATACAACTTCAAACTGACGCTGCCCAACGTCGCATTCCATCGCCAGATCGGCGAGTTCAAGGACATTCACGCCACCCCGGACGGCGTGCTGATCGACGATGCGACCTGGAACAAGCGCAAGAGCGACTGGCTGCCCTCGTCCGACGACGGCGACTTCATCGCGTCGCTGATGGTTCCGGTGACCGAGACCGGAAAATTCGCGTCATGGATTTCGCCGCCCAAGGTCGGCATCGACAACAAGCCGGGCGATTTCGAGTATGTGAAGATCGAGACGTGATCTGCTTACCTCGCCCCGCCTGCGGGGAGAGGTCGAAATTCGCGTAGCGAATTGCGGGTGAGGGGGACCCTCCGCGAGTCCACCTGTTGAGACAGCCCCTCTCCCCACCCTCTCCCCGCAAGAGCGGGGCGAGGGAGCCTTCTTTCACGGGCGCCGCTACCCCGCGATCTCCAATCCGGCATTGGCGTAGACCACGCCGCCATCGACGGCGATGGTGGCGCCGACCACATAGTCGCCGGCCCGCGACGCCAGATAGATCGCGACGCCGGCCATGTCTTCATCGGTGCCGACGCGCCGGGAAGGCACCCGCTGCGCCACTTCGTCGGCGTGATCGCGGGCGGCGCGATTCATGTCGGATCTGAACGCGCCGGGTGCGATCGCCGTGACGTTGATACGCTCCTTGATCAATTTGGTTGCCATCCGCCGAGTCAGGTGAATCAGCCCCGCTTTACTGGCGGCGTAAGAATAGGTCTCTCCCGGATTGACGAAGATACCATCCACCGACGCAATGTTGATGACCTTGGCGGGTTTCTCGGCGGTCGCGGAGGCACGAAGCGGCGCCGCCAGCGCCTTGGTCAGAAAGAACGGCGTCTTGAGATTGAGGTTCATCACCTTGTCCCAGCCGCTCTCGGGAAATTCGTCGAACTCGGCACCCCATGCGGCGCCGGCATTGTTGACGAGAATATCGAGCTTCGGCTCGCGCTTCTTGATTTCTGCCGCCAGCATCTCGATGCCGGCCATGGTGGAGATATCGATCGGCAGCGCGATGCACTCACCGCCATATTCAGCCGTAAGCTCCTTGGCGGTCGCCTCGCACGGTCCCGCCTTGCGCGCGGTGATATAGACCTTCGCCGCGCCTTGGGCGAGAAATCCGCTTGCGATCATCTTGCCTATTCCGCGCGATCCTCCGGTCACCAGTGCGACGCGGCCCTTGAGCGAAAAAAGATCCTTGAACATGCGTGCCCTCCGTTGATTTTGTCAGCGGTTTTGAGCGCGGGCAGCGAGCGAGTCAAGGAAAGCGGTACTTCCCTTCTCGCTCAAGGGGGCGTCAGATGATCACGCCGCATCGATCCGGCGGAAACCGTTCCACATCGCGGTGGCGGCGCCGGAGGTCAGGACCGGCAGGATGCGGGTGTCCTGATAGTTGCCGTTGAGCGAGACCCGCGGCAGCGCGGTCAAATGTCCGGCGCTTTCGGCAAAGATCATGCCCGGCCGCGTCGTTACCGCGGTCTTGAATCCGGCGGTATTGGCCAGCGCGAATTCGCGGGCGCCGGCGGCGATCCTGTCGCCATAGGGATAAGCGAGATGGATCGCGGGGCGCTGCAGCGCGCCTTCGATGCGCTCGCGGCTGACGACCATCTCCCGGGACGCAATCTCCTCGGTCTGCTGGGCGAGATTGCGGTGGGTGATGGAATGCGCGCCGAAACTGATCAGGGGATCGTTGGCGAACGACTTCAACTCGTCCCAGGACATGCAGAGCTCGCGGCAGATCGCGGTTTCGTCGACGCCGTAACGCGCGCACAGGGCGGCGATTTCGCGCTGCATATTATGGTCGCCCGGCAATCGGCGCAGCCAGTCGTGCAGACGATCGAACGCGGCCTGCTTGGCCGCCGGGGTGGAAGTATCGAGGCGGACCGCCGCGCCGCCGATCCCGGTTTCGATCGAGGAGGTCCCGGCGATCGCCATCTCCAGCGCGATCCACCACAGCCGGCCGGTGCCCTCCGCGAAATCGCTCGCCACATACACGGTAAAGGGCGCCTTGAACTCCCGCATGATGGGTAGCGCGAAATCGCGGTTGTCGCGATAACCGTCGTCGAGCGTGAAACAGGCAAAACGCCGCGAAAAGTTACGCTCGAGCAGCCGCTGATGCACCTCGTCCATGCTGACGATGTCGATATCCTGGGCCCGAAGGTGCGCCAGCATCGCGCGCAGGAATTCGGGCGTGACTTCAAGGTGGTGATTGGGCTGGAACTCGGCATCACGGGCCGGGCGAACGTGGTGCAGCATGAAAATGGCGCCGACACCGGCAAAGATCGGCCGCAGCAGATAATGCGCGCCGGTAAAGTAAAGCGCTCCCAGTCCGGCGCGGATGACGTTGTTGCGGAATTGCTTCATCGAGAGGGCAGGCCGGTTGGGATGCGATTCTGAAACTAGCGGGGAACCGCTGAAGAAACGGTTAGTCCGAGGGCTGTCCGCTCGACGGACCACCCCTGTTATTTCCAGTTTGACAGCCTCGCAAGGGTTTGTTTTCTCTCGTTCCCGGACCCCGCAGGACGTCGAATGCACGGACTTTTCAGTTGGAGCAGCAAATGGTGGCCGGGTGTTGTTCCGCTGGTCGTTCTTTGGATTGTCGCGGCCTGGACCAATACGGCGCCTGTTGAAGCCGATCTGGCGGCGCGAAGCACCGCCGCGTTGAAGGATACCGTGCTCGACAAAAGTAGAATCGCGGCTGCCGGCCGCGATGTCACGTTTGCGGCGGATGCTTTCTCGGAAGACGGCCGCCGCAGTGCGGTGGCCGCGGTGAAAGCTGTTCCAGGGGTGCGGCTGGTCAACGACGAAACCCGCCTTGTCCCGGAAGCCAAGCCGTTCGTCTGGTCGGCCGAGCGCGACGTCGTCCGGGTTACGCTGGGCGGCAGTTCGCCGCTGCCGGCAACCAAAGGCAAGCTGGTTGAGGCCGCCCATGCGAGTCTCGGCGGCGTCGAGGTGGCCGATCAGATGAATCTGTCGCGGGGCGCGCCGCCGCGGTTCGACAATGCCGCGTTGCTGCTGATCGATCAGATCGGAAAATTGAAAGACGGCAAGATCGTGATTTCGGACACCAATGTCAGCCTTTCCGGCATGGCGCGCGATCTGGGCGGCCGGGAAGCGATCGCCGCCGCGCTGAAGAATCTGCCGGAGGGGTTTTCGGTCGCCGCCAACGACATCAAGGCGCCGCCCTACATCTTCCAGGCCTACAAGGATCCGGTCGCCGTGACGCTGACGCTGACCGGCTATGTGCCGGACAACAGCGTCCATGCCGCTACAGCGGCGGCGGGACGCAAGTTCTTCGGCGAGAAGGTAGTCGACAATCTCAAGGCCAGCGTCGGCGCGCCGTCCGGTTTCGCCAACGCCGTGGCGCCGGCACTGGGTGCGCTGTCGCGGTTATCGACCGGTACGCTGGTGGTGTCCGACCGTGAGGTGAAGCTTTCGGGCGACGCCTTCTACGACTCGGCGGCGGTTCAGATCCGCAGCGGCCTCGGCAAGGATTTCCCGAAAGACTGGCAATTCAAGGCCGACGTATCGGTGAAGCCCGCGGCGGCGCCGGTGGATGCCACCGTGTGTCAGCAGTTGTTTTCGGATTTGCTCGCCAGGGGAAAAATCCAGTTCGAATCCGGACGCGCCACCATCGATCCGGATTCGGCCGGGCTGCTCGACCGCCTGATCGAAACGGCGATGCGCTGTCCGACCGCCAACATCGAGATCGCGGGACACACCGACGCCGATGGCGAGGCTAGTTTCAACCAGACGTTGTCCGAAAAGCGCGCCCAGGCGGTAACGGACTATCTGGTCAAGGCCGGACTACCCGCCAATCGCTTCACGCCGATAGGCTATGGCAGCACCCAGCCGGTGGCATCAAACGATACCGACGAAGGCAAAGCGCAGAACCGCCGCATCGATTTCGTGGTGAGGTAACGGCGATGGCATATCTGGCGACATTTCATTGGGGCTGGCTGCTGGCATCGCTGTTGCTGGGTCTGGCGATGGGCTGGATCGCGGTGGTTCACCGCGGCCCGGGCGTCTCGAAGCCGACATCGCGCTGGCTCGCGGGACTGGCGGCGGCACTGGTCGCGGTGGCGCTCGCGCGCGTGATCCCGGGCCGTCCCGGTTACTGGCTGGATCTCGGCCTCATCCTGTTCGTGTTCTATCTGGCGGGCTGCGCGGTCGGATCGTGGCTGCGCGACCGGGTGGTTTCGCGCAGCGCGCCGCTGGCTTGAACCCCCGCCGTTCGTTGTCACTCGAGGTGAGGCATCCATGACCCCCACGGCCCACTATCGGATGTTCGGTCACTACAATGCGTGGGCCAACAAGCGGCTTTACGACGCAGCCGCGCAGCTAACGCCCGAACAATATCGCGCCGATCGCGGCGCCTTCTTCAAATCGGTCCACGGCACCCTCAATCACCTTCTGGTAACCGATCGGATCTGGATGCAGCGCTTTACCGGCGAGGGCGACGCGCCGAACCGGCTGGATGCGATCCTGTTCGAGACTTTCGAGACCTTGCGCGCCGCGCGCGAAGCGGAAGACCGGCGGATCGTCGATTATGTCGACCGGCTCGATGACGCGCGGATCGCCGGAACGATCAAATACCGCCGCGTCTCGTCATCGGAACAATTCGAGCAGCAACTGGCCCCGGCGCTGGCGCACTGGTTCAACCACCAGACCCATCATCGCGGTCATGTCCATGCCATGCTGACCGGGCTGGTCGGCCAAGCGCCGGAACTCGATTTATTGTATTTTCAGCGGTTGTCGGCAAAATCCGCCGCCTGAATTCATGAAAGCTTCGCCTGTCATGCGCAGGGTTCCGGCCGGGGGATTGGGCGGTCGGAGCGAATGCAGCAAAACCGAGCATTCCGGCGCCGCCAATACCTCCTAATATGTTGAAGGAGTTTTATTTTATTCACATCAAGCGAATTCCACTCCGGCTCAAAACACGCTACGACAGGGGTCAGGGAGCAGGCGTGGCGCTGGCGAGGTTCACTTGCAAGGTTCACCTGGCAGTTACCGCGGCGGGATCGCAATTCGAGGTCTAGATGCTGGAAGCAATACGCAGGGCGGTCTCGTTTCTGCGCCAGAATCAAATCCTGCATAAGCTGGGTATTGCGGTCAGCGTCACCGTCATCGGGATCGCATGCTACGTGCTTTATCATATGCTGCGGGGCATCGATGTCGACGAAGTCGTCGAGGCCATCAAGCAGACCGAGCCAAGCGCGATCGCGCTCGCCGGGCTGTTTGTGGCCGCGGGCTATTTCACGCTGACATTCTATGACCTGTTCGCCGTTCGCGCGATCGGCCGCAAAGATGTCCCCTACCGCGTCAACGCGCTCGCAGCTTTCACCAGTTATTCGATCGGGCACAATGTCGGCGCCAGCGTCTTTACCGGCGGCGCGGTGCGCTATCGCATCTATTCCGCCTGGGGGCTCAATGCGATCGAAGTCGCCAAGGTCTGCTTCCTGGCAGGCCTGACATTCTGGCTTGGCAATGCCGCGGTACTGGGACTGGGTATCGCCTATCATCCGGAAGCGGCCAGCGCGATCGATCAGCTTCCGCCCTGGTTCAACCGCCTCGCGGCATTCCTCATCATCCTCGCTTTGGTGACCTATGTGGTCTGGGTCTGGATGCAGCCGAGGCGGGTTGGCCGCGGCCCCTGGACCGTGATGCTGCCGGGCGGTCCGCTGACGCTGCTGCAGATCGTGATCGGAATTGTCGATCTCGGCTTTTGCGCGCTGGCGATGTATGTGCTGGTGCCGGACGAGCCCAATCTCGGCTTTGTCGTGGTCGCGATTATTTTCGTGTCGGCGACCCTGCTGGGCTTCGCCAGCCATTCCCCCGGCGGGCTCGGCGTGTTCGACGCCGCCATGCTGGTCGGGCTGTGGCAGATGGACCGGGAAGACCTGCTGGCGGGGATGTTGCTGTTTCGCGTCCTCTATTATATTGCGCCTTTCGTCATATCTGTAATCTTGCTGACGTTTCGGGAAGTTATCCTCGGCACCCGGTTGAAACGACTGCGTCAGGCGAGTGCAGCCCACGACGTTGAGCCGAAGCGTGAAGCCGCTTATGCGCGCAAGCGCAGGGACACCGGCGCCTGACCTACGCCAACCGAACGGGAGGAGATGGGCCCAATGGCGATAGACGCTCCTTCTGAATCCTTCTTTTCGCCGTGGCCGGACCGGTTGCGGCATTCGGCCATCATCCTGCTCACTGCCGGGCTGGCGCTGGCCGTGCTGGTGGTCTTCGGCGAACTCGGGCTGCTGCGCGCCGCCGCGGTCTTTGGCTGCATCGCCGCGGCCGCGCTGGTGCCATGGCGACTGCACAACGTCATCGTGTCGCGGGACGACATCCGCGGCGTCAACCCGGTGGAGTCGGCGGCGGTCAGCGCCATCGTGTCGGGCATGCCCGATCCCGCGGTGCTGCTCGATCGCGCCGGCCGCGTCATTCACCTGAATGCGGCCGCGGCGCAACTGGCGCCGGCGCTGCGCAGGAACGAACTCGCGCAATTCGCGCTGCGTTCGCCCGAAATCATCACGGCGCTGCGCGAAGCCATCGCCACCGCCGAAACCCGGCGCGCCACCTATCTCGACCATGTGCCGGTCGATCGCTGGATGGAATTGATCATCACGCCGGTGCCGGTGCCGACTTTGTTCGGCGGTACCGACAAGTGCATGCTGATGACGTTCCACGACCAGACGCCGCTGCGCCGGGTCGAGGAAATGCGCGCCGATTTCGTCGCCAATGCCAGCCACGAATTGCGCACGCCGCTGGCCGCCTTGTCGGGCTTCATCGACACGCTGCAAGGGCCGGCCAAGGACGACGCCAAGGCGCGCGAGCGCTTTCTCGGCATCATGCACGCCCAGGCGACGCGGATGGCGCGGCTGATCGACGATCTGCTGTCGCTGTCGCGGGTCGAACTCTCCGCCCATGTCCGCCCCGATACGTTGGTGGACATCGTCCCGATCATCCGCCAGGTCGTGGATGGGCTGGAGCCGCTGGCGCGCGAACGCCAGGTCGCAATCGATACCGATCTGCCGGACCCGCCGGTTTTGATCGCGGGCGATCGCGAAGAGCTGCTGCGGCTATTCGAAAACCTGGTCGAGAACGCGCTGAAATACGGCGCGTCCGGCGGCAAGGTGATCGTCTCGCTCAGTCAGGCGTTATCGGGCGAAGGCAGTCCGGAAGTTCGCGTCATGGTGCGCGATTTCGGCCCCGGGATCGCGCCCGAGCACCTGCCGCGGCTCACCGAGCGGTTCTATCGGGTGGATGTCGGCGACAGCCGCGCCCAGGGCGGTACCGGTTTGGGTTTATCGCTGGTTAAACATATCGTTAACCGCCATCGCGGCCGGCTCTTGATCGAAAGCGTGCCGAAAAAGGGTGCCACTTTTACCGCCTGTTTTCCCCAGGCCAGGGCGCCGTCTGGAACTTAAAAGCAAGCGATTTCAACCCCTTGGCTATGTCATCCGACTGTCATCAAAGCTTCGTAAAAGCAGCATCGACCGCACCTAAACGGGCGGCGTGAGCGCACTCGGGCGTGTTTGGCGCTTCGCTCACAGATGGAGACATCCCATGAATTTCGTGAAAGCAATCGTCGCCGCCGGCCTGGTCGCCGCGTCGACGTCGGCGTTCGCCGCCGATATTACCGGCGCGGGCTCAACCTTTATCTATCCCGTCCTGTCCAAATGGGCGGATGCCTACAAGAAGGAATCCGGTAGCGGCGTGAACTACCAGTCGATCGGGTCCGGCGCGGGCATCAAGCAGATCCAGGCCAAGACCGTGACCTTCGGCGCCACCGATATGCCGCTGACGGTCGCTCAGCTCGAGAAGGACGGCCTCTCGCAATGGCCGACGATCATGGGGGCGATCGTCCCGGTCGTGAACATCGAGGGCGTCAACGCCGGCGACATGGTGCTGGACGGCGATACGCTCGCCAAGATCTATCTCGGTACCATCACCAAATGGGATGATCCGGCGATCAAGAAGCTCAATCCGAAACTCAATCTGCCCTCGGCCGCGATCGCGGTCGTTCACCGTTCGGACGGATCGGGCACCACCTTCAACTTCAGCGATTACCTCTCCAAGGTCAGCGCCGACTGGAAATCCAAGGTTGGCGAAGGCACCACGGTCGAGTGGCCGGTGGGCGTCGGCGCCAAGGGCAACGAGGGCGTTTCCGGCAATATCGGTCAGACCAAGAACGCGATCGGCTACGTCGAATATGCCTACGCCAAGCAGAACAAGCTGACCTACACCAAGCTGGTGAACAAGGGCGGCAAAACGGTTGAGCCAACCATGGAAGCCTTCAAGGCCGCCGCCGCCAACGCCGACTGGGCGCACGCCCCGGGCTATTATCTGATTCTCACCGACCAGCCGGGCGACAAGTCCTGGCCGATCACAGCGTCGACCTTCGTTCTGATGCACAAGGAGCCTGCCGATAAAGCGAACTCCGCCGAGGCCATCAAGTTCTTCAAGTTTGCCTTCGAGAAGGGTGACAAGATGGCTGAAGACCTCGACTACATTCCGATGCCGGAGTCGGTGGTCAAGACGATCGAGAAGACCTGGTCGGCTGATATCAAGAGCTGATCTTGAGCCAGACACTCGCGCCCTTTCGTTGGTGGGTGCGAGTGAGTGACCGAGCCCGGAATCCATAACCGCCATGGGAAGTATGGATTCCGGGTCTCCGCGTCGGGCCGGCGATACCGAAGCTTCAAGGGTTAAGCGGTCCGTGCGTATCGCTCAAAAGCGTAGCGACTTCCTCGTCGCTTTGAATTAGAACAACAGGGGATTGGCGTGGCAGACATGGCCGTTCAGAGCGACGTGATGGAAGCCGCTGGACCTTACGATCGCGCCCGCGCGCTCAATGCCTTCAAACTGGGCGACGTCAGCTTCTATTGGATCACGCGCGTCTGCGCCATTTCGGTGCTGCTGATCCTCGGCGGCATCATCATTTCCCTGATCGTCGGTGCATGGCCCGCCATCGTGGCGTTCGGGCCTTCGTTTCTGACGACCGCCCGCTGGGCGCCGTCGGCCGATCCGCCGGTGCTGGGCGCGCTCGGCCCGCTCTATGGCACGATGGTGACTGCGGTGATCGCGATGATCGTCGCCATTCCCGTCGGTCTCGGCATCGCGATCTTCCTGACCGAGCTATGTCCGCAATGGCTGCGGCGCCCGATCGGCATCGCCATCGAGTTGCTCGCCGGCATTCCCTCGATCATCTACGGCATGTGGGGCTTCTTCGTGCTGGGTCCTTTCCTGGCCAATTACTTTCAGCCGCTGGTGATCGATACTTTTGCCAATGTTCCAGTGCTCGGCACCATCTTCGCCGGTCCGCCGTCCTATCTCAGCCTGTTCAACGCCGCGCTGATCCTGGCGATCATGGTGCTGCCCTTTATCACCGCGATCTCGGTCGACGTGTTCAAGACCGTGCCGCCGGTTCTGAAAGAGGCCGCGTACGGCGTCGGCTGCACCACCTGGGAGGTGGTGCGCAACGTGGTGATCCCCTACACCCGCGTCGGCGTCATCGGCGGCATCATGCTGGCGCTGGGCCGCGCGCTCGGCGAAACCATGGCGGTGACTTTCATCATCGGCAACGCCTTTCGCATCAACGGCTCGGTATTTTCGCCGGGCACGACCATCTCGGCCGCGATCGCATCCGAGTTTGCCGAAAGCGACGGCCTGCATCAGTCCGGCCTGATCCTGCTCGGCCTGTTGCTGTTCGTGCTGACCTTCTTCGTGCTGGCGGCGGCGCGGCTGATGCTGCTTCGGCTGGAAAAGAAAGCCGGGAAGTAAGATCATGAACCCGATCTATCGCCGCCGCCGCCGCAACGACATCGTGATCCGGCTGCTCTGCCTCTGCGCCGCGATCTTCGGCGTCACCTGGCTGGCGCTGATCCTGTTCACGCTGTTCTACAACGGTCTCGCCGGCATCAGCCTGCAACTGTTCACCCAGAATACCCCGCCGCCGGGGTCGACCGAGGGCGGCTTGCTCAATGCCCTCGTTGGCTCGATCATCATGACCGTGATCGGCGTCGGTATCGGCGCGCCGCTTGGCATGTTCGCCGGCACTTATCTGGCCGAATACGGCAGGAATGACCGCCTCACCTCGGTGATCCGCTTTATCAACGATATTCTCCTCAGCGCGCCGTCGATCATCATCGGCCTGTTCGTATACGGCGCGGTGGTGGTGCCGATGGGCGGCTTCTCCGCGCTGGCCGGTTCGCTGGCGCTGGCCGTCATCGTCATTCCGGTCGTGGTGCGCACCACCGAGGACATGCTGCTGCTGGTGCCCAATCCGTTGCGCGAGGCGGCGTCCGCGCTCGGGCTGCCGCGATCGCTGGTGATCAAGCGGATCGCCTACCGCGCCGCGCGCTCCGGCCTCATTACCGGCGTGCTGCTGGCGACCGCGCGCGTCGCCGGCGAAACCGCGCCGCTGTTGTTCACCGCGCTGAGCAACCAGTTCTTCAGCTTCGACCTCACCAAGACGATGGCCAACCTGCCGGTCACCATCAACAACTTCGTGCAAAGCCCCTATGCCTACTGGAAGCAACTCGCCTGGAGCGGGGCCTTGATCATTACCCTGACCGTTCTTGCCCTGAACATTGGCGCGCGTATTCTTGGCGCCGAGAGGACCGCAAAATGAGTGAAGTTTCACTTTCGATGAGCCATGCCGCCGGACCGGTTCCCACGGTGACATTGCCGGAGGCGCCGGCCAAGATTACCGCGCGCAACCTGAACTTCTATTACGGCGAGCATCATGCGCTGAAGAACATCAACCTGACGCTCGGCGCCAACCGCGTCACCGCCTTTATCGGGCCGTCCGGCTGCGGCAAGTCGACGTTGCTGCGGATTTTCAACCGGATGTACGACCTCTATCCGGGACAGCGCGCGACCGGCCAGCTGATGCTCGATTCCACCAACATCCTCGATCCCAAGCTCGACCTCAATCTGCTGCGCGCGCGGGTCGGCATGGTGTTCCAGAAACCGACGCCGTTTCCGATGACGATCTACGAGAACATCGCGTTCGGCATCCGGCTTTACGAGAAGATCTCGAAATCCGAGATGGACGGCCGGGTCGAGAGAGCGTTGCGCGGCGGGGCGCTCTGGAACGAGGTCAAGGACAAGCTCAACGCCTCCGGGCTCAGCCTGTCCGGCGGCCAGCAGCAGCGGCTTTGCATTGCCCGCACCGTGGCGGTGCGCCCCGAGGTGATCCTGTTCGACGAGCCTTGCTCGGCGCTCGATCCGATTTCGACCGCCAAGATCGAGGAATTGATCCAGGAACTGGCGGACGACTACACCATCGCCATCGTCACCCACAACATGCAGCAGGCCGCCCGCGTTTCGGACAAGACCGCGTTCATGTATCTCGGCGAACTGATCGAATTCGACGACACCAACAAGATATTCACGTCGCCGGGCGATCGACGTACCCAGGACTACATCACCGGCCGGTTCGGCTAAGGGAGAACACAGATGGGTTCCGAACATACCGCCAAGGCGTTCGACAGCGATCTGCAGGAATTGACCCGGCTGGTCGCGGAGATGGGCGGTCTTGCCGAGCGCATGATCGTCGAATCCGTCGATGCGCTGATCCGCCGCGACGTCGCGCTCGGCAAGCGGGTCGCCGAGGCCGACGCTGAAATCGACAACCTGCAGCGCCTGATCGAGGAACGTGCGGTGCTGACCATCGCGCGGCGCCAGCCGATGGCGGTGGACTTGCGCGAGATCGTCGGCGCCATGCGAGTCGCCACCGATCTTGAGCGGATCGGCGATCTCGCCAAGAACATGGGCAAGCGTGTCGCCGCGCTGGACAGCGATTTCCAGCCGCTGAAGCTGATCCGCGGCCTCGAGCACATGACGGATCTGGTGCAGTCGCAGGTGAAATCCGTGCTCGACGCCTATGCGGCGCACGACCTGCCGGCGGCGATGACGGTCTGGAAGGGCGACGAGGAGGTCGACGCCCTCTGCACCTCGCTGTTCCGCGAGCTCTTGACCTATATGATGGAAGATCCGCGCAACATCAGTTTCTGCATCCATCTGATGTTCTGTGCCAAGAACATCGAACGAATCGGCGATCATGCCACCAACATCGCCGAGACCGTGTTCTACATGATCGAGGGGCAACAGATCCTCGACAAGCGCCCGAAGGGCGACATGACGACATTTGCCTCCGTGGTACCCGGAAACTGACGCGGGTGCGGCTGAATGTTGGACCCGACGCGGACCAGGCAGACTAGAAAGGCTACGCATATGAGCGCGCGCATTCTGGTGGTGGAAGACGAGGAAGCCCTGACCACGCTGTTGCGTTACAACCTCGACGCGGAAGGCTACGATGTCGAAACGGTCGGGCGCGGCGACGATGCCGATACCCGGCTGAAGGAACACGTTCCCGACCTGATCGTGCTCGACTGGATGCTGCCGGGCCTGTCCGGCATTGAGCTGTGCCGCCGCTTGCGGGCGCGGCCGGAGACGCGGCAATTGCCGATCATCATGCTGACGGCGCGCGGCGAGGAAAGCGAGCGGGTCAGGGGCCTTGCGACCGGCGCCGACGACTACATCGTCAAGCCGTTTTCAGTACCGGAACTGCTGGCGCGGGTGAAGGGCCTGTTGCGCCGCGCAAGTCCCGAGCGTCTTGCCACCATTCTCACCTATGGCGACATCGAACTCGATCGCGACAAGCGCCGCGTGGTCCGCTCGGGCCGTCCGGTCGATCTCGGCCCGACCGAATATCGCCTGCTGGAATTTTTTCTGGAACATCCGGGACGGGTGTTCAGCCGCGAGCAACTGCTCGACAGCGTATGGGGCCGCGACATCTATATCGACGAGCGCACCGTGGATGTGCATATTGGCCGGTTGCGCAAGCTGCTCAACCCCGGCCGCGAGCAGGACCCGATCCGCACCGTACGCGGCGCCGGCTACGCGCTGGACGACCGGTTCGCCAAGGCGGGGGAATAAATCATCACCGAGCAAACACCGACCTCATCCTGAGGAGCGCGCACTTGCGCGCGTCTCGAAGAATGGCGGCTTGGGATGCTTCGAGACGCGCCTGCGGCGCTCCTCAGCACGAGGGTCCGTTTATCTTGTCGGCTTCGGCGGCTGACGCCGGCGGTCGCTCGCCGGCTGATAGGCGATCCGCGAATGATGCGCGCAATAGGGCAGGCTGACCAGCGCCTTGCCGCCGCAGAAAAAGAATTCCGTGCTCGAGGGATCGCCGATCGGCCAGTGGCAGGTGGACTCGTTCAGTTCCAGCAGCGACAGCCGCTGGCTCATCGGCACCACATTGTCGTAGGCGATCGGGTCCGGCTCCATCTCGACTTCGAACGCGTGCGCCAGCGCGGTATTGCCGCGCGAGGCCGGACGCGAAACCCGCATCATGTGCTGGGCCGGGCGGGCCTTGCGCTGGCGGGGCGCTGCCGAGGAGGGGCTCTTGGCGCGGCCGGACAGGCCCAGCCGGTGGACTTTGCCGATCACGGCATTCCGGGTCACATTTCCGAGCTCGGCGGCAATCTGGCTGGCCGAAAGCCCGGCTTCCCAGAGTTTTTTCAATTGTTCGACGCGATCGTCGGTCCAGGTTAACACCGTCATCGCCTTCTTCCCTCTATGTCGCGCCGGCCATTTTTTGCGGCAGCGCTGCGACGTCCAATTCTCCAAAATCCCTGCAGGCAGAATCCCTTAGCCATCGCCGGGCGCGGAAAGCACGCCCGGGCGTTTACGCCGAACACTGGACTGGTTAAGGATTAGACCCCGCCGCACGAGATGTCGTACCCGACAACCCGAAGGCTACAATATGCCGTGACTCCCGCGCAAGAGTCCGGCTCAACGCGTCCACACTTTCCGTGCGACCAACGGATTCCTGTGTTTCGGGTTCCATTTGGCAGGTTGACAGTTTTCGCGGTCCGCCTAGAATGAATCCCACGTGCCGCCCTGAAAAGGCGGCACGTTTTGTTTTTCCGGGCTGATCGTCGATGCGACCCCGCGGCAATGCGCGTATCGAAAACCGGCCCCAACCTTCAGTGATCGCCATGACCAAGAGCGCTTCGTCGCATCTGCTCCCCGTATTCGCCAGGGCCGACCTCGGGTTCGAGCGCGGCGAGGGCGCGTGGTTGATCGCGACCAATGGCGAGCGCTATCTCGATTTCACCTCTGGCGTCGCCGTCAACGCGCTCGGTCATTGCCATCCGCATCTGGTGGCGGCCTTGCAGGAACAGGCGACCAGGCTGTGGCACATGTCGAACCTGTTCAAGAGCCCGGACGGCGACAAGCTCGCCGCACGACTCTGCGAGCAAAGCTTCGCCGATTTCGTGTTCTTCTGTAATTCCGGCGCCGAGGCGATGGAATGCGCGATCAAGGTGACGCGCAAACATCACGCCGCCAAAGGCCATCCGGAGCGCTACCGGATCATTACCTTCGACGGCGCGTTTCACGGGCGAACGCTGGCGACGCTGGCCGCGACCGGGTCGGCGAAATATCTCGAGGGTTTCGGGCCGCCGATGGATGGCTTCGACCAGGTCGCGCTCGGCGATCTCGACGCCGTCAAGAAGGCGATCGGGCCGCAGACCGCCGGCATCCTGATCGAGCCGGTGCAGGGCGAAGGCGGCGTGCGCGCCGCGCCGCATGCGTTCTTTAAGGAGTTGCGCAAGCTATGCGACGAGCACGGCCTGCTACTGATGTTCGACGAGGTGCAGACCGGCATGGGCCGCACCGGCGACCTGTTCGCCTACAAGCGTCTCGGCGTTACACCCGACGTGATGTCGCTGGCAAAGGCGCTCGGCGGCGGTTTTCCGATCGGGGCCTGCCTGGTGACGGCTGACGCCGCAGCCGGCATGACGCCGGGCTCGCACGGTTCGACCTTCGGCGGCAATCCGCTGGCGATAGCTGCCGCGAACGCCGTGCTCGACGTGATGCTCAAGCCCGGTTTCTTCGAGCATGCGCAGAAGATGTCACTGCTGCTCAAGCAGAAGCTCGCCTCCGTGGTCGATCGCCATCCCGGCGTGCTTGCCGAAGTGCGCGGCGAGGGACTGCTGATCGGCCTCAAGGCCGTGGTGCCGTCGGGCGATCTCGTCAACGCTTTACGCGATGAAAAGCTGCTCACGGTCGGCGCCGGCGAAAACGTCGTGCGGTTCCTGCCGCCGTTGATCGTGACCGAAGCCGAGATCGAGCAGGCCGTGCAGCGGCTCGAGCGCACCTGCGTGACGCTGTCCGGCAATGCGTTGAAACGGGCGGCGGGGCAATGAGCCAGGCCCTTCGCCACTTTCTCGATATCAACGAGCTTCCGACCAAGGAGCTGCGCAACATGCTCGCCGCCAGCGTCGCCATGAAGGCGAAGCTGAAGGCGCAGAAAAGCTCGGGCGCCAAGCCGGTCAAGCCGCTCGAAGGCAAGACGTTGGCGATGATCTTCGAAAAACCCTCGACCCGCACCCGGGTATCGTTCGACGTCGGCATGCGCCAGCTCGGCGGGGAGTCGATCATGCTGACCGGCGCGGAAATGCAGCTCGGCCGCGGCGAAACCATCGCCGACACCGCGCGGGTGCTGTCGCGCTACGTCAACGCCATCATGATCCGTATTCTCAATCACGAGGCGCTGCTGGAGCTCGCCGCCTTTGCCACCGTGCCCATCATCAACGGGTTGACCCGGCGGTCGCATCCCTGCCAGGTGATGGCGGACTTGATGACGTTCGAGGAACATCGCGGCCCGATCGAGGGCCGCACCGTCGCCTGGTGCGGCGACGACAACAATGTGCTGGTGTCATGGGCGCATGCGGCGGAGCGGTTCAACTTCAGGCTGAATGTCGCGACCCCGCCGCAGCTGAAGCCGAACAAGGCGATGAAGGACTGGATCAACGCGACCAAGGCCAAGGTCATGCTCGGCAGCGATCCGGAACGGGCGGTGCGCGGCGCCGATTGCGTGGTCACCGACACCTGGGTCTCGATGGGCGACAAGGATGGCGAGAACCGCCACAACCTGTTGAAACCCTATCAGGTCAACTCCAAGCTGATGTCGCTGGCAAAACCCGATGCGCTGTTCATGCATTGCCTGCCGGCGCATCGCGGCCACGAAGTCACCGACGAGGTAATCGATGGCCCGCAGTCGGTGGTGTTCGACGAAGCCGAGAACCGTCTGCACGCGCATAAGGGCATCCTGGCCTGGTGCTTCGACGCGGTGGCGTGATGCAAGTGACATCGTCGTCCCCGCGAAGGCGGGGACCCATACCGCGTGATCTCGCGGTTTCGCGATGTCGTAGACATCTTTTTTCACAATCGACGCCCGGGATTGTGGGTCCCTGCGTTCGCAGGGACGACTCGTTGAGACAGGTTTCGCCCCTTTCGATTCCGGCCCGCCGACCCCAGATAAAGCGCCATGACCCAACCCTCCCCGGACACGAAAATCTCCCTTGAAACGCCGATCCGTGCGCCGTCGGCCGTTCCGGTCGATGACGCGGTGCTGCCGTTCGAGGTCGCTTCGCTCGATCTGCGCGGCCGCCTGACCCGGCTTGGTCCCGCACTCGACGACGTCCTGACGCGGCATGATTATCCGGCCCCGGTCGGCAAGCTGCTCGGCGAGGCGATCGTGCTGACCACTCTGCTCGGTTCGTCGCTGAAATTCGAGGGCCGCTTCATCCTGCAGACCCAGACCGATGGCCCGGTGTCGTTCCTGATCGTGGACTTCCAGGCGCCGGATCGCCTACGCGCCTATGCGCGCTTCGATGCCAGGCGGCTCAAGGACGGTCAGGATTCCGGCGCGCTGCTGGGGCACGGCCATCTCGCCATGACCATCGATCAGGGCCCGGACATGAGCCGCTATCAGGGACTGGTGGCGCTCGAAGGCGGCAGCCTGGAAGACGCCGCGCACGAATATTTTCTGCGCTCCGAACAAATTCCGACCCGGGTGCGGCTTGCGGTCGGCGAGGAATGGCGCGGCGGCGGCCAGGGCCCCAGACACCGCTGGCGCGCCGGCGGCATGCTGCTGCAATTCTTGCCGAAGGCGCCGGAGCGGGCGCGCCAGGCCGACCTGCACCCCGGCGATGCGCCGGAGGGCGCCGTCACCCACACCGTGGCGGAAGACGATGCCTGGATCGAAGGCCAGTCGCTGATCGCGACCGTCGAGGATGTCGAGCTGATCGATCCGGATCTGTCGGGCGAGCGGCTGCTCTACCGGTTGTTTCACGAACGCGGCGTGCGGGTGTTTTCGCCGCTGCCGTTGCGCGCGCAATGCTCCTGCTCGCGCGATGCGGTGTCGGCGATGCTTGCAAGCTTCGCGCCCGATGATCGCGCCGGCATGGTCAAGGACGGCAAGGTGGTGGTGACCTGCGAGTTCTGCAGCTCGGTCTATGAATTCACGCCGCAGGAAGCTGGCGTGGAGTAGGCATCGGGGTCGTGCCGCTAACGCCGCGTTGAAGCGGGCTAGTTCTTCGCCAGGCCGTGACGCTGACATCTGCGGCCGATGAACTCGCCGGTCGACAGGCAGCTGGAATATTCGGAGTCGCAATGGTAGCCCTGCCTGCCGATCTCGGCGGCGTGGCGCTTGCAGCCGGCATATGCCGCCGAACAGGATCTCGCCCCGCAGGCTGCGCCGCCGGCGCCGCTATAGGACGGCTCGCCAGCCGGCGCGCGCTTCGCGCTGGGCTGCGTCTCTTCCGGCGCCCGTTCGCGCTTGGCCGTTGGCTTTTTCTCCCGGAGCCGCTCGCAGGTGTTGTCGTCGCCGACCTCGTAGCCCGCCTTGCAAACGATCCTGCTGCAGGTGTCGCCGTCAGCCTTGTAGCCGTGCCCGCAGATCAATGGACAGACCCGCTCGTTCCGGTGCCGCAACACGTCAAGCGTATCGAAGCTGGCGACCCTGGTATCGAGCGTGGTGCCGGCATTCTTGTTGAACAAGGCAAGCGAGTGTTGGGTGGTATCGTTCCAGTTGCCGTCGACCGAGCCGGTATAGCAGCCGAGCCGGTGTAACTCGGTTTGCAGCAGGCGAGGTATCTGCTCGTCGGTCGGCCTGGTTTCGTCGGGCTTGTCCGCCGGCGAAAGCGAGGCGAGCGGGCCGATCGGGTGATCCGCTTCGGCCTTGATCCTGGCGGCGGCTTCGGTGCGCTGGGCTTCAGCGATCCTCGCATCCTCAAGCGCCTTTTGTAACGCTGCGGCGCGCGCCTCCGCGGCGCGCGCTTCCTCGTCGGCCTTCGCTTTGGCGGCGGCAGCCTTGGCCTCTTCCGCTATTCGAACGAGACGGGCCTCCGCGGCCTTTTCTTCCTCGATCTTTCTGAGATTTTCAGCGGCTATCCTGGCCTCTTCTGCGACCGCCGCGGCGCGCTGAGCTTCGGCGAGCTTCGCTTCCTGTTCGGCCTTCTTCTTTTCCGCGGCAAGGCGCGCCTGCTCGGCTGCCTTGGCGTCTGCTGCGGCCTTGGCCTGTTCGGCGGCTTTTGCGCCCTCCGCCGCGAGCCTTGCCTTTTCTTCCTCCGCCGAGCGGGCCTTTTCGGTGGCCGCAACGCGAGCTTCCTCGGCTGCCAGCTTGTTGCGTTGGGCCTGCGCGAGCTTCGCGTAATAGCCGTCGGGATGGGTCGCCAGGAAGAAGTCCCAGGCCTCCTTGGTTGCGATGCGCTCGACAAATTCATAGTCGCGCCGGATCGCGTCGGAGGGATCGGGCGCGGGACTGACCGGCGCGCTCAAGACGGGCGCCGGCACAAGCGCGATATCGTCGCCACCGAGCGAGCCGTAGACGAACGGCTCCTGCCTGTTTTTGGTCGCCTTCAGGACGTCGTCGCGTACGAAGCCGAAGGCCTTGCGCAGATCGAGTCCCGGCTTGGTCAGGTGTTCGGCCAGAGCGGTTGCGAACGGACTGTACTCGCCGTCGCCGTCGAAGGCCGTGAAACCGGCTTTCGCCGCGAATGCGATCATGGTGTTGGAACTGGCCGGCTCGACCTTGGCGAGGCCTCGCCCAATGCCGCGCTGTCCGATCGTTCGCCTCATGGTCCTGGCGAACGGATTGTCGCGGCAAGCGTCGAGGATGATCAGCCGCAACTTCCTGGCCGGCTCGACTGTGACCAGGATTCGGTCGAGCGGAAACGCCTCGTCGTAGACGTCGGTGTCGCGTTCCAGCGCCGCGTCGACCGGGATCAGATAGTTGACGCCGTCCACCTCGATGCCATGTCCCGCGTAATAAACCACGGCGACGTCGGCATCGCGCACCTGGTCGGCGAAATCGCGCAACACACGGCGCATCTCCGACGCTTTAAGGTCGTGGCGAGATAACACCAGATCGAAGCGGGCATCCTTGAATGTCGCGGTCATGGCGGCGGCATCGTTGAGCGGATTGCTCAGCCGCGCCACGTTCTGATAGTCGGAGTTACCAATAACGAGCGCGACCCGCTTCTCGGCAAAAGCCGGTTGACCAAGCAGGTTGAAAAAAATGGCCACCAGAGCAAAGATCCTGAGACCGCTCATGGAAAACCTCAAACCGCAATACACCGACCCTATCCATGTCGGCTTTTGGCCGCAACATCCAGCCTGGTGAGAGGCCCCCTATGTGAGGCTGCTCACAATCCCTCCTTAGCGCATTGAATTTATTCGGTGATGTCAGGCTCCGCGATCGATTTCGCCCGACGGGCAAATCAGCAATTTCCTGTCAAGCCCTCCCGCGAAAGCGGGTGATCCAGTATTCCAGAGGCGTCAGCGATAGAGTCGAGAGGCGCGGCGTACTGGATGCCCCGCTTGCGCGGAGCATGACGGCTTCATTTGGAGCAGCACCATGCATCACGCGCGGCGTCGTCCTTGCGAACGCAGGGACCCATAACCACAGGAAGTGGGGTTTTGCGAAATTCGTCGAACAGCATCTCTCACAGCAAGCGCCGCGGCGCATGGGTCCCTGCGTTCGCAGGGACGACGGCCGCCAGCGGGCGCGGAAGAAAACCCTAATTCAACACCCGCTTGTTATCCGGACTATCGAGCGAAAATGTCGGCACGTCGATCTCGAACCGTTCGCCGCTTTTGCTCACCATCTGGTAGCGGCCGGTCATGAAGCCTGAGGTGGTCGGGAGCGGGACGAAACTGGTGTATTCGAAGCGCTCGCCGGGCGCGAGCACCGGCTGCTTGCCGATCACACCCTCGCCGCGGACTTCCTGCTTGCGGCCGGAGGCGTCGGTGATGATCCAGTGCCGCGTCTTGAGCTGCACTGTTTCCCTGCCGGAATTGGTGATGACGATGGTGTAGGACCAGAAATACTGGCTCCGTTCCGCCGACGAGCGTTCCGGCAGGAAGTTCGGCTCGACGGTGACTTCGATCTGGCGGGTAACGGTGCGGTACATCCGGGGGATCTTCTCGAATTGGCGGCGTATCCTATCGAAATAATCCCTGGGAAACCAATCGCCGGGCCGGCATCATCCGGCTCGATTGACCGTGGTTTTAACATAGTTCCGGCCCAAAGCCCGCCGGCGCGGCCCCTAACCCCTCGTGACTTGCTTGCAATTTTCGAGACGATACACTCTCTCGAAGCAAACAGGCGCGTCAATCGACCTGTTCCAGACCGGTGCCCATATGACCTCCATTGCCGATCGAATTGCCGCGCCGCCGCTGGCGGGTACAGCGAACGACGCCGCGCAGGACGCCGCACCGGCGCCGGCTTCCCTGGTGCAGGTGATGTCGTTGCAACTGGGAAACGAGCGCGAATTGCGGCTCGATCTGTTTCGCGGCCTCGCGCTGTGGCTGATCTACATCGATCATCTGCCGTCCAATCTTTTTACCTGGCTCACCATCCGCAATTACGGGTTCAGCGACGCCACCGAGATTTTCATCTTCATCTCGGGCTATACCGCGGCGTTCGTTTACGGCCGCGCGATGCTGGAGTCCGGTTTCGTGGTGGCGACCGCGCGCATCATGCGGCGGGTCTGGCAGATTTATGTCGCGCACGTGTTCCTGTTCACGATCTTCCTGGCGGAGATTTCCTACGTCGCCACCAGTTTCGAGAATCCGCTGTATACGGAAGAAATGGGGATCATGGATTTTCTCAAGCAGCCGGACGTCACCATCGTCCAGGCGCTGCTGCTGAGATTCCGCCCCGTCAACATGGACGTGCTGCCGCTCTATATCGTGCTGATGTTCTTTCTGCCCGCGATCCTGTGGCTGATGAAATGGCGGGCCGACGTCACGCTGGCGCTGTCGGTCCTGCTCTATGCCCTGACCTGGCACTATGACCTGTATCTGTCGGCCTATCCGAACGGCTACTGGGCCTTCAACCCGTTTGCCTGGCAATTGTTGTTCGTGTTCGGGGCATGGTGCGCGCTCGGCGGCGCCCGGCGGATGTCGCGGGTTCTCGCTTCGCCGGTCACGCTGTGGATTTCGATCGCGTATTTGTTCGCGGCGTTCTGCGTCACCATGACCTGGTATCTGCCGCAGCTGAGCCCCCTGATGCCGCGCTGGCTCGAGCAGTGGATGTACCCGATCGACAAGACCGATCTCGACGTGCTCCGGTTCGCGCACTTCCTGGCGCTGGCGGCCATCACCGTCCGGTTCCTGCCGAGGGACTGGTCCGGATTGAAGTCGCCCTGGCTGCGGCCGCTGATCCTGTGCGGGCAGCATTCGCTCGAGATCTTCTGCCTCGGCGTGTTCCTGGCGTTTGCGGGGCATTTCATCCTGGCCGAGGTAAACGGCGGCGCGATGCTGCATGGCATCATCAGTATTTCCGGAATTCTGATCATGTCTGCCGCAGCGTGGCTGTTTTCGTGGTATAAATCCAATGCCGATAAGAATGCCTCGCGAAAGGGCACCAGCGGCAACGCTGATATGGCGGGAGGCGGGGCATGAAGTTCAACGCGGGGGCCATCCTGGGCCTGATGGTGTTGGCCGGTTGTCTGACCGCGGCTTCGGTGCGCGCCGAGGATGCCGTGCAGAGCTGCGAAGTTCCGGACTACCTGCTTTCAACCGAGAGCGCGCTCCCCAAGGTCATGGACGCCGTAAAAGGCGGCCATCCGCTGGATATTCTGGTGATCGGCAGCCGTTCCTCGACCATCCCTTCCGCGGAAGCGAGCGCCTATCCGGGCCGGTTGCAGGCCATGCTGAAGGAGAAGCTGCCGGCGGTCGCCGTCAACGTTTCGGTGGAATTGCAAACCAAGAAAACCGCCGAGGAAGTCGCCGCCGGTATGGTTAAGCTGATGGAGGGCAAAAAACCTACTTTGGTTATCTGGCAGACCGGCACGGTTGATGCTATGCGATCTGCCGATCCCGATGATTTTCGCGGCGCGGTCGATGAAGGCGTTGCTGCGCTGCAAACTGCGGGAGCCGATGTGATTTTGATGAATCTGCAATACAGCCCGCGAACGGAAACGATGATTTCGGCACCGCCCTATTTGGACAATATGCGCGTGGTGGCGCAGCAGCACGATGTCCCGCTGTTCGACCGGTTTGCCATCATGCGCCAATGGAACGACTCCGGCGATTTCGACCTGTTCACCGCCACGCATGGGATCGAACTCGCCAAGCGAGTCCATGATTGCCTCGGCCGCGCGCTGTCGAAATTCGTGATCGACGCGGCGCATGTCGGTCCGGTCCAGCAGAACTAGGGATTTCGCGTTAAATGAGTTTTGTCAGCCCTTTTTGCCGAACGACATCGTTGGCCGCCATTTCCATCGCCGCCCTTGTGCTGCTGATGCCGGCATCGACGGCGCCGGCGCGCGCGCAAGACGCCCGGATTACACAAGCGAACGCTGACAGTCCCAAACCCGACAGCGCTGGTCCGCCGGCGATGCAGGCCGCGGGCGCACCAACTACCGGCAACGTGGGTGCCGCCGACCAGCCCGACCCGTCGCAGCAGAAGACTCTCGCCAGCAGGGCGATCGAAAAGGTGAAGCAGGTCGCGAAATCGGCCGGCGACATTTTCAGCCGCGTTCCCTGCCTGCCGCCGAAGGGCGGCGTCAGGCCGCTGGGATCGCTGCCGCACGTGGCCGGCAAGCTCGCCGCCGGCGAGCCGGTGGTGATCGTCGCATTCGGCTCGTCCTCGACCACGGGCTGGGGCACGACGTCGCCCGAATTCAACTATCCCAACCGGCTGGCGAAGCAGTTGCAACGGCAGTATCCGACGGCCAACATCACCATGCTCAATCGCGGCGTCGGCGGCGAAGATGCGCCCGAAATGATGAAACGGCTGCAGACGGCGGTGCTCGACATGAAGCCGGATCTGGTGATCTGGCAGGTCGGCACCAACGCCGTGCTGCGCGACCTCGATCCTGCCGAGACTGCCAGGCTGGTCGAGGAAGGCATTGCGCGGATTCAGGCGGCGAACTCCGATATCGTGCTGATCGACCCGCAGTATTCTCCGAGGGTTTATGAACACGGCGAAAGCGCCAGCCGGATGGTGAAGGTGCTCGACAGGGTCGCCGAGATCCGCAATGTCGGATTTTTTCCGCGCTTCGAGGTGATGCGCCAATGGCACGAGCAGCAGGCGCTCCCGATCGATACCTTCGTGATCGCCGACGGCCTGCACATGAACGACTGGGGTTACGCCTGCTTTGCGCAACTGCTCGGTGACGACATCATCCGGTCGGTCGGCCAGCTCAAGCTCGGCGTCAACGTGCAGACCTATCGGCCGATGTGAAGTCGCCGTTGTCCCTGCGAACGCCGGGGGACGACGATGGTGTTCTTGGTTGACCTCACGCCTTCTCCAGCGCGGATTGCAAATCCTCGATCAGGTCGTCGCGATGCTCGAGGCCGGCCGAGAATCGGATGAAACCTTCGCTGATGCCAAGCTCGGCGCGGGCTTCCGGCGTCAGCCGCTGATGCGTCGTGGTGGCGGGATGGGTGACGAGGCTCTTGGCATCCCCGAGATTGTTGGAAATCCGCGAAAGCTTCAGCGCGTTGAGGCAACGGAAGGCCGTCGCCTTGCCGCCCTTGACCTCGAAGCCGATCAGGGTCGATCCGGCGCGCATCTGTTTCTTGACCAAGGCGGCCTGCGGATGATCGGCGCGGCCGGGATAGATCAGCCGCGAGATTTTCGGATGCGGCGCCAGAGCATCGGCGACGGCGGCGGCGGTTTCGGTCTGCGCGCGAACGCGGACCGCCAGCGTCTCCAGTCCCTTGAGCAGGATCCAGGCGTTGAACGGCGACATCGACGGCCCGGTCTGGCGCATGAAATTGTGGATGTGTTCGGCGATGAACGCTTCCGACGACAGGATGATGCCGCCGAGGCAGCGGCCCTGGCCGTCGATATGCTTGGTGGCGGAATACACCACGACATCGGCGCCGAGCGTCAGCGGGCTTTGCCAGAGCGGCGTCGCGAACACGTTGTCGACGATCAGCCGCGCGCCGCCCTGGTGCGCGATCCCGGCGATGGCGCCGATGTCGAGCACGTCGAGCGTCGGGTTGGTCGGGCTCTCCAGAAAGCAGCTCCTGGTGTTCGGCCGCATCGCTTTCTTCCACTGATCGAGATCGAGGCCGTCGACCAGGGTGGAGGCGATGCCGTAGCGCGGCAGCAGGTCTTCCACCACGTAACGGCAGGAGCCGAACATCTGCTTCGACGCTACCACGTGATCGCCGGCCTTCAGCGGCGCGAGAATGGCCGTGGTCACCGCGGCCATGCCGGTGGCGGTGGCGCGCGCGGCCTCAGCGCCTTCGAGCTCGATCATGCGGCGCTCGAACATCGAAATGTTGGGATTGGAAAAGCGCGAATAGAGAAAGCCAGGCTCCTCACCCTTGAACCGCGCCTCGCATTGTTCGGCGGTGTCGTAGACAAAACCCTGGGTCAGGAACAGCGCCTCGGATGTTTCGCCGAATTGCGAGCGCAGGTTTCCGGAATGGACCAGCCGGGTTTCGGGGCGGTATCGGGCGGTGGGCGATGTGGCGGCGTTAGTCTCAGTCATGTGACCTCCATCGTGACCACCCAGAAAATGGTCACAAAAAACCGGCCTGGAAAAATTCCACAGGCCGGGATCACACGTGTCCCCGGCCTGTTTAGCGATTTCTTTAACGTGGCTGCAAGCCGGCCGGCTCAAATCACCACGGGATAAGTCATGCTCATATTCCGTCGCGCCCTTTCCGTCAAGGCAACCATCGGATAACCGGTAAAAGTCCACATTTTCAGCGTCTGGATGGCGGAAGTCATCCCGGGGACCACCCAGTGTCGTTCACGCTTCAACCCGACGCCAACGGCATCCTGCCCGACCGCATGATCGCGGCGATGGCCGATGCCGGCCTGATCCTGCCGGCCTATCCCTTTGTCGAGAGCCAGATCCAGCCGGCGAGCCTCGATCTGCGTCTCGCCGACGTCGCCTACCGGGTGCGCGCCAGCTTTTTGCCGGGGCCGGGGGCCACGGTTGCGGAACGCATCGACGAGTTGAAGCTGCACGAGATCGACCTTGCCGACGGCGCGGTGCTGGAAACCAATTGCGTCTACATCGTGCCGCTGCTGGAGAGCCTGGCGCTGCCGCCGCAAATCGTCGCCGCCGCCAATCCAAAGAGTTCGACCGGGCGGCTCGACGTGTTCACCCGCGTGATCGCGGACGGCACCAGGCGCTTCGACATGATCGGCGCCGGCTATCACGGCCCGCTCTATGCGGAGATCAGTCCCAAGACCTTTCCGGTGCTGCTGCGCGAGGGATCGCGGCTTTCTCAGGTCCGCTTCCGCACCGGCGACGCCATCCTCAGCGCCGACGAACTCGAAGCGCTGCACGTGCTGGAGCGGCTGGTCGATTGCGACGATGCCGATCTGGTCAACGGCGTGGCGCTGAGCGTCGACCTTTCCGGCGAAAGCGCCGGCGGATTCGTCGGCTACCGCGCCAAGCGCCACACCGGCGTGGTCGATATCGATCGCCGCGGCGGCTATGCGGCTGGTGAATTCTGGGAACCGATCCCGGCGCGGCCCGACGGCAGCCTCATTCTCGACCCCGGCGAGTTCTACATCCTGGCGTCGAAGGAAGCGGTCCAGGTGCCGCCGGATTATGCCGCAGAGATGGTGCCGTTCGATCCGCTGGTCGGCGAGTTCCGGGTGCATTATGCCGGCTTCTTCGATCCCGGCTTCGGCTATGCCGGCGCCGGCGGGCAGGGCTCGCGCGCGGTGCTCGAGGTGCGCTCGCGCGAAGTGCCGTTCATTCTCGAGCACGGCCAGATCGTCGGCCGGCTGGTGTATGAAAGAATGCTGGCGCGGCCGGACGCTCTATACGGGCAGCGCATCGGCTCGAACTATCAGGCGCAGGGCCTGAAGCTGAGCAAGCATTTTCGGGCGTGACGCAGCCGATCACAGCCGGCCCGGGAGCGACAATGACGGCAGGGCAAGATAGCGCGCAAGCGGCGCAGTGGCAGAGATGGCGCAGCCTCGCCGAGCTTTATCACGCCTGCTTCACCGGCCTCATTCTCACGGTGGTGACGCGGCGCGGCACGGCCGAAGCCGCCGAATTCGTGTTCCGGGTCTTTCGCCGCCAGCAGCAGGAGCGTTTCCTGCCCGGGCTGGAGAAACTGGGCTTGAGCAAGCTGCCGCCGGCGGTGGCGGCGGCACAGTATCACTATCTCTCCAACTGGATCGGCGGCGTTTGCGTCGAATACATGTACGAGACCGACCGCAAGGCCTGGATCCGCTATCCGCCGCCGCGCTGGATCTGGAAAGGCACCGCGATCTGCGGCATCCCCGGCGAAGTATCGCGCGCGATGCTGCGGGGATGGCACGCCAACAACGGCGTCGCGCTGGGCAACCCAAAACTCGGCTTTGCCTGCACCAAGCAGAGCGTCGACGGACAGGATGGCCTGGAAGGCTATTACTGCGAATACGACTACGCGCTGGAGGTCGACCAGCGCCTGGTGTTCGCGCGCCATCTCGAAGCGCCGTTGTTCGATCCCGCGACCGCGCCGGCTTTGCCGGTCGAAAGCTGGCCCAGGCCACGGCTGGAAAAAGCCTACCGGAATTACGCGATGGAATATGTGCGGACCGCCGCACCGGTGATGGTGCAACTATTCGGTCCCGAAGACGCCGGCTATCTCTTGCATCTGACCGGGAAACTGATCGGTATGCAGTATTTCGATGAAGTCGCGCGCGGCTTCGGCATGGCTCGCGGGACGGCAAAAGATTTTGCCGTGTTCCTGCGCGCGTTGTTCGGCGCGCAGGACGATGTCGCCGATGCTAGCGAGTCCGGAGTTTGCGAAATCCGGCAACAGACCTGGAAGCTGATGGCCGATGTCGGCGATTATCACCCCGCTTGCGCCAAAGTTCTTGAAGGATTGTTCGAGGGCCTCGCGGCCGGCTGCGGCCGCCACATCGCCGTCGACATGAAACCGGCCGCCGGCGGTGCCCCGCCGTTTGTGTGGTCGATCGAATAGACCCGGCTCCTTGATCTGCGCACCCGCAATCCGGCAGACCGCCATTGCGCCCGATGCACATGGCATCGGGCAGAATCCGGTGCTAGGAAGCGCCCGGCACGGCAGCTAGATCGGGCCCAAGGGAGAAGAAATGTCCGATCTCGGCGTTGCCGACATTCCCGTAGCCGATGGCAACGAGCCGTCGCTTGCTCCGATCGCTTCACCGGCGCGGAATTTGCTGACCGACGGTCCGATTCTGCACACCTTGCTCTGGCTTGCCTGGCCGAACGTCGTCGCGCTCAGCGCTGGCACCTGCGTGGTGATCGCCGAGACGTCCTATATCGGCAGGCTCGGCGTGGAGTCGCTGGCGGCGATGGCGCTGGTGTTTCCGTTCGTGATCCTGTCGATGACGATGTCGGGCGGCGCCATGGGCGGCGGCGTCTCGTCGGCGATCGCACGCGCGCTTGGCGCCGGCGACAGGGAGCGCGCCTCGGCGCTGGCGGTGCATGCGCTGATGATCGGCGCCTGTTTCGGGCTCGGCTTCACGCTGATCATGCTGATCTTCGGGCCGGCGCTATTGGAAATGCTCGGTGGCCGCGGCGACGTGCTCGCGCGCGCCATCGGCTATATCCAGATTTTCTTCGGTGGCGGCGTGATTCCGTGGCTGATGAATACGCTGGCCGCGATCCTGCGCGGCACCGGCAACATGAAGCTGCCTTCGCTGATCGTTCTTAACTCCGCAGTCTGCCAGATCATTCTTGGCGGCATCCTCGGCCTCGGGCTCGGGCCGGTGCCGCAATTCGGCATGCCCGGTGTGGCCGCGGGCTCGCTGACCGCCTACTCGATCAACGGCGCCATCATGGCGTGGTATATTTTTTCCGGCCGGGCGCGCGTCAAGCCGAAACTCGCGGGATTCCGGATCCAGCGCGCCATGTTCTTCGATATTCTCAAGGTCGGCGCCGTCGCGTGTTTCTCGCCGCTGCAGGGGGTGCTGACGATCACCATCTTCACCCACATGCTGGCGCAGTTCGGAACCGAAATCCTGGCCGGATACGGCATCGGCGCCCGGCTGGAATTCATGCTGACCTCGATCGCATTCGCGGTCGGCATTGCGTCGGTGCCGATGGTCGGAATGGCGATCGGCGCGGGCCGGATCGCGCGGGCGCGACGGATTGCGTTGATTTCGGGCTCGGTCGCATTCATCTCGGTCGGCGGATTGGGAACCCTGGTCGCGATCTTTCCCGATCTCTGGGTCAATATCTTCACCCACAATCCCGGCGTGCGCGACGCGAGCCAGCAATACCTGTCGACGGCAGCGCCTTGTTATGCGTTCATCGGACTAGCGACCGCGATGTATTTCTCCTCGCAAGGCGCGGCAAAGGTCCTGGGACCGGTGCTGGCGCAAACCGCGCGGCTGTTGTTTGTCGCCGGCGGCGGCTGGTGGCTGTCGTTGCACGGTGCGACCGCCGCAAACTTCTTTACGCTGGCTGCAGCGTCGATGGTGGTGCTCGGCGTGCTGTCCTCGACGAGCGTGATGCTGACACGCTGGCGACCGCAGGGCGTCCTTTCAGGAGTTCGCCCCGCGCTGTCTTGATTGGATGTTAACGCCGATGACGCCGACGGCCGCCGCCGAAATTGGCCATCCGCATCAACTGCGGGATCATGCTCATCATCTCGCCGCCGCCAGCGCCGCCCATCATGCTCGTGATGTCTCCGCCGCCCATGCCCATCCCGTAGCTTTGCGGGGCAAAGCCGCCGCCGCCCGTCATGCCGCCAAGGTTGCCAAGGCCGCCGCCACCCATCATGCCGCCAAGGCCGCCACCGCCGCCTTCCATCATCTGGCCCATCATCGGGCCCATGGTCTGCATCATCATGCCGAAACGGCGCTTGCCCATCTTGGCCTTCATCATTTCGAGCATCGGCGCCATCTGGGTCATCATGTCACCGCCGCCGCCTCCGCCGCCCAAGCCGGCGAATTGGGCCTTCGCCGGTGCTGAGGTCAGGGTAAACAGCAGCAGCAGCGTGGCCGCCTGGCACACCACCTTGTCAGCTCCAGTCATGGTTCTGCTCCTTGCGTGCGCAGCGCCGCGAAAGCGATGCTAACCGGACGCACCGTGCGAAGCTAGAACAGGCTGGGCGCGGCTTCTGTGAGAAAAGTCACACTGGCGGGGCGGCATGCCGCCCCAGGGTCTTCTGCATCGCCAGCACCCCCAGATCCATCTGGCTATCGATATAGGGCGCGATGTCATTCGGCAGCACGTCGACGATCCAGACCAGCCGGCTGGCTTTGTCGCCGTCGGCAAACACCTGCGCCGACGCGTTGTAGTGCTTCACCCGTTCGCCAATGATGGCGTAGGCCAGCCGTTGCCGTGCGTCGTCGTAGTCGACCAATAGCTCGCGCGCCACCATGCCGTTGGCGAAGGTGACGATCCGCGCATCGCCCTCCAGCCGCGCGTCGATCACGAATCCCGGCACCAGCCGTTTATGCAGGGCGCCGAAATCGCGAAGCGCGTCCCAGACATCGTCGGGGTCGGCGTCGATCGGGATGTCTTTGCAAATGGAAGCCATGGTTGTGGGTCTCTCGGGCGGGGTGAAGTGGACCGTCATCCTGAGGTGCGAGCTCTTGCGAGCCTCGAAGGATGCGGCGGAGTGCTTGCGGCCGATCCTTCGAGACGCGCGCCAAGGGCGCGCTCCTCAGGATGACGGCTGTCTGTGCGGAACGATTTGAGCTAGCTACAGACAGCCTCGACATTGTTGCCGTCGGGATCGATCAGGAAAGCGGCGAAATAGCTCGGGCTGTAGTCCGCGCGCGGGCCCGCGCCACCATTGTCGCGGCCTCCCGCCTTCATCCCCTCGGCGTGAAATTTCCCGATCGCGGCGTGGTCGGGCGCCCGGAAGGCGACATGGGCGCCTGCGCCGGACAGGCCCTTGTGCAGATAGAGCCACAGCGCCGGCTCGCCCCTGGGCCCGAAGCCTGCGCCGGTCTCGTCGCGCGAACACAGGGCATATCCAAGCGGCGCCAGGGCGGCCGTGTAGAAGCGCACGCTGGCGTCGAGATTGCCGACTTTCAGTCCGATATGGTCGTACATGATGATCTCCAAAAAGTGCGCGCCTTGAGGAGGCGCGGTTTCGGAAATCACCCTAGTCAGTGCAGGGCGATGCGATCTTGGAAAATCTTGCGCATCCCGCGCGAGGCTTCGCGGAACCTGCGCGGCGAAACCCCGGCGGCGCGATGGAAGGTGCGCACGAAGTTGGAGAGGTCGCCGAAGCCGACATCGTAGGCGATTGCGGTGATCGCGCGGCTATCGCCGGTCAGCAGTCGCGCCGCGTGGCGCAGCCGGGAGCGCACCAGGTACTGGTGCGGGGTGACGCCGAGGACGCTGGAGAACAGCCGCAAAAAGTGGAACGGGCTGATGTTGGCCTCCGCGGCGGCGTCCTCCAGATCGATGGCCCGGTGCGAATGCGCGTCGATCCACAGCGCCGTTTCCACCGCGCGGCGGCGATCCCGGGCGCTGGCCGGAGCCGGCTTCTGCTGCTGCCCGGAGACCACGTTGACAAAACGGCTGGCGAAGGCGTGCCCGACCTCGTCGAGGCCGACGTCGCTGCGGCCGTCGGCTGCCGCTTGGGCCAATTCGCCCAGCACCATCAATTCCGGCAGCGGCGGCGCGCAGCCGATCCGCCAGACGTCCTTTCGGCCGCCGATCGTTTCCACCAGTTCCGGATCTAGGAAAAACGACAGGCATTCGTCGCCGCAGACGTGGTCGTGGGTGCAGACATATTCGTCGCCGGGATGGCCGACCAGAACCGATCCCGCCACCAGTTCGTGCGACTTGCCCTGGGCGCGACAGCCGAAACTGCCCTTGCGTACAAAGGAGATCGAGTGGCAGCGATGCCGCTCCACGAACGGCGCATCGCCGGGCGCGGCGCTGCAGCGGAAGTCGGATACGGTGATGGAGGGGCGCTGAAGCAGGGTCGTTGCGGTCATCCCGCGCTTTTAACCCTGCGGGCGTGGCGGGGCAACCGGGAGCAGCACGTCGAACAGGGTCTTGCTGACGGTGTTGCGGCCCTCGATCGACAGCAGCCGGCGCTTGGAGATGCTGCCGCCATTGGGAGAAATCTTGTCGGCATAGTTGCCGGCCTCGAGCACGCGATGGCATGGCACGATGATCATGAAGGGGTTGTGCGAAATCGCCTGCGCGACCGAGTGCGCGGCGCCCGAGGCCCGCAGGCTGGCGGCGACCTCGCCATAGGTCCGGGTTTCGCCGCGTGGAATGGTGCGCGTGAACTCGTAGACGCGGCGATTGAACGGCAGCACGCCGTCCATGTCGATCGCTACATCGGAGAGATCGCAAGGCTGGCCGCGCAGCAGCGCCGTAATACCGTCGATCGCGATCTCGACATTGAGCGGCGGACGCAGTTCGCGGGCGTCGGGATGCTGGCGCAGCATCCGGCCACGGGTTTCGATCTCGCGCGCCTCCGGAAGCTGCACGCCGACAACGCCATTATCGCCCCATGCGATGCCGCATCGGCCGATCATCGTGTCGAAAATGGTGTACGCACGCCCCGCCATTGCCGTCCCCGGAACGGATCATAGCATTGTCATAAACGGCTGCACCTGGAAAATGCGGAGTGGGTTAAGATCGGCGGGCGGCCCACCGGTACAGGGATTTTGCAACCCAACGGCTGTCTGTTGCCGCGTCGGTTACGGCAACGCAAACGCGACCAGCGAATCCCCGAGCCGGGTGCCGAGCTTGCCGTGACCGCCGGCGGCGATCACCACGAACTGCTTGCCGTCGCGGCCGGCCCGATAGGTCATCGGCATCGCCTGTCCGCCGGCCGGCAGACGTCCCTTCCAGAGCTCCGCGCCGGTCTCGGTATCGAAAGCGCGCAGATAGTTGTCCATCGCCGAAGCGACAAAGGTAAGCCCCGCGGCGGTCATGATCGGACCGCCGAGGTTAGGCGTCCCCTGAACGATCGCCGCGGCATTGGCGGTCATGTCGGCTGTGGTGCCCAGCGGCACTTTCCATGCGATCGATCCCGTCGACAGATTGACCGCGACCAACTCGCCCCAAGGCGGCGGGTTGCAGGGCAGCCCGAGCGGCGAATGAAGCACCTGACGGCTCATGCCGTAGGGCGTTCCGTGCTGAGGCGAAACCTCGGCGCGCAAGGCGCCTTGCTGAGCGGCTTTTTCGACCGGCTGATACTGATTGCGGGGAATCAAGTGCACTTCCATCGGAAGATTGTTGACGTTGGTCACGAAGATCTGGCGGCCGGAATCGAACGCGCCGCTGCTCCAGTTCATGCCGCCGACATTGCCGGGAAAGGCGATAATGCCCTGCACGCTGGGCGGCGTGAAAATCCCCTCCGATCTCAGTTTCTCCATCTGGTTGCGGCAGGCATCGCGCTCCTCGGGCGTGATGCCCCAGGCGTCGGCTGCGGAAAGATGCTGCGACACCAGCGGCGGAGGGGCCAGCGGGAACGGTTGCGTCGGCGACGCGGTTTCGCCGTCCGCGTCGCTGGTGGGAACCGGGCGTTCCTCCACCCCGAACACCGGCTTGCCGGTCTCGCGATCGAGCACGAACAGATTGCCGGTCTTGTTGCCCTGAATGACCACGGGCGTCTCGCCGCCGTCGCGGCGCAAGGTGCCGAGCACCGGCTGCGCCGCGGTATCGTAATCCCACAGATCGTGATGAACGAGCTGAAAGCCCCAGACCAGTTCGCCGGTGCCGGCCGACAGCGCTACGACGGAATTCGCCCATTTGTTGTCGCCCGGCCGCTTGAAGCCGTGATAGTCGGGGCTGGCGCTGCCGGTCGGCAGGAACACCAGCTTGCGCCTGGTATCGACGGAAATCGTCGACCAGACATTGCCGGCCCCTGTCGGGGCTGTCGGGGCAAGGTCGCCCTGGAGCGGATTCCAGCTCCAGCGCAGTGCGCCGGTTCGCGCATCGAACGCCCGCACCCGGCCATCCGGAATAGCGACGCGATCGTTGTCGGCAATCGAGGAGCCGACGATCACGAGATCGTCGATCACCGCGGGCGCGGAAGTCTCTTCATATTCGCCGGGGCGGGTGATGTTGGCGACGCCTTGCTTGAGGTCGATCTCTCCCCCGCTGCCGAAATCGCCGCAGGGATTGCCGGTCGCGGCGTCGAGCGCAAACAGCCGGGCATCGATCGTGGCGAGGAAAATCCGCTGATGGCATGTTCCGGTTTGAACATCGCCGGGGGCGGACCAAAAAGTCACGCCGCGGTTCACCAGGCCCTCGGAATAACGCACATGCAGATCGATCCTCGGATCGAAGCGCCATTTTTCCTTGCCGGTTTCGGGATCGAGCGCGAGCACGCGATTGAACGGGGTGGTCACGAACATCGTTCCACCGGCCACGATCGGGGTTGCCTCGAATTCGCTTTTGGGGCGGCCGTCGCTGCCGTCGGAAACGTCGCCGGTGTGAAGCTCCCAGGCGACTTTCAATTGGGCGACGTTGCCCTTGTTGATCTCGGTGAGCGGCGAATAGCGGCTGCCGCCGGCATCGCCGCCATAAACCGGCCACTCAACGGGGGAGTTGTCCGCAGTCTGTGCGCTCGCAAACGAGCTTCCCGCAACGGACGCGATCAGGACGATGCCGGCGACAGCAATATGGCGCATGAGGGTCGATCCCATCGGCTTCGGGCGGTCCGGATAATCTATCAGTCATCCGCATCGCGCGGCCGGAAAATCAACCCCGGCGCATGATTGTCTGATCGGAATGAACCCGATATGAATTGCATCGGTCAAGGTTCTCCGCTTTATTAAGCACTTGATTTCGCGGGCGTAGTTCAATGGTAGAACGGCAGCTTCCCAAGCTGCATACGAGGGTTCGATTCCCTTCGCCCGCTCCAGAATTTGCTTTGGCCTAATCGCTCGCCTGCGACAACCAGCAGCCTATCTTTCGCCATCGATCGCGCGTACGGTCTTTGCGTCGCAAGACGATGGCGCTGAAACTTAGAGCGGACTGCGGGCAGACCCGGGGGCAGTACCCGGCGCCTCCACCCTAGCAGCTTGAGCTTAAAGGTCTCATTTCGGTGAGATCGATTTTGCCGGAAGGCCGAATCCCTCGGCTGCTATGGCGGGGGCGAACTAGGATCGATGGTCGCGAAGAAGCTCTGAATTGTTCCCGGCATGATACCGCCGTTATCGGGTCAAAAACCTAAATGCAAACGATAACGTTGCATTGAACGAAGTGCGCCTCGCGGCGTAACCGTTCGGGGTCGGTCCACCTAGCACCAGAACGGCCATTGCCGCGTCAGCCTTCGGGTTGGCGCGGCTTTTATTTGTGGCCGGTCCGGCGATTGCGCGCTGACTTCAATTTCGATCTTCAGCATGCTATCAGCGAGCGCAAATAAAAGGAGTGGGCGTTGACCGCTTCCAATGACACGTCGCGCAGGCGCTTGCTCAAAGTCGCGGCCGGCGGCGTGCTGACCGGCATCCTCACTCCTTTGCTGCCGCCGTTGATCGACATGATCAACGGCTCGCCCGGCGATTTCCGGCTGGCGCTGGTGGCGGTGCCGTTCGCGGTCCTCGTTCTCATCCTGGTTCGGGCGAGCGCCAATCCGTGGTGGGCGGCGCTGGCGGCCGCCATCGTCACCATGATTGCTTTCGTCGTTGCGGTGAACGCTGCGATCTGGGTCGACGGTCAGGTCGGCGACGTCGGCAAGGCCGTGAGAAATATCGCAGCCGGCATTGCCGGAGGCTTTACCGGCGCGGCTGTCATGGCGCTCGGGATATGCTGGCTGCCGTCGAGCCCGCGCGACGTCGCGGCATGGTTGCCGATGGTCGCGATCGGCACCGTTGCCGGGGCGCTGCTGGCGCTTGACGGCGCGTTCGAACTCGACCGGATCTCGTTCCTCTATCCGGTATGGCAGGCCGGCGTCGCGGCCGGGCTTGCGATGGCGCTGCGGCGGAACAAGTTTCCTTGAACCTTCACGGAAACCTTCGGAAAAAATCCCAGATGGTCTCGGCGCCGTCGATGTCGCGGTTTTGCGGGCCGAGAAAGGCGTTGACCAGCCGGGGAAAGCGCGCGTCGGGGAAGCTGCCGGGCATGCGGTGGCCGCCATTGTTGATGCGGTAGAGCACGACATCGCGGCCCGGCGGACAGTGCGACTCGATCCGCGTCACCGTGGTGGGGTCGTTTCGGTCGCGGTGCTCGAGATCGACGCTCGTGGCATCCTGCGCTTCGCAGCCGTTGATGCGGCGCCAGAACGCAAAGGTCTTTTCGGTCGACCAGAAACCCGGCTGCGCAAAGCGGCTGGTGCCGCGACCGCCTTGATAGGGGATCAGGGGATCGGCGGTTCCGTTGATCATCAGCATCGGAACCGGGCGCGACGGATGGATGGCATTGGCGATGTCGTCGGTGAGGTTGAAGATGACGGCGGCGGCCGCGGCGAACAGATCGGCGCGCGCGCCGATCATGGTCATGGTCATTGCTCCGCCGTTTGAGATTCCGGTGAGGTAAATCCGCTTGGAATCGGCGGTGCCGTCAGCAATGAATTTCTCGACCAGCCCGACGATGAAGCCGACATCGTCGGTGCCCTTTGGCGGCGCCCGTCCGGCGCGTGTGGTGTCCGGCCGCAGGTCGGCCCAGGCGCGATTGAGCCCATCGGGAAACACCACGCTGAAATGCTCGCGCCTGGCCACCGCCGGCCACGAGCTTCGCGCCATCATGGCGCTGCCGGTTTGGGTATTGCCATGCAGGACGATCACCAGCGGCGCCGCCCTGGCATCGGCGCGCTGAAGGATGTAGCTGCGGGCAATGCCGTTGATATCGATGGTATCGGACAACGCCGGATTTCCCCCACAGGTGACGGCCAGGACCAGAACCAAGACCAGCGCAAGTCCCGATACGCGCATCGGCGCGTCTCTCATCCGGCCGCTTTCGCCGCCGCGCGGCCGGCATTGCGCCCCGTGAACAGGCAGCCGCCGAGGAAAGTGCCCTCCAGCGACCGATAGCCGTGCATGCCGCCACCGCCGAAGCCGGCCGCTTCGCCGGCGGCGTATAGCCCCGGCATGATCCGGCCGTCGCTGCCGAACACGCGGGCGTCGAGGTCGGTCTCAAAACCGCCCAGGGTCTTGCGGGTCAGGATGTTGAGCTTGACCGCAATCAGCGGACCATGCGCGGGATCGAGAATCCGGTGCGGCCTGGCGGTGCGGATCAGGCGGTCGCCGATATAGCGGCGCGCATTGTGGATGTTCATCACCTGGGTGTCCTTGACGTAAGCGTTGGATATCTCGCGGTCGCGCGCCTCGATCTGGGATTTCAGGTGTTCGAGCTTGAGCAAATTGTCGCCGCTGAGCGCATTCATGGCGGTGACGAGATCGCTCAAGTTGTCGCGCACGATGAAATCGGCGCCATGGTTCTTGAACGCCTCGACAGGCGCCGGCGCGCCCTTGTTGGTGGCGCGTCTGGCGGTCATTAGCCAGCTCTTGCCGGTAAGGTCCGGGTTCTGCTCCGAACCCGACAGCGCGAATTCCTTCTTGATGATGCTTTGCGTCAGCACGAACCATGAATAATCGTAGCCGGTCGACATGATGTATTGCAGCTGGCCGAGCGTATCGGAGCCGGGAAACAGCGGCGAGGGCAGGCGTTTTCCCGTGGCGTCGAACCACATCGACGACGGTCCGGGCAGGATGCGGATGCCGTGGCGCGGCCAGATCGGGTTCCAGTTCCGGATGCCCTCGACATAATGCCACATCCGGTCGCGGTTGATCAGCCGCGCGCCGGCGGCTTCGGTGATGCCGATCATCCGGCCGTCGACATGTTCAGGCACGCCGGAGATCATGTGCCTTGGCGGCTCGCCAAGCCGCTTCGGCCAGTTCTGCCGGACCAGATCGTGATTGCCGCCGATGCCGCCGGAGGCGACGATCACGGCCTGCGCGCGCAGCGTGAAGTCGCCGATGATCTTCCGCGAACTGCTCTGGCCGCGCTCGATGCTGTCAGGCTCGAGGATTGCGCCGCTGACGCCATCGACGGTGCCGTTGGTGATGCTAAGTGCATCGACCCGGTGACGGAACCTGAATGTCAGCCGGCCGCTCGCCTGGGCTTCGCGCGCGCGTCGCTCGAACGGCTCGACGATGCCGGGGCCGGTGCCCCAGCTGACATGAAATCGCGGTACCGAATTGCCATGGCTCATTGCGTCATAGCCGCCGCGCTCGGCCCAGCCGACGACGGGGAAAATTCGATGGCCCATCGCCCGCAGCCATCCGCGTTTTTCGCCCGCCGCAAACGCCACATAGGCTTCGGCCCAGCGTTTCGGCCACAGATCCTCGTCGCGGTCGAAGCCTGCGGAACCCATCCAGTCCTGCAGCGCCAGGTCGTAGCTGTCCTTGATGCCGAGCCGGCGCTGTTCGGGCGAATCTACCAGGAACAATCCGCCGAACGACCAGAAAGCCTGGCCGCCGATGCTCTGCTCGCCCTCCTGGTCGACCACAATCACGCGTTTGCCGGCGTCGGCGATTTCGGTGGCGGCGACCAGCCCGGCGAGGCCCCCGCCGATCACGATTACGTCTGCGTCCGCTGCCATCGCATCGCCCCAACTCTTTGCCCCAATCTTCAGCGAGTGAAACCCGCGGCTTGAACCGGGGTCAACGGCTTTGAGCGACCTGGACGCTGCCGGAAATCGTCAAGGTGTTCCACTTTGGGACCGTTCGGCGGGGCGGGTGCAGCCCGCATGCAACACTCAATTTGAATTTGTTTTGAGCCACCTCCGGCATCTGGACAAAAACGCGATCTGGCAACACGCTGGCGGAGCGTCTTGCATCACACCGAAGACGGTCAGATTCGGGTTCGACAGGTTTGGACTGGGGCTGGGACATGCGATTTGTGACGGGATTGCTCGCGGCGGTGCTTCTGCTGGCAGGCGTGGGGGCGAGCCATGCGGTGGTTCGGATCGGCGAGGATCGCGGCGGCCGGATCGGAACTTACGTCGACAAATATCAGGGCCTGCGCAATTCCGGCGAGACGGTCATCATCGACGGCCTGTGCGCCTCGGCCTGCACCATCGTTCTGGGCGCGGTCGATCACGACAAGATCTGCGTGACGTCGCACGCCACTCTCGGGTTTCATGCCGCATGGGATTTCGGCGCCAATGGCCGCGCGGTGACCAACCCGGAAGCCACCCAGATGCTGTACTCGATGTATCCATCGCCGGTGAAGCGCTGGATCGCCCAGCGGGGCGGGTTGACGCCGCACATGATTTTCCTGCACGGCAAGCAATTGATGGGCATGTACCGCCCCTGCTATCTCGACGCCCAGGCCTCCTCGCCCAAGGTCTCGACCTCGCACTGAGGGCGCTTTTCGCTTCAGTATGACGTGATCGGCGGCACCCTCGGGGTGCTTGCCCGGCAGCGCGACTGGCCCTATCTGGATGGCTGATGGTTCAGCCAATCTCCACGCAACAGGACATGCTCGCCGGACCGCGGCCGGCGCGCAGGCTCGCGCCGGTGATCGCGGTGGCTGGTGCGGGCCTTGGCGCCGTCTTGTTGGCCGGCGCGCTGGTGCTGTGGCTCCATTACGGGACGGCGGTCTTTTTCGAGATGATCGCGTCCGGCTTCGCAGCCTGCTTCTGATCCTGCCCAAGGGAATTTCATGATGGACCGGACCACCCGCCCGCTGGTCATCGTCGCGGCCTTCGCCGGAAGCCTGGCGGTTGGCCTGTTGCTGATGCTGTGGGCGCTGGGCGGCTTGCGGGGCATGACCGCGCCGGCCGCGATCGGCGGCCCGTTTCAGTTGACCGACCAGAGCGGCCAGACCGTGACCGAGAAGGACCTGCAGGGAAAGCCGACGCTGATCTTCTTCGGCTTCACCCATTGCCCCGACGTGTGTCCGACCTCGCTGTTCGAGATTTCCGAGGTGCTGCGGGCGATGGGCAAGGATGCCGATCGCGTCAACGCCTATTTCGTCTCCGTCGATCCCGACCGCGACACCAGTGCGGCGATGAAGGATTATCTGTCGAGCTTCGATCCGCACCTGAGGGGTTTGACCGGCACGCCCGCCGCGGTGGCCAAGGTGCTTGCGGACTACCGGGTCTATGCACGGAAAGTTCCGCTGAAGGATGGCGATTACACCATGGATCACACCGCGCTGATCTACCTGATGGATCGCGACGGCCATTTCGTCGCACCCTTCAATCTCAACCGGACGCCGGAGGCGGCCGCTGAAGATTTGAAGCGGTACCTCTGACCCACCGGCTGCGCGCTTCCCATCGTTCAAACCGCATTCGCGTTATCCGCCGGATGGTCTATAAGGCCGTCGAATTCCCAAGAAAATCTCCCCAAGAAACCCGTCGGCAATGCAGTCAAAGATAGCCTCAATCCGCAGCGAAAGTTCGTTTCAGGCGATCAGCGCCATCCTGTCGGTTGTGGGATGGGCGGCCGCGGCGCTGTTCGCCGTGGCGCTGGTGTCCGGCGGCGCGGCGCAGGCGCAAAACCCGCCCAAACCCGCCGCCGAAGCCGCCCCTCAGGCGGTGCCGGGCTTCTGGGATCCGCGGCGGCGTCCAGACCGGCCCGACCTGTCGCGTTTGACCGTGATCCGGTTTCTGACCGAAACCGATTATCCACCGTTCAACTTCACCGGCCCCGACGGCAATCCCGCCGGCTTCAACGTCGATCTGGCCAGGCTGCTTTGCGAGGAGATCAAGGTCAGCTGCACCATCCAGATGCGGCGGTTCGAGACGCTGCTCGATGCGATCGCCAGCAACCGCGGCGACGCCATCATCGCCTCGCTGGCGGTGACGCCGCAAATGCGCGCCCGCCTCGATTTCACCGATCCGTATTACCGGGCGCCAGCGCGGTTCGTCTCGCGGCGCGACGGCGTGATGGCGGAGGTTCGCCCGGAATATCTCGAGGGCAGGAAAGTCGGCGTCATCGCCGGCTCCTCGCATGAAGCCTATCTCAAGGCGATGTTCACCGATGCCGAGTTGCATTCCTATCCCAGTGACGAGGCGCTGCGGCTGGCGCTGCGGCGCGGCGAGGTCGATTTCATTTTCGGCGACGCGATCTCGCTGGCGTTCTGGATCAACGGCACCGACTCCGGCGAATGCTGCGCCTTCAGCGGCGGACCGTTTGTGGAGAGCCGCTATTTCGGCGAAGGCATCGGCATCGCCGTGCGAAAGGGCAACGACGTGCTGCGGCAGGCGCTGAACTGGGCGCTGTTCCGGCTCTGGGAAAAAGGCCGCTACACGGATTTGTGGCTGCGCTATTTTTCGGTGAGCCCGTTCTAGCAGGCGCAGCGCGCCTTTTCTCACCTTGCGATTCTTTGCATTTATCCGCGGAAGCGCTAGTTTCCGCGGCCCGGAGACCCCCTTGATGTCCACGCTCGATCCTGCGAATCCAAACGATCTGCGCGCGCTCGCCGAGCAATCCAACGCCTGGCCGTTCGAGCAGGCCAGGGCGATCGTCGCGCGGCTGAAAAAGAAGCCCAAGGACGAGGTGCTGTTTGCGACCGGCTACGGGCCGTCCGGCCTGCCGCATATCGGCACCTTCGGCGAAGTCGCGCGCACCACCATGGTGCGCCATGCCTTTCGCGTGCTCACCGAGGACAAGATCAGGACGCGGCTGATCGCGGTCTCCGACGACATGGACGGCCTGCGCAAGGTGCCGGACAACGTGCCGAACAAGGAGATGCTGACGGAGTATCTCGGCAAGCCCCTGACCAGCGTGCCCGATCCGTTCGGCACCCATCCGAGTTTTGGCGCGCACAACAATGCGCGGCTGCGCGCGTTTCTCGATGCGTTCGGCTTCGATTACGAATTCGCCAGTTCGACCGAGTATTACAAGTCGGGCAAATTCGACGCGGCGCTATTGCGGGTGCTGGAGCGGATCGAGCAGGTGATGGCGATCATGCTGCCTTCTTTGCGGGAAGAGCGCGCGGCGAGCTATTCGCCGTTCCTTCCCATTTGCCCGCGCAGCGGCGTGGTGCTGTATGTGCCCGTGGTGGCGCATGACGCCAGGGCCGGCACCATCTCCTATGACGATCCCGAGACCAAGGAGCGCGTCACGCTTCCGGTCACCGGCGGGCATTGCAAGCTGCAATGGAAGCCGGATTGGGCGATGCGCTGGTTCGCGCTCGGCATCGATTATGAAATGGCCGGCAAGGACCTGATCGATTCGGTCAAGCTGTCGGGCAAGATCTGCACCGCGCTCGGCGGCCTGCCTCCGGAAGGCTTCAATTACGAACTGTTCCTCGACGAGCAGGGTCAGAAGATCTCCAAGTCAAAGGGCAACGGACTCACGATCGACGAATGGCTGCGCTATGCGTCGCCGGAATCGCTGTCGCTGTTCATGTACCGCGAGCCGAAGTCGGCCAAGCGCCTGTACTTCGACGTGATCCCGCGCAACGTCGACGACTACCAGCAATTTCTCGACGGCTTTCCGCGGCAGGACGCGCGGCAGCAACTCGCCAATCCGGTCTGGCATATCCATGCCGGCCATCCGCCGGCGGCCGACATGCCCGTCACGTTCCAGTTGCTGCTGACGCTGGTGTCGTCGTCGAATGCGGAGAATGCCGCAACGCTGTGGGGTTTCATCGGGCGCTATCGTCCGGGGGTGACGCCGCAGACCCATCCGAAGCTCGACGCCATGGTCGGCTACGCCATCAACTACTATCGCGACTTCGTGGCGCCGACCAAGAAATTCCGCGAGCCGACCGACACCGAGCGCGCCGCCTTGCAGGATTTGCGCGATGCGCTGTCGCAATTGCCCCCCGAGTGCTCGGCGGAGGAAATCCAGAACGTGGTCTACGAGATCGGCCGGCGCGAGCCGTTCCTCGATGCCGTGAAGAAGGGCAAGGACGGCCGGCCCGGCGTCTCGCTCGACTGGTTCAACATGCTCTACCAGGTGCTGCTCGGTCAGGAAAAAGGCCCGCGGTTCGGCTCGTTCGTCGCCGTCTATGGCTTGCCGAATGCAGTCACCATGATCGACGGCGCGCTGGCGCGGTCGGGGTGAACTTTCTTCCTTCTCCCCTTGTGGGAGAAGGTGGCGCGGACAAAGTCCGCGCCGGATGAGGGGTCTCGATCCGCGAGCACTGAAGCCGCAGAGACAGACCCCTCACCCGTCACGAACATGCTTCGCACGTTCGTGCCACCCTCTCCCACAAGGGGAGAGGGAAGAAAGGCTGCAAATTCAGATGGGAGGCCCGCTGCAATTTCAGCCAAAGCCGTTGCGGAATACGCTACACTACTCCGCAACAGTAACGACTCAAGCCTCCGATCAGGAGGCTGTCAACATCAGGAGGATGCTCATGCAGTTCAGGGTTTCGCCGAAGACGCTGGATAACAGCAGCGCCGAGGAGTGGCAGGCGCGGGTCGACCTTGCGGCGGCGCACCGGCTGGCCTTCAACCAGGGTTTCAGCGAGGGCATCTTCAACCACCTGACCTTCGTGGTGCCGGGCCGAAGCGATCGCTACTACCAGATTCCGTTCGGAATGCATTGGTCCGAAGTCACGGCCTCGTCCTTCATGGAAGTCGGCATCGACGACGGCGAGGTCAAGCGCGGCGACGGCGAGGTGGAGCGCTCCTGCTACTGCATTCACGCGCCGATCCACAAGGCACTGCCGCAGGCCAAGGCGGTGTTTCATACCCACATGCCCTATGCCAGCGCGCTGACGCGGCTCGAAGACCCGCGCATCAAGGAGATCGGCCAGACCGAGGTCGGGATGTCGGGCGAGATCGCCTACGACGACGAATATACCGGCCCGGCGCTCGATCCGGCCGAAGGTGCGCGCCTTGCCCGGGTGATCGGCGACAAGACGGTACTGTTCATGGCCAATCACGGCATCTCCACGGTCGGCGAAACCGTCGCCGACGCCTATGACCGGCTGTATTACATCGAACGCGCCGCCCAGGTTCAGATCTATGCGATGTGGACCGGGCAACCGCTCAAGCAACTCCCCGACGCCGTGGTCGAAAGGACCAAGCGCGATATCGGCGGCAACAATCTGTACCAGGGGCCGACGCCGGCGCAGCGGCACTTCGATGCCTTGAAGCGCATGCTCGACCGCAGGGAACCGGACTACGCGTCGTAGGCAGATTCTTTCTTCCTTCTCCCCTTGTGGGAGAGGGTGGCTCGAAGGAGCAAAGCGAATTCGAGACGGGTGAGGGGTTCCGGTCTATTGATAGAACGTAACCCCTCATCCGCCTTCGCTTCGCGAAGGAACCTTCTCCCACAAGGGGAGAAGGGAAAAGTTGCTGCCTCACCCAATAATCCCTGCGATCCCTTCGACATCGCCGGCCACGAGCGGCAAACACCGGAATGCGACCCTTGAAGTGCGGCGGTGCCGCCGATACGGTCGGCAGCAGGTCCGGTAAACGCGGCAAGCAGGGCTCCGAGAAGAGTGCGCATCATCTACAAAATCTGTCCCGCTTCGGCCTGGCGCGAGGCCGAGCGGCAGGGCGTGTACCGGGGCAGCGCCGACGACATCAGGGACGGCTTCATTCATTTTTCAACCGCTTCGCAAGTGGCGGAGACGGCGAGGAAACATTTCTTCGGCCAGATCGGATTGTTCCTGATCGCGGTCGATGCCGACGCGTTGGGCGATGATCTGCGCTGGGAGCCGTCGCGCGACGATGACTTGTTCCCGCATCTCTATGCCGAACTCGATCTCGGCGCGGTCACCGCCGTGCTCGATCTGCGCGCGCAGTCCGACGGCTATCACGACATCCCGGAGCTGGAGCCTTGATCCGCGCCTTCGACGCCTTCTCGCTGCCGCTGCTGCGCTGGTTCGACCCGGAAGACGCGCATCGGCTGGCGATCCAGGGCTTGCGCCTGCTGCCGCCGATCTGGCCGCGGCCGGACGATCCCAAGCTGGCGGTGCGGGCGTTCGGCCTGAATTTTTCCAATCCGATCGGCATGGGCGCCGGCTTCGACAAAAGCGCCGAAGCGCCGGACGCGCTGCTGCGGCTCGGTTTCGGCTTTGTCGAAATCGGAACCGTGACGCCAAAACCGCAAGCCGGCAACCCACGACCACGGCTGATCCGGCTTGAGCGTGACGAGGCGGTGATCAATCGGATGGGCTTCAACAATGACGGGGCGGATGTGGTGCTGCGGCGGCTCGCTGGGCGCGCCCATCACGGCGGCATTGTCGGGGTCAATGTCGGCGCCAACAAGGATTCGATCGACCGCGTCGCCGATTATGTGAAGCTGATCGAGACGTTCGCGCCGGTGGCGAGTTACTTCACGGTCAATGTGTCGTCGCCGAACACGCCGGGCCTGCGCAATCTGCAGCAGGCTTCCGCGCTCGACGATCTCTTGGCAAAAGTGATCGATGCGCGCGAACGGGTGCGGAAAAACGCCGGCGACTCGCCGGTGCTGCTCAAGATCGCGCCGGATCTCAGTCTCGCCGAACTTGACGATGTCGTGCACATCGCGCGCTCGCGCCGGGTCGATGGCATGATCGTCGCCAATACTACGCTGGCGCGCCCCTCGACCTTGCGCGAACAGAGCCGCGCCAAGGAGCAGGGCGGCCTGTCGGGGAGGCCGCTGTTTCGATTGTCGACGCGGATGGTGGCGGAGACTTATGTGCGCGCCGAGGGCGCGTTCCCGCTGGTAGGCGTCGGAGGTATCGATTCCGGTGGTGCGGCGCTGACCAAAATCCGCGCCGGCGCCAGCCTGATCCAGCTTTACTCGTCGCTGATCTACAAGGGGCTTGGCCTCGTCGACGACATCAAGAGCGATCTGGCCTCGACGCTGCTGCGGACGGGGCGCGACTCGCTGGCCGAAATCGTCGGCGCCGATGCGGCGGCCATTACGGCCGAGGACTGGCCGGTTTGAGCTGCGCGACCACCTCTCCCCGTGAAGAACGGGGCGAGGGAGAAGAAGCGCTCGCCGTCTTCTCTAAAGCTCCACGATCATGCCGTCGCTTGCCGCCGTGTGGCCGAGCGTGTCGAGCCGCCCCAGCATGTCCTCGCTCATATGGGTGAGCACCAGCCGCTTCGGGTTGATTTCCGGCAGGTTCGTTTCCAGCGTTTTCAGGCTGAGATGGTTCTTGACGATCCTGTCGTAATAATACGCTTCGGAAATGAACAGGTCGGCGTTGCGTCCCGCGGGAATCAGCGTCTCGGTCCATTCGGTGTCGGCGCTGTAGGCGATAATCCGGCCTTCGGCCTCGATCCGGTAGGCCAGAAACGGACCCCCGGATTCGCCATGCACCACCGGATATGGCGTGACTTTCACCGCGCCGAACGTGCGCGTCTCTTCGGGGCTGAGCGCGACCACCGACAGATCGAAGCGTTGTTTGGTGTTGGATGAATGTTCGAACAGCGCTTCCATCACCTGTGTCAGCCGCATCTCGATCCCTTGCGGCCCGGCAATGACCAGCGGGCGGCCCCGGCGCGTGAACTGGGCGTCGAGCAGCAAGAACGGCAACCCGCCGAAATGGTCGCCGTGGAAATGCGTGATCAGGACGAGGTCGATATCCTCGCGCGCGATCGCCAGCCGCTTCAGCGCTGGCAGCGACGAGGCGCCGCAATCGATCAGGAAATTGACGCTCTCGCCGGTGACATGGAAGCAGGTGTTGAACCGGCCGCCGGAACCGAACGCGTCGCCGCAGCCGACAAATTGCAATTGCATGGACCGATCCCCGATATCTAGCGGAATGAAGCCCGCAGCATCGCCGGATAGCGCAGCGCCTGCAACCCGCCGCGGGCGGCATAGTGAACCAGGAAAGCGCCCCACAGGCCGGTATTGCCGAACGGCCGCAACGCCAGCCAGGCGGCGAGAAAGATCAGCAGCGACAGCATCATCAGGTTGCGCATGTCGCGGGCCCAGGTCGCGCCGATATAGATACCGTCAAAGGCGAAGGCGAACACCCCGAGCATCGGGGCCAGCGCCACCAGCCACAAATAATCGCGCGCGCTGTGCCGGACATCCGCGCTTGCGGTCATGATGTCGACCAGGTGAGAGCCGAACAGCGCATAAATGGCCGTGACCGCGAGCGCAAAGGCAAATCCCCAGAGGATCACCAGCCGGACCGCGCCCGAGAAGCCTTCGCGATCGCGTGCGCCATAGGCGCGGCCGCAGAGTTGCTCGGCGGCGTTGGCGAGCCCGTCGAGGAAGAACGCACTGATCAGAAGGAAATTGTTCAAAACACCGTTGGCGGCGAGTGTCACATCGCCCGAGCGCGCGCCCTGCGCGGTGAAGAACAAAAACACCGTGATCAGGCAGGCGGTGCGGATCATGATGTCGCGGTTGACCGCCAGCATGCGCAAGAGCTTGGCGCGGTCGAGCAAAGCTGCGCGCGGTATCGCAGCCTGCCCGGAGCCAAGCGTGCGGGCGATGACAAGGCCGAGCACGAGTCCGGCCGCTTCCGCAATGACGGCGGCGATCGCAGCACCAGCTATGCCTTTGTCGAGCACCAGCACCAGCAGCACCGTTACCGCCATGTTGATGACGTTGATCGCAACCTGCACCGCAAGCGCGAGCCTGGCGCGCGCCTGTCCGATCAGCCAGCCGAGCACGACATAATTGGCCAGCGCCAGCGGCGCGGACCAGATCCGGATGACGAAGTAGGTTTTTGCGGCGCGGGTGACGTTTTCGCTGCCGCCGATCGCGCCGAGCAGGATTGCAGCGAGCGGGATTTGCAGCAGGATCAGCGCCGCGCCGATCAAGGCCGCCACGGCCAGCCCGCGCACCAGCAGCGCGCGCAATTCCTGCATCTCGCCGGCGCCAAGCGCCTGGGCCGTGAACGCAACGGTGCTCATGCGCAGGAATGCGAACAACCAGAACAGGCAGTCGAAAATAACCGACGCGATCGCCACGCCACCGAGCAGCGTCGCATCGCCCAGCCGTCCGATCGCGATCGTCGAGACAATGCCGATCAGCGGCGTGGTCAGGTTCGCGACCATCGCAGGGCCTGCGATGGCAAAGACCTGCGCGGTCGTAACCCTGGATACGGAAGCCAACGAAGTGCCGCCCGCGCCTGGCCTCTATCGCCCGCGCGGCGCGCCGAACATCCGCGACAATAGCCAGACCGGCACCACGATCACGGCGCCGAGCAGGAAGTAGCGCCACAGCGAGTTGATGGCGTCAAAGCCGAAATCCCAAATCCATCGGAACAATCGACGGATGCTGTTGACGATATTCCAGGGATCGAAGCCGAACACCGTGAGCACGACGCCGACCAGAATCGACAGCAGGATCAGCCGGAACGCCACCGCCAGCGGCGAGCCGCCGATAAAGCGGTGGATGCCGTCATGGTTTGCCGGCAATTCCCTGGTGTCGTTGGACATCGATGGTCTCCCGCGCGCGAACCCAAAAAAACAGTGTACCCGGTGCAAGGCAGATGGGGAACCCGCCCTCCGCCGTCAATGGCTGCCGGCTGCCGCAAGTTTGCATTGGACATGAACGGATGTTCACCCCGCATCAGGTACGGAGCAGGAGACACTAGGCCTGAAGTGTTGTTTCCGCTTTCAGCATCCGCTGCAGCGTCTCCAGTCGGTCGGCCTCGCGCGGCGGCTTGTCCCAGCGCAAGCGATGGATGCGCGGAAACCGCATCGCCACGCCGGACTTATGCCGCGGCGAACGCTGCAGGCCTTCGAAGGCGACTTCCAGCACCAGCCCCTGATCCGGCTCATGCACCACATGCCGCACGGGGCCGAATTTTTCCGTGGTGTTGCGGCGCACGAAGCGATCGATCTGCAGCAATTCTTGATCCGTGAAGCCGAAATAGGCCTTGCCGACCGGCACCAACTGTTCGCCGTCCTCGCCCGCGGTCCAGACCCCGAAGGTGTAGTCGGAATAATACGACGAGCGCTTGCCGTGACCGCGCTGCGCATACATCAGCACGGCGTCGATGAGATGCGGGTCGCGCTTCCACTTCCACCATTGGCCCTTGGGGCGGCCCGGCAGATACGGCGCGTCGCGGCGCTTGAGCATCACGCCTTCGACCGCCTCGGCATCGTCGCCTGCGCCGGCGCCAGCGGGATCGGCACGCGCCGACCTCAGCGCCTCCCAGGAGTTGAACGGAATCGTCGGCGACAGGTCGACACGCGGATCGCCGAGCTTCCTGACAAAGGTTTCGAGCCGCTCGCGGCGTTGCTCGAACGGCAGCGTGCGCAGATCGGCGCCGCCTTCGCCGAGCAGGTCATAGGCGCGCAGATGTATCGGATAATCCTTGATCAGCTTCGGCGAGACGACTTTTCGGTTGAGGCGTTGTTGCAGCACGTTGAAGGTCTGCACGCGGCCTTCGCGCAGCACCAGCAACTCGCCGTCGATGGCGCCGGGCAGATGCAAAGACGGCAGCAAATCCGGAAAGCTTCCGGTGATGTCTTCGCCGGTGCGCGAATAAAGCCGCGCCAGCAGGTGGCCTTTGTCATGGGGACCGCTCACCGCCTGCACGCGAATGCCGTCCCATTTCCATTCCGCGATGAAGTCCCTGGCGTCGAGGTTGGCGAAGTCTGTGTCCTCGAGCGCGTGCGCCAGCATTACCGGGCGGAATGGCGCCGGATCGAGATTGACCGGCTTGTCGCTGCGGCCTTCCAGCCACGCGAACAATTCGAGATAGGGCGGCGCGAGGCCTGGCCACATCAACTCGATATCGTGCGGGTCCTTCTCGCCGAGCGCAGCGGCGGCAGTCTTGGCGAGCCGCGCCGAAACCCCGATCCGCATCGCGCCGGTGACGAGCTTGAGCAACGCCCAGCGGCCGGTCTCGTCCAGTTCATCGAGCCAGCGCGCTAGTTGTCGCGGCAGTTCGGTCTTGCCGAGCATGCGCAGCGTAGTGACGACTTCGCTCAGCGTCGGTGGGGGCGGGTTGTTGTGGAGTTGGCGGTGACCATCTTGGGCAGAATGGTCGCTGCACCCCTCTCCCTGACCCTCCCCCACAAGGGGGGAGGGAACGGGAAGAGTTTTTGCCATCGGTGCTTTTGATTTTGTGCGAGGAGATTGCCCAGGACTCAACTCGGCTCCCTCCCCCCTTGTGGGGGAGGGCAGGGGAGAGGGGTGGCTCAGCAAAGGCTCGGTGCGATTGGCCGCCGTCTTCGGCCACATCAATGCCACCGTCTCCGAGAGATCGCCGACATAATCATAGGACAAAGCGAACAGCACTGGATCGGTGCGCGCCGCGATCAGGTCGCGGATCAGGCCGGGCTTGGCGTGCTTGAACGACAGCGCGCCGGTCAAAGCAGCCAGCGCGTAGCCGCGATCGGGGTCTTCGACTTCGCGAAAATATTGCGTGATCAGCCGCAGCTTGTTGTTGCGGCCGGGCTCATAGGCCAGGCGATCCAGCAGTTCAGCAAAGCGGTTCATGCCTCGGCGTCCTCGGCCGCGGTCGCCGCATCGCCTTCATCTTCCTCGCCATAACCCACCAGATCAAGCGGCCGCGCGGTGAGGCCTTTGGCCGTGCACCAATGCACCAGCGCGTCTTCCTGGCCGTGGGTGACCCAGACTTCACCAGCGCCGGTGGCATCGATGGTCGCAGTCAGGCCATCCCAGTCGGCGTGGTCCGAAATCACCAGCGGCAACTCGACGCCGCGCTGGCGGGCGCGGGCGCGCACCCGCATCCAGCCCGAGGCGAACGCCGTGACCGGATCGGGGAAACGCCTGGTCCAGATATCCGAGGTGGCCGACGGCGGCGCCAGCGTGATGGTGCCGGCGAGATCGGCCTTCTTCATGCCCTTGACGGCGCGCAGCTCGCCCAGCGCCACGCCGCGGCTCTCATAATAGCGCGTGATCTTTTCCATCGCGCCGTGCAGGTAGATCGGCGCGTCGTAACCGGCTTCGCGAAGCAGCGCGATCACGCGCTGCGCCTTGCCGAGCGAGTAGGCGCCGACCAGATGCGCACGCTCCGGAAACAGCGCGACCGAGGCCAGCAGCTTTTTGATTTCGTCGGCGGCGTTGCCGTGGCGAAACACCGGCAGGCCGAACGTCGCCTCGGTGATGAAGACATCGCAAGGAACCGCTTCGAACGGCGCGCAGGTCGGATCGGGCGCGTCCTTGTAGTCGCCGGAGGCGACGATGCAGGTGTCCTTGCAGGAGACTGCGATCTGCGCCGAGCCCAGCACGTGGCCCGCGGGGTGAAATTCTATGGTGACGTCGCCGAGCTTTAGTTTTTCGCCGTAGGCGATCGCCTGCGTAGCGCCGGCAAAGTTGTCGCCGTAGCGCAGCCGCATCATGTCGAGCGTCTCCCGGGTGGCCAACACCGCGCCGTGGCCTGGCCGCGCATGATCGGAATGGCCGTGGGTGATGACGGCGCGTTCCACGGCGCGGACCGGATCGATATGGAAGCCGCCGGGCTTGCAGCATAGTCCGGCGGCGACCGGCATCAGGATGTCTTGCGGGCGCATCTTCGATATATAGGCGTATCACGGTGATTTTTAAGGCGAACATAAAGACGATGGCCGCGCGATTGTTCCTGTCATCAGGCGACATGATTGCCGACCGGCGGTTCGATTTCGCGCGCGATCTGCAGATGAAGGGCGATCTCGCCGCCGCCGCCGATCTGTTGCTGCAGGCTACCGATCTTGCGCCCGGCTTTGCCTCGGCCTGGTTTACGCTCGGCGAAATTCGCGAACAACTCGGCGAGCGCGAGGCGGCGGTCGCGGCGTTTCGCAAAGCCGTCACCGCCGATCCACAGGACCGGCACGGCGCCAGCCTGCGGCTGATGCTGCTCGGCGCCGACAAATTGTCGGCGATGCCGCCGGCCTATGTGCGCGCGTTGTTCGATCAATACGCGCCGCGGTTCGAGACCGCATTGGTGGACGATCTCGGCTACCGCGGGCCGTCGCTGCTGTTCAGGGCGGTGCTGTCGGCCCGCGCCGCTATCCGCAAGCCCGCCTTCTTCAGGCGCGCCATCGATCTTGGCTGCGGCACCGGACTGGCGGCCACCGCGTTTGCCAAAGAGGTCGATTATTTCATCGGGATTGATCTATCGCCGCGCATGATCGAGCAGGCACGCCTGACCGGGCTTTATGCGGAGCTTGAGGTCACCGACATGATGCAGGGTCTGCGCGGCAGGCCGGACGCCGGCGCCGATCTCATTCTTGCAGCCGACGCGATGGTGTACGTGTCCGACCTGGCCCAGGTGTTGCAGGAGGCAAGACGCGTGCTGGCCCCGGGCGGCCTGCTGGCGTTCACGGTCGAAACCCATGGCGGCGACGGCGTCATCCTCGGCGAGGGCCTGCGCTTTGCCCATGGCGCGACTTACGTGCGCGCGTCGGTCAAGGCCGCCGGTCTGGTGCTGTCGAAACTGGAAAACCTGTCGGCCCGCAATGAGGACAATGCGCCGGTGCCCGGTCTGGTCGTGGTGGCCGCAAAACCCTGATGGAACCGCCCGGTTTTAGGCTCTCGACCGGCCCGGCAGGACCGGCTTAACCTGCTTGCCGTGAACATCGCCGAACCAGACCTCTTTACCTCTGCGCTCTTGCCCGAAACGTTTCTGCGCTGGTTCGCAGGCCGCGGCTGGTCGCCCCGCGAACATCAACTGGCGCTGCTGGAAAAAGCCCGCGACGACCGCTCGGCGCTGCTGATCGCCCCGACCGGCGCCGGCAAGACGCTGGCCGGATTTTTGCCGACGCTGGTGGAACTGTCGGCTCCGGCACCGCTGCGCTCTTTGTTGCGGAGCAGCGTCATCTCCACCGGCCGTGGCGTGCAGCGCAGCCAGGGCCTCCACACCCTCTACATCTCGCCGCTGAAGGCCCTTGCAGTGGATATCGCGCGCAACCTGGAAACGCCGATCGCGGAGATGGGGCTGGCCGTCAAGGTCGAGACCCGCACCGGCGACACCCCGGTGTCGCGGCGGCAGCGGCAGCGGCGCTATCCGCCGGACATCCTGCTCACCACGCCGGAGCAACTGGCGCTATTGCTGTCGTCCGACGACGCGCCGTTCTTGTTTTCGTCACTCAAGCGCGTCGTGCTCGACGAACTGCATGCGCTGGTCATCTCCAAGCGCGGCGACCTGTTGTCGCTGGGGCTCGCGCGTCTCTGGCGCCTCGCCCCGCAAATGCGCGCGATCGGGCTGTCGGCCACCGTTGCCGAGCCGGAATCGCTGGCGCGGTTTCTGGTGCCGCAGCGCAATGGCGCCAGCGAAGCTGCCGACGTGGTGGTCGCCGGCGGGGCTGCCGCGCCCATCGTCGAGATGCTCGACACCAAAGAGCGTTTGCCGTGGGCCGGCCACAGCGCGCGGCACGCGCTCAATGAGGTCTACGACCTGATCAAGCGCAACAAGACCACGCTGGTGTTCGTCAACACCCGCAGCCAGGCCGAGATGCTGTTCCAGGACCTGTGGCGCATGAACGACGATGGCGTTGCCATTGCGCTGCATCACGGCTCGCTCGACGTCGCCCAGCGCCGCAAGGTCGAGGACGCGATGGCGGCCGGCAAACTGCGCGGCGTGGTCTGCACTTCCTCGCTCGATCTCGGCGTCGACTGGGGCGACGTCGATCTCGTCATCAATATCGGCGCGCCGAAGGGCGCCTCGCGGCTGATGCAAAGAATCGGCCGCGCCAATCACCGCATCGATGAAGCCTCGCGCGCGGTGCTGGTGCCGGCCAATCGCTTCGAGGTGCTGGAATGCGCCGTGGCGATCGATGCGGTGGCGGAAAATGCGCAAGATACCCCGCCGCTGCGCACCGGCGCGCTCGACGTGCTGGCCCAGCATGTACTTGGCCGGGCCTGCGGCGAGCCGTTTCTGTCCGACGAGCTTTATGGCGAGGTGCTGACTGCGGCGCCCTATTCTGGTCTCTCGCGGACCGATTTCGACGACGTGGTCGATTTCGTCGCCACCGGCGGCTACGCGCTGAAAACCTATGAACGGTTCGCGCGCATCAAGCAGGACAAGAACGGCCGCTGGCGCGTCACCAATCCGCGGGTGCGGCAAAGCTATCGCCTCAATGTCGGCACCATCGTCGAGGAAGCGATGCTCAAGGTACGCCTGGTGCGCTCGCGCGGCGGCGGCTCGGGTTCAACCGGTGCGCTCGGGCGCGGCGGCCGGATGCTGGGCGAAATCGAGGAATATTTCATCGAGGGGCTGGTGGTCGGCGACACCTTTGTGTTCGGCGGCGAGGTGGTGCGCTACGAGGCGCTGGCCGAAGACCAGGTTTATGTCTCCCGCGCCAACGACAGGGATGCCAAGGTGCCGTCCTATATGGGCGGCAAGTTTCCGCTCTCGACCTATCTCGCCGAACGCGTCCGGAACCTGCTGGCCGACAAACGCGGCTGGCGCGGCTTGCCCGATCAGGTCCGCGATTGGCTGTCGCTGCAGGCGCATCTGTCGCGCGTGCCCGGCGCGCGCGAACTGGTGGTGGAAACCTTTCCGCGCGGCAATAAACATTATCTGGTGTGCTATCCGTTCGAAGGCCGGCTCGCGCACCAGACCCTCGGCATGCTGCTAACGCGCCGGATGGAGCGCGCGCGGGTGCGGCCGCTCGGCTTTGTCGCCAACGAATATGCGCTGGCGGTGTGGGGGCTCGGCGACATGTCGTTGATGATCCGGCAGGGCAAGCTCGATCTCAACGCGCTGTTCGATCCGGACATGCTGGGCGACGATCTAGAAGCATGGCTCGCCGAATCGGCATTGATGAAACGCACCTTCCGAACCTGCGCCATCATCTCCGGATTGATCGCGCGGCGGTTTACCGGCGAGGAAAAAACCCGGCGCCAGGTGCTGTTTTCGACCGACCTGATCTACGACGTGCTGCGCAAGCACCAGCCGGACCACGTGCTGCTGCGCGCGGCGCGGGCCGATGCCGCCACCGGGCTGCTCGATATTCGCCGGCTCGGTGATATGCTGCTGCGAATCAAGGGGCGGATTACCCACAAGGAACTCGACCGGGTTTCGCCGCTGGCGGTGCCGGTGATGCTGGAAATCGGGCGCGAGTCAGTTTATGGCGAAGCGTCCGACGAGTTGTTGGCGGAGGCCGCCGACGAACTGGTCAAGGAGGCGACAGGACCGTGACGGCGCGCCCGCAATCCCTGCAAGACGAATTACCGGCTGCGCGTACCGCCATCGTCAATGTCGCGGGCGTGGGCTTGAAGGCCGATCTCTCGGGGGCGTTGTTCTGGGAGGAGGAGAGCCTGCTCGTCGTCTCGGACCTTCACCTGGAAAAAGGCTCCAGCTATGCGGCGCGCGGCACGCTGCTGCCGCCTTACGATACGGTGGCGACGCTGGGCCGTCTCGCTGCGGTGGTGGCGCGGCATGACCCGCGCATGGTGATCGCGCTCGGCGACAGTTTTCACGACCGCACCGCCCATCACCGGCTGTCCGCGCCGGATCGCGAAGCCATCGCGGCGCTGCAGGCGCGGCGGGACTGGATCTGGATTTCAGGCAATCACGACCCGGCGCTGCCGGATGATCTCGGCGGCGTGGTCGCCAATGAAGTCGCGATCGGGCCGATCGCGTTTCGCCATGAGCCGACCGGGGTATCGGGCGAGATCGCCGGACATCTGCATCCCAAGGCCCGGGTAACGACGCGCGGCCGCACCATGGAGCGGCGATGCTTTGCCTGCGACGGCGAGCGCGCGGTGATGCCGGCATTCGGCGCCTATACCGGCGGCCTGAGCATTCGCGACGCGGCCTTCTCGAAGATCTTCCAGACCCTCAGTTTCATGGCGCATGTGCTCGGCGACAACCGGCTGCATACCATCGCCGCGTCGCGCTGTTATTGATCCTCATGGTGCGGCCGCGGCGCAGTTCGCTTGCCGCCGGGCCTTGCTTCGGGCAGTTTTGCGGGCCGGAACCGAATGCGGTCCGGATCGTTGTCGCGGCGGCTGGGACCGGGCATGGCGGATCGCAACAAGACCAAACATAACCACGGCAGGAAGACCGCTGACCAAAAACCGGCGCTGAAAAAGCTGCCCCGCCAGTCTTTTCTGAAAGCGCTGGGTCCCGGATTGATCACCGGGGCTTCCGACGACGATCCCTCGGGCATCGGCACCTACAGCCAGGCCGGCGCGCAGCTTGGCTACGGGGTCGGCTGGACCATGCTGCTGACATTTCCGCTGATGGCGGCGATCCAGGAAATCTCCGCACGGGTGGGACGTGTCACCGGCCAGGGCATCGCCGGCAACGTCTGCCGGCACTATTCGATCCTGCTGCTCAATGTGGTGGTGGCGCTGTTGTTCATCGCCAACACCATCAACATCGCCGCTGATCTGGGTGCGATGGCGGATGCGACCAGGCTGCTGATCGGGGGCCCCGGCATTGTCTACGTGCTGGTGTTCGGGGTGACATCGGTGGTGGCGCAGGTCTTCCTCGACTACAAGCGCTACGTCTCGGTGCTGAAATGGCTGACGCTCAGCCTGTTCGCCTATGTCGGCGCGCTGGCGTTCGCGCATGTTTCGTGGCGCGAGGCGCTGGCCGGCACGCTGCTGCCGCGCATCACCTGGAGCAGCGACTATTTCACCACCATCGTCGCCATTTTCGGCACCACCATCTCGCCCTACCTGTTTTTCTGGCAGGCCTCGCAGGAAGCCGAAGACCAGCGCGTCGATGTCACCAAGCAGCCGCTGATCGACAGGCATTACGGCGCGCAAAAGGAATTCCATCGCATCCGCGCCGACACCGTCGTCGGCATGGCGTTCTCGAACCTGATCGCGCTGTCGATCATCTGGACCGCCGCGGCGACGCTGCACGCCGCCGGCAAGACCGATATCCAGACCTCGGCGCAGGCCGCCGAAGCGCTGCGTCCGCTCGCGGGCGCGTTCGCGGAAGTCATCTTTGCGCTCGGCATCGTCGGCACCGGGCTGTTGGCCATACCGGTGCTCGCCGGCGCCACTGCCTATGCGGTGGGCGAGGGCCGTCGATGGCCGGTCGGCCTCGCGCGCAAGCCGAAAGAGGCGGTCGCGTTCTATGCCGTGCTGGCGCTGTCGGCGGCAATCGGCATCGCGCTCAACTTCACCCCGATCAATCCGATTTCCGCGCTGTACTGGAGTGCCGTGGTCAACGGCGTGCTCGCTGTGCCGGTGATGGTGCTGCTGATGATCATGGCGCGCCGCAAGGACGTGATGGGCCGCTTCGTCATCGGCGGTCCGTTGTACTGGCTGGGATGGCTCTCGACCGGCGCGATGCTGCTCAGCGTCGTGGCGATGGTGGCAGGGTTGTCTCTCTAGACGGTTGCGCGGCATCTCTTACCTCTCCCCGCCTGCGGGGAGAGGTCGGATTGCGAAGCAATCCGGGGAGGGGGACTATCCACGAGTCCGCTTGTTGAACGAGCCCCTCACCCCGACCCTCTCCCCGCAAGGGCGGAGCGAGGGAGGCGACCGCATCAATCCTTGCGGAACACGATCGACGCCATCCATCCGGACATCATCGCCATGAAGACCGTGACCAATCCATAGACAAAGCCGTTCTGGCGGGCGTTGGTGGCGACGAACTGCTCGAAGCCGACCTTGACGATCTCGAATGCGGTCTCGGTGCGTGTCACCAGTACGCCATCGGAAAACAGCTTGATCTCGACGTCGTAGGTTCCGATCGGCACCTCGCCCGGCAACGGAATGCCGGTGCGAAACAAGGTCGGCGTCAGGAACGTCACCGCGGACGTCGCCTCGCGATAAAGGCCGTGCTCGGAGCGCAGCCGCACAAAGGCGCTGCGGAACGCATCGTTCGGCACCACGTCGGCATAATCGGGTCCGACGCGCTGGGTCAGCTGCACATTGTTGAGACCGAGTTGCTGGCGCCGCTGCACCTCCGGCGAAGCGATTTCGTCGAATGGCCGGTTGGAAAACAGCGCCAGATAGGTCGGCACCTGGAGGAATTGCCGGTAGTCGGTGTTGACCCAGATGCCGAACCTGCGTTCCTTGCGGCGCGTCACCATGTCGGCGTGCGGGCCGCTCACGGTCACCGCGAGATCGTAACTAGTGCGGCTGGCCGGCGTGGTCGCGTCCTTTTCGACCGAGCCGAACAGCACCAGTTCCTCGCCGGAATAGTTCGGCGTCACGGTTACGCGGTGGTTGGAGACCGACACGATCAGCCGCTCGGCGCGCGCAGGCGGCGTGGCGAAGACCGCGCCCAGCAGCAGCGCCAGCCCAACCGCCGTGAATGGCGCGCGCGCGATCATCCGGCGCCTCCGGTTTCCCGTATCGTGAAGAGATCGTCGGGGCGGATCACGAGTTCAATCGCAAAACGGATTCCGACCGCGAGAATCAGCAGGCCGAGCAGCAATCGCAGATGTTCGCCGCGGATCTTCTGGCCGGCGCGGGCGCCGAACTGGGCGCCGGTGACGCCGCCGACCATCAGGATCAGCGCCAGCACCGCATCGACCAGATGATTGGTGGCCGCGTGCAGCATGGTGGCGAACAGCATGGTGATCAGCGTCAGCACCATCGAGGTGCCGATCACGGTCGAGGTCGGCACCCGCAGCAAATAGATCATGATCGGGACCAGGATAAAACCGCCGCCGATGCCCATCACCGCGCCGATGAAGCCGATGATCACGCCGACGATAACGACCGGGATCACCGACAGGTAGATCTTGGATCGTTTGAAGCGCATCTTTAGCGGCAGTCCATGGATCCAGCCGTGGCTGCCCGAGCGGCGCATCGGTACCGCCACGCCGCGCCGCACCCGCATGATCGCGCGCAGCCCCTCCCAGAACATCAATCCGCCGACCGTGGTCAGCAGGACAACGTAGGACAGTGCAATCAACAGATCGAGCTGGCCGAGCGAGCGCAGCAGCGTGAAGGTCCACACGCCGAGCGTGGTGCCGACGACGCCTCCGCTCAACAGCACCAGCGCCAGTGCCGGATCGATCGCGCGCCGCCGCCAGTACGACAGCGCACCGGAAAACGACGAGGCCGCGATATGGCTGGCGACGGAGGCGACCGCGACCGCCGGCGCGATGCCGACAAAGATCAACAGCGGCGTCATCAGGAATCCGCCGCCGATGCCGAACATGCCGGATACGAAACCCACGGCCGCGCCCATCGCCAGGATGAGGAAAATATTGACCGGGATGTCGGCGATCGGGAGGTAAATTTGCACGCGCGCTTTGCTTTAAGATTTAGCCTTGAGGCTGGCCGAAACCGCTCATGGCATGGTGGTTTTGGACGCGGAATACGCGCGAACGCGGATCAACCGCTTGCGTCCCTGCATAACCGAAATCGCCGCCGGGAGGGACTAAAGAATCCGCGGACGGGCGGTTTTTCTCGCGCCGCCTGCCGCGCAATTTCCGATGTGGTGAATAATCAGGATTAACGGGCGGCGCGCTTGGTCAAAGCCGGTTTCGCCGCGGGCTTTGCCGTGGTGGCCTGCACCGGCGCGGTGTCCCATCCGCCGGCCGGGCTCGCGACGTTGATGGCGTCGTCGGGCTGCGGTTCCGGGGTGAAGGTCTGGATCGCGAGCTTTGCCGCCGCCAGCGACTGGGCGTCGAGCCGCTTGGCGATATCGTCGCGTTTGCGGATCGAGTCGGCGTCGCCCTGGGCTGCGGCGAGGCTGAACCATTTGAAGGATTCGGCGAGGTTCTGTTCGACGCCGATACCGCGGGCATAGAGGATACCGAGATTGAACTGGCTGTCGGCGACGCCGCGGTCGGCGGCCTTGCGGAACCACTGCGCCGCGCTCTTGTAGTTGGCGCCCTTGCCGCCGCCGTCGGCGTCAAGCACGGCCAGATTGTGCATCGCCTTGGCGTTGCCGCGCTCGGCGGCCTGGATGTAGTAGCGCCGCGCGATGTCGACGTCCTTTTTCACGCTCAAGCCCTTTTCGTAGAGGGTCCCGAGCCGGAAGATCGCCGGCACCACGCCGGCTTGCGCCGCGCGGTCATACCATTTCGCGGCTTCGTCGAAATTCGCTGTGACGCCTTTGCCCTCGGCAAAACGCAGGCCGATCTCAAAGGCGGCGGTGGGATCGCCCTTGAGCGCGGCCGCGCGCAGCACCGGTCCGCCGATCGCATCCGGCAATCTCTCGGTTGGCGGGATCTGCACCTGGGCAAGCTTGTGGTTGCCGGGCACTGTGGGCGCCGCCGGAATGGCGCCGGTAATGTCGCTGGCGGATATTGGCGATCCCGTGAGCGCCGCTGCGGCCTGCGGGATCGCCACCGACGCGGTGCTGTCGGGGATGTTCGGGACGGAACGATTGAGCGATTGCCGGCCGATCGGTGCCGGCGGGTTCATCGACGGCGCGGCGGGCGCCGGTGCGGCGGGTTTGGCGCCGTCATCGGCGGGCGCTTGAGCCGGTGGCTCGCTCGAATTCTCCATCGCAGGCATCGGCGGCGGATTGCCGCCGTCGAGCAGCGTCATCGCCATCTTGAAGGTGCCGAGCACGATCACCACCACGCTCGCGCCGACCAGCAGCGAGCGAATCTTGGTGGTGATCGTCGAGGGTTCCTTGGCGTTGGCGGCATCCTTGAGCGGGCGTGCAACCTTTTCGCCGACCGGCGCGGCCGCGGCGGCCTTGGCGGCACGGCGCGCGGCGGCAATGAAGCTGGAGGTGTTGTCGAGTTCGCGCGCGGTTGCCGGAATTTCGCTGATCGCGTTTTCGGAAGCCGCAATGCGCTCGGATGGCGAAGCCGCGCGGCCGGACGGCCGCGTCCCCGGCTCAAGCGGGTGGTCGGGCGGCAGATCGGGCTCGATCACCTCGCGCGACGGGGTATGCGGCACCAGAATCTCGCTGATCGCCATCGGCGGCGCGGCGGCGGCCGGCGCGGGAGCGGTCGGGGTTTGCGCGACGTGAAACTCGCGCGGTGCGGCCGCAAAATACTGTTCGGCTGCGGCCGGATTCGGCAATTCGGGCTTCGGCTGCGGCGGCATCGCAAAGCGCGGCGCGGCGGCTTGCGGCGGAGCGGGTTGCGAGGCCGGCGCGGAACGCGCGTTGTGCAGATCGCCTTCGATCGTCGCCAGACGGTCGACCACATGGCCGAGGGTATTTTGGACGGTTTCGAGCGAATCCTGGGTGCGGCGATCGATTTCCGACTGGCTGAAGCGGATATCGGACAATTCGCGCTTGACGATATCGACCAGGCCGCTGTCGGTCGGTGCCGCTTCGCTGCGGCCGTTGCCGGCCAGCGCGGCGAGGCTGGCATGCTGGGTTTCGAGATGACGCAGAATGTCCTGCAGTCCGTCCTCGACCCGCCCGAGATTGCCGCCGCGGCTATCGCTGGCGGCTTCGAGGCGCTCGAGCAGATAAGACACCCGCTGTTCAAGATGCGCAAACGCCGAGGCGCTGTCGTTGCCGACCGGCATGCGGTCGATGCGATCGGCCAGGGCCCGCAGCGTGCCCTCGTATTGTTCGGTGTTCTGGCTGACCGCCGGCTGCTCGCGGCTTTCCAGCGTCGAGGTCAGCGCGGCAATGCGCTGTTCGAGCATCGCGAGCGAATTGCCCTGGCCTTCGGAGCGGGAAAGCAGATCGACCTTGGACGACAGCGTGTGGAGGTCGTCGCTGAGCCGGGCCAGCGCGTCGTTGGAGGCGACATTGGAAACGATGGAGCGAAGTGCGGCGATCGCGCCTTCGAGCTGGTGCACCGTGGCGGGATCGTTGCTGTTGCGCAGGATCAGGTCGAGTTTGCCGCCGAGACTGCGGATCGCCTCGTCGTAGCCGGTCAATTGCTCCGCCGGGGTCAGCGAGCGCAGCGCTTCGCGAATCTCACTTAGGGCGCGTTCGATGCCGCTCAGGGCCTGGCTGTCGATGCCGCTCTGCCGGGTGTCGTCGATACGGCGGGACAGCGAGCGGATTTCGTTCTCGATCGATTCGATCGCCCGGCGCGGCATCGCCTCGGTGATGGCGTGACGAATCTCCGACAGTTCGCCGCGGAATGCGGCGATCGATTGCTCGATTCCGTCGGGACGCTGCAGCGCTTCGATCTGGCTGGTGATCTTGAACAAATGGCGTTCGAGCGTGGAAAAATCCGGGCCCGCCGGCATTGCGGGCGCCATCGGCTGGGTGGCGCGCGGAGGCATCGGCCGCGGGGCGGTGTAGTCAAGTTCGCTCTGGCGCGCAGCGACTTCTGCGATCGCGAAGTCCAGCGACCCCGGATTGAGCGGCGGCGAAGGGCGATAGACCTGGGCGGCGGCGCGCTCGACCTGATCGGTCTTGCGCTGCGCGCTCTGAAGCTGGGCTTGCCTTGCCGGAGCGGGGTTCGAGATCTGCGACAGCCGCGCATCGAGGCGCGAGATGGCGTCGTTCAATTGCCGGGCGACACCGGGCTCGCTGCGCGGCGTATCCTGGCGAGATGTGTCTTGGCGAGATGTGTCCTGGCGAGGCGCCGGGCGCGAAATCTGCTCGATCTGGCGGGTGATCGAATCCAGCCGCTGGTGGATGTCGGCGACGTCCCGGCTTTCCTGGCTCGGCGGCATCGGCCGTTGATTCGGGTCGGCGCGGAAGCTGGGAGGGGCGGATTCGCCGATGGTGGCATTGAGCCAGTCGCTGAGCGACATGCCGGCGCGTCGCGCGGCAGCCTCGGCCCTTTCGCGGACGGATGGATCGATGCCCTCAACACTCCACGGCACGCGCGAATTCATGTTTTCGTCCGGTTCCGACCCCGGCGCTCCACCTGCGCCATCAGCCGCCCCGCGCGTCCCTTGAGACGAGTCAATCGAATTCCGCGCGGGTCGTCTGCCTCGGGGACCGACTTTTTCGTGTTACGGTAAACAACGGGTTAAGGAATTGGACGGCCGGCCCTGAAAGTTGCCTTGAAGCTGGCTCGAAGCTGTCCCGAGGTTGTCCTGGCGGCGAGATCGGCCGGGTCGGGCCGGCTTCGGGCGCTGGCCCGGTCAAGTTGTCGCGATGGCTGCCGCCGCCTGCCGCTTTTGTCTAAGGTCTTTTGGAACTAGCCGATTGCTGCACTGCAAAATCTCCCCTAAACGAAGCGCCGCCAGCTACCCCTGCGAGGATTGCCATGCCGAGCTACAAAGCCCCCCTGGAAGATGTCAGTTTCCTGCTCAACGACGTCTTTCAGATCGACCGCTACGACAATCTTCCCGGGTTCAGCGATGCCTCCGCCGACGTGCGGGAGGCGATCTTGAATGAAGCAGCCAAACTCGCCGAACAGGTGCTGCAGCCGCTCAACCGCGTCGGCGATCTCGAAGGCTGTACCCACAACAGTGACGGCTCCGTGACCACCCCGAAGGGCTTCAAGGAAGCCTTCAAACAGGTGGCCGAAGGTGGCTGGCTCGGCCTGTCGGCGCCGGCGGAATATGGCGGGCAGGGCCTGCCGGTGACGCTGTCTCAGGCGGTCGGCGAATTCCAGATCTCGGCCAATATGGCGTTTTCGATGTATAGCGGCCTGACCATGGGCGCGACCGCCGCCCTGATGGTGCACGGCAAGCCCGAGCAGAAGGCGATGTTCGTGCCGAAGATGGTGGCCGGACAATGGACCGGCACCATGAATCTCACCGAGCCGCAATGCGGCACCGATCTGGGGCTGCTGCGCACCAAGGCCGCCAAGCAGGCCGACGGCAGCTACAAGATCACCGGCACCAAGATTTTCATCTCCGCCGGCGAGCATGATCTGGCTGAAAACATCATCCATCTGGTGCTGGCGCGAATCGAGGGCGCCCCCAGCGGCATCAAGGGCGTCTCGCTGTTCGTGGTGCCGAAGGTCCTGGTCAATGCCGACGGATCGCTCGGCGCGCGCAACGGCGTGTCCTGCGGGTCGATCGAACACAAGATGGGCATTCACGGCAATTCCACCTGCGTGATGAACTACGACGGCGCTACCGGCTGGCTGATCGGCGAGGAAAACCGGGGCATGCAGGGCATGTTCGTGATGATGAACGAGGCGCGGCTTGGCGTTGCGGTGCAGGGGCTGGCGCAATCCGAGGTCGCCTATCAGAACGCCGCCGCTTACGCCCGCGACCGTCTGCAAGGCCGAGCGCTGTCGGGGCCGCAGGCGCCGGACAAGCCGGCCGATCCGATCATCGTGCACCCCGACGTGCGCCGTACGCTGCTGACGATTCGCGCCTTCAACGAGGCGGCGCGCGCGATGGTGGTGTGGACTTCGCTGAAAAGCGATGTCGCGCATCGCTCCAGCGACCCCAAGGATCGCCAGGAAGCCGACGATCACATGGGGCTGATGACGCCGGTGCTGAAAGGCGTCCTCACCGATGTCGGGTTTTCCAATGCGGTGCTGGCGCAGCAGATGTTCGGCGGCCACGGCTATATCGCCGAGAACGGCATGGAGCAGTTCGTGCGCGATGCACGCATCGCGATGATCTACGAGGGCGCCAACAGCATTCAGGCGCTCGACCTGGTCGGACGCAAATTGCCGCGCGACGGCGGCCGCGCCGTGATGGCGTTCTTCGGCGAGGTCGCGGGTTTTGCCAAGGATCACGGCGCCGATGAAGCGATGAAGCCCTATGTCGCGCCGCTCAGCACCGCCCTCGGCCATTTGCAGCAGGCCACCACCTGGCTGATGCAGAACGCGATGATGAAGCCCGACAACGCCGGCGCGGGTGCTACCGATTACATGCAGCTGTTCGGCCTCGTGACCTTCGCCTACATGTGGGCGAAGATGGCGAAAGTAGCCCAGGACAAGATTGCAAGCACCGGCGCCACACCCTATCTGACCACCAAGCTGGTGACCGGAAAATTCTTCATGGAGCGGATGCTGCCGGAAACGACGCTGCATCTGGCGCGCATCCAGACCGGAAGCGCGACCACCATGGAGTTGCCCGCGGAAGCTTTCTGATTGTCTTTCGAACTCGCGGCGGATCCCGGCGCGAAACCAATTTCACCGATCGAGGGGGGACCCCATGCCCGAGGCATATATCTACGATCACGTGCGCACGCCGCGCGGCCGCGGCAAGACCGACGGCGCGCTGCATGAGGTGACCGCGCTGGCGCTGGCGACGGCGCCGTTGAAGGCGCTGAAGGAGCGCAACAACCTCAAGCCCGGCACCATCGACGACGTGGTCCTGGGTTGCGTCGATCCGGTCGGCGAGGCCGGTGGCGATATCGCGCGGATGGCGGCGCTGAGTGCGGGCTACGGCAACGATGTGCCGGGCATCCAGATCAACCGCTTCTGCGCCTCGGGCCTCGATGCGGTGAACTTCGCGGCGGCGCAAGTGATGTCGGGCCAGCACAAGATGACCATCGGCGGCGGCGCCGAATCGATGAGTCGCGTCGGCATCGGGGCTTCGGGCGGCGCCTGGCCGATGGATCCGTCGATCGCGGTGCCGGCCTATTTCATGCCGCAGGGCGTGTCGGCCGACCTGATCGCCACCAAGTACGGGTTTTCGCGCGACGATGTCGACGCCTATGCGGTGCAGAGCCAGCAGCGCGCGGCCAAAGCCTGGGACGAGGGCCGCTTCAAGAATTCGGTGGTCCCGGTCAAGGACGTCAACGGGCTCACCATCCTGGCCAGGGACGAGCACATGCGGCCCACCACGACGATGCAGTCGCTCGGCCAGTTGCAGCCGTCGTTTGCGACCATCGGACAGATGGGCGGTTTCGACGCGGTGGCGATCCAGTCGCACCCCGAGATCGAGCGCATCAACTACGTGCACCACGCCGGCAATTCCTCCGGCATCGTCGATGGCGCCGCCGCGGTGCTGGTCGGCAACAAGGAGGCGGGTGCTGCGGCCGGCCTGAAGCCACGTGCGAAGATTCGCGCCTTCGCCAATATCGGTTCGGAGCCGGCGATGATGCTGACCGGGCCGGTCGACGTGACCAGGAAAGTGCTGGAGCGCTCCGGCATGAAACTGTCGGACATCGACCTGTTTGAATTGAACGAGGCCTTCGCCTCGGTGGTGCTGCGCTACATCCAGGCTTTCGACATCGACAACGCCAAGATCAACGTCAACGGCGGCGCCATCGCGCTCGGTCATCCGCTCGGTGCCACCGGTGCGATGATTCTCGGCACCGTGCTCGATGAACTCGAGCGCAGCAACAAATCGACCGCGCTGGTCACGCTGTGCATCGGCGGCGGCATGGGCACTGCGACCATCATCGAGCGGGTTTAGGGAGCGACGACAATGGCCTTCAAGAATTTCAAGCTCGAGACCGACGCCGACGGCATTGCGCTGGTGACATGGGACACACCGGGCCGTTCGATGAACGTGCTGGACGAGACCTCGATCAACGAACTCGAGGAGATCGTGAAGCAGACCTCCGCCGACGGCGCGGTAAAGGGCGTCGTCATCACCTCGGGCAAGGAAGCCCTGTGCGCCGGCGCCGATCTGTCGATGCTCGAAGGCATGAGCCGGCAATATGCCGAGATGCTGAAAACCAAGGGCGATGTCGCCGCCAACCAGATGCTGTTCGACCAGAGTCGGCGATTCTCGCAGGTGTTTCGCGGCATCGAGACCTCGGGCAAGCCGTGGGCCGCCGCGATCAACGGGCTGGCGCTCGGTGGCGGCTTCGAACTGACGCTGTCGTGCCATTACCGCGTCGCCGCCGACAATCCCAAGACCCGTCTTGGATTGCCCGAAGTCAAGGTCGGGCTGTTTCCCGGCGCCGGGGGCACCCAGCGCGTGCCACGCATCGTGCCGCCGCAGGATGCGATGCAGTTGCTGCTCAAGGGCGAGGCGATCAATCTGGCCAAGGCCTTGTCGCTCAAGCTGATCGACGCCGTCGTGCCGGCTGCCGATCTCATCAAGTCGGCCAAAGACTGGATCAAGGGCGGCGGCAAGGCGGTCGCGCCCTGGGATGACAAGGCGTTCAAGCTGCCGGGCGGGCCGGTCTATTCCAAGGCCGGCATGATGATGTTTCCGGCGGGCAACGCGATCTTCCGCCGCGAGACCTACGACAATTATCCGGCCGCGCGCGCCATCATGCAGTGCGTCTACGAAGGATTGCAGTTGCCGATCGACGCCGCATTGCGGGTCGAATCGCGCTACTTCACCCAGGTCCTGCGCAGCAAGGAAGCCGCCGCGATGATCCGCAGCTTGTTCCTGTCGATGCAGGAATTGAACAAGGGCGCGCGGCGGCCGCAAAACGTGCCGCCGACCAAGGTCAGGAAGCTGGCGATTATCGGCGCCGGCTTCATGGGCGCCAGCGTCGGCTACGTTTCGGCGCGCGCCGGCATCGACGTGGTGCTGATCGACCGCGACCAGGAGAGCGCCGACAAGGGCAACGGTCACGCCAAATCCGTGTTCGACGATTTGATCGCCAAGGGCCGGGCCAGGGAAAGCGACCGCGATACCGTCCTGTCGCGCATCAGCGCCACCGCCGACTACAGCGTGTTGAAGGATTGCGATCTCGTCATCGAGGCGGTGTTCGAGGACCGCAAGGTGAAAGCGGAAACCTATGCCAAGGCGCAGCCGCTGTTGAAGCCCGATGCGATCTTTGCCTCCAACACCTCGACCCTGCCGATCAACTCCTTGGCGGAAGAATTCAAGGACCAAAGCAGGTTCATCGGCATCCATTTCTTCTCGCCGGTCGAGAAGATGATGCTGGTCGAAATCATCGTCGGCAAGAACACCGGCGATGTCGCACTCGCCACCGCGCTCGACTACGTGCGCGTGATCGGCAAGACCCCGATCGTGGTCAATGACTCAAGGGGCTTCTTCGCCAATCGCTGCGTGTTGCGGTTTACCGCCGAAGGCCTCGAAATGCTGATGGAGGGCGTGCCGCCGGCGATGATCGAGAACACCGCCAAGATGGCGGGCATGCCGGTCGGGCCGCTGTCGCTGTCGGACGAAGTGGCGCTCGACCTGGTGCTCAAGATCATGAAGGCGACCGAGGCCGATCTCGGCGCCAACGCCATCGACCAGAGCCAGAAGAAGCTCCTGGTCGAGATGGTCGAGAAGCAGGGCCGCTTCGGCCGCAAGAACGGCAAGGGCTTTTACGATTATCCCGAGAAAGGCAAGGGCCAGAAGAGCCTGTGGCCGGCGCTGGCCGGGCTGCAGCCGAAGCATCTCGATCCGGATACCCTCGACATCGAGGAAATGAAGCAGCGCTTCCTGGTGGTGCAGGCGGTGGAAGCCGCGCGTACCGTGGAGGATCACGTCATCACCGATCCGCGCGAGGCCGACGTCGGCTCGATCCTCGGTTTTGGCTTCGCGCCGTTCACCGGCGGCACGCTGTCCTATATCGATTTCATGGGCACCAAGAATTTCGTCGAGCTTTGCCGCAAGCTGGAAGCCAAATACGGCTCGCGCTTCACGCCGCCGAAGCTCCTGATCGACATGGCCGCCAAGGGAGAGACCTTCTACGGCCGCTTCCCGCCGAAGAAGCTGGCGGCGGCGTAAGAAACCACTCTCTCTTTGCGTCATGCCCGGCACAAGGCCGGGCATGACGATAAATTGAAAAGGGCCGGATCGTCGATCCGGCCCTTTGCTTTATCGCGTCATTCGTAGCAACTCACGCCGCCTTTATCAGGCCTTCCTTGACCAGCGCTTCCCTGACCTTCGGGCGCGCGGCGACGCGGGCCTGGTAGGCGAGCAGGGTCGGTAGTGCCGACATATCGAATTTCATCCGCTCGGCCCAGGACAGCATCGTGAACAGATAGCCGTCGGCGACGGTGAACTGCTTGCCCATCAGATAGTTGCGGCCGGCCAGCTGGCCGTCGAGATATTTGAACTTGCCCATCGCCCGATCCTTGAAGAAGGCCTTGGCATCATCCGACAGCACCGGGCTGAACATCGGGCCAATGTTCTTGTGCAATTCGCTGTTTATGTAGGTGAGCCACTCCTGCAGCTTGTAGCGCTCGGCGCTGTCGCGGGCCGGCGCAAGGTGCTTGTCGGCAGCCTTGTCGGCGATCATCTGCACGATGACCGGCCCTTCGGTCACCAACTCGCCGCTGTCGAGGGCGAGTGCGGGCACCTGGCCCTTGGGATTTACTTTCAGGAAGTCGTCGCCGTTTTCCAGCTTCTTGGCTCGCAGGTCGACCTTGACCAGGTCGTAGGGCAAACCGGCTTCCAGCAGCGCGATGTGGGGGGAAAGCGAACAGGCTCCGGGCGAATAATACAGTTTCATCGGAATTTTCCTTCCTGTGAATTATTGGCGATGGGCGGCCGGATGACTAAATGCATCTGCATGCAATAGTCAAGATTGATGCAGGTGCATTTAGTGAGCTACACTGCTGCCTGACATATGGACTCTGCCATGAAACGCAAACCATCGACCGAGGTCACCGCCGCCTGGATCCGCCTGATGCGGCTGCAGAGCCGGGTGCTTGACGCCGTCGAGCAGGACTTGAAAAAGGCCGGCTTTCCGCCGCTCGCCTGGTATGACGCGCTGCTGGAACTGTCGCGCGCGCCGTCCGGCGAAATGCGTCCGGTCGAACTGGAAAAGCAGATGCTGATTCCGCAATATTCGACCTCGCGCCTAATCGACCGGCTGGTGGACGAAGGGCTGGCGGCGCGCCGCGAGTGCAAGATCGACAAGCGGGGCCAGTTCGTCGAGATCACCGAAACCGGACGCGAACTGCAGAAGAAGATGTGGAGCGCGTATTCCGCGGCGATCGAAAAGCATGTCGGCTCGAAACTGTCCGATGCGGATGCGTTGAAGCTTTGCGGCCTGCTCGACCGGCTGGGCTGCTCCTGCGACGAGGTCCAGGCGCCCGCCATGGCGGACGGCGCGTCCGCGCGATGAACCCGTTGTCCCCTTCAGCGTCTTCGGGCCGGTCGGTCCGCGGACATCCCCGACACCGCGCGCGTTCGGTCGAAGCGCTCTTGATCCGGAACTAGTATGGCGCGTGACCAGATCGATATGACGCCGCTGCAGTCGCGCGACGAATTGGTGGCGTGGCTCGAAGCGGGCGTGAAACCAAGGTCCGAATTCCGGATCGGGACCGAACACGAGAAGACGCCGTTCACGCTGCAAGACCATCATCCCGTGCCTTACCAGGGTGCGCGCGGCATCGGCGCGCTGCTGGAAGGCATGAAGCTCCTGCTCGGCTGGGAGCCGATCATGGAGCGCGGCAGTATCATCGGCCTTTATGACGTCACCGGCGGCGGCGCGATCTCGCTGGAGCCCGGCGGCCAGTTCGAACTGTCCGGTGCGCCGGTGGAAACCGTGCATCAAACCCAATCTGAACTGATGGCGCATCTGGCGCAGGTGCGCGAGATCGCGACTCCCTTAGGAATCGGTTTTCTCGGGCTCGGCATGACGCCGTCGTGGTCGCGGGCGCAGATTCCGATGATGCCCAAGGGCCGCTACCAGATCATGACCAACTACATGCCGAAGGTCGGCCGCTACGGCCTCGACATGATGTACCGGACCTGCACGGTGCAGACCAACCTCGACTTCTCGTCGGAAGCCGACATGGTCAAGAAGCTGCGGGTATCGGTGGCGCTGCAGCCGGTGGCCACCGCTTTGTTCGCCAATTCGCCGTTCACCGAAGGCAAGCCCAACGGCTTCCTGTCATTTCGCTCCGAGATCTGGCGCGACACCGACAACGCCCGCGCGGGGATGATCCCCTGGGCGTTCGAGGACGGCATGGGGTTCGAGCGCTGGGTCGATTACGCGCTCGACGTTCCCATGTACTTCGTCAAGCGCGGCGATCAATATATCGACGTCGCCGGATCGTCGTTCCGGGCTTTCTTCGAGGGCCGGAACAACTCGCTTCCCGGCCAGCGCCCGACGCTGTCGGACTGGGCCAACCACCTCTCGACGATTTTCCCCGAGGTGCGGCTGAAGCGCTATCTGGAAATGCGCGGCGCCGACGGCGTGCCGTGGGGACGGCTGCCGGCGCTGCCGGCGTTCTGGGTCGGATTGCTCTACGACGACGCCAGCCTGGACGCCGCCTGGGACATCGCCAGGCACTGGAGCGCGCACGAGCGTCAGGCGTTGCGCGACGACGTGCCGCGCCTGGGCTTCAAGGCCAGGATCAAGGACCGCTATTTGTTTGAAATCGCCAAGGAGTGCGTGGCGCTGGCGCATTCGGGCCTGAGGCGGCGCGCCCGCGTCGATCATGCCGGCCGTGACGAGAGCCGTCATCTTGAACCGCTGGAGCGGATTATCGACACCGGGCGCGTGCCCGCCGAGGAGATGCTGGAGAAATTCCACGGCCCGTGGCACGGCTCGGTGGAACCGGCCTATGATGAATATGCATTTTAGATCAATCTGTTGCAGGTCCTTGCCGGCGGGGCTTTTGCCGGCCGGATCTTGCGCCGTTCATCCGCCGTACAGGTAGATGGCGATCAAATGGCAGCCCGCGCGCAGCGGCGCGGCCAATTGTTGAAAGCAATCGCGTATGTGGAGAGGCCGCCTGCTCAGGGCGTGTTTGGTGCTATTCGCTTTTTCGGCGGCCGTTATGGCCACGCAACCGGTGTTGGCGCAGGCCAATTTCGATCGTCCGGGGGGCGATTATCAGAGTTCGCCGGTCGCTTCGGGCGATCCGGCGGATTGCGCATTGGTGTGCGAGCGCGACAAGCGCTGCCGTGCCTGGAGCTTCAACTACCCGACCGACGCCGCTGGCGGCGCGGTGTGCTGGCTGAAGAGCAACGTGCCGCCGCGCACCGAGGACAGCTGCTGTGTTTCCGGCGTGCGCGGCGCCGGCGTGGTCGAACTGCGCAACGGGGCGATCGAGACCTCGATCGACCGGTCCGGCGGCGACTACCGCAGTTTCGAACTGAAAAAAAGCGAGGGCGACGAAGCCTGCAAGGCGGCCTGCACCGGCGACAACAAATGCCGGGCCTGGACCTATGCCCGGCCGGGATATGTCGGGAAAGAAGCGCATTGTTTCCTGAAAAAGGAAATCAAGCCGCCGCGGCGCAAGCCCGGTTTTATCTCGGGCGTGGTGCGCTAGCGGGTATCGCGGTCTCCGCGGGCAGCACCGTGAGTTCCGGCCATAGTTTTTTCCAGCGCGCTGCCTTCGCATTGTAATTGTCAGCCGAAAAATTCGGTCCGGGATTCGGCCGCACGATCATGCCGGCGATATCGTCAAATCCGTTCGGCGCGTAAACATCGTGGCCGTCCAGGGCGGGGCGGATTCCGACCTGGGTATTCTTGGTCAGGAAGCGGTCGATGCCTTGCGTGGAGGAATGCAGCGCAGGGTAGGGCAGTCCATGCTTTTCCGGATACCAGAGATGGACCCGCGCCTGGTTGCGGACCTCGATCCTGGCGCCGGTTTTGGCAAGCCGGCCCTGCAATTGCCGGATCACCGCGTCCTCGGCCTGCCATGAAGTGTCGGAATCGAAATAGAAGATATCGTAATCGCTGATGCCATGATCGACGGCGCGCGTTGTCAGCACATTCCAGGCGGTTTGCACCAGGCATCCGGAGACGATCCAGGCATCCGGTAGCGCCAGGCGGGATAGTTCATCGGCAATCGCTTCATTGACCGGATTGCGAAATGCCGTGGCGAGGAAACCGGAGGCGTTCAACGCACCGCCGTGAAAAACCGCGAGCCGCGGAAACCGGACAGCCAGGTCCATACCGGCCGGCTGCGTATGCCAAGGTCCCATGAGCCGACGACGGCGTCGGCGCGGCCGATCAGATTGTCCGTCGGCAGCAATCCGACCCCGCCTTCACGGAGCGGAACGCGGCTGTCGGCGGAGTTGTCGCGATTGTCGCCCATCACGAACAGCCGGCCCGGCGGCACCGTCACTTCGGGCGTGTTGTCGAGCGGGCCATTGTCGCGCATCTTGTAGATCTCGTGGCTGACGCCGCCCGGCAAGGTCTCGATGTAGCGAGAGGCGGTTTCGCTGCCACCATTGTCGTCTTCGGCTTCGCCGATGCCATCGGGCTTCAGCGACGCGGCACGGTCGTTGATGAAGAGCTGGCCCTGCCGCATCTGGATGCGGTCGCCGGGCAGGCCGACGACGCGCTTGACCCAGGCTTGCGACCGGTCACCGGGCCAGCGGAACACCACGACATCGCCACGCTTCGGCGTTTCGCCGAACACGCGGCCGGTCTCGGGCAGGCTGATCTGGATCGGCAGCGAGGCGGTGCCGTAGCCGTAGGGATATTTCGACGCCAGCAAGGCATCACCGATCAACAGCGTCGGCTCCATCGAGCCCGACGGCACATAGAACGGTTCGGCGAGCGCGCCCTTGGCGATAAAAACCGCCAGCACGACTGCCGCGAACTGAACGAACAGCGCACGCCAGCTGCTGGTCGCCGGGACGGCTGTGGCTTGCTTCTTGATGCTCATGAGCCGGTGCCTCCGACCGTGATGCGTTCCATCCGAAGCGTCGGCTGGCCGACGCCGACCGGCACGCCCTGGCCGTGCTTGCCGCAGGTGCCGATGCCGGTATCGAGCGCGAGATCGTTGCCGATCATGGTGATGCGATGCAGGTCGGTCGGCCCGTTGCCGATCAGCATCGCGCCCTTCAGCGGTGCGCCGATCTTGCCGTTCTCGATTTTATACGCCTCGGTGCACTGGAACACATATTTGCCCGAGGTGATGTCGACCTGGCCGCCGCCGAAATTGGCGGCGTAGACTCCGTTTTTGACCGAAGCAAGAATCTCCGCCGGATCGCGGCTGCCCGCCAGCATGTAGGTGTTGGTCATGCGCGGCATCGGCACATGCGCATAACCCTGGCGGCGGCCGTTGCCGGTCGGCTTCATGTTCATCAATCGCGCATTCTGGCGATCCTGCATGTAGCCGACCAGAATGCCGTCCTCGATCAAGACCGTGCGGCTGGTCGGCGTGCCCTCATCGTCGATGGACAGGGAACCGCGACGCGACGCCATGGTGCCGTCATCGACCACGGTGACGCCCTTGGCCGCGACCTGCTGGCCCATCAAGCCGGCGAACGCCGAGGTCTGCTTTCGGTTGAAATCGCCTTCGAGGCCGTGGCCGACCGCTTCATGCAGCATCACGCCGGGCCAGCCGGCCCCGAGCACCACGTCCATTTCGCCGGCCGGCGCCGGGACCGATTCGAGATTGACCATGGCTTCGCGGATCGCGCCATCGGCGGCCTCGCGCCAGGACTTGGTCTCGATGAAGCGCGCATAGCCTTCGCGGCCGCCATAGCCCTTGCTGCCGCTTTCCTGGCGATCGCCCTGGCCCGCGACCACCGAGATATTGACGCGCACCAGGGGGCGAATATCGCGATAGCTCTCGCCATCGGGCCGCAGGATTTCGACGACTTGCCAGGTCGCCCCCAGGCTCACCGTCACCTGCCGCACCCGCGGATCCTTGTCGCGAACGTAGGCGTCGATTTCGGCCAGCAGCTTTATCTTGGCTTCGAAGCCCGGCGCGTCCAGCGGATTGTCGTCGCCATAGAGCCGCACGTTGGTGTGCGCCGGTGCGCCTGCGAAATTGCCGCTATAGCCGCCGCGAACCGCATGCACCGCGTCCGCGGCGCGGATCAGCGCCGGCAGCGAGACATCGGACGAATGCGCATAGCCGACCGCGTCGTCCTTGACCGCGCGCAGGCCGAAACCTTGCGAGGTGTCATAGGTGGCCTGCTTGAGCCGGCCGTTATCGAACATCAGCGCCTCGGTCTGGCTGTATTCCAGGAACAACTCGCCGTCGTCGGCGCCTTCAAGGCCGCGCGCCACCTGATGGCGCACCGAATCGCGGTCGAGGCTGGCGCGATCGAGCAGGGAAGTTGTGGCGGGATTGGTCATGCAGGCTCCGATGCAATGCAAACGTTCTGGGCGGATGTTCTCGTCGTCCCCGCCAACGCGGGAACCCATGGCCACAGGTCTCGCATTTTAAGAAAGACTCGCGGAAACGTCTTCTTACAATGCGGTAACCTGTGGTTATGGGGCCGACCTCGCGCGAAGTGCGCGCCCGGCCGGGGCAACGATATCAAAAGATAGGCACTGTCGCGGCAAAAAGGGAGAGGACGAAAAGGCGCGCCTCACGGCAACTTGTCATAGCCTTCGCCGAGCCCGTTCAGGCTGAGCGGGAAACCGATGCCCTCTTCGGGGGTCTCGAAGATGATGAAGGTAGCGGTCTTGGCGGTGCGGAGCTGGCCGAGCAGCTTGTCGTCCATCACGACTTCGGCAACGCAGCCGTTGGGCAGGCAGCGCACAAAGCCGGCGCGGCCGACATCGACGTTGTCGAGCTTCAGGCCGAGGCCGGACGGCAGCAGCACGCCGAGCGGCGCCACCACCCGCATCAGCTTACTCTTCTGGTCGGCGGTTTTCAGCACGATCACGGTAAGGCCGGCGTTGGAGCGGTCTTCCGCCACCACGCTCTGGATCAGGGCGCATTGCTCGGCCTGCGCGCCGGGCGGGGTGTCGCAGCGGATCTGCCAGTCGCCATGGACCGAGCGCACCGCGCCCTGGGCGTTGGCGGCCGCCGTCGAGCCCAGCAGCAAGGCGATGGCAAGACAACCCGCCAGCAGGCGGCCTAGGCCGGCGGCAAACGGGTTGTCGCGGCTTGCAGCCACTCTCGCCCGGTGTTTCGAAGGCCCTGTCAGGGTCGATCCTCCAGCATTCGCTTGGATATTCTCGTCAGCGGTTTCTCGGCGATGTCGGTCGAACAGCCGACTGATACGGCAATGACGGCACCTTGAAGGCAATCCTACAGCAATCCCGACACCGGAACGGCCGTTCCATCATGCGAATCAGGCCTCTCGGGCGCGCCCTGTCTGTGCCTACATCGGGCAATCCGCCTGTCAAGCGCCGCAGGGCTGCAAAGCCAGCCCTTTTGCCTGATTTCACGGGAAAATGTCACATCGGCAGATTAGCCGGTAATGCATCGCTGTGCGCCCTACTACTGCATTGCGAGAGGCGGCGAATTATGGTTTGAGAGGCTGGATTTCGATGCGTTCCAGCGATCCGGCCGGGTACTCCCAAAGTACATCCCAAGGCCGCTTGTCGGGGGACGGATCGTGCAAGCATTCCAGCCGTGGGACGGGATGCTTTGGCTTTTATCAAGGGAGCGCGAGCGGCATGAAGATGTCGAAGGGCCTGATGGGCCGGCGGTTGCTGGGATTGGCGGTGGCCGGCGCAGCGCTGGTGACGAGCGGGACGGCATTCGCCGAATTGGGGCAGCCTGCGCCGTGGGAATACAAGCTGCAGGAAGCGGCGACGCCGGTGATGGAGAACATCATCTGGTTCCATAACTTCCTGTTGTGGCTCATCACCGCCATCACGCTGTTCGTTCTGGCCCTGTTGATCATCGTCATGGTGAAGTTCAACGCCAAGACCAACCCGGTACCTTCCAAGACCACCCACAACACCCTGATCGAAGTGGCTTGGACGCTGATTCCGGTGCTGATCCTGGTCACGCTGGTGGTGCCGTCATTCCGCCTGCTGTTTCTTGAGCTCGACGTTCCCAAGGCCGACCTGACCGTCAAGGTGACCGGCAACCAGTGGAACTGGACCTATGCCTATCCCGACGACAAGATCGAATTCACCTCGATCATGCTGAGCGACGAAGAGCGCGCCAAGAAAAGCCCGCAGCCGCCGCGCCTGCTCGGGGTCGACAATGAAATGGTGGTGCCGGTCGACAAGGTGGTGCGGATCCAGACCACCGGCGCCGACGTGATCCACTCCTTCGCGGTGCCGGCGTTCGGCATCAAGATCGACGCGATTCCCGGCCGTCTCAACGAAACCTGGTTCAAGGCCACCAAGGAAGGGACCTATTACGGCCAGTGCTCCGAACTGTGCGGCAAGGACCACGCCTTCATGCCGATCGTGGTGCGGGTCGTGAAGGACCAGGAATACGGCGACTGGAAGAAGAAGCAGGTTGCGGCCAACGCGGGCAATTCGTTCGCCTCGGCGGCCGCAGCGGCGCGTTAAGCCAAGGGCTCAACGCGCAATCGACGGCACAAGGGCGACGGGGCCGCGAGGCCCGCAGGACTGCAAGGCAGGATTTGAACATGGCAACGACCGCAGCGACACCGGCTCACGACGATCACGCGCATGACGATCATGCACACGACCACCCGACCGGCTGGCGGCGTTTCGTCTATTCGACCAACCACAAGGACATCGGCACGATGTACCTGGTGTTCGCCATCATCGCCGGCATCATCGGCGGGGCGATGTCGATCGCGATCCGCGCCGAGCTGATGTATCCCGGCGTCCAGATTTTCCACGAGACCCATACCTACAACGTGTTCGTGACCTCGCACGGCCTGATCATGATCTTCTTCATGGTGATGCCGGCGATGATCGGCGGCTTCGGCAACTGGTTCGTGCCGCTGATGATCGGCGCGCCGGACATGGCGTTCCCGCGCATGAACAATATCTCGTTCTGGCTGCTGCCGGCGTCGTTCGCGCTGCTGCTGATCTCCAGCTTCGTCGAGGGTGAGCCCGGCGCCAACGGCGTCGGCGCGGGCTGGACCCTTTACGCACCGCTGTCGACCTCGGGCCATCCCGGACCGGCGGTCGATTTCGCCATTTTGTCGATCCATCTGGCCGGCGCCTCCTCGATCCTCGGCGCCATCAATTTCATCACCACGATCTTCAACATGCGCGCGCCCGGCATGACGCTGCACAAGATGCCGCTGTTCGTGTGGTCGATCCTGGTCACGGTGTTCCTGCTGCTGCTGGCGCTGCCGGTGCTCGCCGGCGCCATCACCATGCTGCTCACCGACCGCAATTTCGGCACCACCTTCTTCTCGGCCGAAGGCGGCGGCGATCCGGTGCTGTTCCAGCATCTGTTCTGGTTCTTCGGCCACCCCGAAGTTTACATCCTGATCCTGCCGGGCTTCGGCATGGTCAGCCAGATCGTCTCGACCTTCTCGAAGAAGCCGGTGTTCGGCTATCTCGGCATGGCCTATGCGATGGTCGCGATCGGCGGCATCGGCTTCGTGGTGTGGGCGCATCACATGTACACGGTCGGCATGTCGTCGGCGACGCAGGCCTATTTCGTCGCCGCCACCATGGTGATCGCGGTGCCGACCGGCGTGAAGATCTTCTCCTGGATCGCCACCATGTGGGGCGGCTCGATCGAGTTCAAGACGCCGATGCTGTGGGCGATCGGCTTCATCTTCCTGTTCACGCTCGGCGGCGTCACCGGCGTGGTGCTGGCGAACGCCGGCGTCGACCGCGTGCTGCAGGATACCTATTACGTGGTCGCGCATTTCCACTACGTGCTGTCGCTCGGCGCGGTGTTCGCGATCTTCGCCGGCTGGTACTACTGGTTCCCGAAAATGACCGGCTACATGTATTCGGAGACCGTCGGCAAGCTGCACTTCTGGTTCACCTTCATCGGCGTCAACCTGGTGTTCTTCCCGCAGCACTTCCTCGGCCTGTCCGGCATGCCGCGCCGCTACGTCGATTATCCCGACGCCTTCGCCGGCTGGAATCTGGTGTCCTCGATCGGCTCCTACATTTCCGGCTTCGGCGTGCTGATCTTCCTCTACGGCGTGATCGACGCGTTCGTGCGCAAGCAGCAGGCCGCCGACAATCCGTGGGGCGTCGGCGCCACCACGCTGGAATGGACGCTGCCGTCGCCGCCGCCGTTCCATCAGTTCGAAGTGCTGCCGCGCGTGCAGTGATACGGAATGCGCGGCGCCTGGTTGCGCCGCGACACCAGGAAGCGAGACCTGTCTTGTCGGTTGTCGACCACAACGCCATCGAGCTGTCGCCCCGGATTTCCGAGGCCGAGGTTGCCGACTACGTCGCGTTGCTGAAGCCGCGGGTGATGTCGCTGGTGATCTTCACCGCGCTGGTCGGTTTCTTCATCGCGCCGATTCACGTCCATCCGGTGCTGGCGTTCACCTCCATCCTCTGCATCGCGGCCGGCGCGGGTGCCGCGGGCGCGCTCAACATGTGGTACGAAAGCGATATCGACGCATTGATGTCGCGCACCGCCAACCGGCCGATCCCGCGCGGGCGCGTGACCCGGCCGGAAGCCCTGGCGTTCGGCATGACGCTGGCGTTCTTCTCGGTGATGACGCTCGGCATCCTGGTCAACTGGTTCGCCGGCGCGCTGCTCGCATTCACGATCTTCTTCTATGTCGCGGTCTACACCATGGCGCTCAAGCGCTGGACCGCGCAGAACATCGTGATCGGCGGTGCGGCCGGCGCGCTGCCGCCGGTGGTGGCGTGGGTGGCGGCGACCGGTTCGCTGTCGATCGAGCCGATACTGCTGTTCCTGATCATCTTCTTCTGGACCCCGCCGCATTTCTGGGCGCTGGCGCTGTTCCGCGCCGACGATTACGCCCGCGCCGGCGTGCCGATGCTGCCCGTGGTCGCCGGCCCCGACGCGACGCGGCTGCAGATATTGCTTTACACGGTGGTGTTGGTAGCGGTCGCCTTCGCGCCGTGGCCGCTCGGCTATTTCGATGCGGTCTACGGCATCACCTCGCTGGTTCTCGGCGCCGCCATGCTGGCGCTGGCGATCAACGTCTATCGCCATCGCGAGGGCGGTGGCGCATCGCGCGCGACGCGGAAGCTGTTCGCCTTTTCGATCCTTTATCTGTTCGCGCTGTTCGCAACCTTGCTGGCCGAGGTTGTCGTTCATGCCCTGGCACCTTCGGTCTGGTAGGGGGCGCATGGCGAGGCAATGGACGACAAGCGGAAGCCGGATGGAATCGTCCTCACCGAGGCGCAGAAGAAAAGCCGTCGCCAGCGTTCGATCGCCATCGCACTCGCGCTCGGCATCCTGGTCGTGCTGTTCTTCGCGGTCACCATGGTCAAGGGGCCGGCCGTTCTAGTGCGGCCGATGTAACGCGATGGAAAACCAACCGACGATGCCGCAACTGCCGACCGAAAACCGCAAGGATACGCCGCGCCAGCCGGCATCGGGGCGCGGGCTTGTTTCGGGGCGCGGGCTTGGCCGCGATGCGGTGGTGGCTGCGATTTGCGGTTTCGTCGTGGTGTTGATGGTTGGCGCGTCCTATGCCGCCGTGCCGTTCTACAACTGGTTCTGCCGCGCCACCGGCTTCAACGGCACCACGCAGGTCGCGACCGCTGCACCCTCGTCGGCGCCGCTGGCGCGCAAGATCGCGGTGCGCTTCGATTCCAACGTAGCCCCTGGACTGCCGTGGAAATTCGAGCCGGAGCGGACCGAAATCGAGGTCAGGATCGGCGAAGTCGTCACCGTGTTCTATCATGTGACCAACCAGTCGGCGCGGACCACGACCGGGCAGGCCGCCTACAATGTGGCGCCGCTGACGGTCGGCAGCTATTTCGAGAAGATCAACTGCTTCTGCTTCACCGAACAGACCATGGGCCCCGGCGAAAAGCGCGACATGCCCGTGGTGTTCTATGTCGATCCCTCGATCGTCACGGACAGCGACAATGAGGGGCTCAACTCCATCACTTTGTCCTATACCTTCTACCCCCTGCGCGACCCGGCGCCGAAGCCGCTGGCGGCGAGCGAGCCGGATAGACGCAAGGGTAACCTCTGACCGCCGGGATCTTCCCTTAAAGATCCCGGGATTTGATTTTTTGGGATGGCACGGCACCGCTAACGGAGAGACCGCAATGGCTACGGCGCAAGTCAAGCAACACGACTACCACCTCGTCGATCCCAGTCCGTGGCCGATCGTTGGCGCCGTCTCGGCCTTCATCATGGCGGTCGGCGCGATCGGCTGGATGCACCACCTGTTCTCCGCGGCGCCGATCGTTTTCGGCGTCGGCGTCATCGGCGTGCTCTACACCATGGCGAGCTGGTGGGCCGATGTGATCCGCGAAGCCCAGTACAAGGGCGATCACACCCGCGTGGTGCAGATCAGCCACCGTTACGGCATGATCCTGTTCATCGCCTCCGAGGTGATGTTCTTTGTCGCCTGGTTCTGGGCCTTCTTCAACTCGGCGCTGTTTCCGGCCGATCCGGTCCACGCCGCGCGCGAGGCGCTGTTCGGCGGGGTATGGCCGCCCAAGGGCATCGAAACCTTCGACCCCTGGCATCTGCCGCTGTTGAATACGCTGCTGCTGTTGACCTCCGGCACCACAGTGACCTGGGCGCATCACGCGCTGCTGGAAGGCGACCGCAAGGGCCTCAAATACGGCTTGCTGCTGACGATCGCGCTCGGCGTGTCCTTTACCTGCGTGCAGGCCTATGAATACAGCCATGCCGCGTTCAGCTTCGCCGGCAATATCTACGGCGCGACCTTCTTCATGGCGACCGGCTTCCACGGTTTCCATGTGCTGATCGGCTCGATCTTCCTGATCGTCTGCCTGTTCCGCGCCTATGCCGGGCATTTTTCGCCGACCCAGCATCTCGGCTTCGAATTCGCCGCCTGGTACTGGCATTTCGTCGATGTGGTGTGGCTGTTCCTGTTCATCTGCATCTATGTCTGGGGCCACGGCGCCGAGACCATGGCGCACGGCGCGCATTGATACTGGGCTGCGTGCTAACAAGGAGCGGCCGCGGGGCCGTCCCTTTTTTCCCTTCTCCTCGCGTGGGAGAAGGTGACTCGAATGAGCGCAGCGAATTCGAGACCAAGGAGGGGCCGTCTCCGTGGATAGAGACCCCTCATCCGGCCCGGACTTCGTCCGCGCCACCTTCTCCCACAAGGGGAGAAGGGAAGGACATCGCATGCCGGACCAGACGCCACCCACGGTGACCGAAAGCGCGATGCGCGGCCTTGCCTGCAAATGCCCGCGCTGCGGCAAGGGCAAATTGTATGCGGGATTTTTGACGCTGCGGCCGAACTGCACGGCCTGCGGGCTCGATTATGCCTTCATCGACGCCGGCGACGGCCCCGCGATCTTCATCATCATGATTGCCGGCGCCATCGTAGTCGGCTGCGCGCTGGTCGTCGAGATCAAGTACCAGCCGCCATACTGGCTGCATGCCGTGTTGTGGCTGCCGCTGATTCTCGCCACCACGCTGCTGCCGCTGCGCGCGATGAAGTCGCTGTTGATCGCGCTGCAGTTCCATCACAAGGCCGCCGAAGGCCGGTTGATCGGCCGCGAGCCGGAATGACCGGCATATCCGGAAGACGGCCCGGCAGCGTCGCCGGCTTCGGCGTTTTCACGCTGGTGACGGTGGCGCTGTTCACTGGCCTCGGGGTGTGGCAGTTGCAGCGCCGGATCGAAAAGCACGCGCTGATCGCGGCGCTGACCGAACGGCTGGCGGCCGCACCCGAAGCGCTGCCGGCGTCCACGCAATGGGGTGCGCTTGAGCCTGCGCGCGACGAGTTCCGCCGCGTCCGGTTGACGGCGACATATGCAAGGCTGCCCGATGCGATGGTCTACAGCTCCGGCTCCGCCGTGCGCGAGGATATTTCCGGCCCCGGCACCTGGGCCTTCATGCCGGCGAAGCTGCCGACCGGCGAGACCGTCGTGGTCAATGCGGGCTTTGTGCAAAACACCATGCAGGACCGGGGGCAGCAGGATCGCGCCGTGACGCCGCTCCTAACCGGCGAGCCCATGACGTTGACCGGCTACATCCGTTTCCCCGAGAAAGCCGGCTTGCTGACGCCGCCGGAAAATCCCGCCAGCCGGCTGTGGTTCACGCGGGATCACCTGGCGATGGCGCGGACACTCGGTTGGAACGATGTCGCGCCGTTCTATGTCGATCTGGAAACGCCGGTGCCCGCAAGCGGCATCCCCAAGCCGGGTCCGCTTGAGGTCCATCTCAAGGACGATCACCTGCAATATGCCATCACCTGGTTCGGCCTGGCGGGTGCGGTGGTGATCGCGTTCGCGGTGTGGAGCCGCGGGCAGCGGCAGAGCAGGCTGTAGCCCTTCAGCCGTTTGTTTTTGACGGGTCCGGATTTCAGCGCACCACTGGCCTGCGCTGGCCCGGAACTTGCTTTGAGGTCATCGTCCAGGCAGCTTTTTTCTGCCTGGAGGGATTTTCTTCACTCCCTTGGGTCGCCGCACCTTCCGGCAGCGGCGAGCTTTCGATTGGCCGGGACGGTAGGCCGCGTGAGTCCATGACCCGGTCCACATGCGCGCGATGCGGCAACATTTTCGAGAACGGCCTTGCTGTGGAGGCCCATTTTGGAGATTGCAAAATGACTGCTATTGCAAGAGTCCTTTCCCGCGCTTCCGGAATCGAGATTGACGTTGAAACGCTTAAAACCCTCGTGATGTTTTGTGGCGTCGGACTGACGGTGTCCCTGATGCTGGCGTCCTACGGTCTGGATTTGAGTCCAGGTTTTTTCTGATCAAGCAGGAGTTTTTCCGTGAGATCATTCTGGCGATTGACGTTTGTGATGGCATTTGTCCTCGGTGAGCCAAGCTTCGCTCAGAAGCTGGTCGACCCGAATTCTGTCGCTCCTGAATTTCGAGAAGCTGCCGTCAAGCGGCGCGCCGAACAGATCAGGCAAATCGAGTGCGGTCGCAAGGCCGACGCCGCCAAGGTGTTGCCAAGAGACCGGACCGCCTATCTTACGGTATGCTTGGCTGAAGAGGGCCCAAATCCTGCGACGGCCGCCGCAAAGCCAGGCAGCCCGGTTAGCGATTAGGTCGAAGGCTTCCCTCGCAAGCAATCTCCGACTACGGTTCGCAGGGCGCGGCTCCGACAACGGCGGCTCGCACCGGCACCATCACCACCATTAGCGAATTGCACAGCTTCCTTGAGATCGTCGCACTATCGATCGGCGTCAGCCTGGCGGCGACGGCGGCCGCGACGGCAATCAGCCTGCCGATCGGGGCCGCTCTTGCAATTTTTCCTTTCCGCGGACGGCGACTGATTGTCGTTTTGATCAATGCGTTCTTTGGATTGCCGCCCGTCGTTGTCGGCCTCGTGCTCTATCTCGCCCTTTCGCGCTCCGGGCCTTTGGGCTCGCTTGCCCTGCTTTTCACGCCGACCGCCATGGTGATCGCGCAGACGATCCTTGCAATTCCGATCATCACGGCGCTTGTGCATCGCGCCAGCGAGCGGGCTTGGGCGCGCTACGGTGACGAACTAACCAGCGATGGCGCGACGCGATTGCAGGCGGTTCCGCAAATTCTGATGATCATTCGCGCCGACCTCGTAACCGCCGTACTGGCCGGCTTCGGTCGCACCGTCTCGGAAGTTGGCGCGGTGATCCTGGTGGGCGGCAACATTCGCGGCTTGACCAGAACGATGACGACGGCCATTGCACTTCAAACCAGCCAGGGCGACCTGTCGTTGGCATTGGCGCTTGGTGCGGTGCTGGTCGGGATCAGCATTTCCGTAAGCGCAACGGTCTTCGCATTGGCGGGGCGGGCGCGAACGGCGGAGAGCGACGAAGTATGATCAGAAATATCCTGGCGCTGATCGCAATCCTGGCGGCGGCCAATGCAAGTTCTGCCGAACCGCAATCCATCGTTCTGGCCTCGACAACGTCGGTCGAAGCATCGGGACTATTGGCGAACATTCTTCCGCAGTTCACGGCCAGGAGCGGTATTATGGTCAACGTGGTGGCGCAGGGCACGGGCAAGGCAATAGACACCGTGCGGCGGGGCGACGCCGATCTCTTGCTGGTTCACGATCCGGAGGCCGAACAACATTTCATGGATGAAGGCCACGGCTTGACGCGCCGGCAAATCGCATGGAACGACTTTATCATCGTTGGGCCGTCCGCCGATCCGGCTCATGTGAAGGGCGGCAACGACAGTGTCGCGGCGTTGAAGGCGATTGCCGCGTCGCAGGCCCCGTTCGTGTCGCGCGGCGACAACAGCGGTACCAATGCGGCCGAGCTGCGTCTTTGGAAGATCGCCGGTCGGACCCCGGACATGCTCAACAAGGAGAAATGGTATCGCGACATCGGCGGCGGCATGGGTCAGGCGCTCAATGCCGCGAGCGCCATCGACGCCTACACGCTGTCCGATCGCGGCACGTGGCTCAGCTTCAACAACAAGCGATCGTTGATTGTCGCGGTCGAGGGTGACCCGCGCCTTCTCAACCGGTACGACGTCATCGAACTAAGTCCCCAAAAACATGCCGGCGCAAAACTCGCGGCTGCGAAGATGTTCGCAGATTGGCTGGTTTCGCCCGAGGGGCAGCAAGCAATCGGGGCGTATCAGGTCAATAGCCAAAAACTGTTCAACCCGTCCGCGGATTCACCGAAGTAACCGTTTCCAATTCCAGGCCGAACATTATTCCCTTGATTGACGCCACCTGTCCTCTCACTCAAACTTGGCTGGCACCGACGCCGGCCTGGTCGCATCCAGCAGGAACATCACCAGTTGATCCAGATCGGTCGTCCCGCTGTTAGACACTTCCATCGGCATGTCCGGGCCGTGGCCCACCAGTGACTGACCAGCTTCCGTGCGGTTTACCCCGTGCAGTATTCTTTGGCTGACCTGACCAGTAAGCACGTAGAACGACTCGGAACCGGGATGTGAATGTACCGGTGTTTTGGAGCCGGGCGGACCGCCGGCGTGATTGATCCGCAGCAGATATTCCGGCGCCGCGAAAACTGGCACCGGACCAATCTCGGCCACTTTGGTGCCGCCTGGCGTCGTGCCGTCCTTCTGACCGAGCGTGAACAGCCAGACCTTGCCCGATACCGCTGCGGCCAACGACGTCGCACTAGCGGCCGCGGCGCTTTGTGCCTGGTCGAGTGTCGGGAAATTCTCGATCCGCCAATACAGCGGTCCCGGCGGCAGACCATTCAGTTTTTTCTCCGCTACCGGGCTTACAACGAATTGTCCCGGCTCGGCTGCTGCCGGGGACGACAGCAATATCGCCACTGCAAAGAGCGAGACCAACCAAGCGATAAAACACCAAGTGTCTAATCTTCGTGGATTCATCATGTCGTTCCTCGATTATTCTACGGCATCGCGTCGGCGAACCGAAGCGCATTTCTCCGTCCCTCGAGCCACGGCCAAGACTAGCAGTTTGTGAATGCGCGGCGAGTGGGAAGAGCACTCAATCACGCTCGAACGGCCACAGGTTCCGTGTCCGCTTTAGGTCAAACCCGGAAGTCTTGGCGTCTCGAGCGATGTCAGCTTCGGCCCGAACAGTGGATATTGTTCGACGGGACCGTCAAATCCGGCTTTCGTGGCGCGTCGCCAAGTGCAATCCGGAAATGACGCTTGAAGAGAAATTCTCCTGCGGGATCAATCTGATTTTACCCGTCGGGCAAATCAGTAAAACCGGTCAAGCCTCACTCACAAAATATTCTGATTTTCAGAATAACCGAATCAGCCCATATCCACCTTGTCTCGTCCCTCTGGAGGGGCGGCTCGCGATCGTCACGGACGCGGGACGGGATGCGGTGGACGCGGATGGCGCTTTGACGAATGCGCTTGAGGCGGACGGCGAAGTCGTGTGGTCCTGACACCCCGACGCTGGTGTCAAGTCGGCGGAGTTAT
>NZ_SSMW01000081.1 GCF_004799405.1 Bradyrhizobium sp.
CCGGGGCGCCCGTGGTGCCGGCGCTCGATCCGGTCAGGATGATCGAACCGCCCTTGCCCATCAGCGGCAGCGCCTTCTGGACCGTGAAGATCGTACCCTTCACATTGGTGTCGAAGGTTTCGTCAATGTGCTTGGCGGTGAACTTGCCAAGCGGAAGCGGGCTTCCCGCCCCGGCATTGGCGAAAACGATGTCGAGGGTTTTGCGCTCGGCCTTCACCGCCGCGTAGAGGCGGTCGAGGTCGGCCTCATCCGAAACCGAGCCCTTCACCGCGCGGGCATTGGGCCCGAGGTCGGCCACAGCTGCGTCGAGCGCTTCCTGCCGGCGACCGAAGATGAAGACGAATGCGCCCTCCTCGATGAAGCGCTTTGCCGCGGCGAGGCCGATGCCGGTAGCGCCGCCGGTGATCACGGCGGTCTTTCCATTCAGTCTGGTCACGTTGTGCATCCTTTGTTGGCGTCGTTCGTAGCGTGTGGATCACTAGATCGTATAAGATCCAATCCTGATCCGCTTCCGCGCGTCACCAGTGATGCCGCCTCCAAAACGTGTGCGATGTGGCTCCGTTCCCAAACCTAAAGATGAAGGGTGATTTCGCGATACTGCTGCTGTCGACCTCGACAGCATAAGCACGCATTCCCAGGCGGCAGGGCGGATCGGTAACCTGGACATGGACATGGGCATGTAGTTGTTTGGCAAGACCTCAATAGTGCTGGTGCCAAAGCCAGGGGTCGAGCCCGCCGTTTGGGAACGGCAGTATCCATCATGCGCACCGCGCTGGCCGAGCCGGTCACCCAAGCTATCTAGGCCGCGCCCGTTTTTAAGGCGATATATTAAATTGCAGGAAATGCGGCAGAGTCAGTAGCATGCCGTGTATCAGGAAATGATCGTGTTACCGGCGGGAACCTGAAGCCTTTGAAGGCGTTTGCCAACTACCCGGGGATTTTACCTTACCTGCATTTGGAAACGACTTATGAAACCGCTGGCCGAGGCGATTGCCGCAGTGGGCAAACCAATGTTCTTACATTCCGTGGGAGAAGAGTCCTCGCCGAAAGCGGTGGTTGCCCGATTTTCCCATAACGGCGGTGACTTCGACATTGCTGCATCCGATATCGTGCGAGTTACGATCAATCTACAAGATGGCGTCCCCGTCCGCCATGAGACGGGCACCGATCCGCCGGGTTCCTTTATTGCGGCGGTCGGCGGCGTCTCGGTAACGCCGGCACATCAACGCACCCAGATTGTCGTGCGAGGTAAGGCCGACGTCTTGCAACTATATCTTCGCGAATCATTTCTAGATGCCGTGGTTGAAGGACAGTTTTCCTGTCGGACGCTGTTCAATTCGCATTGATAGCGAACTTCAGGCAGCTGCAATGCAAATCTTCGTTGCAGCGACACGGGCCGAGCCGGACGATTCACTACTGCTCGAATCCGGAATCCATCGTATCGCGGCCCGCCTGTTGCACCCTACCAGCCACGGGCCGATCCAGCCCACACGAGGAGGCCTTGCTCGGGCGGCTCATCGTCGAGTCAACGACATGATCACGGCAGCCTTGGATGACAAGTCCGTCGCGTCGCCCACTTTGGACCAGTTGGCCGACGCCGCATGTTTGAGTGTCAACCACTTCATTCGTGCGTTCCACCAACAGACCGGGGTGACACCGCATCGTCACGTCGTTCTCCGCAGGCTTGAACGCGGGATCACACTCCTGAAGAAGCCAGGGAACTCCGTCGCCGAGGTCGCCGACGGTGTCGGCTTCGCAACGCCGGCGCACTTTGTCGCAACATTCAGGCGGACAATGGGTGTGACGCCTGGCGCATTCCAAGCTGCTTTGTTCAGCTAGCGATCCGCTCGGCTCGCGGGTGCGGCAAATAACCATTGCCTTCAGGCGGTCCAGCGCGAAAACCGCAAGGTGACATTTAAATATGGCATCACACGCACGACTTAGCTCCAGTTCATCGTCTACCGCTGCTGTTTACGCAGCGCTGGCCGGAGACATTCTCGTAGCCATAAGCAAAGTCGGTGCTGCGGTCTGGACAGGTAGCGCCGCCATGACGAGTGAGGCCATTCCTTCGGCTGTAGACAGCACGAACGAAATCCTATTGCTGTATGGAATTCATCGCTCGGTGCAGAAGCCTGACAGCGAACACCCTTTCGGCTACGGGAGAGAATTATATTTTTGGAGCTTCGTGGTTTCGCTTCTGATATTTGCACTTGGCGCCGGCTTCTCCATTTATGAGGGAATTTATAGGATCTTGTATCCGGTGCCTATCGAGTCGCCTGTCGTGAGTTATGTCGTGTTGGCGTTGTCATTTCTTTTCGAGGGTGGCTCATGGCTCTATTCGCTTAGACAGTTCCGTCGAGCAAAAGGCTCACTCGGCTTCTTCGACGCATTCAGGCTCAGCAAAGATCCGCCTTCGTTCATGACGCTATTCGAAGATTCTGCCGCTCTTGTTGGAATCCTCGTCGCGGCGGTCGCGACCTTCTCGGCTGTCGCGCTCGGCCGCCCGGAGTTCGACGGCGCGGGCTCGGTCGCGATCGGCGTAATATTAGCAGCAACATCGGTTTTCCTGGCGAGGGAAAGCAAGAGCCTGCTGATTGGCGAACAAGCCTATCCTTCAATTCGCAAGTCGATTCTTTCTCTCGCGAATGCTCAACCAGGGTGCTTGAGCGCAAATGGCCTTTTCACCGCACAATTAGGGCCTAAACAAGTTGTGGCTATGCTGAGTCTTGAGTTTTCGGACGTTATGCTCGCACCACAGATCGAAGAGGCCTTCATTGATCTGGAGAGGAAAGTGCGGGAGAAAAACCCGGAAGTTGTCGCGCTGTTCGTGAAGCCCCAAACCGCGAAAACGTTTCAAGACCAGCGCAACGAAACACCGCTGGTTCCCGCGGGATCGAACCGCATCGATTGAACGGCACTAGCCGGTGGCCGTCCAAGGCCCGGTCATCTACAGCATGTCGTAACCCGATATGACAAACTCGCAGCCAGTTATCTGGCGTTCGTCAAGCTCGCATCAATCCGAATTTGGTTGCGTGCTAACGAGTCCACGCCCCAAACTCATCTTGCTTTAGTCGAGATTCGCGACGGCCCGCGCTAGTCGTAAGTCGACGGTCCGGCGTCACGATAGGCCCAGCAGCCTTCCCGCGCCAGCGACACCGGGGTTTCGACCCCGACCTGGTGGCGCGCGGCGGTGCCAAGCTCGAGCGCCTCCAGCCGGCGGCCGAACAGGTCGACATCGTACACCGTCTGCGTGCCCTGATAGCGGCGGTCGAGAACGCGCGCGTTGAAGGCATTGGTGCCGTCGTGGCGGCCAAGCGCGATGTTTTCCGGACGCAGCGCGATGCGGATCTTGTCGCCGGCGTTGACGGGTTCCAGCATCGCCGCCTCGATACGCTGGCCGTTGCCGACATCGACCAGCCCGAAGGAGCCATTGCGCTCGATCAGGGTACCGGCGATTTCATTGGTGGCGCCGGTGAAGTTGGCGACGAACAGGTCGGCCGGCTTGTTGTAGATCTCGTCCGGCGTGCCCATCTGCAACAGCTTGCCGTCGCGCATCACCCCGATGCGGTCGCCGAGCACGACGGCTTCGGCCTGGTCGTGGGTTACGTAAAGCGCGGTCATGCCGGTCTGCTTGAGGATGACGCGCAGATCGTCGCGCAGCCTCAGGCGCAATTTGGCGTCGAGGTTCGACAGCGGCTCGTCGAGCAGCAACAGTTGCGGCCGGTAGACGATGCTGCGTGCCAGCGCCACGCGCTGCATCTGGCCGCCCGACAGCGCCACCACCGGGCGGTCGGCATATTCCGACAGGCCGACCAGTTGCAGCACCTCCTCAACCATGCGGTTGGCCTCGGCGCGCGCGATCTTGCGGTGCTTGAGCGGATAGACCACGTTCTGCCGCACCGTCATATGCGGCCAGACCGCGTAGGACTGAAACACCATGCCAAGGTCGCGCAGGCGCGGCGGCAGCAGGATGCCGCGCGCCGGCGACGACACCACATGGCCGCCGATGCTGATCTCTCCCGATGTCGGGTGCTCGAGGCCGGCGACGCAGCGCAGCGTCGTGGTCTTGCCGCAGCCGGAGGGGCCGAGCAGCACCACGATCTCGCCGGCCGGCACGGCGAAACTCACGCCGTCGATCGCGGGCCGGCCGATCGAGAACTGCTTGCGCAGGTCGGTGACATCGAGTGCTGCGGTCACGATCCGGCTTCCACGCCCGACATCACTGCCGATAGCCGAAGGTCTTGTCCCAGTCGGCAACCCAGGCGCCGTGCAGCTTCACATACTGGTCGAAGTTCGGGTACCAGACCTTGACGATCTTGGGATCGAAGCCCTCGGGATAGACCGGCGCCACCTTCAGTGACGTGAGGTTGCCGAGCTCCTTGATCATGAAGGTCTGCCCCTCTTTCGACATGCACCAGTTGAGGAACAGTTTCGCGGCGTTGGGATGCGTGGCGGTCTTGGGAATTCCCGACGCATAGGGATTAGCCGGCACGCCTTCGGGCGGGAAGATGATCTTGATCGGCGCGCCCTCCTTCTGTTTCGGGTAGACCGCATTGTACAACAGCGGACCCATCGCGACCTCGCCGCGCACCAGCGAATCCGACATCGGCGCGCCGGAGGGATAGAGAATCGGATGGGTCGCGGCCTGCCGAGCCCAATAATCCTCGCCGAGCACCTGACGCTCGAACATGATGCGGGTCCAGGTGGTGCCGCCGGACTGGGCGAACACCTGGCCCGTCATCTTGTCGTATTCGGGCTTGGTCAGATCCATCCAGCTCTTCGGCGGATTCTTGACCAGTTCGGTGTTGTAGGCGATCGACCAGACCACGGTGGCGCGCGGCCAGAACTTCGGCGAAACCAGCGCGGCCGGATCGTAGTCGGCGGCATTGGGCGGCGCGTAATCCTGGAACAGGTCGGCCAGCGGCAGCATCAGCGCGCGATCGGAATGATCGACGATGTCGGCGATCAGCTTGCCGGCCGCCGCTTCCGTCCGCACCCGCGTGATGAGCTGGCCGCCGGGCGCGCGCACCATCTCGATCTTGATCTCCGGGAAGCGCTTGTTGAACTCCTTGATGACCTCCTGCTCGACCTCGGCGAAATTCGCCGTGTAGTAGACCAGCTTGCCTTCGGCCTTGGCCGCCGCGATCAACTCGGGCGAACCGAAATCCTCCGCCGCTGCCGCCGCGCCGCCGAGCGCGATGCCGAGGCCGGCCATGGCAACAATCCCGGCGATCATCTTTTTGTTCATAGCCAATCCTCCCTCGTTTTTCATTTATCCGGTGCGGGCGACGCTGGTTTGGGCGGCGCCCCGCGACAGCCAGTTCGCGCCACCGATCAGAACCCCGAGCAGGACCGTCTGCACCAGGCTGAATGCAGCGGTCTTGCCGAGATTTCCGCCTTCGTAGTAGTCGAGCAGCAACACCGACATCACCATGGTGTTGGTGGTGTAGAGAAACAGCGACGATCCCAGTTCGCGGATCGCCAGCACGAACAATAATGTCATCGAGGCGATCACGCCCGGCCGCGCCAGCGGCAGCACGATCGTCCGGATGGTGCTGAGCATGCCCCTGCCGCAGACCCAGGCCGCTTCCTCCAGTTCGCGATGGATCTGCAGGAACGAAGTCGACAGCGCCTTGACCGTATCCGGCATGAAGCGCGCGATGAAAGCAAGCGCGAGGATCCAGATGGTGCCGTAGAGCCCGCCGGGGATGCCGATCCAGGCCCAGAGATAGGCGACGCCGATCACGAGGCCCGGAATAGCCACCGGCAGCGTCGATACCAGATCGATGCTGCGCCGGCCCGCCACATGGGTGCGATGAATGGTGTAGCCGATCGCAAAGGCGAGCGACCCTCCGACCACGGCGGTGATGATGCCGACCTCGATCGCGTTGTAGATCGAATTCATGGTCAGCGGGTTGTCGAAGATGCTGTAGAAATGCATCAGCGAATATTGCTTCATGTCGAACAGGCTGGCGGCGTCGCGGATGAACATGAACTTGCGGAACGCCGCCACGATCAAAGCGAGACTCGGCAGCACCACGACCACCACGAGATAGACGACGCCGAGACCGAAGGTGAGCCAGCGCCACGGACCGAGATCGAGGCTGCGCGGCCGATAGGCCTTGCCGGCCACGGTGGTGTAGCTGCGCCCGCTCAAAACCTTCTGCTGCGCAAACACCAGCAGGCCGGTCACCATCATCAGCAGGATCGCGACCGCCGCCGCGGTGTTGTAGAGCGGCGGCGACCAGTTGGTGAGCTTGAAAATATAGGTGGTCAGCACGTTGATGTTGGTCGGCGCACCCAGCACCGCCGGAATGCCGTAGATGCCGAGCATCACGATAAAGGACAGCAGCATGCCGGAGATGATCGCCGGCATGATCAGCGGGAACGTTACCGAAAACAATGTCGCGAACGCGCTGGCGCCGGAAATCTCGGCAGCCTCTTCCAGGCTCGGGTCCATGTTGCGCAGCGCCGAGGAGGTGAACATGTAGACGTAGGGCGCGTAGTAGATGCCGAACACGAACACCAGGCCCCACAGCGAATAAAGGTTCACATGCCAGTCGAGGCCGGCCCATTTGAACATGGTGTTGATGAGGCCGGTTTTCGGCGAGCCGAGGATGGTCCACGCCACCCCCGCAACCAGCGGCGGCGCGAACAGCGGCAGGATGCTGGCAGCGGCGATGAAGCCCTTGAACGGGGTGTTGGTGCGCACCACGATCCAGGAAAACGCCAGGCCGATCACGACCGCGATCAGGGTGCCGCCGCCGCAGGCGATCAAGGTATTGAACAGCGCCTCGGCGACGTTCGGGTTGACCAGCACCGCGAGGAAGTTCGCAATCGACAGATGGGTCAGGCTGAAGCCGTCGACTACCGGATTGGTGTCGGTCAGCGCCCCCAGCAGCAGCGTGAGCACGGGATAGATCACCAGGAAGCCGAGGATCGCCAGCAGGAGTGCTACCCACAGCCCTGAAATCGCGCGCCGGCGCATGCCTGCAACGCCGCTGCGCGCGAGCTCGGTGCGCCGGCCTGCCTGTCCGTGCAAAAGCGTATTCCCCTTGGCCTGCGAGCGGTTTTCTTTCTTGTTGTGCCGCCAAGCCTAGTCGATGGCGCGGCCCGCGGAAACTAGCAGAAAGTCGGTCGTGGGCCGCAACCGTCAAGCCGGCGATTTAGCGCGTTCGCCTGAAATGAAAGAGGCCGCCCGTGCGGCGGCCTCTGACTTGCGCACCGGGAGGTTTAGGCTCCCTTTTCGCACTTCTTGATAAAGCTGGTCTTCGCGGCTCCCGAAAGCGGCTTGCCGTCCGCGCTCACCGCCTTGGTTGTGCAGGAATCGGCCATGCACTTCTTCATGAAGGATGTCTTGGCCGCACCCGCGAGAGCTTTGCCGTCCTTGCCGACCGCCTTGCTCTCACACGTTTCCTGCGCGAAGGCCGCCCCGCCGACAAATGTCGCGATAAAGGCAGCCAGTATCATACCCCTGACCATTTCTTTCTCCCTTGTATGCTTGCAGTGGGTCAATTTGACCGCAAAAACTGCTCGCGATCAAATCAAATATGCTTGTCGCCATAGCGGGGGCGACGGAAAATGGCCGGAAAGTCGGTCGCTGGCCGTGATTGTTGAGGCTGGCGCATTGGGACTTCGGAAGTCGGCAGGTCCATTCGATCGACTCGCCAGGAAGCCCAACAGCGTTCAGATTTTAGGCTTTATCGGCGATCAGCAATGGGCAGAGCTCGGACATTTCATAGCTGCCGCTCGAAACGAATCGAGCGTTGGGAAATGTTTTCGAGGCAATCGACAATACCTGATCCCTCTTGGGGAAACTGAACGACACGATTGAGTCCTTGTAGAAATCGATCGTGTCAATCTGGTCGCGATTCCAGCCCGCCATCTGAACCAGTTCCTGACGGTTTTTGAACAGTGAATTGAAGGCGGCGAGAATGTCCGCGACCCGGACTTCCGGCGCGGATTGCTGTGCGACAAGGGCCATTCCGAGCCGTATCTTGAAGGCATGGAAGCTTTTGATTTTGCCGGACAGGGCCTCGGCTTTTAGCGCGGACGCAGTCTCGGCGATGGCAGGCGCAACATAAAGTCGAAAGACGATGCGCCCGCCGCTCCTGAGAATTCGATCAAGTTCGAGGAACAAGGCGGCGGTCTCGTCAGGAAACGTCAGAAAGGACAAGCTGCCGTCGCCTATACAAATCGAAAATGCATCGGACTTGAAGTTGGGGCGGCGCCAATCGCCCACCATCGCGCAGCGGGAGGTTGTATTCCCCGGCCAAACGTTGGCGACCATCGAAAAGTTGCGATCGATGGCCACCAGATGCGGCGCAACGTCGGCGAGTTCGGGCGTCACTCCCAACAGAAGGGCACGGCCGCCTATATCGCTGATCTGCTCCTTGACTGCCAGGATGACTCCGGACGGTGGCCGCAATGGCGGACCCAACTGCGACCAGGCACGATGATATATTCTTTGATGATCCTCACCCATTCACCTATCATATTTTCAAAACCAACGGAGTGGAACCTGTTTTACCAGGACATTTGACCAGGACATTCCAGGTATCCGGACCATCGCCATGCGAATAGCTTTTCCCAGTCGTTCTTGCCCTGTCAGAAGCTGTTGATCGATGGCAACATTCCAGCTTGACCGCATGGTCTCCAGATTTCGCGATGTGCTCGCGGAAACGGAGCGGCTGCTTCCTGACCAACTACATGCCTATCAACAAAATCTGCTGGTGCCGCTTATCCTCCACTCCCATCGCAATGTCCCATTCTACAAACAAAGATTGGCTTCGTTGTGCTCCGGAACGGAAGTCGATCTTGAACGCTGGCACACCATACCGATTTTATCGCGTCAGGATGTGCAGCAGAACCTGAAGCAGCTCACTGCCAAGCGCGTGCCGCCGCATATGGGCAGCATAACGCAGGGCGAAACGTCCGGATCCAGCGGCCGGCCAATTCGATACAAGATCAACGAACTTGCAACCATCGCAAGCGTCGGAACGACGGATCGCGCATTTCGCTGGTGGAAGTTCGACGGCAACAAGTCAATGGCGAGCTTTGTTGCACGACATGGCGACGATGCGCGTCCACCCGAGGGAAAGGTTGAGCCCGGCTGGCGGGTCGGCTCCGTCGGGCCGCACTACATGCTGGACTTGTCTGCCGATGTCTCCACACAACTCGGTTGGCTGTTCAAGCGGCGCCCCAGTTATCTGACCGCGCATTCCTTCGTCCTCAACGAAGTGGCCAAACTGGCATGCCGACAAGGGCTCGAACTGCCGTTGCAACGGATCAATTCGGTCGGAACGGTCTTGACCGACGACATTCGAGCAGCCTGCAAGCAAGCGTTCGGCACCAGGCCGATCGATCAATACGGGGCGCAGGAAACCGGTCTGCTCGCATGTGAGTGTCCCTGGTGCGGTCACTTTCACATCAACGCCGAGACCGTGCTTGTGGAAGTTCTTGATCCGAACGGCGATCCAAGCCCGCCGGGCGCCGCAGGGCGGGTTGTCGTGACGTCTTTCTATAACTTTGCGATGCCGCTGATTCGCTACGAAATCGGAGATTTCGCGGTTGCCGGGTCGAGCCAGCAAGAATGCCCGGTAAAACTCCCGACGCTCGGGAAGATCATGGGCAGATATCGCAATGCGTTTACGATGCGCGACGGCCGGACGGTTTACCCCTACGTGCCGGTTTCACGACTTGAAGAGCATTTGTCATTCGAGCAGATTCAGATCGTGCAGACCGACCCGACCTCGATCGAAGTGAGATACGTTCCGCGAAGTCGACGCGAAAGCCCCGATCAATCCGGTCTTCAGACATGCCTGCGTGAATTCATCGATCCGGGCTTGAACGTTCGTGCCGTTGCCGTGGAAGAAATACCGAGGTCGCCGTCGGGAAAATTTGAAGACTATTTGTCGCTGGTGACGCCGCAGCAGGGATGAGCAATCGACCAGCAGGTCGGCCTGCGGCGGGAAGGACTATTGGTTAAACTTATAACTGATCCCTGCCCTGACCTTGTTCACATCCCTGAGGTCCAGCGTACCCGTTTGCGGTCCCAGGCCGAAGGGCACGCTCACTTTGCCGAAGCTCTCGTAGAGATATTCAAGGCGAGCAATCCAGTTCGGATTACACATGTATTCAAAGCCGACGCCGACTGCCGCGCCGGTCAACGTGCTGCCAACATTCGAGGATGAAAACGCCGTCGGCGTGCCGAAGACGGTCCACGTGGAAGTGTCACTCCAGTTGACGCGGGTAAAGGCTACGCCACCTGTTCCGTAGAACAGCCACGGCCCATTTACGACGCCGAGACGGCCACGGATCGTTGACTGCCAGGCAAGCCGGGTCTGACTGACGAATGAGAAGCTGTCATTGGCATTGATTGAAAACCCGCCGATAGCGCCAGCTCTGCCGGAGCCCCATGTCCAGTCGCCTTCGATACCGGCAAGTATTTTCGGCGTAATCATAAAATTGTAGCCGCCCTGAACGCCCGCAATTGCACCATTCGGGCGGTAGGTTTCACTCCGACCCGGAAAAGCCACGGGGCCAATGCCGGGATCAAAAATGTAGCCAGGTCCCGAAAAGTTTGCGTCGCCCGAGCGATAGCCGGCATGAGCACCCACGTAGAAACCCGACCAGTTGTAGGTTGGCTTGGGAGGGGCTTTGACCGGCAGATCAGCCGCCACAGCGACCGCGATGTCGACGAGCGTCAATGACGCCAGCCCAACCAGTATCTTTTGCGTCGCATGGCGCATACCGGATCTGCCGCGCACGGCCCTTAATTCATGTGAGTCTCAGAAGACTGCCACCCTGCTTAGAGCGATCAATTGAATCAACCTTCATGGAACGACACTTCACGCGATTTGAGGGGCGTGTTGTAAAAATGCAACGATTTGACCATTCCTGGCGAGGTCCACCAGTGTCCTGTTGGAGAGCGTCGCGATCGGGCCGGCATCTTCGATCCCCGGGTATCTGGGGAGTCTGAGCTATGCGCGTGAATGCAGATCCTCGCGCGGCTCTTGAGTCGCTTTCGGAAGCAATGGCCGGAAAAATGACCGTTCATAACGGGTGAAGCAGCGCGTCTCTTTGGCGAAGGCCACCGCCTTCTGAACGTCTGGATCGGCGCCGGCGTCCTTGCGGTACTGTTCGTAGGCCGCGAGGCTCGGAAAGCTGAACATCGCCAGGGCGACGTCACTCGCTCCTTCGGATGGCAGAAAGTAGCCGTGATGGATGCCGCCGAACCGCGGCATCAGGTCAAGCCACATTGCACCGTAAGCTTCGAAGTCGGCGAGCTTGTCGAGGCGGACCTCGTAACGCAGGTAACAAGTAATCATCCGGTGGTGCTCCAGCGCAAAGTTCACTCCTCCGGGACCTGACGGGCGCCTTTGCTTCGATGATCGCCCGCCCCATCCGTAACAAACCATATGTCCAGTTACCCGGCTAGGCGGATCAGCCGCGCAATCGCAAGGAATTTATGCTTTGAGTCTAACAACGGAAGTCAACGTGGCTATCCGGTCACCGGTGTTTTACTCATACAAAATGGGAAAATATGCTGGCTATTTGAGTCTAAACTCACCGCCGCATTCCTGGTGAGGCCTATTGGCGAGCGTCGCGCTGCAACCGATCGGGCCGGCATCGTCCATCCCCGGTTATCCGGGGCGTCTGAGTTATGCGAAACCATGTCTCCCGTTACCCCCGCTCGGCGGATCGGCAGCGCAATCGAACGGAATTTCTCCTTGGGCCAAAAGCCGCGTTTGGCCGTGGCCAGATCACGAGGTCCGGATTCCCGGTCACCACGCCGGCCGACGCGAAGGCATCAGGCATAACCGCCTGCGCGTCGGAAGTTGCTCGGCAACTCGACCGGTCAGCATGGCCGCCGCGAACATCGATCGCAAAGCGCGGCGACGTCAGTAGCCGTAATCGTTGCAGACGTCGACCCACGTCAGCCCATATGGCGTCCACACCCGGCGCCAGCAGCTGTCGTAGGCAGCATAATCGTAGGGGACGCCGACGAACGCAAAGCCATGGAAGCGGTGATGACCGAAGTGGTCGTGGTCGCGGTCCCGGAACGCAAACGCTGAAGACCGGGGCGCCAATCCGGCGCGCGTAAAAGCCGTACCCGTACGGCCGCCGCTGAAAGTGGTGCGGCCGCCGCTTAACGCCGGACTTCCGCCCATGGCGCCGAAGCGTGCGCCGGCGCTCATGCCGCCGACAGCCATTCCACCTCCCATCCCGCCGCCGGCATGCATTCCGCCTCCCATGCCGGCGCCACCGCCATGAAAGGCGAGCGCCGGTGACGCCAGAGCAAGTGTGGTGCCGAGTGCACCCGCGATCAGGCAACTAAGGAGATTGTTGTTCATCTCAATTCCTCCGTGGTTGAATTACCGCGACGCATTCCGTCGCAAGGAGGAAGACGGCCAGGAGGCCGAAAGGATCCAATGTTCCCAAATCAAAAATGCGACAGTTTTGACACGAAAATTAGTTTCATCCCCTCCCAGCGGATATGCCGATGGGAACTTGCGGGCTGCGGCCGGAGAAATGATTGCGCCACGAAAGGCGAAAACTCATGAGGGCCGGGGATGTGCCGAAGCCAATGTCGTTTTTTCGTCGTGTTGCCTGACGATCTCTGTCATCAGGTAAAACCGGTAGATCAGATGAAATCCGATAAAAACCCAGAACACCCCGCCTATCATTGACCAAAACGAAAACTTGCCGATGAGGCCTTCATAGATTGTGTACAGGCCAAGACCTCCCATGATGTAAAGCGAATAGAAATATGGAAGAAGTCCAAGCAGGAACAGGAGACCTTTCCAGCTCTTCTTTCGTTCCACGGACACAAGGAAAAAATAAGTAAAAAGACCTACCGAGGCGGCGACGCCACCCAACACCGGAGCGTACGTGTACAGGTAGTAATCGCGGGACCACCCCAAGCGGATAAATTCGACGATACCGTAAATCATCACAGCAAGAATAGGCACCTCGATTCTGGCGGCAATGATGTCACCCTTTGTCCCCTTTAATTCGGGAGCAACGGTAAAGGAATCCATTTTATATCCCCCTCCTTACCTCTGTTTGGATACTCAAAGAGCTTTTCCAGGCGCGCATGGCGCGCGGCACGCTTGGGACATTAGGGTCATCTCCCCCGCTCCCCTGCGTCGACGTCCGGAGCAAAAGCTATCGTGTTTTTAGGCCGAGACAATGGGCTTCAACGCCGATCTCGCATGGTCTTTCAAAGCTGATCCTTGAGGAATGACGCCAGTCGGAGCGGCAGATTGGTGTCCCAGCTTTCCCAATAATGCACTGCCGCAAAGCCGTTGATGACGATCGAGATCGCACAGATTGCAAAAACCGCGATCCGAATACCTCTTTTTTGCCAGAGCTGTATTCCCGGCAATGCAATCAGCGCAACGCAAAACAGCGGCACCACCGGCACTTCCTGCCGTGCGGCGTAAGCCGTCGCGCCATTCCAGAATTTCCAGGAAGCCATCACGAGAGTATAGAGAAAAATACCAGAGGCAATGACGAACCCGTCCTTTGGAAAGCGGCGCAAAAACGACGGCCATGCGACCGCAGCGACCACGGTCGCGGGCGCGATCATCAGATATCCGTATTTGAGCGAAAACAGCATGCCGCCGACGCCACGAACCAGCGAGCCCTGCTGCCAGGGTTGCGCGGCGTTCAGTGGCGAGCCGAACATGATGGAATTCAGACAGCCAATCACGGCGATCCCAAGCCCGACCGGCAAAGCCAGCCGAACCAGCGAGGCGTAATCGCGCTGGTTCAGGTACATCGCGAACATTGGCAGGGATATCAACCCTAGCGGCGCCTTGATGACGATGCCGATGCCGATAAACACGCCGGCCACCAGGGGCATTTTCGATCGCAAGGCAACGCTGTAGGCACCCACCGCGCACATTAACAAATAGGGTTCGGAAAAAAGCGTCCTGCCATAGGGCCATGCCGGAGTACCCAGAAACGCGACGATCGCGACCAGATCGGCGGACAGGCTTGACACGGCGTATTTCAGCAACAGCGATCGAAACAGAAAGAAGGCGATGATGACGGCAAAGGTCGAACAGACGATCGCCATCGGTTCGACGAATTCAGTGTGGCGAAACGGGTAAAGGATGGGCGCAACAAGAAGCGCCATACCGGGGGGATGCGTCGAGTATTCCGGATGCCCGGGAATTGGCTCGGTTTGCCCCGGCCTCAGCCGTGGCAGCGGATGTCCCTCTGCATCGCGATCAAATTTGTCGGATTCAGTTTCGTAAACATTCTCCCAGTTCTGGCGCACTCCGCGCTCGAACCAGACGGACTGGTGGTCAAGCGGGGCGCCGGAAAAGTTGGTGCCGGCCTGACTGGATCCCTTGTGGACGCTGGCATAGTTGTTGGTGAGATCGAGATCGCCATCCAGCAACAGGCTGTTGATGGTCAGCAGATAATGCGGTTCGTCGCCGCTGAATATACTTGGCAACGGCTTTCCGTTGCTGGACCAGTACAAGGGTGCGGCCAGAGCCAGGACAACAAGTACCGGAAGTTTTAAGAGTTTTTGCCAGTTCATCAGATGCTGTTCGAAAGGATCAGCAAAGCCAATCCGCCTGCGCTGCCTGGGAGCTGCCGTTCTATCAGAAATGTCCTGCCGGAACTATTCGATCACGGTGTCGGCGCTCGCGAGCAGCGCCGGCGGCAGCGAAAGCCCAAGCGCCTTCGCTGTCTTGAGGTTGAGAGATAACTCGAACTTGGATGCCTGGTAGTAAGGAATATCGCCGGGATTTTCGCCGCGCAGAATGGCGTCGATGTCGTTGGCCACCCGCTTGTTCAAGTCCACCAGATCAAACGAGTAGGCAATCAAGCCACCTGCGGCGACGAATTCCGGAAGCGCGTACATCGCCGGAAGACCTGCAGTTCCGATCAAATCGGTGATCAGGACGCGGTTGGTCATTGTGTCCGGATTGTCCCCGACCATGATTGCATTTGCGCCGTTGCGCGCAGCCTGTGCGATCGCCTCCCGATAGGCGGTTTCGCTGGTGGGAAGTTCCAGCGGTGCAACCTCAAGCGCAACGCCAACCGTGGCGGCCGCCGCGCTTACAAAAGAACCCATGGCGTCCCAGCCAACTCGCAGCGTGAGGTAAGCCAGCTTCGACATGTCCGGAAGTATTTCGCGGAGTAGCGCAATCCGTTTCCCGTAGATGGAAGGACCGGTATCGACACTGACGCCTGTGATGTTGCCGCCGGGATGAGCCAGATTCTGAACGAGCCCGGCCGCCCCGGGGTCTCCGGTCAGCGCAACGACCGGTAGTTTGTCCGTCTGCTGCTTGAAAAATAAAGCCCCGGGTCCGACGACGTAGACGACATCGGGATTATTGCGGACTACCTCAGCCGCCAAGGCAGCAGGACTGGACGTGTTTTGCTCCCGACCATAGCGTTCGATGAGAAGATTTTGTCCCTCAACGTTTCCAAGGCGGCGAAGCTCCGCGAATAGCGCCCGATAATAGCGATTGTCGCTGCGCTCATTCATCAGCGCCGTCGGCTCGGACAGGCTGAAGATGGCGAGCCGCCTGCTGGCGCGTGGCTGCTGGGCCGCTGCACGCGATACGACGACCGAAGAAGCCACGCCAACAACGAACTCACGCCGCCTCATCGCAATCGCCCCGATATCCTCAACCCGAGCGTACGCGATCTATCGGTGTGGGTCCAACCAGTCAAATGTCTGTTGCGGGCCGATTGGGTTGCAAAGGTCGGCTGTGGGCGATGATGCCGTTCGGCGGCTACCCGACCGGGCAAATCACCGAATTGTCAAGTGTCACCCTCAAAAATATTCTGATTTTCAGAATAACCAAATCAGGCGTATATCTCTCCCATCCCGTCCCACTCAGAGGGGCGTTTCGCGATCGTCACGGACGTTGGCGGCGGGATGCGGTGGACGCGAGGCGGTGCGCTGACGAGGCGCTGTTCTCGTGGACGGCGAAGTCGTGTGGTCCTGACACCCCGACGCTGGTGTCAAGTCGGCGGAGTTATTCGCCGGCGACGGTGGCAAGAAAGCCCGGTCACCGGGGAGAGCGCGAAATAAGCCGTAAAACCATTGTGCGGGGAATGCCGGGTGATTTCCGGTGTGACCGTGGTGA
>NZ_SSMW01000082.1 GCF_004799405.1 Bradyrhizobium sp.
CTCGAATATTTTCCGCGCCTGAAGGAGCGCATGGACATCGCGGCGGATTATCTGTCGGGCGGCGAACAGCAGATGGTGGCGGTGGCGCGGGCGATGTCGGGCAACGTCAAATTGCTGTTGCTCGACGAGCCGTTCGAGGGTCTTGCGCCCTCGGTGATCCTCGACCTGTTCCGGGTGTTCGATCTTTTGCGTCAACATATCTCCATCGTGATCGTCGAGCACAATCTCGACCTCGTGCTGGCGCTGGCCGACCGGGTTTTCGCGCTGGAGCGCGGCGCGGTGTTTCACCAGGGGCCGGCGGCACCGCTGCAGAGCGACCTCGACTACCGCAAGAAGATCCTGTGGCTGTGACCCGCAAGGAGACGACCATGCACTATTTCGTAACTGCAATGCTGGCCGGTTCAATGCTGTTGCTCGCCGCTGGCTTCGCCGGCCAGGCCAGGGCAGCGGACGAGCAGCCGACCATCGCCGTGTTCACCAAGAACCTGACCAATCCCGCCTATGAGGCCTTCCGCATCGCCGCCGATCAGGTCGCGCGCTCGGCGGGCGCGCGGATTGTGCACTTCGTTCCCAGGCAGCCGGATAATGTCGCGGAGCAACAGGCGATGGTCGAGCAGGTCCTCAAGGACCGGCCGGACGCCATTGTCTTCATTCCCGTCGATGACGTAGCCATGATCGGCTCCGTGAAGAAGCTCAACGAAGCCAAAATCCCGGTCGTGCTCGCATCCAATCCGCTGCCCGGCCGGTTCGTCACCTATATCGGCGCCGACGATTTTGAGATCGGGTACCGGCAGGCGCGTTATCTGTTCGACAAGCTCGGCGGCAAAGGCAAGATCGTCGTCATCGAAGGCATTGCGGTGGCGCCGACCAACCGCGAGCGCGTGCGCGGATACAAGCGCGCATTCGCCGAGTTTCCCGGCATCGAGGTTTTGGGCTTCGGCATCGGCAACTACCAGCAGCCCGACGCCAGGCGGGTGATGGAAGAATTCCTGCAAAAATACCCCGAAATCGATGCGGTGCTCTCGGCCAATGACGGTATGGCGCTGGGCGCGCTGGAAGCGCTGACGCAAGCGAAGCGGACCTCTGTCGTCATCGGCATCAACGGCATCCTGCCTGCGATAAAGCAGATCGAGACCGGCGCGCTGCTCGCCAGCGTCGATTTCAACATGTTCAAGATCGGCTGCATCGCGACGCGCGCGGCGCTGCGCCATCTCAAGGGCGAGCCACTGCCGGAAAAGATCCTTCTGCCGGCCGAGATCATCGACAAGACCAACTACAAGGCCTGGCTAACCCCGGTGGACCAGCGCAGCTGCCCGGAATGGAGCGAGGTCGCGAACTAAGGGATCGTTGGCCGGCGTGGCTGTCACCTTCACCGTCGTCCCGGCTCGCAAGCCGGGACGGTCCCGGTGTTGGGTTTGCATAAATCACTCGTCCGCAACGCTGATAGTGCAGTCCTCGCCGCCCTCGCGCCAGGTTCGCAAGCCAACTTCTTCGAGAAACGGCCACTCGCTCTGGTCGACGCGTGCGAACAAATTGACGCGGGATTCGCCGCGCCAGTCGCGCACCGTCTCGGTGCCGTAAAACCACCCGATCGCCTCGAAGCCGGTGACGTCGCGGTCCGACCATTCGCAGGCGTAGATGACGTCACCGAGCCCGGCGTTGAGGATCTGGTTCTCGCGCGGCGGCTTGTCGGGCAAATCGAGCTTGGTATGGGTTTCGCGGCCGGTCCATCGCGCGTTGTAAGCCTTGATGGTGAGCGGCAACCGCTTGCGGATCGCGTCCCAGGTCTTCGGCGCCTTGTCCAGCATCACCTTGGCCGTGAAGTAACCGCCGCGCGCGAAGCTGAATTTGATTCTAGCCAATATCGCCTCCGGTGAGTTGCGGGATTAGTAAAAGCGTAGCGCGATGGAGGCAAGCTAGTCCAGCATTTCACGCAACGATAGCCCGTGCGAATTCGACAACTAGCCAGAAGAGTACGGGGACACCGGGATGCATCGGAATCCGCGTTAGCGCCGCCGCCCCGGACCGATCCCGACGCCGCTCCAGATTTCCGGCGGCGCAATGCAGCAGAAGCTTGAAAAATCCGGCGGCTAGATTCCGTTGGGCCGAGCCGGTCAGCCGCCGAATTGGGCTCGGCGCGGGCGAGAATACTCGACGCAACAGCTCAGCCGAGAGCTCTGGCCGCCTTCCCCGTTCCCAGCCACCTCGTCGAATTCGGCGGGGTTGCTTCGCAACCGCAGTCGTCCCGGGATCGGTTTGATCTATCGCAACGACGCCCTCCTGTCCGGCGCGCATGCTGATATTAGTTTCTCTAGCGATGGGAGGTATCCCGTGATTACCCAAGACAGCATGCGAGACCGGTCGCATTCCGTTGTCGAACGATTGACCCAAGCGTTCGGCGACTGGCTCCAGCACCGGCGGGAGCTCAATGAGATGCGCCAGCTCAACACGTCGGAGTTTGATCGCATCGCAGGCGATTTGCGGGTTTCTCCCGCCGATCTGAATGAATTGGTTCGTCTCGGGCCGCATGCGGCGGATGAATTGCCGAAATTGCTTGATGCCCTCGGCATCGACAGCAACGATCTCGCCCGCGCCGAACCCCTGATGTTACACGACATGGAGCGCGTCTGCACCTTGTGTGAACACAAGCGCGAATGCGTCCGCGATCTCGCCGCCGGCACGTCTGCCGGAGACTATCAGGCGTATTGCCTCAACGCGCCCACGATCGAACAGTTGGGGCGCGAGGCAAACAATAAGGGCTCGGCTCCGGCTAGCGGCGCCTCGGGGTCCTCGGTCGGGTAGTTGTCGACGATCGCAGCTGCCCGCGCGACCGCTTTGCCGCAGTCCATATCGGTTGGCGCGTCAATCCAGCGTACGGCGGAAGCGCGTCACCGCAATCGTCATGGCGAGCACCATCAACGCGAAAAGGGCAATCGTATCATACTGCAGATTTTGTAACGTTGCGCCTTTGAGCATAATGGCACGGACAATCCTCAAGTAGTGCGTCAGTGGCAGAATTTCGCCGACATATTGCGCCCAAACCGGCATACCCATGAACGGGAACATGAATCCCGACAACAGGATGCTCGGCAGAAAGAACATCATCGACAGCTGCATCGCCTGCAGCTGGTTTTGCACGATGGTCGAGAAAGTATAGCCGATCGACAGATTTGTCGTGATGAACAGCGTCGAGAGCAGCGCCAGCATGATCAGGCTGCCGCGTACCGGTACCCCGAACAACAACATACCGATGCCGACGATCAGCGAGGCCTGAATGAACCCGACCAGCACGTAAGGCGCGATCTTGCCGAGCATGATTTCGACCGGCTTGATCGGCATCGACAGCAAGCTTTCCATGGTGCCGCGCTCGATTTCCCGCGTCACGGAGAGTGCCGTGAAGATCAGCATGGTCATGGTCAGGATGGTTCCGACCAGGCCGGGCACGATATTGAGTCGGGACGAACCCGCCGGGTTATAGCGGGCGTGGGCGCGGATCTCGAACGGCAATGCCGGCGGGTCGCCCGCGAACAAATCGTGCTGCAACGCGGTCTGCACAATGACGCCGAGCGAGGACATCGCCGAACCGGCCGCCACGGGATCGGTCGCGTCGGCTGCGACCAAAAGTGCCGGATAGTCGCCCCGCCGCACCGCGCGCTCAAAACCGCGCGGAATTTCAACGCCGAACAGTACCTTTCCCGACAGCAGCAGGTTGTCGAACTCGGCGACATCGTGCACTTCGGTAGTGAAGTCGAAATAGGCAGTGTTTTGCAGCGCTTTCAGGATCGAACGGCCGAGATCGCTATCCTCCTGCAAGAGCACCGCTGTCGGGAGATGACGCGGCGTGGTGTTGATGGCGTAGCCGAACAGCAACAGCTGCATCACCGGGATCATCACGATCATCGCGAACGACACGCGGTCGCGCCTGAGCTGGATGAATTCCTTGATCACCATCGCGACGGAGCGCCGAAGGAAGCCGAAGCGCAACTCCGTGGTCTCGCGTTCGCGGCCGGATGAATCAGTTGCGCTCACTGGAAATTATCCTTCGAACGGGTCATTAGTTCGATGAAGACATCCTCCAGCGACGGCGCGCCGTGCTGCCAGTGCAATCCGGTGTCGTCGCGGTAAGGTGCGATCGTGGCCTCGAGCGCGGTCTTGTCCCGACCGGACACATGCAGGCTGGTGCCAAACGGCGCCACCATGTCGACGCCGGGCTTGCCAACGAGCTGATCCGAGAGCTTGTGAAGATCGTGGCCGGTCACCGTCCAGGTCGACAGCGCCGATTTGGCGATCACCTCGTCCACGGTGCCATGAACAAGAAGATGGCCATAGGCGATATAGGCGATCTCGTGGCAACGCTCGGCCTCGTCCATGTAATGGGTGGAGACCAATACTGTCAGACCTTGCGCCGCGAGCGCATGGATCTCGTTCCAGAAGTCACGTCGTGCCTTGGGATCGACCCCGGCCGTCGGCTCGTCCAGCAGCAACAGTTGCGGGTTGGACAGCGTGCAGGCGCCCAACGCAAGGCGTTGCTTCCAGCCGCCCGAGAGCTCGCCGGCGAGCTGTCTTTCGCGCCCCTGTAGCCCCAGTCGCTTGATCATCTCACCTACGGCGCCGCGGGCATTAGAGACGCCATAAAGCCGGGCCACGAATTCCAAATTTTCGCGCACCGACAGATCCTGGTACAGCGAAAAACGCTGCGTCATATAGCCTACCCGGCGCTTGATCTTGTCGGCGTCACGCCGGATGTCGTAGCCCAGACAAGCGCCTTCACCGCTGTCGGGCGTCAGCAGACCGCAGAGCATACGGATGGTGGTCGTCTTGCCACTTCCGTTGGGGCCGAGAAAGCCATAGATGGTGCCGCGTTTGACCTGCATCGACAGGTCATGCACGACCTCGCGGCCGCCGAATGATTTTGTAAGGCCGTGAACGTCGATCGCAATGTCGAGGGCGGAAGCCGGCAGTCCGGTCATCGCTTGTCCGCTACTGGCGTCTTGGCGTTGAGAAAAACGCTGATCGGCTGCCCGACCCGCAACGCGTCCGGTCGCGACGGCCGGGCCTGGATCAGGTAGACCAGCTTGTTGCGTTCATCCAGGCTGTAGATGACCGGCGGGGTGTATTCGGCCGAAGTCGAGACGAAATAAATTTTCGCGGTGAGATCGCCCGCGCAGTTGTCGCAGGTGACACGCACCTCGTCGCCGACCGCAAGCTTGGGCAATTCCGGCTCGGGCACGTAGAACCGCACTTTCATGTTGCCGGGCGGCATGATCGACAGCACCGGCCGCTGCGCCGCGACCGTTTCACCCTCGCGGAAATAAATCTGCTGAACGGTGCCGCTGACGGGCGCAAAGCCGATCCGCCGTGCAACGCGCGTCTGCGAGGTCACGACGTGCGCTTCGGCAACGCGCAGCGCCGAAAGCGCGGCGTCGAGCGTGGCCTGCGTGCCGGCGCCCGTCTTGCTCAAGGACAAAGCGCGGTCATAGCTTTGCTGCGCGTTGGCGAGCGTGGCTTTGTTCTGGTTGAGGTCAGCCTGCTGCATGTCATCGTCGACTGCATAGAGCTGACTGCCGGCCTTGACCTCGTCGCCTTCGCGAACATTGAGTTTGGTTACACGCCCGAATTCGTCGGGGCTAACGAAGATCATGTCCGCCTCGACCCAGCCCTGAAAGCCGGGATCCCTGGGCGCGTCGCAGCCGGCTAGCGCTGCTGCCAGCGCCAGCGCTGCGAGCGTCCACGACATTTTTGGCGACAACATCATGTCGCTCTCCGTGTGCCAAAAATCAGATCGAGCTGGACGCGAAACATCGCACTAGCATCCAGTGGCGCACGCTTGCCGAACAGCCCGTGCCAGATCACGGCGACAATCGCCGGCGCAATCACGATTTGCGGAAAGTCTGCCAAGCCTTGCGCCCGGATTTCGCCACTCTTGATCCCGCGATCAATCAGCGCCCGCATCCCGGCCATCCCGCGGGAAACCACTTCGCGGTAGTAGAAATCCGCGATGCTGGGAAATCTGGATCCCTCGGCAACGATCAGCCGGACGATGTCACCGCGCCGCGTCGCTACAACCTCCTCCACGAAGGTCTGGGCAAAGTTCTCAAGTTTGTCGCGCACCGACCCACCGGCGGGCGGCGGCACGGCTAGCCGGCTGATCAAAGGCACCAGCGCGGTGCGTATCAGTTCCTGAAACAGCGCCTTTTTGTCCTCGAAGTGCAGATAGATGGTGCCCTTGGCAACGCCGGCGCGCTTGGCCACATCGTCGAGCCGCGTCGCGGCAAATCCGCGCGCGACGAATTCCGCCAGCGCCGCCTCGATGATTGCCTGGCGCCGCCCCGCGGCGCGCGCCGCGCGGCTCGGCGAGACCGCCGTATCCATGCCAGCGTTCCTGCCGCCGGGCGCGGCCGCCTTGGATGCGGCTCTCTTTCGGGAGATTGACATAGACATAATATGACTGACCGGTCAGTCAATGTCAATGTTCCTTGTCCCCGACCAACGAGCGCGATGGACGCTTGAGTCCGGCTAACCTTTTCACAGAGGATCCGATCGCAGAGGATGCCGTTGATCCAGATCAAGGCTGCCGCAAGGTAACGAGCGTTACTGACAACCTTCAAGCGCCGTGACAGAGCGCGGAGGAAACCATGCGCATCCAGCAAATCCATCACGTCGCCTATCGCTGCAAGGACGCGAAGGAGACCGTCGATTTCTACAAGCGCGTCATGAACATGGACCTGCTGGGCGCGATCGCCGAGGACAAGGTCCCCTCGACTAAGGCCCCAGATCCCTACATGCACATCTTTCTTGATGCGGGTGCCGGCAACATTCTTGCCTTCTTCGAACTGCCGAACTCCCCACCGATGGGTCGTGATCCCAATACACCGGACTGGACGCAGCATATTGCGTTCCAGGTCGAAGACATCGACGCGCTTCTCAAGGCCAAGGCACGCGCCGAGGCCAGCGGTCTCGAGGTCGTTGGCCCGACCGATCACACCATATTCAAATCCATATATTTCTGGGACCCAAGCGGCCATCGCCTCGAGGTCGCGGCGTGGACCGCTTCACCCGAACAGCTGGCACGAATGAAGACGGTCGCTCCCGAAATGGTCGAGGAGTGGTCGCGTACGAAGCAGCCGCCGCGCCACACCGCCTGGCTCCACGAGCAGGAGTTCGCCGCGACCGACTGAATTTGACGAACAAAATGCCCTCGTGACGACTCCCACATCACGTTCGGAGCTAGTCCGATCGACGTTCATGCTCAAGCTCCCGAAGGAGATAAGAGCCATTGGGAAAAATTGTTCTTGCCGCCAAGGTGACCCACGTACCTTCGCTGATGCTTTCGGAAACGAAAGGCAGCTCTCTCCTGTCTGCCCGGGAGAGCGCTATCCACTCGCTACGCGAACTTGGCCGGCGCGCGAGGGAGCGCGGCGTTACCACATTCGTGGTGATCGACACGCACTGGCTCTCCAATTTTGGCTATCATATCAATGCCAATCCCCATCACCGCGGTTCGTTTACCAGTCACGAGGCGCCGCATATGATCCAGGACTTGCGCTACGATCTTCCTGGCAATACCGCGCTCGCCGAGGCCATCGCCGACGAGGCACACAAAAATCAGCTTAACGTCATGGCGCATAAGGTCGCAACGCTCGGTCTCGAATATGGCACGATCGTACCTATGCATTACCTCAATCCCGACGGTTGGGCCAAAGTTGTCTCGATTGCGTCGCCGTTATTCACTTCGCTTGAGGAGAGCCGCACGCTGGGTGAAGCAACCCGGCGCGCGGCAGAAGACTCCGATGACCGGGTAGCCCTCATCGCCAGCGGGTCACTGTCACATCGCCTCTGGCCGAACAAGAATCTCGTCCCAGATGCCTGGACGTCGATCGCGAGCGAATTCAACCGACAGGTCGATCTACGTGTACTCGAGTTATGGCAGCAGCGCCGCTATCGTGAATTCATCGCCATGCTTCCGGAATACGCGATCAAATGCAACGGCGAAGGAGGGATGGCCGATACCATCATGCTGTTTGCGGCACTCGGTTGGGACGCCTACGCAGGCGAGGCAGAGCAGCTCTGTGACTATTTCCCATCGAGCGGGAGCGGTCAGGTCAACGTGGAATTCCACGTTGACCGTTGAAGATGTCGCCATAGGCCACATTCCGATCGAGATTGCTCGTCATTCGAGCTCGCTCATATGTTGTTGGGCGTAGAGCTCAAGGCCGAGCTCGGCGACGATATGATGCTCCTTGTCGTGGGCGATTTGCCTCAACGATGCGAGCAACCGGGTTTGATCCCAAGCGGACTTTAGGCAGTCCGGTCGGAAGCGGTTTGATGTTCGCTTACGAGGTCTTGGCTTGAAATACTAAGAAATATTGCCTCGCCAGGAATGGATGGGTCGCGACAATTGTATAGCCAGCGGTATCCAACTCTGATGTAATTTTCTCGGGTGGGATGCGGTGTTCAGGCGGTGGTCCCTCTGGCGAATCAGCCTTGAAATCCACGATGGCAAGCCGTCCATTAGGCCGCAATGACGCTTTCAATTTGGAAAAGTACGCAACACGGTTGTCGATGTGGTGGTACGTGTCGACAACAAGAATGAGGTCCACTGGTTCGGGAAGATTGGCACTCTCGGTGCTTGCCAGTATCGGCACCAGTACCCCCAAATTTTCATGGCGCGCACGCTCACGAAGGTGACGGAGCATTTCCGGTTCGATATCAACAGAAAATAGCTTTCCTTCGGGCACGAGCTTGGCGATCCGAGCGCTGAAATATCCGGTGCCCGCGCCTAAATCGGCGACCCGGTCTGTTCGTTGGAGGTGAAGGGCATCTAGGACCTCGTCGGGCTTTTGCCAAGCATCGCGCGCAGGATCATCAAACGCTTTGGCCCATTTCTCGGCATTCTCAAAAGAGTGCTGATAACCTTGGCCGTGCTTATAATGAGTCTGCGGTTCAGGAGTCGTCTGTGCCAGGAGACCACCCAACCTCGCGCTCCCAATGGCAAGCACAAAAGCAACGCATATCGATATCATCACGCTGCGCATATCCGACACCTCATCAAAAATTGGCGGCAACTAGGTCATAAGAACCTCTGCTTCCGCGGACATAGATCTTGGCTGCGGCGGCACATATTAAATCGCGGTTCAAATCGAACGCTTTCAGAAAGCCCGGCTCATCGGGGAAAGCGTCTGGTTCAATTTGTCTCAATGCCGTTTCGTCTATATAAAATGACGCCTCTATAGCGCTGTCATGTCCCCCCAAAATCGCACGTCCCGCCGCGTTTGGTCGCATGAACGACTATGATTTGGAAAATCAATCACTTGACCGGTACCGATCAAGCCGTCGTCGGTCAGCGACCGCTCTTACCGGGATTGGGATCAGCGTCCCTTCGCCGTTGAACATGCGCTGCAATGTGCGCTCGATCGCAACAACAATCTGACCGTGAATTTGTCTCAGCCGCAGAAGGCGCTCGGCCCGCCGGCTTTCAGTGCGGCGATGCAAGCTCATTGGGTGTATGCCACTTATTAGGTCAACCTCACAGACGCGCTCGGTTTCGTCGTTCATTTAAGCTATATAGGCTTCGATTTTGCTTTTGCGAGCCATGAAGGATGAAAGGGAGTTTGCATGTGGAAGAGCGCAGCTACGGCTCATTCTATCGATCGATATCTCTGCCTTCGAGCCGGAAGAGGGAGCCGTCGAAGCTCATTTCGATAAAGGCGTGCTGCATCGGGGTGCATCAAGTGCCCAAAAGGGTTTCCCGCCCATAACCTAATTTCCGAAGACCCTGTCACCGAAATAATGCTGACCAGCGCGCTCCTTCGTATCCTGATCCTCGGCGACATTCTCCCAATCGGCGACAACACGGTCTGCATCGTGCGGGATGCTAACCACCCCGAAGGCTATGCTCCCATGCGTCACCAGAGCCGGGTTTCTAGGTCTATACCGGGCAAGCCAGCCAGCCGGCCGACCATCACGCCGCCGCACTAGCATGTCTACCGCGAAACGAGCAACATTCGCCGCTCCGTTGATCCACATCAAGAAGCCCGGGCTGCAAGCGTTGTTAGATGACTATGCATTGAGCTGATAGCCCCCCGGACCCCATCCGACGGTTCAATGTTAACCCCGCTCGGCCCCCCTGAGGAGTCAAACGGATTTGGCTGCGCCTCCGTAGGTTATTTTGCCAGCGAGCCGCGGATCCTTCGCACCCGCACAGATCAGCCATAGGGCTCGAAAGCTTCACGGAAACATCGATGAACCGTCCCCGCCGCCTTCACAAAGAGAGCCATCTCGTCGATCGCATCGGATGGTTGAGGGCGGCGGTGCTTGGAGCCAACGACGGAATTATCTCGACCGCAAGCCTGATCGTCGGCGTAGCCGCAGCGGCGGCAAAGCAAAACGACGTCCTGATCGCGGGAGTCGCAGGACTGGTCGCTGGCGCGATGTCGATGGCCGCCGGCGAGTATGTCTCCGTCAGTTCGCAGTCTGACACCGAGAAGGCGGATCTCGCACGAGAGCGGCGTGAGCTGCGCAGTAACCCTAGGGCCGAGCTAGAGGAGCTTGCCGAGTTCTACGTCAAACGCGGGGTCGACCTTGATCTTGCCCGCCAGGTTGCCGCGCAACTCAAGAAGAAGGATGCGCTCGGCGCCCACGCTCGCGATGAACTGGGCATTTCTCAGATGACCACCGCGCGGCCTGTCCAGGCAGCCCTCACGTCGGCCGTGACATTCTCCATAGGTGCAGCCATGCCGTTGCTGATGGTCGTCGTGTCGCCTTCGACGATGCTGGTCCCGGTGACGTCGGCCGCGTCGCTGGGCTTTCTCGCGTTTCTCGGCGCCGTCGGGGCGAAGGCAGGTGGCGCGAATATTCTGCGCGCGACCATCCGAGTGACGTTCTGGGGAGCGCTGGCGCTCGGGATCACCGCCGGGATCGGAAAGCTGTTCGGCACCATACTCTGAAGAGTACCCTTCTTGGTCGCACGGACGTCGCGGCCGAACGCCATCTATGCTAAACGATCGCGTGAACCGAGGGGCGTGAAAGCTTGTAATATCCTGGAGTCAAAATTTTGGAGCGCTTACCGCCATCTGTTTCACATTCAGATCTCGCCCTTCTCGGGAAAATCCTGGAGGTGCGCCCCACGACAGCGTCATCTGCCGCGCTTCGACTCGCTTTTTTTGACAAATGCTTTTCGTGGCCATCGCTGGTCGAGTTTGCCAATGCGCACGACCTGCTCGCTCCGTTTGTTCTTGCTTTGCGTGATCGTTCGCTGCTTTTTCCCGTGCCCCATACCTGCGATTCGGCCACCCGGGAAAAGCATGTCACCACCAGGCTGACGTCAACCTGGAATCAACACCTCGAGCGGCAGGACGACCTTCGCGATCAGCTGCTTACGATTATCGCAGCATTGAATGAGCGCGAGATCACGCCGCTTCTGATCAAGGGCGCCTGTCATCTGACCGAGATGGAAGGCTGGTCGGTTGCGCGCGGCATGCGCGACCTCGATATCGTCGTGCAGCCCGCTGAGCTTGGCGATGCGACGGCAGCCCTGAAGTTGCTGGGATACGAGTTTGCAAACCTGCCGGAACTGGATGGACAGCATCACCTGCTCCAGATGCAGCTGAGTGATCGACATGGGGCCGTCGAATTGCATTCGAACGCGCTCGCCTTCAACGCCGAGCCTTTATTGCCGACGGACAGGATCCGGGAATTGTCCGTCAACCGAGACTTCCGCGGTACGCAGTTTCGCAAGTTGCCCGCGGCCTGGCATGTTCTCCACGGTCTTCTACATCATCAGGTGGCCGATCGCGGTCACGCCCGGCATTTATTGGCGCTCAAGGGTCTCTGGGAGTTCTCCATGGGAGCGAACGAACTCTCTGCACGGGACTGGCATGTGATCATCGCTTATATGGAGAATAGCGGCCAGATCGACGTTCTCTTGAGTTGGGTCGCCCAAGGCAATTCGCTGTTCGGCCTCCCAATTCCCGAAACGGTAAGGATTACCGAAAATGCGAGAGCCCATGCCAGCGAAACCATACGGCGTGCCGCATGGCCGTATCCGCTGCGAAGGGCAATGTTCATCACCGATCAATTCGGGTTTGCGTTCCACCCGGATACGCTCGCCCAGCGGTATGGCTCACGACGCGAACGATCGAAGCTCGGGATGGCCGGCAAGCACCTGATCTATCTTCTCCGCAAATATCGCGGCGACGCGCTGCACCGGCTGATCGGCAGCAACCGACGGATTTCCTGAAACATCACGCCTGCGCAAGGCGGGCCTCCGCAAGGCGCGCCTTGGTCTCGCAGGCTTCCCGCTCGGGCGAGGCTTGCGCCGCGCGGCGGTACCAATGGGCGGCTTGCCGGAAACGGCCGGCCCTGAAATGGCAGAGCGCCAGCGCTTCCGGAGCAAGATAGGCAAACAATGCGGTATCGTAGGAGTTCATTGGATCAAAAAACTTGTGTGGATCGAGAGCCGCGATCCTCTTGAGTATTGGCAGCGCCTTCTCATCGTCGAACCGCTCGAGCGAGAGCTTCGCCAGGTTCCACTGCAGAACGAGATTGTCGGGAAACAGTTCGAGGGCTTCGCGCAGAAGATCGGCAACGGGCTCGCCGCGTCCATGCAGCGACTGGAGGAGGGACACGAACGGCAGGCTGCAGGTCTGCCCGGCGTCAACGCGATACTCGTTACGAGCGGCCTCCGCCCCGCGCCGCCATGCTGCTATCGCGGCGTCTTCATCGCCGGTCATGCTCAGCATTTCGCCGAGGTGCCACCAGCAATAGGATCGGTCGGGATTATCCCTCAGGTATTTGCGCAGCAGAGAGACGTTGCGCGAGACCTTGTGAAGCTGGCTTCCCTCATATCCGACATGACGCAATGTAATATCGGACAGTCCAACGTCCCGCCCGTCACTGCGGCTGACCTCGCCGATGGCAGCGTGTATCCCTTCGTGGATTACTCCCCGGAACCTGATCCGCGAATCGTTGCGGAACAGCCGAAGTTCGGCGTAAGCGGTCCAGCCAACGCGCGGAAAAAAACGGACGCGCCAGGCAACCTTGCTTTCATTCTGGAGCGCGAGGCGAAGGCTTTCGGAATCGGGAAGCTCGAGGCGCTCATCGGCGTCGATATACAGGATCCAGTCTCCGCTGGCTTGCCCGATTGCAAAATTACGTGCCGCGGAAAAATCATCGCGCCACGGAAACGAATGAACCGAGACCGGATAGCGGCGAGCTTTGTCGATCGTATCGTCGCGCGACCCGGTATCGACAATGATAATCTCGTCGACGACGCCACTTAACGAAGCAAGGCAAGCTTCAATAAATTCGGATTCGTCTCGGACGATCAGGGTCGCAGATACACTTGGCGGCCCATTTCGGGAGCGAGACAATTTGATATCTGCCTCCGCCGAGACCTCAAGCCGCGCGGCTGCTCTCCCAGTCGGCGTAGGTCATCATTCGGGTGCCGAGGGCGGCATAGTCCACCAGCAGGAAGCCATGGGCTCCGGTAACGACGGCTTGAGGGGCGACCTCCATCGCTTCCTGGGCCATGACGCCCACATAGTCGACCGTGTGGCCGACATACCGGAACCGATACAGATTGAGGCCGGACGGCAACGAACCAACCCGCGAAATATCGGTCTTCAAGCGACGGTCCGATGGTGGCAGAGCCGATCCGGTGCCGTTCGCCTGCGCCACGGCTTTCGAAATGCTCAACCCGTCCATGGCGAAAGATGCAACGACCGGCGCGACAAATGCGGAGCCCGTGACGAGCCGCGTCAAGGTTTTACGCTTGTTTTCATCAAGCCCATCGATCGCTTGATCAATTTTCGGACTTTTGCTCTCATCGGCCATTTTCAAATCCCCAATTACCCGAGTCTATTGACTATCCTAGCAGCTATTGTCGTCTATTTGAAGTTTAGTTCAAGCCTCTTTAGCGCAGCATGCTGGCCAAAAAACCGCCCCCGTGTCCCAGATTCTCGCGAATCAATCAAGCGAGCTGCATGCGGCCTCGATGCAACGGATTGCTTGCGGGTGATCGCCGAGCGAGAGATCGAAACCTCGTGTTCGTGCGGACATCGCAACCAGGGCGCCGATCGCCGCACCATGCCGATCAGCCGGAAAACCCACTTCAGGCACGATTTCCCGAACCAGCGCCAGAGATGACACGGGGCGGATCGAGGAATAGCCGCCATGATTGGATCGCAACAGGATCACGAGATCGACCGGGCCATGACTGATCCGCCAGGGCGCCCCGAAGCAGCGCGGGTTGACGTTGTAGATCCGCTGCCCGTGATAGTCCTGCAAAGAGGGGCGTCGCGATATCGTGTCCGCAATCTCGGGAAGCAGACGCAGGGAGCCCTCCTTCAAATACAAGGCGCGAGGCCGCGCTACCGCGCCACCATCATATACGAAGACGTTCTCATCCCCCTCCACCTCGTAGCCGGCGAGCATGAGCCGCAGCGTAAGGGTGGTCTTGCCGGTTCCTTTGTCACCGACCAGCAATAGCCGGCGCCCGTTGCGGCGGAGACAAGCACCGTGGATGATTGGCAAGGTCGGATCGTCCCGGATCGATCGGTCGAAGAGATTGGCGTAAAGAAATTCGATCAACTCGCGACTGTGCAGTTGCTGTTGCAGCACATTGCCGCGCTCGACAATTCGATGGATGCCGTCGCTCACCTCAAGCCGCACGAGCGACTCTTCCGAGGCATATCCCTCAATTTCCGGATCGCATTCCAGATAACGCGCCGCCTCATAAAGCTCAGAACTGTCGGTTCGAAGCGTGATCCGGCGACGTAACGTCCGGACGATTACTTCGAAATCGACCTTAACAGCCCTTCGCGCATCAGCGAGTCTAGACACGTTGCAACCTCTTCATGCGTATGCGGCGGAAGTTCAAATGCCATTGCGACCCGCGATATGATATCGGTTCGATCGCGTCGCCCGTCGCAAAACTCGAAAATCACTGCGGCGGTCTTGTTGAGGTAATGCACCCGATCACGCGCGGTTTGATAGACGATGTATCCGTCCGGCACCTCGTGGACCTCAAGGTTGTCGGCCGGGGCAATCACTTCCTGCATTCGTTTGTTCTCCGCAATTCCCGCTTTGTATCAGGCTCACCTGCCGGTGTCAGGCCAGAAATTCCAGCGCCAACTTTCCGACCCGCGCGGCCCAGCGGCCCGGATCGTAGTCACGCCGCACCCGGGTCCGTGCGTTGTTCGCGATCCGGCCCGCTTGGTACGGTTCCGTCAGCAGGCTTATGCAGGCTCGGGCGAAGCCGGCTTCGGAATCGGCAAGAACAACGTCAACTCCCGGTCTGAGACCGAGACCTGTTGCGCCGAAGCTCGTCGAAACCGCGGGTACACCCCAAGCCGCGGCCTCAAGCAATTTGATTCGCGTTCCACCTCCGGCACGAAGCGGCACGACAGCCAATGACGCTTCGCGATAGAGAGGCGCGACATCGGGGACGCTACCCGCGACCACGATGCCCGGCTGACGGCCGAGACGCACCATCCAATCCGGTGGATCTCGGCCGGCGATTACCAGTCGAACGTTTTTCGAAGCGATACGAAGGCGCGGCCACACCCGCGAAGTCAACCACATGACGGCATCGGCGTTCGGCGCGTAGCCGAGCGTCCCGACAAACAGCATCGTCGGGTTGCAGGCTCGGGTGCGCCACGATCTTGCCCTACTAACGATGGGCGCCACATTGGGGACCACCGTGATACGCCCCGGGTCTGCCTTGTGCGCCAGCGATCGCGCTTCGCCATTCGAAGCCACGAGAACGGAATCGAATTGCGGAAAAAGCTTCTGTGCCATCCGATCGTAGGCGGACGCTTCAGACATGGCCCAGGCAGACTGGAGCAAGTCTCCTTTGCGGCGATACATCGCGCCGATCGATCGATGGGTAAGCGCATCATCTTCGTCACAGTCGAGAATGAAGCGTGCCCGGCCTATGTGCTGCCGCAGCAGTCCTGCGAGCGGAGCGAGATAGAGCCGGGAAACGTGGACAAGCGAATAAGTCTTGTTCCCGATCCATGTATTGAGCGCTTCTCCGACGGCCTCGGTCAAGGCCGCCGCCAACGAAGGCTGCCCGTATTCGCGGAAAGCCTCCAGTCTGGCATGGAAATCATGAAGACCAGAGAGCAGCCGGAAATGCGTATTGAGCTGCGGTTCAAGGATTCGGGTTCGAAGCGTTCGCGTCTGCACGAAACTGGTTGGTTGCGTGTTCGTCCCGGCAACCGGCACCACGGCAAGATCGATTTCGAAATGTCTGGAATACGCGTCGAGAAGGAATCCGGTGCGCATCGCCAGGCCGTTGCCCCCTTCGCTTGGGAACACAGGCGAGAGGAACAGCATCCTCTTTCGTGTCGCGAGCGGCACCATCGTGTCGGCGCTATTGCAGGCGACGGTAGTGCAATGGATCGATCTCGACGGGATGGCAGGCACGGTCCCTGACCGCAGCTAGCCTGTTATCCCTTGCCATCGAGAGTTCCCTGACCAGAGATTCGAGCCAGTTGCGCCAGGACTCGTCGAATTTCTGTCCCGACAAGCAATTCAAAAATGCTTCGGGTACGTCGTCGAACAGGCGATTCAAAAAGGTCAGCGTCTTCGATAGTTCCTCCGCCACTTCCCCATCGAAACCAACGTGCAGCAACGGACTCGCGAACATTGCGTCGATATGGATCGCCGCTGAATGCTCGATGCGCGGTTTCCTGAAATGCGGCCAGTTCTGTGCCGCTTCGAGCGATACCAGCCCGGCATCAAATGCCGGTCGAGAGAGTGAGATGCCTTTCCAGGTGCCATCGTCGCGCCGATGGAGTTCGACTGCAAGGCGGGTGGCGGAAAACAACTGCAAAATGAGGCCGCCCTTTTCTTCGGTGACCGCCCAATGCTGTTCATATTCCGCCCGGCCCTCGCCGACGCGCCCGCCGGGCAAAAGTTCAAGCGTGCGTTCAGCCACCACCGACGTCGAATAGCTGAATCGCCGGACCGCAATCAAATGCGTTTCTTCAGCCAGCGACGCCGCCGACCGGGCGGGCGGGAGGAAAATCATGCCGCTCCAGAGCCGGCGCAATTCTTCGAGTGCGGCCGCACAGCATTTATCGATCGAAGCATCACAGACAGGCCGATTGGGTCCGGACAGATTCCACTTGGACAGGCTGCGATGATGCAGAAATAGCTTACCGAGAGAGTCACGCTGGATCAGATCGTTGTCGAATTGATATGGCCGGTGATCGACAATCGCATAATTCTGTCGCGCCAGTTCGGCCGCGATCAGAAAAGAATCCTTGTCGCCGTGAATGTATCGGTAGGCTTGCTCCCAATATTCATTTAGCAGCACGGCAAGATCCAGCAGTAGCCAAGCCTGTTTTTTGTCGATCGCCAGCACACCGGACTCCAGGCTGGCGCAATCCCTCCGTGGCAGGCCTGCCATATCCCAGATCGGGTTTTCTTTTGTCAGGTCGACGATGTCGGGCCAAAACAAGACACCATGGCGCCTGTAGCTATCCCATTCAAAGACGGCGTCGGGATTAACAAGCGGAATGGTATCGGCATCAAGAAACAGCACCTCGCGAAACCTGCTCTGCGCGATCGCATAAGGCTTGAGCGGCCAACCGCCCGAGACCCGTGCGGGCCACCGGGCAATGATTTTTTCCGCGTCGATGACCTCAACACCCTGTTCTTCCAGGATGATCTGCATGCCTTCGCTCATCTCGGCGCGACCCAGATGCCAGACTTGAATCGGAAGTTTTGATTCGACCACGCGCCGCAACACCCAGATCAACATCCAGACGCACGTGAAATAACGCTTTCCGCCCGCGCATGTGACGATTCCGCGTCCGCTGAAGCGATCGTCCGGGTATTTGGCGGGAATGGCGAGGCGATGTCTTAACGCTTCGCTGAATGGGGCTTGCATTGAGCGCAATCCGCTGCACTATCAGGATGGATGAGCGATTTTAACTAAGTATCGAGGCACGGTACTATCAGATGTTTCCACAGCCCGCCACGGTTCTGATTTTGACGCCGGTAAAGACCGCGGCGCATTTCCTGGACACTTATTTTGCCGGTCTGGAGGCTCTTTCATATCCTCATCATCTGCTTTCGCTCGCAATTCTCGAAGGCGACAGCCGCGATGACACCCATGACGAGATGCTGCGCCGCTTGGGGAAAGCTTGCGAAAACTTCCGGCGTAAAATCCTGGTCAAGCGTGACTTCGGCTTTCAGATTCCCGATCAGATCCCGCGCTATTCTGAGGTCTTTCAGGCTCAGCGGCGCGCCATTCTCGCGCGCGCGCGCAACCATCTTCTGTTTCGTGCACTTCAGGACGAGCAATGGGTTCTTTGGCTTGACGTGGACATCGTCGAATATCCGAAAGACGTACTGGAACAATTGCTCGCCGTAAACCGAGACATCGTTCACCCGCATTGTGTGACCGCTTTCGGCGGCGACAGCTTCGATCTCAACGCCTGGAGCGATGGCGGCAACAAGCGCATGAGCGACATGAGGGGCGCGGGGCTGGTCAGGCTGGAGTCGGTCGGCGGTACGATGTTGCTCGTGCGGGCAGACCGGCACCGCGACGGTCTGGTGTTTCCGCCTTTTTTCTACGGCAACAAGAGCCGATGGATTCGCGATCCGCATCCGCTTGCAACAACGGCTCTGGGCGAGATCGAAACCGAGGGGTTTGCCATCATGGCCAAGGACATGGGGATCGAATGCTGGGGGCTGCCCGATTTGGAGATACGTCACCGATAGTACCGATGACCAAACTGCTGCCTCCGGCGATACCGATCAATCGACCGTGACCCGTGTTGATTTCAATGCCGCGGCATAGAGTTGGTCATCACGCTACTTGGCTGCAACAGCGTGATGTCCGGATCGGGTAATCGCGACCGAAATGGGCAGCCCACCCCATTTCTGCTTTTCCTCCGTTAGCAACCTTAGTGCGGACATCCCAGGAGGTCCGGTTGGTGCCAATCTGGAAATCATGTCGCCGCCTGCAACGCCGGATTGGTGCACCTGCGCAACGGGCGTAGCGCCAATTTCTTGTTGCGGTCCATTTCTTCCTCAATCGAGCGCCTTCGCTTGTCGGCCTCGAGGTGACTGGCCGAGCTAAACCAGAAATTGAGCATGTCCACCGACCCACTTCATGGTCGCGTAGACACCGAGTGCTGCGGCCGCCGTTGCCGCCGCAAGGCGCGTCGCCGGCGATCCCGGTAAAATCTGAGCTGTTGTGATTGTCAATGGCACGAGGCCAGCGACAAACCTAGGCATGGAATCCGGACCGGTCGAAAGCGCAAGGGTCAGGGATGCCGCGCAGAACAGCGCGGCCCCAAGGGCGCCGCGAAGAGCCATAACGACACACATCGTGAGTGCGCCTATGGCGGTTACAATCAACCAAAAGCCTAAGCCAGAGGGTCCCCGGCGTAGCCCCCATAGCATCCAGAAAAACGGGCTGTGCAGCGATCGCCCCCACGCCGACTGGACATGCGCGAAGGCCAGCGGGTCGCCGATATCAACATATAAATAGATCATGAAAGCGATCAGGCCGATGGGCGCCAATAGCAACGCGACCAGTGCCGGGCCAATAGTCAGTGTTCCGCGCCGGTAATCGATGACGGCCTGGACCATGATGGGTAGTACGATGAAGATGCCAGTAACGCGCGTCGCCGAAAGCAAGCTGGCGGCCACTCCGGCGGCAAGGTAATTGCCACGTTGTAAGCATGCCAACACAATGACGGTCAGCATGACAAACAGCGCTTCGGTCAAGCCGGTGCTGTAGTAAAATGAGAGCGGCCCGGCGATCAGCAGTGTGCAGAAAACCCAGTAGCCGCTGAGATCATTCTTAAACAGCGGTCGAGCAAACGCCGCCGCCAAACCGATGCAGCACTGATTCAATACCGCGCCGCTACCGATTAACGAGAGGCCGGTGATGAAGTGAAACGACGAAAGCATGATTGGATAAAGCGGAAAGAAAGCCCAATTTGCTCCACCGTCGGGGTTCGCCGAACTCTCATAGCCATTGTAAGCTAGGTCGTTATACAAGCGACAGTCCCACTGGCACAGTGCGCCGACGAATCCAGTGAGTGAGAGGCCCTCAGTCTCGAAGTAATAAGCACCGTAACGCAATAAGACACCGGCGATGCCGATGCCCATCAGAGCAAGATAGTTCCGTGGCGATAGCATTGTTGGAGTGCGATCTTCACCAGCGGGGAAATGAATATTTTTTGACCGTGATCCCGTTGTTGGCATTCATTATATCATCGGCCGGACGGGAAATGTCGCTTCCAGCACACCCGAAAATCGAATGGCCAACCACGCCCAAGGCAACAATGTCGGCACGATCAGCATAGAACTAGGGCACAACACAATGGCGACGGCAAGGAGATGTTCGGGAAGTCTGGGTCCAAAAGCAGACTTCAAACAGGGAATGTTCGATGAGTCGTTGCCGCGCATATTTTATTTTGTCAAATGCAACGCTTCCTCGTTTTCACGTCGAACCCATTTGGCAATTTCAATCACCGGGGCCACCCAAGTCGAACTCTCGGAGGCAAGGAAGTCTAGAAGATTGTGGTGGATCGACGGCTCGACGAAAGAATTGTGGGTGCCTGCCCCGATCCCATCAATCACAAGGATCAGCCAGCTGCTCTCGTCACCCGCACGTTTGACCGCATCGGTTAGCGCGCTCAATGGAAGAGTATCAGCGAGAAAGCCGCCGAGGTTCATGAGGTCGAGATCACGGGACACCGCAATCGGCTGATCTGTGCGCGCGCCGCGTGCGGCGATGAACTTGTCTCGGATCATGCCCGCGATCGGCGTCCTGGTGCGCCAGCGGCCTATATGGGTATCGAAGCAGGTGTAGGCGTAGCTCCGCTCGCTCCTGCCGTCGATCAACTGGAGAAATGCATTCGCAATGCCGACCTCCTGCTGGAACCTGTGCGGGGTGTATTGGCGCAGGTCGAAAGCCTTGTCGATCCAGCGCCGGTCTGCGGCGCCGCGCCGGCACGGATGAAACAGACTGTGATTGCCGAGTTCATGGCCGCGGGCGGCGAGCTCGCGCCACGGAAGCGGGGCATGCGACGGACCCGCCGCGATATTGAGATAGAAGGTGCCGCGCAGTCCGTGAGCTTCGAGAGCGGGTCCGGCGAGCTCATAGTGGACCGGGAGCGCGTCATCGTAGGTAATCGAAACTGCACATTTGCGGCCTGCCGGCCAGGAAAACGGCGTTGGAACGGCCAAATCTCCACCTCGCGATAATGGCAACAAATACCAGCCCGAATGCCACGCTTGCAACAGCCTCCGGACCCGTCCACTGTACCGGGGGATGGTGTCCGCTGGTACCGTTCGGAAAGCCAGCCTAGTCGCTGGCCAGCTCAGCGAAACTGGGAGCCGGCTTCTGTCAGTTGGGGAGGATTGATGGCGGTCGGGCGCGATGTCCTTATTGGCGAAGGGGTATCGATCTTTCACCCTGAACTGGTCAATCTCTACGGGTGCCGGGTCGGAGATTTTACCCGGATCGGGGCTTTCGTCGAAATCCAGAAGAACGCTTCGGTCGGGGCGCGGTGCAAAATCTCGTCCCATTCCTTTATCTGCGAAGGCGTAACGATCGAGGACGAAGTCTTTATCGGTCACGGCGTCATGTTCACCAACGACCTCCTTCCGCGCGCCACAACTGCGGATGGTACGCTCCAGAGCGACGCTGACTGGAAGGTGATCGAGACGCGGGTCCGGCAAGGTGCCTCGATCGGGTCCAACGCCACTATCCTGCCGGGCATCGTCATCGGCAAATATGCGATGATCGGCGCTGGCGCGGTGGTGACGCGCGAAGTCAGCGACTATGCCATCGTCGCCGGAAACCCCGCCGTCCAGACCGGAGACATCCGCCAGGGCCGATAACGCCTTGAATTTCCCACTAGAGCCCGGGTTTGTTAACACGAGTTGCTTCATGATCGGCATCGCAGTTATCGGATATGGATATTGGGGCCCCAATCTTGCGCGGTGCTTTGCCGAAACCGAGGGATGCCGCGTGGTTGCGATCGTCGACCCTGCGGCGGAAGCGTTGGCTCGGGCAGCGCGCCACCATCCGATGACCCGATTGACGGCGAATTGGCGTGAAGCTCTTGCCGATCGGCGGGTCGACGCGGTTGCGATTGCAACGCCAGCAGCGACGCACTACGAAATCGCCTCAGCCGCCTTGCGCGCCGGTCGTCACGTTCTGATCGAGAAACCGATGGCTGACAACCTTGCGAATGCGCGCGAGTTGGTGGATCTGGCCGACCGCGCGGATCTGAGGCTGATGATCGGCCATACGCTGGTCTATTCAAGTGCTGCGCGCAAGATCGAAGCCCTGATCTCCAGTCATGACCTTGGCAATATCCACTACTACGATTCGACGCGGGTCAACCTCGGCGTCTCTCGGCGAGACGTAAGCGTGTTGTGGGATCTTGCCGTTCATGACCTGGCCATCATCCGTTATTTATTGCCGGGCGAGCCAATCGCGATTTCCGCGAACGGAATGAGATTTGCCGCCGACGCGCCCGAAAGCTTGGCCCATGTGACGCTTTATCTCAACGATGGCTCCGTCGCTCACCTCAATGTCAACTGGCTGGCACCGGTCAAGACACGGCGGGTCACGATCGGGGGTAGTCAGAAACTTCTGCTATGGGATGATCTCGAGCCCAGCGAGAAGGTCAAGATCTACCACCGCGGACATTTGGTGGCCGACGAACCAATCGATCCAGATCAGGCCATGATCGACTATCGGATCGGTGACATGTGGTCACCGCATCTGTCGCCAGTCGAGCCGCTGATGTCAGAGGCCGCACATTTCATCGACTGTGTCGGCCGGCATCTGGTGCCTGTTACCGACGGCAAGTTCGGCTTGCGTATCGTCGAATTGATCGAAGCGGCAACCCTCTCGATGCAGCAACGGGGCCGCCCGGTCGAACTCAAGGCGCATAGCCCGATGCAAGCTGCCCTTGTATCTGGAGGAAGAAATGGCTGACAAGATGCGGTCTGATCGTTCGGGGTCCGATGAGATGCCTAGACGGGTCATCGCGGCGGCAGTGCACGGACGCGCGGATGTGACGGCCGACCCCACATTTGAAGCCGAATTTGCCCGGGATATGAAGCTCCATTGTGCACCTGAGGAGATCCTGTCGCTGTTTCGACGCTTCTCCCGGGGCGACGACTATATCGATGCTTTGGTCCGACGAATCTGTATCCGGGCACTCGCCCGGCGTTGCGGCAGCAATCTAAGAATATCTCCGGGCGTCAGCTTTCGCCACATCGAAACCTTCGATATCGGTAACGGCGTCATGATCGGTGAGCAGGCGGTCATCCACGGCCGCATCGACGGCAGCTGCGCAATCGGCAACAAGGCATGGATCGGGCCGCAATGCTTTCTCGATGCGCGCGATCTCGTCATCGGCAACAATGTCGGCTTGGGGCCAGGCGCCAGGATTCTCGGTTCGATGCACACCGGGTTGCCGATCGATGTTCCGATCATTGCGACGGACCTCCGCATTGCCACTGTGCGTATCGACGACGATGCAGATATCGGAATGGGCGCGATTCTGCTTCCCGGGACCACTGTCGGGCGCGGCGCCATCGTCGGTGCGGGTGCCGTGGTGACGCACGACGTCCCGCCTTACGCCAAGGTTGCCGGCAGCCCGGCACGATTGATCGGTTATCGCACCGATCAAGCGCAAGGACGCGGGGGACCGGCATGACCGCCGGTTTCCACAGTCTGCGCGGCCGCAGGATCCTGGTTACGGGCGGCGCGGGATTCGTCGGCAGCGCGACGGTGGCGCGGCTCGTTGCCGATGGCTGCAGCGATATCCTTGTGGTTGACGACATGGTTCGTGGCCGCCCGGAGAATCTCCATCTTCCTTCTGGCGCGGCGCAGCTCCGCTTAATCGTCGGCGACATCCGCGACCAGAAGCTGATGCGCGACCTCGTCCCCGGAGTAGACACGGTGATTCACCTGGCAGCGTTGCGCATCACCCAATGCGCCGCCGAGCCGCGCCGGGCGATGGAGGTCATGATCGACGCTACCTACGACCTTCTTGAGCTCTGCGCCAGGACCAGGGTTCGCAAAGTCGTGATGGCTTCATCAGCGTCGATCTATGGGATGGCGGCGAGGTTTCCCACGCCGGAGGATCACCATCCCTACGCCAACCGCACGCTTTATGGCGCGGCCAAAGCTTTCGGTGAAGCGCTGCTCCGCAGCTTCAACGAGATGTATGGGCTCGACTACGTCGCCTTGCGCTACTTCAACGCTTATGGTCCGCGCATGGACGTTCACGGCAAGTATACCGAGGTGCTGGTCAGGTGGATGGAACGGATCGAGGCTGGACTCCCGCCGATCATCTTCGGCGATGGCTCTCAGACCATGGACCTAATCTATGTCGATGACATCGCGCGCGCCAATGTCCTCGCGGCTACGTCTGCGGCCAGCGACACTGTCCTCAATATCGGCAGCGGTGGGGAACTCTGTCTCCGGAAACTCGCGGAGAAGCTGGCCGTCGCGATGGGCCGACCGGACCTGAAGCCGGTCCACGAGGGAGAAAGACGGGTCGAAGCGGTGCGACGGCGTGTCGCCGACACATCGGCCGCGTCGCGCGTTCTTGGATTCACCCCGGAGGTGCCATTGGATGAAGGTTTGACCCGACTGATCTCCTGGTGGCGCTGCCAGCGCGACGGCGCACAAGCGACGGCGGAGCCCGCGGCTTGATTCCGATTACGATCCCGGTACTCGAGGAAAGCGAAGCGCAGGCTGCTGCGGCTGTTGTGATGTCCGGCTGGCTGAGCCAGGGTGTCGTTGTCGCCGAATTCGAAGCAGAATTTTCGCGAATTGTCGGAGCGCCCCATGCTTGCGCCGTGTCGAACTGCAGCTCGGCACTGCATTTGGCGCTTCTGACGGCAGGGATTCGGCCCGGCGACGAGGTGATCACGGTGAGCCACAGTTTCATCGCAGCCGCCAATGCGGTGAGGCAATGCGGCGCGACGCCGATCTTCGTTGATGTCGACCCCGCTATGTTCAATATGGACACAGGGCTGATCGCAGCGGCGGTGTCACCGCGAACGCGGGCCATTCTCTGCGTTCATCAGATCGGCATGCCGTGTGATCTGGCCCGTATCGTGCCAATCGCGCGGAAGCATGGATTGATTGTGATCGAAGACGCAGCGTGCGCTGCGGGCTCGGAGATCGAGTGGGATGGCAAATTTCAGCCAATCGGGACGCCCCACGCAGATGTCGCTTGTTTTTCGTTTCACCCGCGCAAAGTGATCACGACCGGAGAAGGCGGCATGCTGACCACCCAGCGCGCGGACTGGGACCGAAACTTCCGCATGCTGCGTCAGCACGGTATGAGCGTTGGCACCTTTGAGCGGCACCGATCCAGCAGTGTGGTGTTCGAGACTTACAAGCAAGCAGGCTTCAATTATCGCATGACCGACATCCAGGCGGCAGTCGGCCTTCAGCAGCTTCGGCGGCTACCCGAACTTGTCCGGCGGCGGCGGACCTTGGCGAAAGCGTACGGTCAGATGCTCGCCGATATTCCCGAGGTTACCCCGCCGGTTGAACCGATTTGGGCGCGCTCCAATTGGCAGAGCTATTGCATCCGATTGCCGGAGTGGGCCGACCAGTTGGGTGTCATGCAGACGATGCTTGACCGCGGTGTCGCGACGCGCCGAGGCATTATGTGCGCCCACCTCGAAGCGGCGTATCGTGACAATCAGGTGCGCTTTCCGCTTCCTCATTCGGAGGCCGCACACCAACATTGCATCCTGCTGCCGCTGTTTCCTCAGATGACTGATGTCATGCAAGAGGAGGTGATTGCTGCACTCCGAGGCGCGCTGGTCGGGCAAGATCGCGCCGGCCATTGACCTCGATGCAGAAGATGCGATCGCGGCCGTAGCGCTCGTTTGATCAATGAATGAAATGCTTCAATAGCGTGGACAGACCCCGGCAAGGATACGTCCGGCTCGACGCCAAAACCACCTCGCAACTCGTAACCACCACCGGCTGTTCAGGAATATTGCGGGCGCGACCCGAAATGCCAACTGCAGCAGTTCAAACGATGAATAAAGGCGCTTTTTCCGAAACTGCTCTCTTGCTTCATCAATGATCTGATCGGCCAGTTGATAGTTAGCGCTCGTCCTAAGCTGCTCCCCATCATTTAAATCGTGGTCGTGTTCAGCGAAGAAGATCTGGAAAGCTTGATAACGCTGGGTGAAATCCCGGATCATCAACCCGTCAGCTGCATACAGCATGCACATATTGCTGTCGTGCATACGCCGAAATCCCTGGATATTATATATCTCGCCGACATCGCCATACATAGCGCAGCGCAGCCACATTTCGAGGTCGCCGGCGTGCGGCAACGCATGTTTGTAGAGCCCCACTTTCTTTTGCACGCTGGTCCGGACAACGGCCGTGGCCGTCGTCACCGGATTGACCGGATTGGCGCAGATATTCGCAATGAATTGCGGTCCCGGCACGATCCGTGGCGGGGTCGAGGCAACGTCTGTCTTGATCGGCGGCACCCCTCCCCAAAAGGTGATGGCGCGTCCATGGACGAAGGCCACGCCGGGATTGGCATCCAGAAGATCGGCGGCACGTTTCAACGCTCCCGGAGCCAGGAGGTCGTCGGCCGAGAGCAGAAGAAAGTAGGTCTGCCGAGCCCATGCAATGCCTTCGTTGTAGGTCTTGATATGGCCTTTGTTATCCGCGTGAATGCTCAACTCAACGCGGGAATCACGAGCGGCAAGATCCCGCGCAACCTCGACAGATCCGTCTGACGATGCGTCATCAATGATGAGAATACGAATCAGACATCCATCCTGACCGAGGATGCTGTCCACACATTCCCTCAGGTACCTGCTGTAGTTGTAGCAAGGAACGACGATATCGATCGATTGCATCAAATCGGTGCTTCTCCGAGAGGAGGTTGCGTCAATCTTTACTACCAGTATTCCTACGCCAAAAACCCGTCCAAGGGTTCTAGTGTTTCCATAAAGGCGACTTAGCGGGGTGTCAGCGGGACTCCTGGCGACCTTTTGACAACCTAACGACCGACCGGTTAGCGTGCTGTGCAATATTACTTTGCGGGTTCTTCGAAATGTCGATCTATTTGACGGTGATTGTTGCGGTTTCTGCGGGGCTCGCCGCTGTAGCGGCGACATTGATCGGCGTGCGATCTCTCCGTCGCGTAATCCGGGCGTTACGCGGATTCCTTGAAATGCAACGTGCTCTTCTGGCAGCGCAGCGTGGCATACTCGGAGCACAGCGTAGCATGGCCGCAAGTTTGAGGCTGCAAGATTTCTATAACAAGCCGGTGGTCAAAGAGCATATTGCGGCGCTCCGAAGTGACACCGGCTCGTCATCCGGCAGAAGAACGGTGTTGAGTTATCCCACGTCTCGGGCGGTCAGACTGATTTCACCCCGCTTTGTCGGACCCGAGACCGACCTGACTGTCATCTGTACCATCGCGATCGGCGATCAGTATCGGGATAGCGTGCTACCATGCATACAGAGCCAGATCGACTTTGCAGCGCTGCACGGATTTGCGTTTTGCATTTTGGACGATGCGCCGGAACGCGTCGCACGGGCAACGCCCTGGATGAGAATTCCGCTGATTACCAAACTGCTTTTGCAAGGATACGACAGGATCTTGTACATCGACGCGGACGCAATGATCACGAACAAGAATTTTGACGTCCTTCGACTTTTTTCCCGGCTCGAAAACGAAAAAAAATCGATTTTGCTCACAGAAGACGAATCCGGCGTCAACGCTGGGGTAATGTTCATTCGCAACGCCGAGGCGGCACTTCGTGTGTTCGACCTGATCTGGTTAAACAACACCGATGTTCATCACGCATTATTGGAGCAAAATTCTCTTGCCGTTTTGCTGGACGCATCGAATGAGATCAGTTCCACCTTCCTGTTCGAGGAGGATCCAAAGACATTTAACAGTTTTCCAATCGAGAGAGGTCAGTTCCATCCGACGCAACCGCGTCAGATTTGGTCCCACGGCGATTTCATATGCCATTTCTCCGGAATCCGAACGCCGCATCTGGAGCGATACATTGCCGATTACGCAAGTCGTTGCGAACAGTTCCAGGAACATCGGAAAACGTGACTACCACCTCTTGCACGTAGATCGACGCGGAGTGATGTGTCCCGCGGTCGCACTAACGTCAATCGATCCAACAAGCCGCGTAACCGAATTGCAAGACTAGCGTGATGTCCTTGATTTCGACCGCCGTAACCTGGGTACCCCATGGTTCCCTGTGCAGGTCGATCACGTTCTTGATCTGATCATTAATGCTCGCGGTATCCGAGAGCAACTGATCAAGGCTGAACCGGCCTGCCACGTTGCGCACGGTGGTCTGGCTTCTGCTTTGCACTCGAAAGCAGACATGCACCGGCGCGTTTCAGATTCCGACTCCGTTGCCTCAGATTAAATGGTACTGCCGCCCACAGCACGCAGTGGTGATCGCACCCGGTCTGGCTGGCGACGCAGTGCTGATCGCACCCGTCTCCACGCAAATTCCCTGCTATCAGGGAATTTAACAGGGAATTTTGCGATTTTAGGGCTCCGGGAGCCTATTCCGTGGCTAGAAACCAGTGCGCTGCAGCGACTTCTTGCGCAATTCCCTAAGCAAATTAACAGGGAAAGCTTTTCAAAGAACAGGGAAGAAATTAGCTGAATCAGGGAATTGTTCAGCAAGATAGGGGCGTGGTCCAAATTGGCGCCCGGTCTGGCGAACCTTTGCTACTCTAAAGAAACACCTCGGGCGGCACGCCGAGCAGGACCTGCCCGACCGACTCGAAATGGGCGCCGCGTGCCTGGATCTGCTGAGAGAGCGTGTGCATGTCGCGGAAGCGGCGCTCGAACGGGCTGCTCGGGAAGATCGCGTCGACGCCCGCTCCCTTGTAGGCGAAGTCTGCTACCTCGGCCGCACCTTGGATTGCGTTGGTGCAGGCGAGCCGCACGCGGGCCCGATCGGCTACGTCGATCGGCGCCACGTCGTCGGCATGCGCGTAGATCGTGGTGAGCGTCTCGATCAGATAAGCGCGTGCCGCGCCGAGCCGAGCCTCGGCGCGCGCCACGTCGGCCTGCACGACCGTGTTGTCGGCGAGCCGGGCGAGACCGCGCGGCGACTTGCGGGACGCCAACGCGACGAACTCGGACAGCATTGCGCGCGCGATGCCAAACGCCACTGCGGCGACCCCGGTCGCATAGAGGCCCTGCATGGTAAAGGCATACAGCGGGCCGCGCTCGCGGCGCAGCGTCGGATCCTCGCGGGTGCTGCTGAACGCCTCGGACACAAACACGTCGTTGGCGCAATAGGAGTCCGACGCCGTACCGCGCAGCCCGATCGTCTGCCAGGTGTCGAGCAGGGTGACCTCGCTCGCCGGAAACAGCAGCGTGCGGACCGTGGGCTGGCCGAAGCGGTTGAGCCGCAGCGCGCCGTCGGCTTCGACCACATGGCAGTGCGCGCCCATCCACCGGGCCTGCCGGCAGCCGCTGCCAAAATCCCACCTGCCGGTCAGGCGATAGCCTCCGTCAACCGCTGTCGCGCGCGAAGCGTTTGGCGGTCCCCAGGCCACGACGCTGCGCGGATCGGCGAAGACGGCGTGATTGACCGCAGGCTCCAGATAGGCGGCGATCAGGGAGGCGCTGTTGAGGGCGAACGTGTTCCACGCGATCGAGGCGTCGTGCCGGGCGAGTTCTTCGATCGCCGCTACATAGAGCGCGGGCTCCGTCTCGTCGCCGCCCGCCGAGCGCGGCAGCAGCATGCGGAACAGTCGCGAGTCATGGAGCCGCGCCAGCAGCGCCTCGGGGATGCGCCGCGTGCGCTCGATCTCGTCGGCTGAGGCCGCGATCTCCGCCCCGAGCTCGCGGGCGCGGGCGACCGGGTCCCGACTGGTCTGGACGTCCATGCGTCACCTCACTGGCAGGCCATTGCTGCCGACCGCCCGGGCGCTGTCAACTGTCTCATCGGCGGAGAGCTGGTTCAACATGGCGGCACGCGCTCTAGCAGCGCTCGAGAATGGTCAACCCGCGCAACCGGTCGAGCAAATAAAAGAGACCGCGGTCGTCGGTCGTGACGTCGTTGCTCTGGACCCGCTGCGAGCCCTCCGGAACGTCGGGCAGAAAATGGCCGACCTCCCGCGGCCGGCGCGGGTCAGCAATGTCGATGAGGCGCAGCCCGTGGGCGAACCATGCGGCCGGGATCTCGGTTCCGGTCACCTTTTCGCTCGGCTGATGGCAGGCTGTGAACTCCGGTTGCGGCGTGCCGTCGTCAAGGCCGTCGACCTGGAAGCTCGCGAACGGCATCGGGTACCGCTCGTCCGTGATGTCGACGAGCCACAGGCAGGCGGGTGGTCCGGGTGCAACGCGCGCCACGTCCTCATCCGCGACCAGCATGACGCGCCGCCCATGCAGCGGGAAGGGCAGCGGCAAGGTCGTATGCGTCGGACAGGCGAATGGCGGGCTCCAGTCGAGCGAAGAGACGAGGCGTGGCTTTCCCAGGTCGGCGATGTCGAGGATGACGAAGCCGCCGTGCCAATAGCTGGTATAGAGCCGGTCGCCCTGGCGCAGCGGATGATGGCAGCGGTGTGCCGTACCCTGCCAGCTCGGCTCCTCGCCGCCGGCGGTCCATTGTCCGGGCATCCACCAGCGGCCGACCTCGCGCGGGTACGCCGGGTCGCCGAGGTCGAGGATCATTACGATGTTGCCGCGATAGCCCTCCACCGTCGGCGAAATGTAGGCGTGGCGCCCGTCGAAATCGAAGCGATGAACGCCCATGCCTTCGGTCTCCCAGCGGGTGATTTCGCGCGGGCTCGCGGGCTTCGTCACGTCATGGATACCGAGCCCACCGCGAAAATCTTCGGGCGGCGCATTCTTGTCGGCGTTATTGCGCTCGCGATTGATCAGCATCAGCCCATTGTCCACGCGCACCTTGTGCGAATGGGTGCCGGGCGGCATCTCGAGCCGTGCCAGCAGACGCGGATGCGCGGGGTCGGCGATGTCGACGATTGAGGTGCCGGCAGGCGCACGCATGTGGCCGATGAATGCGATCGTGCCCGCAACGACGATCTGGCCGCCGCCCGGGCAATCAAAATATCCGACCTGACGCAAGCCCTTCGCAGAACTCATAGGCGCCTCGTGCCGATGAGCCGCCATCATGCGACAATAATTACGGCGGAGAAAGTCCTGTTGTAACCCGGTCTGCCGGCGGCTGGCCTCAATCTCGAGGGCGGCCCAGTATATCCGTTAAGTTGGCGTCCGTTGTTGGCGCTTAGCCGACTTCAGTTCGCCTAGAAATCGCGCGATCGAGGCGGGACTCGCAATCTTTAACCTGGCAATCGACAGCAAACTTCGCGCCTCTGACCTGGTCAAGCTGTGACTAGACGACATTTGCCTTGGAGCAAATGTCCGGCATCGAGCAACCATCGTGCAAAAGAAGACCGGTCAGCCCGTCCAGTTTGAGATCACGGCGCAATCGAGAAACTCAGTTGAAGGCTAGCTACCAATGCTCCGAACCACTGCATAATTATCTCGCTCGACACCTCACTAGCACGTTTGGTACTGCTGCCCCGAGTCCGAAAGTTGGAGCATCATCTACTACGTCTGAGGAGCGCCAGTTGCACCGCGCGCCCTTGCATCATTCGGCCCGTAGTGACGAGGTTACGTCAGGTTTACGTCGCTTCATGATCACACGCGGCTTGTATTGCAAATAACGCCAATAAGTTTAGCGCACGAGGAAAGAGGCTATCAGCCGAGGTCACCTGGGTCCTCGTCGAGGAGTATCGTCTTTACCTCAAGATAAGGACGAAGGCCTTCGATACCTCCCTCGCGCCCGATGCCAGACTGTTCAAAACCACCGAAAGAAATTGTAGCGTCTGTCCGGTATCCATTGTGACCAACTGTTCCTGAATTGAGCCGACGGCTAACGGAGTAAGCTCGTGCCGAGTCATTGGTGAATACGGAAGCATTCAATCCAAAAACCGTTTCGTTAGCGATACGAATCGCATCATCTTCGCCGTCAGCCGGAATCACGCTCAGAGGACCGAAGATTTCCTCCTGAGCGATCGTCGAACGATTGTCGACGTTTCCGAATACGGTCGGCTCGATGAAAAAGCCGCGATTCAGGTGCGCTGGACGACCTCCGCCCGTCGCTAGAAGCGCGCCCTCCTTACGCCCCTTCGCAATATAGCCTTCGACACGGTCGCGTTGTCGCGCCGTTGCCAGCGGACCCATCTCCATGGCTGTATCATAGGGATCGCCGACGCGTATCTTGCTGAAGGAACCGCTGAGCGCTTCCACGAAGTCATCATGTCGACTACGGTCAACTATTAGTCGCGTTACTGAATAGCAGATTTGGCCCGTCAGGATGCGCGCAGATTTCGAGATTGTTTCCGCCGCCTTTTCGATATCATAATCTTCGAGAATCAGACCGGCCGACTTACCGCCGAGCTCAAGCGTGACGCGCGCCTGCGTTGGCTGCAGATTGACGCTATCCGCCTTCCCGCCGCATTGGAGCCAGTGAAGCTGACCTTGTCGACACGGGGATCCGAGACCAGGGCCTCTGACGGGGAACCTTCTATGTTTCCGGCTCGCTCCTAGATAAATGGTCCGGCAATTGGATCGGGATTGGCGCCGATGACATTGTCACAAGCCGGTCGACCGTCGAAGCCCCGCCAAAAAGCGAGCTTACTTAGTAAGCGCTGACATAGGACTTACAAGAAAGGTTAACGCAAAACTTACAAGATGGTCTGCATTATCCGAATGTTTGTGCTTCATTAGTGATGCCGCCTTAATCTCGTACCGGCGGATTCTCTGGTCCTCCGTGTTCGCGCAATGCGAGTAAGCATTGCTTAACAGCTGATCTTCAGAATTCCGCTCTGCCGAGAGATCGGCGGGGGCTACTCTTCGCCGTTTCCTGTCCGATGCTTGAAATCCAGAATTGCCTCTGCCCCGACCGACGGCGATTAGGATAAAAATTATGCATCGTGTTTGGTTGTATCGCTTCGCTAGAGATCGCAAGGCGAATGTCGCCGTGATCACTGCGCTCACGATGGTTCCGATCATCTTTCTGCTGGGCATGACGCTGGATTTCAGCCAGGCGATGCACAAGAAGGAGCAATTGGACGCGGCTGCCGACGCCGCCGCAATTGCGGCGGTGAGACCCGCCATGCTGATGCAATCCGATACGGTGGCCCAAAGCACCGCTAACGCGATCTTTATGTCAGTGGCAAACAATATTCCCGGCTTGGTCGCGACACCGACGCCCACGATCACCATCACCGATTTGGGACTTCAGCGCACCGTCTCGGTTTCATACAGCGCCGCATCCCTCAATAATTTTCCCAAAGTGCTCGTGAATACCGCGTCGTGGCCGATCAATGGCACGGCGACGGCGCAGGCGGCGAGCGCGCCCAATATGAATTTCTACCTGCTCATGGACGACTCGCCGTCGATGGGAATCGGCGCGACCCTAACCGACATCAACAATCTCATCTCGGCCACTGCGCCCTCGAAACAGTCGGCATCATCCTCGCAGAATTGCGGCTTCGCCTGTCATGAGACCAATATATCTCACGACGGCGGGACCAAGGATAACCTCACGATCGCACGTAACAACAGTATCACCTTGCGGATCGATCTCGTGACAAGTGCCGTCAACCAGTTACTCAATACATGGACGAACTGCCCCCAGTCGGGCATATCGGGCGGCGTCATGCAGTGCATGTCGGCCCTGAACAACACCACATATAAAGCGGCGCTTTATACCTTCGACACCGGCTTGAACACATTAGCGACGCTGACCAGCCCGACGAGCGCCGGAACCCAGGTTTCCAACATTGCGCTGATGTCGATACTCTACCAGAACTGCGTCACTTCATCGTCCTGCAACACCGACTACGGTACCGACATCGCCGGCGCGCTCTCCAGCCTGAACAGCATCATGCCGAACCCAGGCCTTGGCAGCAATTCGACGGGAGACACGCCCCAGGAGGTGGTATTCCTTGTTACCGACGGCGTCGAAGACAAGATCGTCTCAAGTTGCCCCAACGCGACTTTCGCCTCCAACAGTAGATGCCAGCAGCCGCTCGACACGACGATGTGCACCACCATCAAGAACCGGGGAATTAAGATCGCTATCCTCTACACGGAGTATCTGCAACTTATCAATCTCGGTCCCAGCCAAAATATTACGGATAGCTGGTACATGAGCTGGGTTAACCCCTACGACGGTCCAACTTCCGCAACCGGCCAGATCGCGCAGAATCTCCAGGCGTGCGCCTCGCCTGGCTTCTTCTCCGACGTGACAACCGGCGGCGATATCTCGACGGCGCTGACAAACCTTTTCATCAAGGTTGCGTCCAGCACCGCCAGCCTCACGCAGTAAAAAGAACCGTCATGGCCCCAGTGGAATCCGCAAAGGCGACGAGACCCCGCAATCGTTTCGGCGGCTTCATCAGGCACAGCGAGGGCGCCACGGCGGTCGAATTCGCACTGATTGCCGCGCCGTTTCTTGCCTTGATCGCAGGTCTGATCCAGACGTTTCTTCTTTTCTTTGCACAGTCGGTGCTTCAGAACGCGGTCCGGGCGTCAACCCGCCAAGTTCTGACCGGGCAGGTGCAAACCCTGGATGCGAGCCTGAGCTCCGCCGCAGCCATGGCGGCATTTCACCAGACCGTGTGCAATAACGCCAACGTCCTTTTCAACTGCTCGGGCTTGATGGTCGACGTACAGGTTGCCAACAACTGGTCGTCAACCAATATCGCGATGCCGACGTTGACCTATGACAGCAGCGGGAATGTCAACAATAATTGGCAATACAATCCCGGAAATGCAGGCGATATCGTTGTCGTCCGCGTGATGTATCTCTGGCCGGTTTTCTTCGGCCCCCTCGCTTTCAACTGGGGCAACCAAGCTAACGGCAGCCGGGAGATCATGGCATCCGCCGCTTTCCAGAACGAACCGGCCATTCCGTAGGGGGATTAACCTTTGACCGCACCGTTGTTTCGCCTACGGAGATTTCCGACCGCCGCCGATGGCGTCGCAGCGACGGAGTTCGCCATTGTAGTGCCGTTCATGCTGGTGTTGTTGGTCGGCGGCGCCGAACTCGGAGACGGAATGGCGATCAACGTCAAGGTCAGCGCCACTGCACATTCTGTCGCCGACATGGTCACGCAGAACACGTCGCTCAGCACGGCCTCGATGCAGAACATTCTGACCGGTGCGACCTCCATCATTGCACCGTATCACGTCGACAATGGCCAACTCCTGATTACGGTGTCCGAAGTCTCCAGCGACGCCAATGGCAACCTGACCCTTCGATGGAGTCAGTCATACAACGGATCAAGCTTTGGAGCGGGAAGGACCAGTTTGGGCACAAACGGACTCTACGCAGCCCTGACACGGCCGGCATCGCTCAACGGAACGGTGGGCAATGCAAACAATGCCAACAATCAAAACGACCAGGTTTCGTTCATCGTGAGTGAAGTCAGCTACGCCTTTACACCCAATCTCGGGTACACGATCAGCGGGACTGTCAATCTTGGGGACAGCTATTGGCTGTTTCCGCGCTGTTCGACCAACAGCCCCGCGAACTCGAGCGGCCCGGCGTACTACGACGTCAAATTCTCGACCTCGACGACGACGTGCACCTGTACCCAGCATTTGCAGCAAAAGACCTGTTAGCTCCGCGAGAAGCTGCGCTGCGTTACTCCCGCTTCTTTGTTCATTACTTGGCAGCGCCTGCGGAGCCTGGTCACCGCGTTTTCATACAGCCAGGGTCACTAGCGGAAGTGACAGCACTTCCATGAAATGTGCTTTGCATCCTGCTGCCGCCCACAGCACGCAGTGGTGATCGCACCCCGTCTCCGGCCGGCGTCTCTCAAAAACGGGAATATTTCAAATATTCATCAGAGAATTTCGGCAATTTCGCCCAGAGATTGCGCAAATCCGGAGGCTAGAGACTGGCCCATGGCCTGCCAAAAACCCCTATTTTCAGGGGTATTCGACATTTATTTGTATACCATCTCAAGTTGAGCGACTGCTTGGCTGGCGACGCAGTGCTGAGCGCACCCGTCTCCAGCCAAATTCCCTGCTAACAGGGAATTTAACAGGGAAATTTGCGAATTTAGTAGG